>CANQQZ010000019.1 GCA_947626135.1 uncultured Clostridia bacterium
CAAGGCGTGGCTTGTATTCTGAGCCCCTATGGGGCGATTATTGAAAAACCCCCGGCTTTGCCGGGGGATGTTTATTGTCCGGTAATGTGAATAACGACATCATTGGAGGCATATCACGCAGGGCGGCTTACTCAAAATGCGCTAATCGAGGCGGATAATGAATAAAAAAATAGAGGACGGTTCTTTTTATGAATCATCCTCTATTCACGTTCGGAAACTATATTCAGTTTAGCAAAATCAAAAATTCCGTCGGGGCTATTGCTATCCTTCCTGGCTTTCGGCGGCTGCTCCGTCGGCAAAATATTCAGCTTAATTTCAATATGGTCTTTATAAATATCAACCCTCTCCACAAATAAATCTATAAGCCGTTTGCTTGCGTCGAGTGTTCCCTGCTCAAATAGATTTTTTGCCTTATTGAACAGCTGCCGCAGCTTTGTCCTGGAAATCACTTTCTTGGATAATTCCTTTTCCAATTTAAAGATTTGGTCTTCAATCAACAATTTCTCATTTTCAAGGCTGTCAAGACGCTCTATAACCGTCTTGGAACCGGTATCGGCGATAACGTCCACCAGATTATCGATCCGGCGTGAAACCTCCTTCAATCGCTTCTCGGCATTTGTTTTGGCAAGCATTGCTGTACTCTCGCGTTCAAGAATAAATCCATTGATTTTGTCAAGGAGTTCGGGAATAATACTTTCGTTAAATATTATTCCCGATAACTCACGCAGAACCGCCGCCTCAACACTCTCCTTTCTGATTTCCTTGTTAGAGCATCTTTTCTTACCATTCTGACGGGAACATCGATAGCTTATATATTCAGGATGTTCTGTGTCAGCCCTACGTCTGTTCCCGCTGTACGGACTACCGCATTCTCCGCAGAAAATCTTGCCAGACAGCAGATAACTCGCCCTTGAATTAAATTGTCCCGCCTTATGCTGCCGTTCACGCATTTTTATCTGCACAGCTTCAAAATCCTTTTTGCTGATAATCTGCGGCACAGCGTCGTCAATCCTGATAACATTATCATTTTCGGCTTTAGCGTAGCGTATCGGCTTTCCGCTTTTCTCGTATTTCGGGGCGACTATATTATATGTATATACTCCGGTATATTTCTCGTTGTGGAGTATAGAATTAATACTGTTTTTACCGAAGCCCTGCCCGCGTTTTGTTTTATAGCCGTTAGCATTTAAGGCTTGTATAATCTCGGTATACCCACGTCCTTCCAGATACATTCGGAAAATCATACGTACCGCCTCCGCTTCAGTTTCGTTGATAATAAGCTGCTTCGTCTCTTTGTCAACATCATAGCCGAGGGGCGGTCTGCCTCCTGTGGTCTTGGCGCTGAGGGCGTTCTCCTTAAGTCCCTTACGAACCTCGCGCTGCAGATTGAGGGAATAATACTCGTTCATACCCTCGATAACGCTTTGTAGTATTACGCTCTCGGGCGTATCCTGAAAATTTTCCGTAACGGACAAAAGCTTTATTCCGCGCTTTTCAAAGAAATTCCGGTATATAGCCGCGTCGTACCGGTTGCGCGCGAACCTGTCCGACTTGTGGACAATTACCGCATCAATCCTGATGTTTCCGAGCTTAACATCTCTGATGAGCTGCTGGAAAGCGGTACGATTATCGGTCGTACCGCTCTGAGCCTCATCAATGTAGGAATCGAGCAGGACATAGCCGTTATCTTTTGCGTAAGCTTGTATCGCCCTCAGCTGTGCCTTGATAGATTCCTCGCGCTGCATGTGACTGCTGTATCGCGTATATGCCACTGCGTTTAACGGCATATCCCGTTCACCTCCCCCTACCGGACAATTTTAGTGTTTATTCTCTTTCCGATTGCGTCAGCAGGCAGTAAATTGCCTCACATAAAAGAGTCACCGCATCTGCTATAGTCACCGTTTTATCGGATATAGTAACTTTGATTTTTTCTGTCGGCATGGCAATATTCCTCCTCCTTTCTCTATCATTATATAATTGCCAAATTCTGACATCTTTAAGATAATATATAACCGAAATTCCGGTTTTTACTAAGTTTCGCCAGCCGCAAACGAAGTTTGCATAAAAGTAAGACCCTGCAAAAACCGCATAAAAACGCGTGCTGCGAAGTTACGAAGCTAAGTTCCCGGAATGATGCTTGAGGTACAGCTTCGCAAGCTTAAATCCCTGATTCGCGCTTTTGTTCATGTACCCGCTATAACCGTATATCCAGCAGTCGTCACACAGATCCTTATTCCGAAAAAGGCGGTGGTCAAATTCGTCTACAAGCCCGATATAATAGAAACATAGGCCTTCAAAATGGCGGTTGCCTGACTTATTAATTTTTTTATTAACTTTTTGGCACTTTTTGGCAATTTCGTATTTGTTGTCATTATCAATCACATAAACGCACGACAACTCTTTCGAAATGTTTAATCCCGTTATACCGTACAAATCATCGCTGCGAATATGTTGATAAATGCAGTAGATATCCATTCCCAAACTTGTATACCCCATAGCGTATAACACTTCAAGTGTTTGAGAAAAATAATATAAAACATCGTCGGTATAATAATTAAGGTTTTTCCGTATGCCCTCTATACCATCACTCAGCTGCTTCGAAGTCTCAAATCTCTTAAAGGAAATCATATCCTTCGCAATTCGTAGCAACATATCACAAAACTCGCACAAAGCCCCGTTGCAATTGTACACGGTAACAATTTTATACAAAATAAGATATTGCGCATCATGCTTACCGCCTAACTCCGCTGCTAAAAGCTTCCCGGCTTTCCTAAATTCCGCACGATCGCATAACTCGTAAAAATAACTACTGGCATGCTCAGATAAACCTTCTTCTGCTTTCTCAATAAGCGCCTCTATTTTTTTTGCGGAATCGCTCATATCATTTTGCATTTGAATATTTTTTTCCATTTTATTCCTCCTTATTGTTTACCCACTTTCCTGCCCGGCCTGGGAAAAACGAAATATATGAAAAATTGCGTCCACGAATGCGTCTGTTATCAGTCGTGTTTGTCTGCAATGCTTTGGACCTTTCGATCAGTCCTGCCGCGAGCAAATCCTTACGGATCGTTGCCTCCGTATAATTGAAATCAATTTCCTGATCGTCGTAAAACTGTTTGATTTTTCCAAACACCACCACGCTCCGTATTTGCCAGACTCCGTCGCAGTCGATTATTTCGACGAAGTCCGCCTTATTACGGTCGGCCTCGTCAACAATTTTTATCTTGCCACAGTCGACCAAGGCAAATAATGCAGTACAGTACATCAGCACCGGCGACTTCGGGGAATATCGCTTGTGCTGATTTACAATCAACTTCTGCATACAGTTCGGAAACTCCTGAGAATCCAGGGATATTCCGCCACGTTGCATACAAAATTCACATATTTTATGCCAAACTACAATCATCCACGCCAGAGTTTCATAGTAGCGGCCGTGGAGACCGTCGACTTGTTTCCGCTGATGCTCTTGCTCTGCTTCAAAATCGCCGACAAATCGCTCAATAGCATATGGCGTCGTAAGGAAGTATTCAAGAAATCGCAGCAAAAAGGCAATACTTTTGCGTTGGAAATCCTTGGAATTCTGCTCCATAATTTTCAGCTTCTCCACATGCACAGTCGCTTTATCGAACGGCAAAATGAGCAGTCGCGGGAATGACGATGTTTGCAACGGTGGCTCAATCTCAGCGGTAAACGCCGCCAAGTTGTACATGGATACGCTCTCGACCTTTCGACCCCGGTATCTGCGGTATGAGGTGTTTTCGTCACTGGCGATTCTTGTAATCGTCTCCACAATCTGCAGCGCCTTAAGATTGCGAGCCGACTTTAAATCGTCAAAAACCGTGACCGAAGCGCGATTGCCATTTACAATCTCCATAGCAGCTGCCAGGCTGTCATTTACCGAAACACTGGGTAATCCGAACGGATTCAGCATCGGAAACCCGGTCGAGCTTTTTCCGGTTCCGGTTTGCCCGCATATATATAATGTAAAGCGGGGGAACAATCCGTGCTTTGCCAGTAGCGGTTTGAGCATTGACAGAGCCGAAAAACATAGCATTGCGCCCGCATAAAACGCGTTGTTGAACGTCGGCATAAACGATTCCGTTATGAAATTGCACGCCTCGGCATCTGTTATGGTACCGACATCCAGTCCCGGACGTATATTCTCCACCGTTTCCCTTCCGCGCGGCGTCAATTTGATCGGGCCGTAAACAAACTCCGGCACGTCTGCATTAATCCATCCGGTGCCCTCATAGACCACCTTTTCGCTTGCGCCAAATACCGAATTTTTCAGCAGCTGATATATCACCTCCCTGTTTTCCTCGGACGCTGCGCTCACAAGCCCAAGCTCTTTCCACAACCAGTCGTCGTTGCTGCTCAAAAAATCATCCTCGTGAACTTCGATGAATTCGACATCCGCTGCACCGTCGCGCAGAACCTTGCACTTATAGGTATGATAGGGATGGCTGGACTGATGCAGAATTTGTTCGGTGACCAACACCAGCAGACTGAGCCGAGGATATTGCTCGGAACTGATCCTTATTTGCTCGCCTTCCCAAAAAACCGATATTTTTTCTCCTTTGAAGCTGTACGTGGTGTTCATATTAGACCTCCTCTCTGTAGCTAAGAATACCATGTTCGCGAAAAAAATTCAGCGGGTTTTTTTGATAAATTTTTTTTGCGGCTTCACATCATGGGTATTTTATGGTATAATTTGTGTATTAAATTTACAGGAGGTTAGATATGCTTACATTTGACTTGGAAGAAATTGTAAATGCAGATGATTTACATGGTAAAGTATTAAACGACTCTACGCTTATAAAGAAAATGCTGTCAGAAAAGGTTGAAAATGCGTCTTCGGACCAACGCGGTGCGAAATATTATGATGAAGAACAACTAATGTCGATAATTAATGATAGCAAATCGGGCATAGACCACCATTTAACCAAATTGGACAGCAGATTAAAAATGCAAGATAAAGACCCCATGTGGAAGTATGATATGTTAAAATTAAAAAAATATATCGTAAAGCGCATTTATTCAAAAACAGATAATCAACCGTCATTCTGGCAGATGTTGGATAAAACATCTTTTTCCGGTATGCGCTCTTATAACGATACTTTTATGGCATCTGATGATGCGTATTTTGAAGAATTGGAGCATGACATCAAAAAAGGCATAAACGCGCATTATGGATGCGATAATTTCGATTTTTGTGACAAAATTCATAAGACATATAACTACTTACAGGACAGTATAAATTGTCTTGCTCATTCCGTAAGGCACTTATATCAATTTAAAGGAATTGACTTCTTCACTGAGGATTACTGCAAACAGGTTTGTGCAGAGCTTGATCGTGTCAAAAATGCTTTAAACAGTGCCAATAGATATAGTTCAAACGTGTTTGAAATATTTTTTCAAATTGTGCATGCTCAACGATTGATTGGGTTGCTAAATTCTCAAATATACACAAATGAATATTTGTTTAAAAATATTATAAAGAAATATAATATTCAAATTCCGCAAGACGCCGTTAACAAATTCGACTGCTATACGCGTAAAATATCTAAATATGATGCAGATAAATACGCATATCCCATTGATACGCCTCTTATGCCGCAAGGTACTGTTAACGCATTCGACTGCTATATGCGTAAAATATCTAAATCTGACGCAAACAAATATGCAACCCCCATTGATACAGCTCCTAATTTTTTATTTGCCGATTCAAGGAACCTGGTTAATCTGTATACTCATAACGAAGACGATGCGGATGAAGCAACCGTTTTGGATGCAGGTAAATACGTAGAGAAGCACGTTGACGATATTCTTGATTTGGTGTTTGCCGGTTCAGCCGAGCCACTGGAAAATAGAAAAACGCTGCTGTTAAAAAACTGTGCCAATATAACTCGTGTATATAAATTCGCAACATTGGAAACAAGACACAGCCGTCACGACAAGTATATTACTCCACCGGCGCCAGTAAAGGTAATCATTGCCATATGCAGGGCGTTAGTCGTGAAAGAGCAAACATCAGACGGCACTTATGCCGACAAACCACTCATGAAGCAAACCTTCAGCGCTACCGGGTACACTCCATTCAGCAACAGCAACAGCAAAAAAATATTAATCGTCAGAGACGCAAAGAATTATGAGCATAATAAACAAATCAAGGAACAAAATAGTCATATAGATATACACGAATTCTCTGCAAGACTCGCAATGGAGATAATAAATTCTTATATAGCTTTATACAGTGGGCAATATGAGATTTTCAAACGCAGAATAAAATTAGAACAAGAATTCGATAAATTCACGAAAAGCATACTAAGTCTGCATGACAACACCATTTTTAAGGACTTTTTTATCCGTTATTATCCTCAATTGCAAAAAATGGTACTGCCCGATGAATTTTTTAAGATCGTATTTGAATATTACACTAACGAGCTATCTGAAACAATTGCGGGTATACAACTGGACTCGGAAGACATTGAAATGTTAAGAAGACATTTGTTTGAGGACTACTATAAAATCGGTCAAGATCTGATAGAGTGTTTTAAAAGAAATATGAATGAAATAATATTTACCAAACTTATTTTAAAGAATATGTAACAGATACGATAGATTTATGATGATTATATATTCTGAATCCAAAAAATTGCGCCAAAAGAATATATTATAAAAATGATAGTAGCTTCCTTTGGCGCATATTGATTGGATTTAAATATTGATTAAAATGCATATAAGCATAGTAGGACCGGAATGTCTGACCGGCTAAGGCAACTTATCTCACCCGCCGGTAAAATGTACTCTTACTCATGCCCAGCTCCTTCATTGCAGCGGCGGCGGTGATTTTGCCGTCGCGCCATTTTGCCATAACCCGGTCGGTGTCCGAATATTCCTTCTTCTTTCGTCCGTTATACTTCCCCATATCCTTCGCCGCCGCGATTCCCTCGCGCTGTCGTTGAAGGATATACTCGCGCTCCAGCTCCGCCACCGCGCCGAATATCGTAAGCATAAACTTTCCCGTCGGCGTGGTCGTGTCAATCGATTCCTTTTTGCTCACAAATTCCACGCCCTTGCTGCTGAGCGTTTCTATTAATTCGAGCAAATCTTTGGTGTTCCTCGCAAATCTTGAAATTTCGCTCACGATAACCGTATCGCCACGTCGAACATAGTCAATCATCGCGTTCAGCTGCGGACGGTTGGTGTTCTTGCCGCTCATCTTATCAATGTAGATTTCGTCCACGCCGAGTTCCTTCATTAATATCTCCTGCCGGATGGTATTCTGCTCGGCGGTAGATACCCGTATGTAACCAATTTTCATAAAATCAACCTCCAATACTGTCCCATTAGGGTGTACCCTAATGAGACACAAAAAAAGTGTGCCAATAGAGTCGGTTTTCCTATTTTGGAACGTCCCAAAATTTTTACCGACCCTATTGGCACACACGTCATATTTCCTCCCCGCAGTAGAGCAAATCCTCAAGCTCGTCCAGGGTATATCTATCGTCGTACATCGCCTGGATCGTGTCCGGGTCCATGCCGTATGCGGAGGCGACGGACTTGATATCGTCCAGATACTCCGTACCGTATGACGAGCCGTAGCCCTCTCCGTAATCATACCAGTGCATACCGAACGACTCCGTGTACTTGAAATGTCCCCACTCCGTATCGCCGGTGCTCGTTATCTTCAGAATATCGCCCTCGTGCATCACGATTTCCTCAAAGCAGCCGTTCCGAAGCTCCGCAAACAATGCTGACTCGACAAGCGTTCGCCACAGTATATGGGGCGTTGATGCGAAAACATACACGCCGCGGTTCTTGAAGTGAACGATGCTGATCGGACTGTCGCCCTTTACGAGATAAATGTTGCCGAGATTGTCAAGCAGATTAAAGCTATAGCTGCCCCTGACCGCCTCGGCCATAAATTTTATGCTGTCAAAATCGATTTTGTTCGCCCTCTCAAGCAGTTGCACCGCCACAAACGAATCGGTCTGGATTTTGCTCTTGAATCCATATTCGCTCTGTAGCTCCGCGTCATTCGTGATAATCCCGTTATGCGCCAGCGCGAACTGCCCGTTTTTGACATTACCGCGCCACGGATGATTGTTGTAGTTCCAGCTTTTATCGCCCTGTGTGCTATGCCGGGTATGACCGATCACCGCATCGGCATTAACCGGAACATGCGGCTTGAATTTGTGGGCGCAGACCGCCTGCTTATGTACCCGGATTTTACCGTTCGTAACATACGCAACACCTGTCGCGTCCATGCCGCGCTCCTCGCTTTGAAAGCCCAATTCTTCAACAAGACTGTTTATGTCCGTCAGTCCGTCCTTGTAGCTTAACACGCCATAAATTCCGCACATAATCACACCTCCCCGTCATCGAAAACAGGGTCGTTGACGTACAGATTGCGGCTCTTGAGGTAGCCGATCAGCTCGCGTTTTTCCGCCGGGATCCGCTGCACAAAATCGAGCCATGTGAGGTTCTGCAATTCCTCATCGGTCAATGAAACCGCCGTATCGCATACCGCATCAACAAACTGCAGTGTTGCCGCCAAGGTAGAATATTTAAGCGTACCCCGGAAAATCCGCATCTCAATCGTGTTTTCGTTTTCGAGATTGACTGCAGTGTACCGTCCCAGATGTGCGCTTTTGGCGTGCTTTAATGTTTCCTTCGGATTAATCAATCCGCCGCCGTAACGATTCGCCCACTGCAGGACCTGCCGCTCTGTCCGACGGCTGAATTTCAGAATCTCATTCCAGAATTTCTCATAGAAATACAGGATTTTCGCAATCGTGCATTCCTGCTCATCATATGTATCGCCCAAACCAGAGCGGTTAATATGTACATGCAGACCGCATGTTTCTGCAAGGTGGCTGAGATAATCGATCGCAATCGCCTCGTCCAGCAGCTCCCTCCACGGCATTTTCCGCATATGGTAATCGAGCGTCATCGGATGTGTCACGCACTCGAACCCATCCTCGATCGAGCCGTCATACTTGATGTACATATGCTCCGCGTCGCGGTTTGCGATGTTCAGCAGTGTCTCCGCGTTGTCCTCGTCCTTGCCGCCGTCGTCCATTTCAAGCTCCACGCCGTAATACCGCTTGCCGTTGCCGTAGAAAATCGGCACCGGCTTGTAGCAGTACTCCTTGATAGGATTATGCCGCTCGTTCATGTAGCAGCCGTAGCAGTACGGATTCTCGCGCATATCCCTGTCACCGGGCAGGTACCACGCCTCATTATACGGGATTATCGCGCCGCAGTCCGTGCAGCGGACGTAATCCTCCTCGTAGCAGCATTCGCATAAATCCCCGTCCACCGCGTTGGAGCGCAGTATCAGGTTCCCGCAGCAGCGGCATATCACCGTCTGCGTCGCCGCGCATTCCGGGCAGAGGTTCACGCCGTCCGCCACGGCGTTCCGAGATGCGGGGTACCTGCCGGAGCATAACCCGCAAATTAATTTTTCGTCCATGTCAAAGACCTCCTTTAAATTATTCCGAAAAGAGAATGTATAAAGGAAATCCGGCACTTTACGGATTTTAATTATATATTATTTCCCTGATAACATTGAAGGGAGGCGGAGATATGATTCGGAATATTTTAAAGGGTCTGAAAAAAATATTGATTTTACTGTGGTAGGAGGTGTTACCAATGAAAAAGATTTTGTGCCTTGCGTTCGCGCCAATGCTCGCCCTGCTCTATCTTATCGGCAGGAAGGAGTAGCTTATACGCATCTGACGGGAATCCGTACCGCGGGTTCCCGCCGGGATCCGTTCCCTACCAGTTATCTCTTTCGGTAAAGTCGATCAAATCCTCTTTTTTTATACGCCATTGCTTACCGGCGCGAAAGCCCTTTAACGCCCGGCTGTGTAACAGATTCAGCAGCGTGTTCCTGCCGATGTACAGGTAATCCTTTGTTTCCGCGAATGTCAGTACCGCGGGTAATTCACTGTCGTTAATATACATTTTGACACTCCTTCCATGGTGTTCGTTATACTGAATTAAACTAATTCAATCGCATTTATTTTAATGTTTGAACCTGTTTGAAATTATTTAACGGGGTCTATATAGGGCGAACAAAATGATAAACTATAAATGCTCTAACTTTAATGTAATCATCATTCAGCCGGTTATATCTGAAATTTCATGCAATTTTTTCAAAACGGTTTTGTGGAAAAATTTATACATAACGGAGGTGATAATTTTGACATTTCATACCTTCGAGGCCGGTACGTATCTGTACGGCGATAGATTCAGAATTATTAACGAAAAATTCAAAGAATACGGTTCCGCATATTACAAGGACACAAAAACAAGGGACAGAAAAATATTTAACGGGTTGTCCGGTAACGGTATCACGATATACCTCTATAAGCGGGATATTGACGACGGGTTCATATATCATTTGACATATCGCGTAAATCCCACACGAATAAATAACGGGAATGATTATATAAATCTTTTTCATTCCAATAGAACATACGATATATTTGACAGAGTAAACGAACTTCTGGAATCCGTATCAGACAGCCTGCCGAGGCTGAACGACTGCATATTGACACGGTTTGATTTTTGCTCAAATATATTATTCGAGAAGCCGGAAACCGTACCGGAATTAATATGGCTCATAAACGTCTCATATATCGCCAACAACAAATACATTCAAAAAATGAATTACGACGAACGGGCAGGCAGGTATGTTATGCCAAGGACAGAGGCGACATTTACTCATCCGGATTATGTTGAGGTTTCGTTTTACAACAAGATTTATCAGATAAAAACGGAAAATCTGCATATTGACTGGAACCCGAATATTCTCAGGTGCGAGATACGGTGCGGGAAAAACTATATAAAGATATTGAGAAGAAAGTTTAAGCTAAAGTCGATAGAGGATTTTTTTGATAATCTGCCGGAAATGGGAACATATATGTTTACAACGCAGCTGAAACGGCTGGGGCTGTCGTATACGTATTTCCGGCTCGATGAAATAGCGGACATGGTTGACCAATCCAATCTTATTGACAGGACAAAGCGGCGAATAAAGGAATTTACCAAATATGCCGCGGTGCATAAGGGGATCATGGACGCACGGTATAAAAAACCGTCCGCAGGCCTGGCGCAGTTACGGGATATGAATATATGCGCGATGCCGATCCCGCGCAGGTCGTCCGTCCCGTCGGGGATAAACCTGCCGGATTTGTGCCTAAAATTCGCGGACGCAAAGGCGGTGAGAGAATAAAAATCTATGAATATATGAGGGTATGGAATCAATTTTGCCATGTACACAGCGTTTGTTTTCACTGTCGATACAATGTGAAAGCCGCTATTTTTATTCTATTAAAATTTATTTTAAAATTTATTACGGTATTACCGGCGGCATAAAAAGATCTGCCGCGCCCATATTCGTCGAACACCGGCTCGGACACACAAAAAATACAGTGACCGCTATAAACGATCACTGTATTTACTGGTGTTATTATATGATATTACTTGTTTACACAATCGTCCAAACGACGTATAAGTGCCGCAAACTCAGCTCTTGTTGTAAAGCTCTGAGGATCAATTATATTTTCTCCCCTACCCTTGAATATTCCAAGTTTAAATAATGTCTGCAGCGGCACACGAGCCTCCGGAGAAATATCCGCTTCGTCAGTAAAATGCACTTCCCCGTCGTTAAGCTCATATTTAACGCCCATATAATCCAGATAACGGGTAAGCACTATACCTACCCATTCTCTCGAAATCACGGTGGGCGGATTAAACGGAATGCCGTCAACAAGTCCAACCGCTTTTGCCCATTTCGCGTACGGTGTGTACCATTCTCCCTCAAATACATCATCAAATGTCGTTTGAGCATAATCGTCAACATTCACATTCGCTAATCTCGCAAGCACCGTTACGACCATTCCGCCTGTAATATTTGTATTAGGTTCAAATGTTATATTGCTCGTGCCTACCATCAAGCCCTTGCCATATATCCAATCAACATCGGAGTAGAACCAGTTTGTTTCATTTACATCTCTGAATCCGCTTGCCCCCTCCGGAGGAACGTCGTCAAGCCATTTGGCATAAAGCGACATTGACTGCATTACGGGCTCGCTTGGATCGTACTTCTGCGTTAACGCTTCGTCTTTGTACCATCCGTCGAAAATGGCTCCGGCTCGCTCCGGCGTTGGAAGTTCAGGCGCCGTATCACCGCTCTTTACATGGATGTCCTCAAGCGGCTCACCGCCGTTTTCTATAAACCAGATGGTGTATTCCTCAATCCACTTAGCGTAAAGCGTTACTGTACTGGTTACTTTCTTGTTTGTGTCATACGGCTTTGTCAATGCTTTGTCTGTATACCAGCCGTCAAATATGAAACCGGCTCTCTCAGGCGTAGGAAGATTCGCTACCTGTCCGCGCTTTACCGTAATCTCATCAAGCCATGCGCCGCCGTTTACCTCAAACCATACCTTGTAGCTGCTCGGGTAGCTGCCGCCACCACCGGTGCCGCCGCCACCGCTGCCGCCGCTGCCGCTGCTGCTTCCTCTTGTATAGTTCTGCGCTGCTTTCTTAACCTCATTTGTACTCTTTGAACGATACTCAGCCGCTATGGTATGCGTTCCCGCGCCAGCGCTGCTCATTGTCTGCGCCCTTATTGTTATTTTTGTGCTTCCTGCGTCTACGGTATAATCCTCATCCTTTATCAGCTTTTCACCATCAAGCCAGAAGCCCTGGAATTCATCGCTATGCTCCGCATAATCGTATTCAAATTCAAATACCTGCTCCGAATAGTCGGTCCTGCTGTCCGGAACGCGGGTGATAATCTCATAACCCTCGTCCGTCTGTGCGTCAACGTTTTCGTTTGTATTATTCAATACACTTAACGTAAACGACGCTATTGAAGATGAAAATTGGCTATAGCTATACTGCGCCCTTACCTTTATCGGGAAATCGCCCTGTGTCTTAGGCACGCCATATAGTTCACCGCTCGGCATTAATGTAACACCCTCGGGAAGCTTGCCACTATAAAGAGAGAACGTTACTTTATTCCAATCATGCATATTGTTTGTTGTGATTATTGACTGATACGGTACGTATTTTACCGCGGTACGAAGCTCCTCAGTGTCAATTTTGGGGTTACCCGCTCTACCTGTAAGCTTAATCTCCCTTGTTTCCTGACCGTCGGCTGAAATCTTTAATGTACCGCTGATGTCGCCCTCGCCGTCAGGAATAAGTCTGATTTTAGCAACATTGGCAAGCTCGCCATGGTATGTATCGAATGTTGTTGACGTTGTAGTAAACGGAGCAAGAGTGTCATTACCGTCGCCGCCTACTGTCCAGTAATTGTCCAGCTTTACGTTTTGCGCATCCACCAGCTCGGCTTTTATACCGGTAAGCTGCTGTTCTCCTAAATTCGCGATAAAAATATCGTGTATGTTGTCATAATAGTCATTAAGGAATATTTCTCTCTCATCCGGTCCGTTTACAAACAGTTGAGCGTCAGCTGTTTTCTTTACAACCGTAAGATGATAATTCTTCTGGTCTATATGATTTTCGGCTGAAACCGTATACTTTACCGAATTTCTCGGATCCTTAGCCAGGTCAGACGGAACAGCCGTGAAATCCTGGCTCGTAAGAATCTGTCCGTAAGATCCGGTAGTTTCCTCCAAAACACCGTCATGATATACCTTAGCGTTTTCTCCCAGATATACCTTCGGTCTTAACGCGGTCAAATCAACATCCTTATCATTAATAAGAACCGCCTGATAACCGTTGCTGTAATATGTATCATGCTCATACGGAACAACATACGCCAAAGAGCCGTAGCTCTCTGAGTCGCGAAGTTCATTCCCGTCCTTATCGCAAATATCGGTTACTCTGAAATACCGATCGCTTGAGCCCACCGGCGGCGCGTCATCAGGTTGTTGTTCGGGTTCAACTTCATTGTCAGCCGCAATAATCGTAAACTGCCAATATTGATCTTCAGCAAAAACAGTAATATCAACGCCTTCGCCGCTGAAATTGGCTTTATATCCCGATTCGCCAAAGAGCTGGTCCTTTATATCGGACTGTTCTTCGGCGGCCTCAAGCGAGTCATAATGACCCACAACCGCTTTTTTTACAAAGGATGCATCCTGCTCTTCGGTTTCCCCGTTATATCCGTACATACAGAAACTATATTCCGCGTCTGTGGGGTATTCCGATTTAAGTGTGTACGTTATAACCTCAACATATGCACCGCTGCCATCATCTTTATAATCATATCGCGATGAAGAATATGCGCCTACGTATTGTGTGTTTCCGTTGTCATCAGTGGTAGATAGTCCACGGTTATATATATTATTTTCTCTCGGATTTACGCCAAGCTCGAAGCTGTCAGCATAGATCGCATTACCGTCTTTGAAATAAACAACAGTTAAATCCTTCATCGCGCTCCAATCAGCCCATTTATTTTTATATCCGGCGTCCGCCTTGGTCATATCCTGATTGGTTATCTTATCAGTAATATCTATTGTGCCATCCGCCTCCGCAGCTGCTATCGCCTCTTCGGCTGTATCATATAATCCGCTGTATACCTTTATTGTATATCCGGGATACAAGCTCTCATTCAAGGAAATATTCATATAATAGTCATTATCCGCGGAATACTTCGGCCCTACCGATAAATAGTAGTACGGAATATATTTGTATGTGTTGTCTTCCTGAATCTGCCCCATACGAGATTTTACAATCCTCGCAGGTATTTTGCTTCTTACGGTTTCCCCATCGGCCCCATCGGTGCCTTCGCTTACGGTCTGCTCATATAAATCGATATTATATACGCCTCTCAAATCCGGCAGAAAGACATTCACAATATATCTTATATTGTCGGGATCAAGCTGATTTCCCGAGCCAACAATAAGCTGCATACTTGTGCTATAATCATATGAATACGCCGCCAGCATATTCATAGTATCGTCCATACCGAGAACATTCCACTTATCATACTCCCAGTCGCCGTTCTCGTCAAGAACCTCCTCCCACACGGTTGTTGCGGCAGGATCTATTTGAATCGGGTTTCCCTCTTCATCTTCGAGCTTTGATATAACATCAGAAACTTTGATGTTCTTCAGTGAAGCAGGCAGCTCTTTGCTCAAATCCAATTTGGCATCTACTTCCTCCAGCGGCAGAAGCGAAGTCAGCTCTATATCGCTGTCGCCCGCGTCCTCCGCGCCAAGCGCTAATGTTGGTATCAGCGCCATTGACATCATTATTGCTGTCAACAATGATATTACCTTTGCAAGTTTTCTTTGCATTGCATAATCTCCTTTCATTAATTTGCTTTTCATCTTACAATGCCGTAAAAAGGTCATGATATTTATGCATTATCACCTTCTTTCGCAATTTCAATTAATTCATTTATAGAATAAATATGCGTACGACGCAGTGTTCCCTTGTAATAATCAAATATCGGTTCCCCGTCTGATATATCACTCAGCTGCGGCAGTCTCGCTAACGGTTCAAAGCTTTTAGGATCAAGTAAAATTGCGTATCTTTCGCCCGATGCGGATATATACTCACTCATAACGTAATCATTAAGCTGGGTAATATATGTCAGATACGAATCAACCTCCAAATCCGCAATTTTACTGCCGTCAGATAACCTGTACGCCGCGGGCGTTCCATGAAGCGGCGACGTAATAACAGCTGCATCGGTGAAAAACGCCTCGCTTTGATCTTGAACGGGGATTTCAAATTTTTTGTTTCCCGAATTGTCAAAGACGGCACATATATCACCATTCGCAACGGCAAACACATATTCGTCGCCTATTTTAGCGGCGCCTATCAATTCCCCTTCGTTCAAAAATTTATCATCAACTATCATACCGCAGTACGCAGCATAATCACCCTCTGCCTTTTCCGACATAATCTCCTCACCACTGTTTAAATCAATCAGCCTGAGGTTATTGTCCTTATCAAGAATACTAACGCCGTACGGGGCGTAAAATACAGATTTTAACCCCGATTCGTCAAATACAGCATCTCCTGTTTTTCCCGAATATATCCTCAAAGCATCATTGTATATAACGGCAAGATTTCCGCTTTCCTTCACATACTGCTGGTCATATACATTTTGAGCATCGGGAATAGACACAGTTTTAATCATACTGCCATCGGCGCCGTATAAGCGGAATTCTTTATAGTCAAACAGCATTACCGTTGATTTATCAGCACTTAACCTCGCCTCGTCATGTGAATAATTTTTATCATAGCTGAAAATATCGTCGCTGCTGCGGTCAATTCTTTTAAGTACCCGAATTTTCGGCGTATCCCTTCCCGCAACTATAGCGTAATCACCTGCAATATCAACAAATGAGCACTCCGTTTGACCGGCATTATGCTGCTCGATAAGCACGGCGGACTTATCATATAATATATAATCGTTTTTCTCCGTAGCGACTATTGTATTCTGCGTATCCGTCGAGAACATGCGCACATCCGAGTCCGCATACGCGACCTCCTGCTGGTCGCCTGTAACAGGATGAATTTTTACTACTGTGCTTTTGTTGGATATATATATGCCGCTCTCATCTGCGTTTACGCCTATTCTGCTGTCAAGCGCAAATCCACCTTCCTGAGCCATCTGCTCCATATTGATAACGGCAAACACTGATGACCCATCCGTAGTTGACGAAAATGCAAAATACTGACCGTTAAAACCACCTTCAAAATGCGTAAATTCAGATTGGTCGTATATTTCAACGCTGTTTTCTGCATCTGTTGTGTCGAAGACCATCAAACCCCCGTTTTCAAAGCTTGCCGCCAAAAACTGACCGTTATTATTCAACGCCAGAAGGTTGTCCTTTGGATCTACGAAGGTATCGTTCCCGACTACACGCTGCTTATTCGCCTCAAAAGAGACTGTTGCTTTTTCCGTTCCGCTTATATCGTATACTGTCGCGAAACTCTCGTCTCTATATACACCGGCAATAGTTTTTCCGTCAGCCGATACCGCTATCTGGGTCGCAGGCTTTCCCGTCCACACAACCGATTTCTTTTCAATATTATACAAACTTATTCCGTCCGCTCCCGCATAAGCCAACGTATTATTATCGACAAACACCGCATCAGAAAGAGCCGATTCCGCCAGAGGCAGGGTGTCTATAACTCCGCCCGTTTCGGTATCAAAAAGCTCTGCGGAAAATGCGTATACTGCGATACCGGTTTTACCATCTGGCGATAAATATGCTTTCAATGTTTCCGACGGCAGTTCGATCACGTGCTGCGGCTTATATCCGTCCGATAAATCGTATACACCCAACGCATCAGACAAGGCCTTTTTCGCCTGCGCGGTATATTCGGGAATAAACAGACTCTTCTTTTGAGGCAGCGCTTCAAGCGCGTATTCCACAGCCATATCTATATTGCCATCATCAAGAGCGTTTTGTGAATATTCGGCAAGCGTCAGAGCTTTTTGCTCGGATTCCATTCTTTTCAGACCCGTAAAAGCCGTAAACGCTCCTCCCGCAATAACCACCGCAAGAATTGGTACCACAATTGCGAATGTCCTTTTGCGGCGTTTTGTTCTCGGATCATTTTCCCGTAAATGATTCAGCGCGTAAAGCATTTCCTCTGCGGACTGATACCGTTTGTTTGGATTAGGATTCATCGCCTTTGAGATAATTTTCACTATCTGGGGGCTAAATTCCTTTTCCGAAAGAGGAACCACCTCAAATACGTTCTTTGCCGGTTTTGTTCCCGACAATAAATGATAAAGCGTTGCGCCCAAACTGTATATATCGGAACGCGTGTCGGGTATTACAATTTTTTTGCTTGAAGAACTGTACTCGGACCCGTTCATCGGAATTGTGGCATCGTCATTCTCCATAAGCTCTGTCATACCGTCCATTATGGGGGTATCGTCCGAGAGATCCAATCCGTAATGCTCCGGCGATGCGTATCCCGCGCTTCTTCCGACAACATTTTCTTCACCCAGCGCAAGAGCGATATTAAAGTCAATAAGACAAATAGACCCCATAGGGGTGAGCATAATATTCGCGGGCTTTATATCACTGTGAACGATTCCTCTCGGGGGATCTCCGTGTGTTGGGCTATGCAGATAGCACAGTGCCTCCAATAATTCTTTCGCCCACTCAATAACCTGTGGTTGCGAAAAACGCTCACCTCGTTTCAACGGTTTATCAAGGCTCTCGCCTTCTATGTAATCCATGACAGTATAAACCGTTTCATCACTTACAAAAAAGTCATATACCTGCGGTATGTATGTATGACTCAGATTTTTCAGCGCGTCAACCTCGCGCCGCAGAATATCCTCACGGGTCTTAAGCTGTCTTTTATCCGCTTTCAGTACAACCTTTTTATTCAGACGCAAATGATTTGCAAGATATACTACTCCGCCACCGCCGGAACCTATTCTGTCTATAATCTCATAGGTTGAAGCAATTATTTCTGACATTGACTATCTCCTTTTCTTGTTTTTTGTTTTTTTGGGTTTTGCCCCATATTCCATATCAAATTTCAAATTAAGCTTTATCTTGCCTATAAAAAATACAATAAGAAATATTATCAGTATTACAGCCGCCAGTCCGGCTATTGCCAAGCCGCCGTAAAACAACATCTCGTTTGAAATTTCACTCATAAAATATATGCTCCTTTCCTTGCCCCCCCCGGCAATTTTTTATTACTGAACCTTCAAACGCCCAAACGCGTAAAAGTGCGATTGCCAGTACGACGTTTGTGTGCTGGTATATTGTATCGGATTTCCACAGTGCAGCATCTTACCGTCACCCGCATAAAAGCCTACGTGAGTCACTGTTTCTCCCGCGTTATATGTTCCCTGGAAAAATATTATATCTCCCCGCTTAGCCTCAGCCGGTGTAATTTTTATGCACTGATCATATATGCCCTGCGCAGTGGTCCTCGGAAGGTCGTACACTCCCGAATGTGTTGTCGCGTAGCATACAAATCCGGAACAGTCAAATGATGTTTCCGGCGTCGAGCCGCCAAAAACATACGGCATACCCAAATACTTCTCCGCCTCCGCGAAAAGCTTGTCCGCGTAATTCATGGAAGAAAGCGATGTGTTCAGCCCCTCAAGCTTTGAGTTGAGCGTGCTTTTTTCAGTATTCTTGCTGCCGATTTTGGAAACTATATCGGCAAGCTCCGCGCTCCGCGACGCAAGCTCTTCATTAAATTTTCCGCTTTGGCTTTCAAGCGCCTCCTGCTCTGAAACAAGCTCCGACTGCTTCGACGCAATCGTGTCCTTATTATCCTTATACTTCTGATATATTTCTCTGTCATGGGACGATATTTCATTAATCAGGTTGATGCGTTCTATCATATCGAACAAATCCTCCGAGCCGAGCAAAAGGGCAATATAAGCGTTTGAACCCTGCTCATACGCCAGCATCAGCCTTTCAGAAAACTTATCAAAGCTTTCCTGCGACTGTGATTCCGCAAGATTAAGAGCAGCGGTATTTTCGTTTATCTTCGCTTTTATGTCCTCAATACTTGCGCTAAGCTCGCTTAATTCAGAATTTATTTTAACAATTTCCTTTGATTTGCTTGATTTCTGTGATTCAAGCTCTTCTATTTCCTTATCTATTGCGGCAATCTGACTGTTGACAGAATTTATTTCATTCTTGATTTCATTGTCGTCTGCCATAGCTGAATATCCTGATACTAAAAATAATGCAGCCGCGAGTATAATTGCTGTGATTTTTTTCATAATTATATCCTCACACCTTCATATATTTTACAAGAGGGAATGCTGAGCTGAGTCCGCCTATCAGAATGCCCGAAACCACATACTCAACCGCAAGCGGCAACGCCGCTTCAAGCGCTCCGTATATCATTACTGTATCTCCTAAAAATCCTAAAAGCTTCGACGAAATGTACGCATAGCATAAAATCGTTACGATATAAGCAATCACGGCTCCGATTATTCCTAAAATAACTCCCTCCGCAACAAATGGAATAACAATAAATCTATTTGTTGCTCCCAGATACCGCATGGTATGTATATCATTCTGTTTGGCAAGTATTGTGATTCTTATTGTGTTCGCGATTATAAACAGTGATATTGCGAAGAATACTGCCATCAGAACAAGCATTCCATGACGTGCAAATGCAGTTGACGCGGTAAGGCGGTCAGCCAGCCCGCTGTCGTCCTTCACCCACACAACATCTGTTACCTTTTCCACTTCCTTTGCGATATTGGCGGAATTTGAAATATTATTCATTGTAATAACCATAGACCCCCTGAGCGGATTGTCCTCGTCAAGTCCTTCAAGGAATCCGGCGTCGTCACCGAACATCTCGCGGCATTCCTCCAATGCCTGCGCCTCCGAAACATATTCCACCGAGCTAACCCCGTTGATACTGCTTATCTCATTCTTTATTTCTCCTGCTCTGTCCTCCGGAGTGCCCTTTTCTATATACGCCGTTATTGAAAATTGATTGCACAGCTGCTCGCTTATATATGAAATGTTTGCTGAAACAAGCGAGTATATACCGAAAACACATATGCCCGCAATAACTACAATAATAGCTGATACAGACATCGCGCTGTTTATTCTAGCGTCATTTATTCCGGTTTTTATATAGTATGTAATATTTGATAAATCCATAGTAACTCCTTAATATCCCGAATGAAATTCATCTCGCACAACATAGCCCGTATCTATTTCTATAACGCGCTTCCTGAACTCATTCACTATTTCCCTGTCATGCGTTATAACAACAACCGTTGTTCCTCTGCTGTTTATTTCCTCCATCAAGCTTGTTATATGCCTTGACATCTGAGGATCAAGATTTCCCGTAGGCTCGTCCGCCACAAGCAGCGGCGGATTATTTACCATAGCCCGCGCGAGCGCCACTCTCTGCTGCTCTCCTCCGGACAACTCGCTCGGTTTGGCAGTCATTTTATCACTCAGCCCCACCATCGCAAGTGCATTAGGCACAACCCGTTTTATTTCACTCATTCTCGCGCCGCGCACTCTGAGCGCAAACGCGACGTTTTCAAACACATTCATCGAGGACAACAGCCGGAAATCCTGAAATACCATTCCGATTGAACGCCTGAAGAACGGCAGTTCCTTTACCGTAAGCGCTCCTACCGATATGCCATTCACGATTACCTCGCCTTCCGTGGCGCTTTCCTCTCCCGTGATGAGCTTTGTTATCGTTGATTTTCCTGCTCCGGATGAACCTACGATAAATACAAATTCTCCCGGATTGATTTGAAAGCTTATGTCACTCAGCGCCCATGTTTGCGAATTTTGATAAAGCTTGCTTACATTATTAAATTCAATCATATTTCCCTCCGTATTCACAAATATAAATTTCTGTATCCGCCAGAATTATAGAGTCTCCGGGTTTTACGGTTGCATATATACCCTTCGGCACCGTTTCATGAGAACCGTTAATATATGTCCCGTTTGTCGAGCCGCGGTCGGAAATGTATATTTCACCATCCCTGCATACAATCTCAGCATGGCTGCGGCTTACCCTCCGGCTGTCTATAACAACATCGTTCGCATCACGCTTTGAGCCAATAGTGAGTCTCGAACCGTCAAAAAGCTCAAAAACCCTGTCCCCGCATCGAAGCAACGCCAACGGGAAATTTTCTCCCATAACTTCAGTAGCGTCATCATCTTCTTCATCCATTACCACGGTTGCCTCTTCAGCATACGAATTATCATATGCCGGCGTATTTGCGGGCTTAGCCGTATGCATACTCTCTCCATAAGCCCGATAAACCTCTTCCATATCATATTTCAGCGAAGATTTCTTTTTGCTCGATACTGCTTTCTTTATTTTTCCGAAAATGCTTGATTTTGATTTGGCGCTCGCCTCTTTTCCGTGCTGTCTGTCGCGTATATATGCGAGCGCGTCCTCGTCTTTTCTGCGTCTGTCCAAAGTTGTTTCCGTCATGTCGCTCATAAGCGCATCCACATTATCGGACATTTGTTCTTTGTCATAAAAATTCTTGTAATCGCTCATAACAATCCCCACGCCTTTATAACTTATATACCTCATACAACAACGGCAAAATTATATATTGCATATGCCGTAAAGCCCGCCACTATTGCGTATGCGAAACGGAAAACCGCATCTTTTTCCATGTGATTTTGATACGGCATCGGCTTCTTTAAAATAAAGCACATCTTCAGATATTCAAAAAACGTCTTGAATCTTTTAAAGCCGTTTTTTCGGAAAACCATGCAGCTAAACGCTATAACGCCGCCAAAAATTACCGAAAATATTATTATTTCCAATATTCCTATCGCTCCAAAAAGACTTCCGAGTACACAGAACGCTTTTATATCTCCTGCACCGAGCATACCCACTGCAAACAACGGAATAAGCACAAGAGGTACCGCCCCGCCAATGAGCCCATCGACTAATCCCCTGGTGCCATCAAAGTAACAGTCCACTATAAGGCTAATTACCAAAAATATCAATACCGGTCTGTTTTTTATCTTGTAAAATCTGATGTCCTGCACAAGAGCAATGATGACAAAGACAAATCCTATTATATATTTACCTATCACCAATAATTCCCCTTAAATCTCAGAACGATAACCGTAACATTATCTCTTGCGGCGCCTTTTTTTATCATATTCCGCATATCTCCAGCTACGCTTTCAAACCTACTTGTCCTGCGCCTGAACACTGTACTTCGCATATCTTTGGAACTCAGATAGTTATATAAGCCGTCGCAGCATATAATATAATTATCGCAGCGGTGTATTAATCCTGAGACACTGTATATCCGCAGCCTCTCAAAATATCCCATGCACATACTCAGAACATGCCGTTTTTTATGAGTTTTTGCTTCCTCCGGTGTTATCTCACCGTTTCTTACCATATCCGCTACAAGAGTCTGATCCTCTGTAAGCTGCTTCATTCCGTAGCGCACACGATATATCCGGCTGTCGCCTATATTTTTTATGTAATATACCGTGTCTATCACCAGCATAAGCGATATTGTCGATCCAACCTTAGCGCCCATTTGATTCCCGAAGGCAAGCGCCTCCCTGTTTATATTTTCAAGCCTTCGTTCAAGAATCGTGTTTACCTCATCCTTGTTAATACGTCGGTTCTGCAGCAGCGCTGCAAGCTCCGTATCCCAAAAATTATTGAAGCTAGCTGTAATCAGCTTACTTATCTGAGCACCGTCCGCCAGTCCGCCGCAGCCGTCCGCGACAATGAACAGTCCTGCTGTATGTCGTCCGATTTTTCCCGTTTTGCACAAAAAACTGTCCTGATTTTCCTTTCGCACATCACCGGTACCGCTGTAAACACTTGTTAAAATCTTTTTCATCGTTCCTCCCGTAAATCAGCAATGGAAGATAAGTTCAATTTTGGCAATTCTTATCGTATCCCCGTCGTAAATCTGATATAGCTGCTCAGGTATCAGTCTTGAGCCGCCGTTTATGTAGGTTCCGTTTGTCGAATGACAATCCTTAATGTAATAGCCGTTGCTGTCGGAACAAATCTCGGCGTGAACCTTGGATACGGTATTCTCATGAAAATCATAATCCACACGGCTCTTTTGCTTCCCCAAAATAATGCTTGATTTATTTATATTTAGTTTTTGCTGTATTCCGTTGTCAAAATATTCGAGATACGCGCCGCTGTCGTTTACGCTGTCCATAACCTCGGTGTCCTCGCTACCCGGCTCCGGTCTGCTGCAAACCTGCACAGGCCGCTCCGGTTTCTGCGGCGGCTCCGGTGGCTGAGCCTTCTTCGGTAGCTTTTCGGCTTTTATCGGCGGTTTGCTCGGTATAGGCTTTTTCTCCGGCAGCGGTTTCTTCTCCGACACGGGTTTGTTCCTCTGTACAGGCGGCTTGTTCGGCATAACCGGCTTATTTGGCATAGTAGGCATTTTGCCTATAGGCGGCTTTTTCTTATCTCCGCTTTCTATCTTCTTCTTTTTCGCATTATCCGCCGCCTGTCCGTTCTTCTTTTTATTCACAAACAACTCCCTATACAGAATGAACAGCGCGCATCCGCAGATAAGAACCGCCGCGCCGAGATAATCCGCTCGGAGCTGTCCGTTTTCGATAAATACCCCGGTTGTGTAAAGCATAGCAAGAATCACAACCATTACGCCCGCCGCCAAAATAAATATAAAATTTTTAGGTGACGAGCCTTTCTTTTTGGGAATATTTTTTTCTTTGTATACCAGTTCCTCATCCAATTCCTTGGGCTTGGGCGGAATCGGTGCATATTCTTCCCTTCTACGCTCATCCGCGTGGTATTGCTTCTCTCTGCTATCCGATATTGGTTTCGGCGCAGGGCGCGATTCCCGCGATCTGTCGCTTACAGGGGGTCTTTCCTTGACAAAATCCCTCACATCGGAATAAGAGAAATCCGGCTTGTTTACAAGATCAATTGTTCTGCTTATAAAGATGTCGTTTGATGCCTCCACCCTGCCGTTTAAAATAAGCTGTTTTACCAAATCTCCCAATTCCCGTGCATTTGTGTCCTCCTCATATATCGGGAGATATACAAAATATATGTCCGAACTTCTATTCTCTACGAATATATAATCCAACGACATAACAAGCCCCTTATTCGCAAGCTGATACGCGCGTCCGTTCATTTCCGCTTCTCCCGCAGCGCGAAGCAAATTTTTAAACTCCTGAAGCGTAAGCTTACGCTCGGCTGTAATTTCGCTTAATGAACGCATATTTGTTATATTATACATAAGGGCGATCTCATCGTTGTTCTGCCGACGCGACATCTCAAGAAATGTAGGTATCTTATTCCCTGCTATCATTTGCAATTCATAATTGATAAGCATTTCATTTTGTTTGGGAACAATCTTAAGGAAGTTTTTATCTCCCAAAGCCACCCTTTCCTTAACAGCAATATTTTCCATTTTCTTCTCCTTTATTGTAAAATTTATAATTCCCCATATATCTTAATTCCCGCAATCAGATAAGTGAGCCGATTATAACGCCTATGAGCAGGAACGGTATATAAGGAAGCTTACTTTTCATATTGATTTTTTTCAGCAACATACCTGCTATACAGAATAGGCACAAAACAATCAGGCTTATAAATATAATTATAAGTATTGAAAAATCGCCTATATACACTCCCAACGCGGCAATCACAAGCACGTCGCCGCGCCCAAGCCCTCCGTGTGAAAGCAGTTCTGTCAGGAACGCCAATGCGCCCGCCGCTCCGCCGCATATAATAGATTTTATTATAATATCCGGCGACATTGTTATCACCGCGAGGATTAACCCGACTGCAGCCATAACGGCAACCATCTTGTTGCTTATTTTTCTTTCCCGTATATCCTCATACGAGAAATACGCGAGAAAACCAATCAATACTACGCTTTTAACTATAAAATATATTTTTATATCAATCATCGCCGCCTACCCACATTTTCACCGTAACTCTGTTTATAAAGCCAAGCTCCTTATAAATACTTATCGGTGCTATAGGCTTCACCTTATAACACGCCACAATATCGATACAATGCCGCTGTCCGTCAACCGTTTCATTAAAGCTCGATTGGCTGAAATCTATTCCGCTGAGTCCACCCACTATTCCAAGCTTCTCCAGCCTTTCTCCCGCCCCATAGCTTGCTCCTCCGGAATTGTTCATATCCTCCAGATAGCTCGACATCATAGCTCGCACAACCTCGCCGCCCAAAAACGCTTTCACGTCACTTGCAGCATTTCCCAAAAATATACTTCCTATGGTTTTCAAAAGCTTTTTCGGATTGCTTATTAACGTTTTAAAGGAATTCAGCGACTCCGGATATTGTTCCTTCATTGCTTTATAATCACTTCCCGCCTGCTCCGCGCTGCTTATCATGCCGTCAATATCCATATCAGCCGCCGAATCCGCGGCGCTGTACACGCTTTCTCCAAACGAGATTATGCTGTCTACGCCGTCCACGATATTCCCCACATTTTCATTAAAATACCCTTCCGCCGCCGCCGTATTAGACTGCACATTATCATCAATATCCATCATGCCTGTAGCGCTGTAAATATAACTATATGATGCCAATTCCTTAGCCGCCATATTAATCTGATGCTGAACAAGCGCATATACAAACACAATTCTTATCAGGAACAGTATCGTAAGCATCACTATCGCAAAGCAAGTGAAAGCAATTGATGCCTCCACCGTAATTACAGCGCCGCTTTTGTCGAAATCCGACTTACGCATTTTTACATACCTCCGCATCAGTATCCTTGATAAATCGTATTTTTAAAGCTTATTCCGTTCCCCGGATAAAAGCCGGAAAACTGACTTACCTGACGAAACAGATAGCTTATTGAAATCTCTGTCTCAGCCATGATATATGTCGGCGCCTCTTTCATTAAAAAGTCGTCGCCATGCCGTTTCCTCATGTTAAGCTGAATCAAATCAGCCACCCTCATAACTCTCGTTTCGGAGTTCGTCATAAGACACATCAATATCAGCAAGTACTCCTCATAGCAGACGTTTATCGGCGTGTTTTTCACGCTGTTCTGCAATCTCATCTCAAGATTAGCGACGTCGCCAAAGCTTTGTATCATAAGATTGCTGCCTGTTTTTATCAAAGGAATCCTGTACCCGTCGTTTACAAGAAAATCCATCTCTGCGCACGTTTCCGCGATAGCCCATGCCGTAATAAAAATCCATTGGTATACCGTGGGCGATATTACGATCCCAAAGGCTGCAAGCGCCGCTGCCGTAGCGCACGCCATTTCATAGCACTGAAGACGCGCTTGTTTATTTGCGTATACAGCCGCAATATTATTTGCGACTCTCGTTCCGTATATAATCGCATAAACCGAGGCAGTATTTACATTATCTGATTTGCTTCCGCCGAATATATACTCAACCTCCGCGTTAAGAACGGAGTCCTGTGCTGATTTTGCTTTTTCACGGAGATCATGTTCCCCGTCGTCATTCTCGTACCGCCATTTTACATGATAATCCTTCCAGCTTTCTGGTTTCGCCGAAGACTTGAATTTTTCATTGCCCGTCATGCGGGTCTTGAACATTCCGAATATATACGAATATGTAAGCGCCTCGTCGCGGGTCGCCTCTCCCAGCCCTGAAAGCCAGTCCACCGCGCTGGATAAAACCGAATGTGTATTTTTCGTCATTTTATCCGGATCCGTCTCATAGTTTTCCTTTTCATCGTTTCTTTCCGACGCTCCCTTGGACGGAAGTATTCCCGCTTCACCGTCGGGGATCTTGTTTCCGGTAAAGCTGTCCTTTTTTTCGTTAGCGTCGCTTACCGTTTCCTTTGCCTTATCTCTGTAATCAACTTCCTCGCTATTATCCGATACGTCAAGCATTTGCATATGTTCCGCCGCCTTTCCGCACATATCGCTGTACCATGGGCAGCCTTGATTTGCCTGTGTACCGTAATAATTGTGTCTCGCGTTATCACCGGAAAGAATATACGCCCTATCAACCTTATACTCATTATTAACTATTTTCATACCGTAATACTGTACGCTGTTTTTACCGTTTTCCTTAAGCGACGCCGGAGAGTTCATAATATCGGTAAGAGAGTTCTTTAACGCTAAGTATGTATTTCCGTACATAGACTTTGACATATTCAGGTACTTTTTATCCTCGGAGTATTGTGCGCTCTCCATATATGTTTTCAGACTCTGGACGACATTCTTATATTTTTCATATTTTTTAAGCGTTTCGTCTATATCAGCCTTCATTTCCTCCGCGACGCTCGCGTCGCTGCTGTCAACCTTTTCCGTTTTAAAATTTTTTAATTTGGTAATCTCATTTTCTATGCTGCTTTGTATATCCGTTACATCGCTCAGCTTGATGTCGTCAAATTTTTTATAAGCCTCGGCTCCGGCACTGTCCAGCGTCTTGCATGACGATTCAAGCTGCTGCATCAGCGTAGTCACCTGTCCGTTTGAATTATACACATTATATGCCATGGATAAATTCTCGTCCCAATTCTCATCATCGATATGATTTCTGTACGCGTTATCCGCGCCGTCCATAGCGCTTCTCATATTGCTTTTTACAGATCCTATTTCAGATGAATTTGTTACGCCTCCAATCGCATCGTGGAACTTTTGTATTTTTTCATTCAATTTTTGTATTTTTTCCTCAACATTTTTAGCTGCTTCCTCATCTATGTTAAGCTTTTCCTCCATAAGCTCGGAGCTTTTCTTTGTATCCTCATATTCATTCTGTATTTCCGACAGATTCGCAAGCAGCGACAGTCTGTCGGCGAGAAAATACACGCCTCTGTATTTTGTATATTCGACAATCTGATTTTGGAGAACGTCCTTTTTGCTGAGGTCATACAGTGTGCTGACATTTGACGAGCCTACATTGTAATTAAACAAATTTGTAAACCCGTTTATACTGCTGTTGTCAAAGACCAGCCCCTTTACCGCTTCATACATTCTGTCGCTATACTCATTGTCTCCGCCCACAGCCGATTTTAAAGAGCTGTTCAAATACGACTCAAAAACCGTCTGTGCATTGCCGGGATTTTTCAGCGCAAACAACCCGTAATCATTTTTCAAATCCTTGTTGTATCCGGCAAGAGTGCTCATCGCCGCCAGGTCCGACGCCTCCTGAACCATCATTTTCGCGCTTTGCACTCTGCTGCCGTCAACCAGAACTACAGCAAGACCAAGCAGCGGAATCATCGTGATGATCAGAAACACGGATATCACCGCGCGGCTCTTATCTGTAAAATGCATAACCTTCTCCTTACTCTATCTTCAAAATATTGCTAAGCTCCATAATCTTATTCTTTATCCCGCTAAGCTTTTCCATAGCTCCTGAGGCATATCTGTTAAGTAAATCGCCCGCAATATCAACATTCCGTATTAATTCAACAGGTTCGCTAACCGGCGCGGTGGCAAAAACGTCAACCTTAAATAACTCGCCTATTCCAAACATACGCGCCAAACCCTTAATCGGATTATTGTAATCCATATTTATTTTTACATACAGCTTCTTAAAAAGCGCCCCGCTTCTCGAAGCGTACGTTCCGGTCTTATCCACACCCATGTATGCCGCGCCGTTTCCGACATTTGCGGCAACATAGCTGTTAAGTATTGACACCTTATTATTCGCTTCGGAATCCCAGATATATCTGTACGGGTTCCTGTTTTTAAAATCGCTTTCGCTTATTTTACCCGTTTCCATATCATTGGCACAGGTGACATATATCATGGACGCTCTTGACGCCGACCTCGCCGCAAGACTGTAAAGCGCGGATTGCTGATACATTACGATTCCCATAAAAATAAGCAGCATAATAGCGACAAATATAGTAGGTACTACAAATACCGATTCAGCAGTCATATAAGCGTCCTTTTTCAAAATAATCACCTCATCACAAAACACAGTCAAATTCAAAGCGGCATAATCGGATACCTCATACCTTTTATATGAGGTATCCATACGCTATACCATTACGGTTTATTTCGGTTCTACACCATTGCTGTCAATTTGTCCTGCGTCGCCGCTTCCTTGTAATATACTCTCTAAAGTTTTCTGTACAAATTTAATTATCGTATTTCTGAATATAAGCGCAATGCTTACCAGAACAGCAAGGATAATAACTATCTCTACGGTACCAAGACCGTCCTCTTCCTTTAAAAACCTTTTAATTAAATCCATGGCATTTCACCTCCTTTTTTAAAATCCCTGCGAAAAGCTGAGTATCGCGGGTACAGCCACAACGACGATTATACCTATAAACATCATCATGAGCGGAAGCATGATTTTACTCGACGCTTCCTCGCCGAGCCGCTTCGCTTCAGCCTTTCTCATTTCCCAGCATTCAACACCCTGAACGCGCAGGGTAGGCACCACTTCCGCGCCGCCCTTTTTAAGATTTAAAATGATAATCGATACAAATTTCATTATTTCTTTAATTTTGCATCTCTTACCAAAATCTTCGTATGCTATCGCCTCCGGCTTGCCGGCGCTTATTTCCGCGCTTGCCCGAAGCAGCTCATCATATAGCGGACCGCTTTTCTTGTTATCCGCGACTATTTTTTCCCACGCCTTGGAAATTGTCATTCCGGCGTCAACCAAAAGCGTAAGTTTATTTACAAATTCCGGAAATTCCAGTCGTATTTCCGCGCGGCGCTTCTCTATTTTACTGTCCAGAGATTTATCCAACAAAAATCCCAGTCCAAACATGCACACCATGCTGACTATCAAAAAGACACACGAGTTCGTCGCGTCGCCGCCCGCGCCCATCACCATGGCTATCAGCGCAAACACAACCGCCGCAACCGATGAGAGGACATACTTGTTTGCGTCATGCACCTGCTGATAAAAGTCCTTAAAATCAGGCCCGTAAAGCTCTGTAATCTTTGCGGCAACCGAATTGTTATATTTATAAAGCTTCTGTGTCACAATTTTCGGCACTATCTTAGCCTTTATTCCCGAATCCGCAAAATAAAACCCGGCAGGCAGCATATCCTTCAGACTGTATTCCTTTTTATCAATATAATCCAGATATTCCGAATAAGAATCTCCGGCTTTGTTCTTACAGGTAAAAAGCAATATCAGTATTGCCGCACCCCATATTGCCGCAGCAGCCGCGGCTATTGTTCCAACCATAATTCCCTCCGTTATCAGACTCTAATATCCATGATTTTCTGCCCTATAAAATACGCCACCCCGAACAACGCTATAGTTGCCGTCATAACAGCGTGCCCTATAAATGTTTCAAATACAGGCTGCATATAATCATACGCCGTGGCGCTTAAAAGCACTATAAGCGCTATAGGCATTATCATCAGAATTTTAAATTCAAATTTCTTTCCCGATATAAGAGTGTCAATCTCCTGCTTAATCTCAATCTTATCCCCGATTGTCTGAGAAGTGCTTTTTATAACCTGAACAAGGTCTCCGCCCGTTCTCTTACAGGTTCTGAAAATATCCGCGAAGTTTTCTATATCCTCTATATGCGCCCGCTCGGCAAACTGACCGAACATATTCTCCACAGTTTCATTCATTTCGATTCCCCGGACTATATATTCAAGCTCCCGCATAATATCTGTACTATCGTCCGGATAAATAATCTTCATATCATTGAGCGCCTCCTTCAGTCCGCTCTCAACCGAACGTCCGGCGGACAACGAGGACGACAGAGCATACAGCATATCCTTAAACTGCGCCGTAAGATCACGCTTGCGCTTTGCGATAATCTGCTTTGTCCTTATATCCGGAAACTTGAATGCGAGCAGCATCAATAACGCGGACAATATTACATTGTGGTAAAATATGTATCCGACTACGAACAGCGCAGCAGCAGCCATAAGTATGTACATTATTTTCTCGTTCCGCGTCATGAAATAATAGTCATAATCGGTAAGCCCGTCCTCACGCGGCTGAGGCGTCTCGGTATTCTTTTTGAATAATTTCATAGCCATAATCCTCTTAAAATTAAAATTCGGGCGATAAGCCTGCGGCAATAAATTTCTCAGGCTTCTGGATTTTATTCCCCGTTCTTCTGAGTTCGCCTATTATCTTATTATTTCCATCCTCTCCAAGTTCAACAAACTCGTAAAGCGTATTCAGCCTTATTTCACCACCCTTATAATCAAGCACCTCGCATATTTCCATAGTTCTTCGCGACTTATCGCGCAGTCTTGAAAGCTGAATAATTATATCAACCGCCGAGGCAATCTGTTGACGTATAGCGTCAAGCGGTATTTGCGCACCGGTAAGCACCATCGTTTCCAAACGGCTCAGCATATCTCTCGTTGAATTAGAGTGTCCGGTTGACAGCGAGCCGTCATGACCGGTATTCATAGCCTGAAGCATATCCAGCGCCTCCGCGCCCCTGACCTCTCCGACTATTATTCTTTCCGGCCGCATACGGAGCGAGGATTTTATTAAATCTCGTATAGTTATTTCACCCTTGCCCTCAATATTGGCATTACGCGACTCCATACGCACAAGATTATCTACACCTCTGATTTGAAGCTCAGCCGAATCTTCTATCGTAATAACACGCTCGTCATGAGGTATGAAATTTGACAATGCGTTAAGGAACGTTGTTTTTCCCGAACCGGTTCCTCCGCTTATAAAAATATTGTATTTTGCCTTTACCATTCTTTCAAGAACCTCGGCGACCTCGTGATTGATAGACTTATATTGTATAAGCTGTTCCACCGTCATTGGGTCCTCCGGAAACTTTCGTATCGTAACCGTAGGCCCGTTAAGCGCTATCGGCGGAAGAACGACGTTTACTCTGGAACCGTCCTGCAAACGCGCGTCAACTATAGGAGTGGACTCATTTACTGTTCTGTTTACCTTTGACACAATATTCTGGATCACATTTTCAAGCTTTTCGTCGCTCCCGAAGCTTATATCCTTTTTAAACAGGCGTCCGTTCTGCTCGATAAAAACATCATGAGGACCGTTTATCATAATCTCGGTAATGCTTGGGTCGTCTACAAGCGGCTGAAGTACGTCCAATCCGCGCATAGAATTAAAAACGCCGTCCAGTATCTCTTTCTTTTCGCTCAGACTGATATAGCTCTCGTCAGAGCGCTCCTTAATGATTTCATTAATTACATTGAGAATATCGTCATCGTCCAGTTCACGGGTAAGGTCTAATCTGTCAGATACTATCTTTCTGACTTCCGCGATGTATTCCGTCATATTATCAATCATTTCTCATCGCTCCTATAACAAAATCGACATAATCTTAGAGGCAGCATCTTTACTATCACCGTAAAAAATGTTGTCTATATTTCTAAGTACCGCGTTTTCCTGTATGCACACTTGCACCGATAACCCACCGAAGCTTTCTCTGCTTATCGACGGACTGCAGTTTTCAATAAGAATCAGTTTTTTTCCTATAGTTTCAAGCTTTTGTATTTTTTCAAGCTCGTCGGCAAAGCACTCCATTTTATTAAATGACGCCTTATTGTCCCTAAACGGAGTCAGTATCACCTGGCATACATTAAGAACCTCAAAAATATCATCATTATAGCCGCTGTTCATGTCCACCACAATATCGTCGTACTGTCCTATCGCCTTCGTTTCTTCCGCTATTCTCTTTAATTCCTTCGATGTCATCTCACTATATTCCGCAGCACACTCAGGAGCGTTTATAAAATCAATTCCCGTATCGTAATGTGTTTCACGGCACTGTATGACCTTTAGTCCGACATTGGCCTTTTTCGTTTTTGCTGCTAAAAAAACCTCCGACATAGAATGAGTGCTTATCCCTTTAAAAATTTCTCCTACAGACGAAACTCCCTCAAAATTAAGATACAATACCTTTCGTCCCGCCGAAGACAGGGCCATTGCTGTCATGAGCGCAAGTGTCGTCTTTCCGCTCCCGCCAACAGGAGAATACACTCCTATTACTCTTGTGCCGTTTTCTGTTGCACTAAGATTTTCCACGGAACCCGTTTTATCGGAATATTCAACAAGCACTTCGTTTAGTAATTCTTCGGCGCGTCTGTATTTGTTCAACGCCTTATATTTACCGTCAAAACTTACATTTCCGTCGGCAAGCACCATTTTAAGGTCTATGCGATGTCGGTCTATTTCTTCTGAATACATATCCTCCGAAAACAATAAAATATGAAAATGATTATTTTTTTCTGTCAAATATTTTATAAAACTGCCTTTTTCGGAAAAACTACTTATATTGATTTGCTTATTTATTTCCATAAGATTGTTTACCAATCTTCTCAAATATCGGCTGTCACTGTCAGCTATAATGATGTTAATACTTGCCATTTTTAAACCTCCCATTCTCGCAAAACAACAATGTTTTGCGTAAAAGGTTTAATAAATCAAGCAATAATGCGGCTTTCGCAAATTTTTGACCAGAAAAAATACGGCTATTACGCAATCTGCGCGAACCGTGCCATGCTTTTACGTTTATGCTCGTCGAGCGAGTGGGCGTATATCTTCAGCGTAACCGTAGCGTCGGCGTGACCGAGGATTTCACTCAAGGTTTTTATATCAAAGCCCAATTCCAACGCACGAACGCTGAACGTGTGCCGCAGGGTATGAGCGTTTACATACCGCACACCGGCGCGCTCTAATATTCTCTTGTACTGATATTGGAATGTCCGCGTATCCATCATATGGCAATCCGTATGAAGCACATACGATGACTGCCGCAGATTGCGAACGGTTTTCAGCTTTGCGAGCAAACAGGGCGGTGCCGGGATTTTGCGGCGAGACGTTTCGCTTTTCGGCGGCAGCTCCCGCAATACCGATTTACCGTCAATCGTCACTCGCTGAACCGTCCGGTTGATATACATATCGCCGCTTTTGAAGTCGATATCCTTCCATTTCAGACCGCAGACCTCGCCGATACGCAAGCCGGTGTACAGGCAAATCAAAATTCCTATGTCATTTGGATTTTCCTCGATATTTAGCGTATTTTCAATACGTTTCTGCTCCTCGCGTGTAAATACCTCCACCTCATTTCGCTTGACCTTTGGCAGCTCAATATCAAGCCATACGGGCGCGATATAATTTTCACGGCTTGCCTGTTTCAACGCCTCCCGCATAAAAGAGAAAATCCCCTTAACCGTGGACGGCGCTAAATCTGTTAAAGAATTAACAAACGACTGCACCATATCCCGATTCATTTTCCGCAGCAGCGTGTTGCCGAAAAACGGCTTGATATGGTTCTTGATATACCTCTCATAAACGCGGTATGTGCCTATTTTCAGCTTGCCTTCCTGTGATTTTAGATATTCTTCTGCCCAAGCAGCGAACGATATTCCGACCGGAGTTATCTTATCTGGCTCAATATGGCTTCTCATTTTCAGCTTGACCTCCGTATAGCTTTTCCCGTACACGGACTTATAGACCGCTCTCCCCGCGGCATTATACGCCATGATATAGCGTCCTTCCCACCTATTATCCTTACGCTTATAAATATTTTCGCCCTTTCTCGGCATAATATTTCCCTCCTTGATACCATAATTTTGACGGTTAATATGTCAATTATATCAGTAAAATCAGGTATTTTTTGCATCCTGTATAAAACAAGCCAATAAAATTTTATATTTTAAACAAACGAAATTGCTAAAAAGCTATTGCTTTTTTTGTTAAATTATGATAAAATATGCTATATGTAAGGTGGGAATCTTTTACGCAAAACATTGTTGTTTTGCGAGAATTTTAGTCATTAGTCCGCCGTTTCGTTTATCGGGAATCGGCGGTTTTTGCAGTGCTTCATTGTAAACTCGTTCAACAATTCCCGACAGGAAATGCGTTACGGATTTCTTTTGTACTATCCCTATAATAAATTGCCATAACCGATATTTTATCATCACACCAAATTTCCCTCGCTAATGCCTAAAACAGTTTTTTTAGTATTGCTCCGCAAAGCAAACGATATATTCCATATTTTTACCTAAAAACTTATGTTATTATCTAAACTAGATAATAAACATCTAGTTTATTCTGTATCCTATCACAATTTAATATAAAATTCAATAGAATAGATAAAAATAATCTAAATCAGATTTTATTTGTGGAGGGATTTTCGTGGCAAAAAATATGTATTTAGTATCAGGCAATATTTGCGGCGACCGCATCAGACTGGGGCGCGCATTACACAAACCGCCGATTACACAAGAGGAATTGGCAAGAAAAATAAATTTTATGGGATACGATATAACTCCGCTGATTATTTCACGTATAGAAAAGAAGCAGCGTCATGTTGTTGATGCGGAGCTATATGTTTTAGCACAAGCTCTTAATGTATCAATGGAATGGCTATGCGGTGATGGAAACGATATGTAAATTTGTTATAAAAAGAAAGCCCGTTTAGGTGAGTTAAATGATTGTCAGCAAACTATTTGGTATATAAATTCATCAATAAAAATATTGACATTTTAATCAATCTTTTGTATAATATTATTAAGAGCGATAATACTATTTTTGAAGGGAGATGTCAACATGGAAACAATGTCAATTACGGAAATGATGAAAGCAATGATTCCGATCACAAGATTTAACAAAGGAGAAGCAAATAAGATATTTGACGAGGTGCAGACAGAAGGGACAAAAATCGTGGTGAAAAACAACAAACCCGCGTGTATTCTGCTTTCTCCCGCGAGATACGAGTCCCTGATAGAAACCCTTTCCGATTATATGCTATATACCGAGGCGGAGAACCGAATCAAAAATAATTCGGATTCGGAAAATCTTACGCAGGATGATGTGATGCGTGAATTTGGTATTTCGCAGGACGATCTGGACGGTATTGATGTGGAAATCGAATAACGGGGGTTGGTATGGACTGGAAGATTGAATATATAAAGGAAGCGGTAAAAGACCTCCGGAAATTGGATCCCTTCAACCGCAGACTTGTTTTAAAGGCAATCCAAAAAACCGCAGAGCGCCCGCTCCTTCCGCCGGACGGAATCGGAAAACCCTTGGGCAATAATGCCTCATCAAAATTGAGCGGCTATTATAAAATAAAGCTTCGGGGGCTCGGATACCGCATTGTGTACAGCCTTGTCAGGCAGGATAAAATTATGAAGGTCATTATTATTTCCGTTCGCGATGACGGCGAGGTTTACCGCGAGGCGGAGCGCCGGATTCGAGAAATGATAAAAAATCCGGAATGAGTGTAGGTGTCACAAAACTCTGTTGACGTATTACACAATATCGTGTATAATAATAGCAAAAGAACAGGTGCGAGGGTAACACCTTATAAAGAAATCCCAATCCCAAGATTAGGTGCGAAGGTAACACCTTATAAAAAGAAATCCCAAACGATGAGCCTCTATACACAGTATGGAGGCTTTTCATCGACATCCAAGTAAATGAATTAATGCGTCATGTTTTTGTATTATACGTCGCATTAATGCGTTGATTTTAATACTTTTTGTGATAAAATGAAATTAAGTCACATTCATATACACTTTCTGAAAACAGAAAATAAAGAGAATACCGCCTCTTTTTACGGACGCGGTATTCTCTTTTGCGTAAAATGCCGCTATTATAACTGCGGCTTGTTTTTATTTATGATATCCATTCTCGCATGCATTAGCGAATCGAAACCTTTGACGCTGGACTTTGAATGATGCCTGATTATATAATCGCTCTAACCCAACCATCAAAAATGTTGAAATCAGCCATATTAAATATAATATTTTAGCTGATTTGAGCAAAAATATTGACGTATATTATACTTTTTGCTATAATTAAATCAAGGAGGCGTATAAGTATGATAGAACGCAAAGAATATTTAGACAACCTCGCGGCGCTCCGTGACAAGAAAATCATAAAGGTGGTAACCGGAGTAAGAAGATGCGGAAAATCCACATTATTCGAGCTATATATTGACCGCTTAAAGAAAAACGGTGTTGATGATAATCAGATTACCTTTGTCAATCTTGAAGATCTGGAAAATGCCAATCTGCTTAACTATAGGGCTTTGTATGATTATATAAGCAACCGGCTGTCCGCCGATAAAATGAATTATATTTTTATTGATGAGGTCCAGAAGTGCGCCGGATTCGAAAGGGTCGTTGACAGCCTATTTATAAAGAAAAATTGTGATGTTTATATAACGGGATCAAACGCATATCTTTTGTCCGGTGAGCTTGCGACGCTGCTGTCGGGACGATATGTGGAAATTGATATGCTTCCCTTCTCGTTTAAGGAATATTATGAGGCAACAAAATCAACCGGAAAGGGCAAGAATGAGCTTTTCGGCGAGTACCTGAAATATGGCTCATTTCCCTATGTCGCATACCTTGACAGTGACGAAAAAATAATAAATCAGTATATTGAAGGCATTTACAACACAATTCTGATAAAGGAGGTTGCGACAAGAGAAAAAATAAATGATGTCACCGTCCTGGAAAATATCCTGAAAACCGTCGCGTCAAGCGTAGGCAGCCCTATATCCACAAAGAAAATAAGCGACACATTAATATCGGCGGGCAGGAAAATCTCCACTCATACAGTGGACGCATACCTCAGGGCGCTGACGGACAGTTATATACTGTATAACGCCGCAAGGTACGATATAAAAGGCAGACAATATCTAAAGACATTCGGTAAATATTATTTTGTGGATACAGGTATAAGAAATCTTATCATAACGCAGTCTGCAAGCGATGTCGGGCATTTATTGGAGAATGTGGTTTATCTTGAACTATTGAGAAGGAAAAACAGAGTGAATATAGGCAAGGTGGCGGAAAAAGAGGTGGATTTTGTCGCAACCGGTATGGGCGAAACGGAATATTATCAGGTTTGCGCCAGCGTTCTTGATGAGCACATATTAAAGCGCGAGCTTGCGCCGTTACAGGCAATCAGGGATAATTACCCGAAAACGCTTCTGACGCTTGACGAAATCGGCAAAGGCTCCAATTATGACGGAATCAGGCAAATCAATATAATTGACTGGCTGCTAAAATAGCGCAAAAGCGTCGTGATTTAATCTTGCTATTATATGGCGCGTATGCTATAATTCAATCAGTAATTTATTGACTCTGCTAAACTGTGAGGTACGATATGGACGAAAATAAATTGATTGGTATACTGCCTATGATAACATCCGCGTTGGCTGCTAAAATTTCAGAAAACGAAAATATAAGCGAGGATGCGGCAATTTCTAAGCTGTATAAATCCAAACTATATAATATGCTCGAAAATGAAAACACAACGGTGTGGCAATTCAGTGTTACAAAGCTGTTTGAGCTGTATCAGGAGGAAATGGCTACGGGATCGATAGATTTTCCCGAATATTAATGCCAGGAGGGATCACGATGAGCGATACATTACTGTTTAAAACCTTTTGCATTGAGCAATATAAAAGCAAACACAATCTTAGCGGCGGCAAGACTGTAGAGTTATTTGATAAATATAACGTGCTTGACTATCTGGAATCCTGCTATGACGTCCTGCATACAACCGGAGCGCAGTATCTTGTGGAGGATATTGATTTATATTTGCAAGCGGGGCAATATCTCAGCTTTTTTGCGTAAAATTGTCCAAAACGGCAATGTGACACAAAGCTGTCAAAAGCTGCAAAGGCACATAAACACTGGGCCGGAAGGCCACGCGAGAGACTGAAGGGTTTCCCTCCTTCTCCGCCATCAATTCCCACTGTGGGAAAACGGCGAAACACCATGAATCACCTATGATTCATGGTGTTTTTATGTCCGAAAATTTAACTACAATACAACTACAGTTTACATTAGCTCCGTATCAATCATTCTTTCAAGCGGATATTATTATTTCGATATGAATATATCATAATCCGTATATAGAAAGGATGAGGTCTATGAAAAAATTTTTTTCACAAAAAGAACTAACCGCAAGTAAAATGTCCGAGGAACTCAAAGCGGCTGTGAGCGATACGCTGTGTGTATTGGATAACTGCTACGGTACTGACAGGACGGACGCCAATCTCGGCGGATATGTGCTGATAATCGAAAATGAGGGCGAATTAGCCGACCTCGAAAGCATATTCCACGAGCCGATAGAGCGCGTAATACCTGAATTTACCGATATAGTGTCCGATAATTACCTGAAAACTCTGTACATATTAAGCTCCGATTTTACCGTCACAATCCTATTCCCCGTAAAATATGCTCCGCCAATTGTAAAGGAAGGAGTCGGTCTATGAATACTACGGACAAATTTATGGAAAATTCCAAGGACAATGGGATTTGTATCGCTCCAAAAGGTATGCTACAATACCAAAGAGAGGTGATTTCGATGAGCGAGGACAGCAAAAATCTGCTTAACAAGGTATACAGAGATATAAGCGAGGAGCTTGGACTCGATGCGGCTATGACGATTCACCACATGTTCAAGGGGACGCAGGTATGCTTTCCCGTCAAATTTTTCGACCCGAAATATGTAAAGGAGATGATAGTGCAGGAATACGACGGAAAAAATACCGCCATGCTGGCGAAAAAGTATGATTATTCGGAGAAAACTGTAAGGCGGATAATCAGAAACTCAGTAAAAAAATAACGAAAGGACTAAAACAATGAAAAAAACATTTTAACACTGCTTATTATACTGTCAATGGCAGTATGCTTCACAGGCTGTGCCAAAACAGCAACAAACGTGGAGACAGACGAAGAAAACACCGCAACAGAAGAACCTATGCAGGAAGATATTGCAAAAACATCTAAAAAATCCAGTAAAATAGATGTCAGAAATTTAACCGAAACATCGGTTCCGATAGGTATATCAGAAACATCGGTCGCGTTGAATAACTCATCAGATTTTGATGTGAGTCTTAAAATCACAAATAACAATGATGAATATGAAGAAACCTCGGTATCACAACCCTAACTGCTGTTTTATTCGCAAGCGTCCAGCTTCTTTAAGCATTTCAGACCAAGTGTTAAAATCAGAATTTTGGGAAATGTAGGTATTTAACACTTCGGTCGGTATAGTCTTAAAGTCCTCGGGGGACTTTACTGCAAAACCACCATTTTGGAAAAATTCAGATATTGATTTCGCGGTTGCGTGTTTTGCATAAAGTCATCGTTGAATAATTCTTTTAGGGTCACATATTGTTCAAAATCCATATAGTCACCACCTTTCTATGGTGATTATAGCACGGACAAGGTAAAAAATCAAGCCGCAGACGGCTTTCTGAACAGTTGCAGAAGCGCTCATATTATTTGCAATATCAATAGCTCTCTGTAACTCAGGTGTAAAAAGCAGATGCGGCATAAGGGGGTGAGGATGGTGAGGTCAGCGACGGCGGACAATATAAAGCGGATAATCCGCGAGAAGGGATATTTACAGCGGTCGGTTGCGGAGCGCGCCGGGTACAACCCCAAGACGTTCAACAATATGCTGAACGGGCGCAAGGTCATTACCGACAATGATGTGAAAAATATCGCGATTGCGCTGGACGTGGAGCCGAACAGGCTGTTTGGGATCGTGGCATAGGGAGGTGTATATGAGAAAAGTACAATATCAATTGGCGCGGTATTTGAAGCGGAACGGAATTACTATTGCGTTTGTCGCGAAACGTGCGGGAATACAGTATGAACTGCTGCGGAAGTCGATGAACGGAACGCGGGTTCTGACCGCCGATGAGCTTGTCGCAATAATTGTAAATACCGAGATAACCTTCGATGATATTCTGGCGGAGGAATAGCATATATAGTATTTTCCTCATATGCAAGGGCATTTTACAACAATATGTTGTGTTTGCCAATTACAGAGGGGTTACAAAACAAAATACAATATTACAAAAAAATCTTCGTATGTGAATTTTATGTAATACGTATGAAAAAGAAAGGAGTGATTATAATGCCGAAGCCGATGCATAAATTACGTGCGCGGATGATGGAGACGGACGTTGAGCGCGAGGATTGCGTAAAAGCGATCGGGTGCTCGACAGGGTACTGGTCCGAGCGGATGATGGAGCGGCGGTATTTCGATTTAGGGGAAGTATATAGGTATTTGTTCCTGACGAAAAACCCAAAGCGTTACGGTGTTTTGGCATGGGCTGGGAAACTGCCGCTGAGAGATGATATGTGGTATGGCTCGACGGTGGATAACTCGAAGGCGGTAAGATACTATGGCAGGATTCGGGATAACACATTTACAAGCATAGAACCTCTTACGGAATATATAGACGTAGGTCTTGGCAGCTTTGGCAGAGACAAGTGGGTAATAATCGGTGCGGAAACGGGAAACCGCAAAGGCAAGGTGACGCCTAAAAAGGAATGGGTGGACAAGATTTGCGAGGCAGCCGACATTACCCGCATACCGGTGTTTATGAAGGATAGCCTTATCCCGATTGTCGGTGAGGAAAATATGCGGCGTGAGTTTCCGTGGACGGAAAGGAGGAATGAGGCGTGAAGTGGTTAATGGACAAGCTGGGCTGGACCCGTGAGCGCATAGTGATGTACATATGC
>CANQQZ010000020.1 GCA_947626135.1 uncultured Clostridia bacterium
AAGCCGCTTCAAAATGCTTGCCGACGATTACGAGCGAGAGCAGGAGGATTTGAAAAAATCCATTGACATGCTGACCGCCGAGGTTGACAGGCAAAAGGAGCAATCCGAAAATGTGGAACGTTTCATCGAAAAAATCCACAAATACTTTGACTTGCAGGAGCTAACGCCGACAATCTTAAACGATATGGTTCAACGGATTTACGTCCATGCGCCGGAGAAGATAAACGGCAAACGGACGCAGCAAATCGACATCTACTACGACTTGGTAGGATTTCTGCCAATGTCATTGTTTCAAAATGAAAAACAGGATAGGGTCGCATAATGCGACTCTATCCCGCAAAAACAAATATTACTGTTTTATGTGAACGGCTCTAATCCGTCTCTCTTTAAACAAGCCGTTTACAACAATTATTTAATTGTGCTTACAAATCTGTCAAGCATAGCGGCTGCCTGCGCTCTCGTAGCATGTTCTACGGGGCGGAACGAGCCGTCCTCGAAGCCTGTTACAATCTCCTTCGAGCTCGCTACCGAAACATCATTCACAGCCCAATCGGAAATCGTTGATTCATCTGTGAAGCTCGATGTGGCGCCGGTAACAATGCCGCTCTTGTATTCAACCGCTCTTGCCACAACGGATGCCATTTCCTCTCTGGAAATTGCCTCATCGAGAGCTTCGGGCGAAGAAACGTTTATGTGCTTGCTCAGGAGGTTAGCCGCCGCGGCTGTGTCAACATACGCCTGCGACCAATGTCCTGCCGAGCTTCCTACCGGAAGTCCCATAGCCGAGATAACCATCTTAATGAACTGACCCTTTGTTACCGTGCCGTCCGGTCTGAATGTGCCGTCGCCCATACCTTCGATATAGCCGAGAGTGCCCATCTTCTTGATGCTTTCGTTTGCCCAGTGATTCGTTGTATCCGTGAACTCACCGGGAGCAAGCTGCTGCACGGGCGGCGCAACCGTCTCATCGCCGCCGGGCTCTGTATCCTCGCCGCCCGGAGCTGCCGGAGCCGCATCCTGACGCGGAGTCGTCGCATCCGGAAGAGCAGATTCGTCAAATGCCGGTGCGCTGTAATTATTGGCTGTAAGAACCGCCTTTGACTCGGGCTGAGTCGTATATGTCGAGCCTTCGATCTTATCATTCATGTACCAGCTGATGTGAGGCGGCTGGTTATAGCAGTTGTTATACGCGCCCGAAGAGTTTCTGTAAACATCGTCGTGAGCAAGCGTATAGAAGTTGTAATCGGTCGGGATATCCGTGATGTAAACTCTCAAAGCGTATTTTCTTACCGGTCTTGTAACCTCAGCGGTTATAGTCTTATCCCAGTTAGCCGGAATTTCAACCTTGTCAACCGATTCTGTTTCCTCGGTGATTGCCCAAGATACAAATTCCTCACGCCAGTCGCCGAGCATATCGCCCTGACCTGTCGTGTTACCCTTTGTGCCGTTAACAGAATGTGAGCCTTCGGGAACGAAGATGTCGTCGACCTTCTTGGCTTCATCATTCCACTTTGAAATTACAACCTCTGTACCGTTGTGGTCCTGAAGCTCATCCTGAAGGTCACCGTCCCAATAGATACGTCCGTTCATGGAAAGCTTCAAATCGCCGAGATCGTTTCCGAGGTTATCGTGATAACCCGTTCCGGCAGCGCCCCACATTACATAGTAGCTGTCGCCGTAACCGATGTTGCCGATCATGCAGCGACCCGTATCCTTTGAGCCGTTTCTTACCTGAATAAATTTACCCGTCGATGCGGACTGAAGCACGGTGCCCCATACCTGCTCACCTACAGCTGTATCAGCGCCGATAGCGTCCTGGATGCCCATGCCGGAAAGCACTTCGTTTGAATACTGGAAATGCTCGCCGCCCGCGCCGTAGTCCTCTTTACAGGTTAACTGCTCAAGACCCTCTATCGTCGGGTCGAAATCGCCCACATGCATAGCGTCGCCGTGCTCAAGCTGCGACGACCAGAGAACAGTACCGTCATCATTGTACCAAAGCGCGCCTGTCGTTACCTCGTCAAGACCGTCGCCGTCAACGTCTACAGCCTCAACGTTATGGTTACCCTGTCCGACATAAACCTCGTTGCCCTTCTTGTAACCGTCCGTACCCGGCTCGGTATCGAACGACCATTTAAGATTGAGCTTGCCGTTTCTGAACTCGTAAGCTCCGGCTGCCTGGCGCTGTCTGCCGTTTTTACCGAAGTAATAGCCGCGGCAGAATACTGCTGACGGATAATCCGTGTTGAGCCACGCGATCGTGCCGTTGTAACGCTCGCAGCGGTTACCGAAATCGTCTCCGAACGAATAGCAGGTCTCCATCGAACCGATGGTGTTCTGCGGATAATAATCAATTGTGTCAAGCGCCTCGCCGGTCTCGCCATCGAAGCAGGTTACGTAAAGCGGACCCTGAAGGTTCTTGCCGCCGTTCAAAGCCGCCCAGGAAGCCTCATAGGTCGTACCCTTTTCGGCGTCGCCTATCATATTGCCCTTGCCGTCGATCGTACCGTCCGCCGTTCTTACCATAAGCTCGGCAGCGCCGTCGCTGTCGTAGTCGGCAACGCAAAGCTGCGTATCATGCGCTCCGGAACGGATGTTGTAGCCCATGTCGATCTGCCACATGAACGTACCGTCAAGCTCGTAAGCGTCGATGTACGCTTTACCCGTCTTACCCGAGGAAGCCGCGTCAAGAGCATCGGGCGGGTTCCACAGTATTACAAGCTCATACTGACCGTCGCCGTCGAGGTCGCCGTATGTACCGTCGCCGGGAGCATATGTGCCGTAGTAAATACCGTTTCTGTCTGTTTTCAAGTTATCGCTTACGGGAGCGTCAACCATAGGAATTTCAATGTAGTTATGCGCAAGAGCCTGGAACGGCGTGCTCATTTTGCCGTCAGCCACTACCGTATAGAAATCTCCCGAATTTCCCGTCGGGTCAACATAATTTGTAAACGCGCCCTCCGCGATTTTTTCCTTGTTTTTATAGAGCGTGAACACAGTGTCCGCGGGCTCCGTGCCGAGCCTTCTCCACATAACAAGATTACCTGTGCCGTATGCCGAGTTAACGGGTACCGCGACAACGCCTCTGTCGAGAGTTTCCATCTTTCTCTCGCTGGGCGAAGCGAATGCGCCCGCCGTAATCGGAGCGACAGCCATGCTTGTCGCCGCTACCGCAATCGTAAGCGCTGCGGCGCCGATTTTCATTAATTTTTTCTTATAATTTTTCAGCATTGTATCCCCTCTCTCCTAAAAAAATCATAATAAAATATGTCATACCGACTTTGATAACATTATACCATACATTTATCAGATTTCAAAGTATTTTTCGCATGTTTTTATGTATAAATTGCAGTGTTTTTTGTTTAAAATGACGCAAGAGTTATGTAAAACTCACAAAATATGAAGCGGACGCAGCTCCGCATACAAATAGGTATTCAACGCCCTGTCAAGAGCGTCATTCGTATGCGCGGCTACGAGTATCGTTTCGGGTATGCCGAGCCCCGGAGACAGTACAACGGGCGAGTGCGAAAACGTTTTCATGCCGGGGAACCGCAGCTGTATAATATCTCCGGTCTGAATTTCGCCGAGCGTAACCTCAACGGCTTTGGGGCCCGCGCCGGAATTATTTATAAGGAAGTCGTACAGCTCGCCGACGCCCGTCCACGACGGCGTGCGGTTGTTTAGATTTATATAATACCAGCCTGTCACGGGAGTGAAATTCATAGCGCCCGAACCGGCGAAAATACACTGCGACGCAAAATTTGTGCAATCGCCGCCCAGCATCGAAAAATCATAATAATCTACGTTCCGTGAAAGCGCCCATTTACGCGCGTACCGCGCCGCGGCAAAGCGGTCATACATAAAGATCACCTCTTTAATTTATATGCCGGAATGACGCCCGGAATGCGCGCGGATACTTGACATAAAGCCGGATTTGTGATATATCTTTAGTAATATGTGCGAAAAAAGCAAGGGGGGTGTTTCCGTGGCAGAAAAGGGAAGTGAAAAAATGGATTTCGGCTCGGTATCCGATGAAGAGCTCGCGGCTCTGGCGCAGTCCGGAAATACCGGCGCGCTTGAGGAAATAGTCGGAAGATACGTAAATCTCGTGCGCTCGAGAGCGGGTTCATATTTTATCCCGGGCGCGGAAAGGGACGATATTATACAGGAAGGAATGATAGGACTGTATAAGGCGGTTATGGAATTTGACGGGAATAAATCCTCCTCCTTCGGAGGCTTTGCAGCCGCGTGCGTGAAGAACAGCATTATAACAGCCGTAAAGACCGCCGCCCGCAAAAAAAATCAGCCGCTAAACTCATATGTCTCGCTTACGAAGGAAAGCTTTGACGGCGGCGGGGAAACGCTGCTCGATATTATGGCGTCCGGAGGCGACAGCAATCCGGAGGCGATTGTGATTGACCGCGAAAACGCCGACGGTATAGAATATACTATAAATAAAGCGCTGAGCAAGCTCGAGCTTCAAGTGCTGCTGGAATACCTTTCCGGCGGTTCCTACGCCGACATAGCAAAAAGGCTCGGACGCGACGTAAAGGCAATTGACAACGCGATACAGCGCGTAAAGAAAAAGCTTGAGATTCTTCTTGACAGAAAATAGGAGGTATACGCATATATGTATGAGGATAAAACGCTCGTCTGCCGCGAATGCGGGAACGAATTTATATTCACCGCCGGAGAACAGGAGTTCTTCAGCGAGCGCGGTCTTATAAACGAGCCGCGGCGCTGCCCGGTATGCCGCAGAATGAGAAGGCGCGACGAACGCGGGAAAAAGGGATTTTTCGAGGTGGTATGCGCCGGCTGCGGCGAGGTCACAAGGGTTCCGTTCGAGCCGAAACCCGAACGGGCTGTATATTGCTCCGACTGCTATTTGAAGCGCCGCCGCGCAGGCGAATGAATAACATCTCTTGGCGCGGCAATTTAACCTTGACAAACCTGCCGCTCGGTAATATAATAGAAGCACATCAGGGGCGCCGAAGCGAAAATCGGCTGAGACGGAGCGAAAAGCCGTTCCGAACCCGTATAACCTGATTCGGATAATGCCGGCGTAGGGAACATAACGATGAATTGTAATGAGTTGTGTCCGTGCGCAGCTCATTTTTAATTAATGAAGGGAGAGAGCATATGGATTACACAACTCAAATGGACGCGGCGAAAAAAGGTATTATCACGCCCGAAATGGAAATCGTCTGCGCGAAGGAGGATATTGACGTAGAAATCCTGCGGGAGAGAATAGCGCGCGGAACGGTGGTTATTCCCGCGAACAGGAACCACCATTCATTGAGTCCCGAGGCGGTCGGCGAGGGAATGAAAACGAAAATCAACGTAAACCTCGGCATTTCCAAGGACTGCACGGATTACAGCGTTGAAATGGAAAAGGTGCAGATGGCTGTCGATATGAAGGCTGAGGCGATCATGGATCTGAGCTGTTTCGGCAAAACGCACGAGTTCCGCCGCAAATTGGTTGATACCTGTCCTGCTATGATAGGCACTGTTCCTATGTATGACGCTGTGGGATATCTCGACAAGGAGCTTTCGGAAATCACGGCTGAGGAATTTCTCGACGTTATTGAGGCTCACGCGAAGGACGGCGTTGACTTTATGACTATCCACGCGGGGATAAACCGCCGCACCGCGGAAATTTTTAAACAGACTGAGCGTATCACAAACATCGTGTCGCGCGGCGGCTCGCTCATATACGCGTGGATGGAAATGACCGGAAACGAAAACCCGTTTTATGAATACTACGACAAGGTTCTCGATATTTTGGCGAAGTACGATGTTACGATAAGTCTCGGAGACGCGTGCCGTCCCGGCTCGACGCACGACTCGACCGATGCCTGCCAGATCTCGGAGCTTATTGAACTCGGCATTTTGACCAAACGCGCGTGGGAGAAAAACGTCCAGGTCATGATCGAAGGACCCGGACATATGGCGATCGACGAGATCGCGGCTAATATGAAGCTCGAAAAACGGCTTTGCCATAACGCGCCGTTTTATGTGCTCGGTCCGCTTGTGACCGACATCGCGCCGGGATATGATCATATCACATCCGCGATAGGGGGAGCGATAGCGGCGGCAAGCGGAGCGGATTTCCTGTGCTACGTAACTCCGGCGGAACATCTGCGCTTACCCAACGCCGACGACGTGCGCGAGGGAATAATCGCTTCAAAAATAGCGGCGCACGCCGGCGATATTGCCAAAGGCATACCGGGTGCGCGGGAGATAGACGATAAAATGAGCGACGCGCGCAGACGCGTCTGCTGGGATGAAATGTTCAAATACGCGATAGACCCGGTCAAGCCGCAGCAGTATTATAACGAGCTGCCGCCCGAGGAAAAGCACACCTGCTCGATGTGCGGCAGGATGTGTGCCGCCAGAACTATGAACAAAATCATGGCGGGCGAGAAGGTTGACGTTAAATAAATTACGAAAATAATCGGTTTCACGCCGCACGGCGCATACTGAGGAGCGTCTTTATGCGCCGGCGTGAGGCTTTAAAAATATAATAGCGAGGGAAGCTGTGTTTCAGCGTGAGAGGAAGGAATGGACCTTCGACCGACCGTGAGGCTTTTACGGGATTTCGCTGTTATATTTTGCGTGTCATGTAAAAACCCCGCGGAAAGAAATATAATTTACGGAGGCTTTTACAATGAAAAACACAAACACAAAAAAGCTCGCGATAGCGGCAATGCTCGTCGCGATAGGCGTAATCGGGGGTGCGTGGTCTATTCCCGTGGGCGCGTCGAAATGCGCGCCGGTACAGCACATGATCAACATTTTGGCGGCTACCGTACTGGGACCTGCCTACGGTGTAATTATGGCGTTTGTAATTTCCGTGTTTCGCAATATTATGGGTACGGGAACGCTGCTCGCATTCCCCGGGAGTATGTGCGGCGCGCTTCTTGCCGGCTTGCTTTTCAAAGCGTTCAGCCGCATTTCAATACCCGGAATCGACAAGGCTCTCGGCAAGGGTACAGCCGGCGCGATTATAGGCGAATTGTTCGGCACGGCTGTAATCGGCGGAATGTGCGCATATCCGGTGGCAATGCTTCTTATGAACAACAGTGAAGCGGCGCTGTTTACATACGTTCTGCCGTTCCTGGTAAGCACTCTCGGCGGCACGATTATAGGCACGGTTCTTTACATTGCGCTCAGAAAAACCGGAGTATTAAATAAGATGGGGCTTTGAAATGAAATTTAAAAACTATCTTGAACAGCTGGCGGCGAAAGCCGCCGTTGTTCATTGTATAACAAATACCGTAACGGTAAACGACTGCGCGAACGCCGTGCTCGCCATAGGAGCGCGCCCGGTCATGGCGGAGCATCCGGAAGAAGCGGCGCAGATCACATCCGCATCTGATGCGCTGCTTATCAATATGGGAAGCCTGACGGATTCGAAGATTGCCGCGATGAGAGCATCCGCCGAAGCGGCAAGGGAGAACTCGATTCCTTTTACGGCGGACTGCGTCGGAATAGCGTCGAGCAGCCTGAGGCTTCGGATTATAAAAGAACTGCTTAAAATTAACACTCCGGATATTATTAAAGGCAACGCTGCGGAGATTAACGCGCTTTGCCGGGGCATTATGTCGGAATGCGGTGTGGATTCGGTAGGCGCCGCCGACGAAAACGCCGTCCGCGCCTTTGCGGAACGGCATAAAACCGTCGTTATGGTCACGGGCGAAACCGATGTGATCACCGATGGGAAACGGACTGTGCGCGTGAAAAACGGGCATCCGGCAATGACGCGCATTACGGGAACGGGCTGTATGCTCGGATGTGTCGCGGCTGCGTTATCAAGTACCGCGGACGCTTTTAACGCATCGGTATACGCCGCCGCACTCATGGGAATATGCGGCGAAACGGCGGACAGCTCCCGCGGCACCGGCACATTCCGCACGGCGCTTATGGATAATCTTTCAACCGTCACGGATAAAATTATCGCCGAAAAAGCAAGGATAGAATTATAAATAAAACATACAGGAGAAACCGATGGATTTATCATTATACCTTATAACCGATTCAAACGGGATCGGCGATAAGGATTTTTACGGCATAGTCGAACGGGCTGTATCGTCCGGCGTAACAATGGTGCAGCTGAGGGAGAAGACGCTGTCCTCACGCGAATTTTACAACCGCGCTCTGCGTTTAAAGCGCATATGCGGCGCGGCGGGGGTGTCTCTTATAATAAACGACCGTATAGACATAGCTCTTGCCGCCGATGCGGACGGCGTTCATCTCGGGGCGGATGATTTGCCTGTCTCTTCCGCGCGAAAACTTCTCGGCGCATCAAAAATAATCGGAGCCACCGCGAAAACCGTCGAAGCCGCAAACGCGGCGGCGTGCGAAGGCGCCGACTATTTCGGCATAGGCGCTTTTTTCGCAACGAGCACCAAAACGGACGCGGATATAATGACCCCGGAGCAGATAGCCGCCGTAACCGCCGCAGCGCCTATTCCCGCTGTGGGAATAGGCGGACTGACAATCGAAAATCTTGATATAATAAAAGGCAGCGGCGTTAAAGGCGCAGCCGTGTCCTCCGCCGTGATGCATGCGTCCGATACTGAAACCGCCGTTCGGCTTATGAGGGAGCGGCTTGGCTCACTGCTCTGAATTCCCCGTCCGGACAGCATTTGTAAATAAAATGAAAAATAAATGATATATTTTTCATTTTTTATTGATTTTACGCGGATAGTATTGTATAATGACAATATAAATGAGCTAATGAAAGGCAGGAACAACAATGAAAAAACTCGAACAGCTATATGAGGGCAAGGCTAAAAAGGTTTATAAAACCGATGACGAGAACCTTTATATCGTCGACTACAAGGACGACGCTACGGCGTTTAACGGTCTGAAAAAGGGTCAAATAGCCGGCAAGGGCGTTGTGAACAATAAAATGTCCAACTTCCTCATGCAGATTATGGAGAAAAAGGGTATTCCTACTCACTTCGTCAGGGAACTGTCCGACCGTGAGACATTGGTCAAAAAGGTCGAGATTGTGCCGCTTGAGGTTATTATCAGAAATATTGCGGCAGGTTCCTTCTCCAAGCGCTTCGGCATTGAAGAGGGCACTCCGTTAAAATGCACCACGCTTGAATATTGCTTAAAGGACGATGATTTGGGCGATCCGATGATTAACGATTATCAAATTCTGGCAATAGGCGCGGCGACAAAGGAGGAGCTTGACACCATATCCGATTTGACCTTCAAGGTAAACGACGTTCTTAAAGCATATTTTGCCGGAATAAATATTGAGCTTGTCGATTTTAAAATCGAGTTCGGACGCACCCCGGACGGACAGATTATTCTGGCTGACGAGATTTCCCCCGACACCTGCCGCCTGTGGGATATGGATACGCACGAGAAGCTCGACAAGGACCGCTTCCGCCGCGACCTCGGCAACATCGAGGAAGCATACGAGGAAGTGTTCAAACGCCTGGGACTGTAATACGATAAATTTTAGTTTATCGGGGTATTTGCTTACGGCAGGTGTTAGCCTCCCTTGTCAAAGGGAGGGGGATCGCCGAAGGCGGTGGAGGGATTCATTTTTACAAAAAACCGCATATTTAAGCGATTGGCTGTAATTGCGAAATCCCCTCGCCAACTTCGTTGGCCCTCTCCCCTTTAACAAGGGGGCGCAAGCAGAGCGTTCCCGTGAGTAAAAATCACGTATGGCGAGTTTTAGCCTTCCCCTTGAGGGGAAGCCTAACGCACACATAAACTAAAATTTACATAATAGGAGAATAATTATGGCAAATAATACATACGAGAGTCCGCTCAATTCGCGGTACGCGTCAAAGGAAATGCAATACATATTTTCGCCGGACAAAAAATTTTCGACATGGCGCAAGCTCTGGATCGCCCTGGCGGAAAGCGAAAAGGAGCTTGGGCTTGATATAACGGACGAGCAGATTGCCGAAATGAAAGCCCACATTTGCGACATTAATTACGACGACGCGCGCGAGCGGGAGAAGAAGGTGCGCCACGACGTAATGTCGCATGTGTACGCATACGGCTTGCAGTGCCCGAAGGCAAAACCTATAATCCATCTGGGCGCAACAAGCTGCTATGTCGGCGACAATACCGATATAATTATAATGACCGAGGCGTTAAAGCTCGTGAAGCGGAAGCTCGTATGTCTGATAGGCGAGCTCGCGAAATTCGCGGAGCAATACAAGGATTTACCGACGCTGGCGTTTACGCATTTCCAGCCCGCGCAGCCCACAACGGTTGGAAAACGCGCGGCGCTGTGGCTCGAGGATCTATTAATGGACCTGGAGGATGTGGATTATCAGCTCTCCAAGGCAAAGCTGCTCGGCTGCAAGGGTACGACCGGCACGCAGGCAAGCTTTATGGAGCTGTTTGGCGGCGACCATGAGAAATGCAAAAGACTCGATGAACTGATAGCGGAAAAAATGGGCTATGACAAATGCTTCCCGGTCAGCGGTCAGACGTATCCGCGAAAGCTCGATTCGCAGATTTTAAATATTTTGAGCCTTATCGCGCAAAGCGCGTACAAATTCTCAAACGATATCAGGCTTTTGCAGCATCTGAAGCAGATTGAGGAACCGTTTGAAAAGTCGCAGATAGGCTCGTCGGCGATGGCATACAAGCGCAACCCGATGAGGTCGGAGCGAATAGGCTCTCTCGCAAGATACGTTATCGTGGACGCCTTAAATCCGGCGATTACGGCTTCGACTCAATGGTTCGAGCGGACATTGGACGACAGCGCGAACAAGCGTATATCCGTACCGGAGGCGTTTCTGGCTGTGGACGCGATTCTCAGCTTATACATCAACGTCGTTGACGGTCTTGTTGTATACGATAAGGTAATATATCAGCAGTTTATGCGTGAAATTCCGTTCATGGCGACGGAAAATATAATGATGGACGCTGTAAAGCGCGGCGGCGACCGTCAGGAGCTGCACGAAAAGATACGCGTGTATTCGATGGAGGCGGGAAAGCGCGTCAAGGCGGAGGGACTGGACAATAACCTCGTGGAGCTTATCGCGAACGATCCCGCGTTCGGCATGACAAAGGATGAAATTGAAGCGGTGTTAAAGCCCGAAAACTTTGTGGGGCGCGCGCCGCGGCAGGTAAGTGATTTTCTGTCCGAATACGTGACACCGGTGCTTGAGGACAACAAGGATTTGCTCGGCGTTGCGGTGGAAATAAATGTATAAATTTTCAGGAGGTAAGTAAAATGAAAAAGAGATTTTTAGCATTGGCAGCGGCTGCTGCTATCGCGGCGTCATCAATGGCGGCGGTCGTTCAGGCGGACGGCGATATCACGGTTACGCTCGACGATAAGCCGATCGAGTTCACCGACGTTAAGCCGCAGATCGTCGAGGGCGACAGAACGGTTGTTCCGTTCCGCGCGATTTTTGAGGCACTCGGCTACACGGTCGGCTGGGATGAACCCACCCAAACGGTAACGGGCGTAAAGGGCGATATCAAGCTCGATATGGTAATAGGCAAAACGGAAGCGACGCTGACCAATACAGCCGATACCAACGCTGAAACGGCGGTCAAAACAGTAACGTTTGACGTACCGGCGCAGATTATAGACGACAGAACGGTCGTTCCGGTGCGCGCGGTCGCGGAAATGAGCGGATATACAGTTGACTGGGAACAGGATACGCAGACGGTTGTTATCACATCACCGGCTGATATTATAACAGACCCCGGTCCGGTAGTACCTGAGAGCTCCGAAGCTCCGGCTGCATCGGCTGAACCGGACGCAACGGCATCTCCGGCTGCATCAGCTGAACCGGACGCGTCGGCATCTCCGGCTGCATCAGCTGAACCGAGCGCAACCGCATCTCCGGCTGCATCAGCTGAACCGAGCGCAACCGCATCTCCGGCTGCATCGGCTGAACCGAACGCGACAGCTGCTCCGGCAAAGCCGACAGGCGATTTGCCGATAAGCTATGATTTGCGCAGCGAGGACGGTCAGGGCAATGTTAGAAATTTTGAGCTTATTACAGCCGAAAAGAACGCTGACGGTAAGTATGATATTACCTTCAAGTTTGAAACAATGCAGGAGGGTCCCGGTTCGGTAGATGCGCATTTTAACTGCCTTGACGCGTCGGGCAAGGTTATAGATGAGTTCGGCGGCAGCTATCCGAGCAGAGACTATACATGGACATCGCAGGAGTCGAAGGCGACAATTTCCGGCGATACAGTTAAGATTGAATTGCAGAAAAAATAAAATAAATTATAAAGGTGTAAATTTTAGTTTATCACACTTTTGCATATAGCGGCGCTCAACTAAGGCCCCCTTGTCAAAGGGGGCTGTCAGCGTAGCTGACTGGGGGATTCCATAATTACAACAAATCGCTCAAATGTGTGGTTTTCTGTAAAAATGAATCCCTCCACCGCCTTCGGCGGTCCCCCTCCCTTTGACAAGGGAGGCTAACACCCGCCGTAAGCAAATACCCCGATAAACTAAAATTTAACACAATTTACAATAAATCAGGAGGACAGATATGGTAAAGGCTATAGTAGGCGCTAACTGGGGCGACGAGGGCAAGGGGAAAATTACCGACATGCTCGCGGCGGATTCGGATATAGTAATACGTTTCCAGGGCGGCGCAAACGCGGGGCATACAATTATAAACGAATACGGCAAGTTCGCTCTGCATTTGCTTCCATCGGGTTCCTTTAACCGGAACGTGGTAAATATGATAGGCAACGGAGTCGCGCTTGATATACCGGAGCTGATAAAGGAGCTTGACGATGTTGTTGCAAGGGGCGTTCCCAAGCCTAATCTTGTCGTTTCGGAACGCGCGCAGGTGCTGATGCCGTATCATAAGCTGTTTGACAAATACGAGGAGGAACGTCTCTCAGACAGGCAATTCGGCTCGACAAAATCCGGCATAGCGCCGTTTTTCTCGGATAAATTTTCAAAAATCGGCTTTCAGGTCTGGGAGCTGTTCGATGATGAAAAACGTCTCAGAGAAAAAATCAAAAATATAATTGAGATAAAGAATCTTATGCTGGAGCATATTTATCACAAGCCGCTTATTGACGCGGATGAGCTTTACAATGAACTCAGGGGCTACGGCGAAATGATTGAGCCGTATGTGATTGATTCCGTTCAGTTTATGCATCATGCCGTAAAGAGCGGAAAGCGGATTTTGCTTGAGGGTCAGCTTGGCTCGTTAAAGGATCCTGATTTCGGAATCTATCCTATGACCACATCCTCGTCCACGCTCGCAGGCTACGGCACAGTCGGCGCCGGGATCGCTCCGTATGAGATTAAGGAAATAATCACGGTCGTGAAAGCGTATTCATCGGCTGTGGGAGCAGGCGCGTTTGTATCCGAGATTTTCGGCGCCGACGCCGATGAACTCAGAAAACGCGGCGGCGACGGCGGCGAATTCGGCGCTACAACGGGACGCCCGAGGCGTATGGGTTGGTTTGACTGTGTGGCTTCACGCTACGGCTGCCGTGTTCAGGGCACAACGCAGGTTGCCTTTACAGTGCTTGACGTCCTGGGATACCTCGATGAAATTCCTGTCTGCGTCGGGTATGAGGTCGACGGCGAGGTTATACGGGACTTCCCGACAACGGGTAAGCTGGAAAGAGCCAAGCCGGTGCTCAAAAAGCTGCCCGGCTGGAAATGCGATATCCGCGGAATAAAAAAATATGAGGATCTACCCGAAAACTGCCGTAATTATATTGAATTTGTGGAAAAAGAGCTTGAGGTGCCAATTAAGATCGTGTCAAACGGTCCTTCAAGAAAGGATATTATTCTCAGATAAAAAATGCCGCCGTGCCAAAACGCGCACGGCGGCATTTTTGTTTACGGCACGGCGCGCTGTATGACAGCGCGTTTTAATATTTTATGAAAATGATTTTCCCACAAAACCGTTACAGACTATTGACATTTCAATATTGAAAATGTATAATAGACGCTAAAGGATTACCGACCGGAATTTTTTACTTCGTATATACTGCTTACTTGCGTGTAATCTTTTTAATACAACCATACATAGAATGTACGGTGAATATTAACGGGCTTTCGGGTCCGAAGGAAGGAAGTTCAGTAACATGGCGGAAGAGAAAGAGTTTATTTTTACAGCGGAGGGAAAGAAAGAGCTTGAGGATGAGCTTGACACATTAAAAAATGTCACAAGGAAAAAGGTTTCCGAAAAAATCAAAGAGGCGCGTTCCTTCGGAGATTTATCCGAAAACGCCGAATACGACGAGGCGAAAAACGAGCAGGCGCAGGTAGAGTCGAGAATACAGGAAATTGAATATATGCTCAAATACGCGCGTATTATCGACGACGAAGACATAAAATCCGACGTCGTAACACCCGGCGCGCAGGTACTTATCACCGTCGGCGGCAGACCGGAAACATGGTATACAATAGTCGGTTCCACAGAAGCCGATCCGTATAAAAACAAGCTTTCATACGAATCTCCGATAGGCGCGGCGTGTCTTAACCAGCCCAAGGGCGCCGAAATAAAGGCTGCAACGCCGGGCGGCGAAATCGATATTAAAATTATTGACATTAAAAGATAAACTCCGCCCAAAGCGGATTTAAACCGAAAAACGTTTCGAGGCTCCCCGCCCCGAAACGTTTTTTTACAGCAGCTCCGTAAAATCGTCTATGAACCTGTCCGCTATCTCCCGCATCTCCACGCGCTGCGACGAGTTTGAGTCGTCCGCCACAGCGACGGTTTTAAATCCGCCCTTTTTTGCGCCGGCAAGTCCGGCAACTATATCCTCGAACACAACGCAGTCCTCCGGCTTCACGCCTATACGGCTTGCCGCGAGAAGATACACATCAGGATTGGATTTGTTTACGCCCACCTCCGACGAAAAGGCGCACGCGCTGATATAATCCCATATATTAAGCCGCCTGAACGCTTTTTCGCACATATCCTTGTATCCGGAAGTGGCAAGCGCTATTTTTACGCCGTTTTTGTGCAGCCGCTTTATATATTCGCACACTCCCGCCTTCGCCGGTATGCGCAGCTCGTATTCGAGTCCCACATATTTTAAAAACCATGCGAAAATATCCTCTACGCTCATATCAAGATTGTTGTCCGCGCGTATTTTCGGTATGGATTCCTCCAGCGGCATCTCTTTAAACACGTTTATTTCATCCGGACTCATGTAAATATCATGCTCCCTGAAAAACTTATCGGTAGCCTCAAACCATGCTCCCATTGAATTTAAAATCGTTCCGTCAACATCAAATATCGCGCCCTTCATATTTTATCTCCTTCTGCTTCAGACTCTCCCTTACGGTTCAGACCGAGTATCTCGTTCATTGTTTCAAGCCGTTCTCTGAGTCCCGTATACCGACCTCCGCGGCGGTCGTTTGCAACCATATTCACTATTACCCGCTCGCTGCCGACGAGCACCACCATATCCTTTGCGCGTGTAATCGCCGTGTAGAACAAATTCCGCGAGGTCAGCTGCGGGGTAAACGAGCACACCGGCATAACCACGATAGGGAACTCGCTGCCCTGACTTTTATGCACCGTCACCGCGTATGCCAAATCAAGCTCATCGAGAAACGAAAACGGATACTCTACCGTCTTATCCTCATCAAAAACTATAAGCATGTACTTTTCCTCTTGATTTATCTCGCATATAACGCCCATGTCGCCGTTAAATATTCCGGTCCCGGTTTCGCCCGAAGCGCTTTTATATTCCATCTCATAGTTATTTTTTATCTGCATAATCTTATCGCCTTCACGGAACACGGTTTTTCCGTAGATATGCTCCGCGTGCTCGGGAGACGGCGGATTTACCTGCATCTGTATAAGCCTGTTAAGATTTACCGTTCCCGCCGCGCCCTTTTTTGTCGGCGAAAGCACCTGTATAGCCGTTATCGGATCGACCCCGTAGCTTTTCGGCAGACGGTTCATATACAAATCCGCCACGGTATACGCGCAGTTATCCGCGCTGCCCCGCTTCAAAAAGAAGAAATCGCTTGATCTGACGCGCAAATCGGGCATTTCGCCCTTATTCACGCGGTGTGCGTTTACTATTATCAGGCTCTCCTCCGCCTGACGGAAAATTTTATTAAGCTCAATAACCGGAATGACCCCGCTGTCGATTATATCTCTGAGCACATTGCCCGGTCCCACTGACGGAAGCTGATCGGCGTCGCCGGAAAATATGACGCGCGCGCCGCGTTTGACCGCGCGCAGAAACGCCGACATAAGGCTGACGTCAATCATGCTCACCTCATCCACTATTATCACGTCCTCGGACAGCGGATGCTGCTCGTTATGCGCAAAGGAATGGAAATTCCCGTTTTCCGCACGCTGCGTACCGAGCAAACGGTGAAGCGTTTTTGCCTCGCGCCCCGTAACCTGCGAAAGCCGTTTCGCAGCGCGCCCCGTCGGCGCCGCAAGAGCGGCCGAAAGCCGCAATGAACGTAAAAGCTCAAGAATGGCGCGTATTACGGTGGTTTTTCCCGTACCCGGACCGCCGGTCAAAATCATGCAGCCCTCCGACAACGCTGTTACTACGGCTCCTCTCTGCTCCGCCGCAAGCGTGAGTCCGTGCTCCTTTTCGTATCCGTCAATTGCCTTCATCGCTTCGTCCGCCGTCATCGTATACTTCTGCTCCGAATCGGCAAGCGAGCACAGTCTGCGTGAAATATAATATTCCGCCTCGAAAAACTGGTATAAATAATACACCGGCATCCTGTCCACTGTATCGGCATAAATTTCCTTATCAAATACCAGCTCCGACAGTGCGTTCTCCACTTCGCTCTCGTCCACGCCAAGCTCGTATGCCGCATGCTCCGTAAGCAGCTCACGCGGCAAATACGTGTGCCCGTCGGAATACGCGGCTGACTGGAGCGTATATTTTATACCGGCGCGCAGACGCATGGGGCTGTTTTTCGGCAATCCCATATTAAAGGCTATCGTATCCGAGGTTTTAAAGGTTATTCCGTCCACTCTGTCGGCAAGAATATACGGATTCTTCTCTATTTCCTTCACCGCGCCGGAGCCGAGTATATTATGCACCTTAACCGCGATATTCGCATTCACTCCGTAACGCTGCAAAAACATAACTATGCTCCGCATAGCCTGGAGCTGCGAGTACGAGTCACCGATTTTCTTCGCCTTATCGTCGCTTATACCCTTGATTTCCGCAAGCTTTTCGGGATTTGTCAGCATCACACTGAAAACATCCGTACCGAAATGCTCCACAAGCTTCTTCGCTGTCGCTTCCCTGACGCCGGAAATTATTCCCGACGAGAGATATTTCAAAATTTCGTCCTCATCGGACGGCGGCACCGTTTCACAATATGATACCCTAAACTGCTCGCCGTAATTCGGATGCGTGTCCCACATGCCTGTCATCACGACGCTCTCGCCCTCCGTAACATAAGGCATACAGCCGACCGCCGTTACAAGCTGACCATCGTGCGCGGCGACATCGCATACTGTATACCCGTTTTCGGGATTAGTATATATCACCTCTTCAATTATACCTGAAATACTTACTAATTCTTCCATTAGACCTTTACCGTATCTATCATATCGTTATTCATACCCGTTATCTTTGCTCCTGCCGACCGTAATGCGGCAATCGCGTTTATATGCCGCTCCGTTATCGCTTCGCCGGCAAAAATTATCGGCGTTCCCGGCGGATATGCCGTAACACATACGCGGCTCACCATGCCGGCGGCGTCCTCTATCGGGACCTCGGCGCCGTCAGAAAACAGCGCCTCGGACGGATTTATCAAGCCTGTATGCGGCAGAGGCAATAAGCCGCCGCTTATTATGCGCTTTCCGCGCGCCACCGATGTGATTTTCTCAAGGGCGGCATACAGCCTTTCGAAATCCCGTTTCGTATTGTTCGGCGACGCGATAAGGACTATATTATACGCGTCCGCCATTTCCACGTCTATTTCGTATTTCTCAGCCAAAGCGCGGGCGGCGTCGAACCCCGTAATACCCAAATTCCGCAGACTGAGCGCAATGCGCGTTGGATCGCTGTTATCAAACGGCAGGATCCCGAGCATATTTACTCGCCTCTTAAACTCTTCGCAGCGGTCAATTATCGTTTCCCAGCCTCCGTTCTCAAGCTCATCGCGCGCGATATCCGCGGAAGCCGCAATCACATACGAGGGCGACGATGTTTCAAATATATTTATGAAACGCCGGACCCGCTGAGGATTTATCAGATCTCCGCTTACGTGAAGATACGCCGCGCCGGTAAGCGCGTTTAACGTTTTGTGCGCACTGTGGCAAACCATATCGGCATATTTTACCGACGTCTCCGGCAATCGTTCGGACGCGGCAAAATGCGCGCCGTGCGCCTCGTCGACAAGCAGCGGCTTGCCGTGGGCGCGGCATTCCTCCGCAATGCCGGCTATATCCGAGCAAAATCCGTAGTAATTGGGAGATGTGACAAGGACCGCGCGGATATCCGGATATTCGTTAAGATATTTGTTTACGGATTTTATCCCGCGGCAAACGCCCAGTTCCGCATCGTAATCAGCAGACGCTGCGCGTATATTTACGCCCGCCGCGGCGCATATTCCTACCGCACTCATATGGCAGTCCGGCGTTACAAGCAGCGTCTCGCCAGGCTTTACGCATGACATAATCATAGCGTGGAGCGCCGTGGTGGAGCCGCTCGTCAAAATAAAGCTGCACCCGGCACCGTAAAGTCCCGCAAGAAGCGCATTAGCCTCTCTTACAGCGTCGCTCTCGGCATGCAGATCCGCTGTTGCCTCAAGCTCCGTGACATCCATACGTGCAAGCCCGGAAAAATCCGTTCGGCGCTTATGTCCCGGCATGGCAAAGGATACTCGGCTTGCCGCCGTGTATTGTTTCAGTCGTTCGTATATCGGCGCGCTCACGCAGCATCCCTCCCCCGCGGCACAATGAATTTCTTCAGCCTATCCATTATATACCAAACTTGCGGTTATGTAAAGAATAAATGTAAATATTGACGTAAAATCAAAAATATAGTACAATATAGAAAAATACGAAGGGAGTCTTTCAAATGGACGTAAAAGAAGCTGTTTTCGCGCGGCGCAGCATAAGAAAATTCACGCAGGAGCCGCCGAAGGAGGAGGCGCTGCTCTCAATGATTGACTGTGCGCGCATGGCGGCGTTCGGCGCAAACATGCAGCCGCTCAAATTCCGCATCATAAACGATCGCGCACTGACCGACGCCGTATTTGACCATATCAAATGGGCGGGCTATTTAAAGGATGGCGCTCCGAAGGAAAACGAACGCCCGAAGGCATACATAGCCGTATTCGGGGACATGAATATACGCGCTAACGGCGCGTTTGAGACCGACGCGGGAGCGGCTGTTTCAAATATGATGCTTGAAGCCGTGGAGCTCGGACTCGCCACCTGCTGGCTCGGAGCTATTGACCGGGAAAAAATCACCGGAATTTTAAAGCCCGCGGAAAATTTGAAGCTGCTTTATCTGCTTGCCGTCGGCTATCCCGCTCAGGAAAGCAAAATTATTGACATGACCGACGGCGATGTCAAATATTATATTGATAATACCGGCACCGTAAATGTGCCAAAGCGTTCGCTTGAAGAAATACTGATTTAAAAAATCCCGATTATCCTTTTTTAAGGATAATCGGGATTTTAGCTAACGCTCGGTCTTCCAATACCTCGCCGTATATGCGGGTATCTCCGAACCGCCGCCGAAATCATGGGCTTCTCCCGTAATCAGATCCACCGCCGTCCCGCAGCCCGCGTCAAAGTGAGCCGTAACCGCGCAATCCCCCGCGTTTATCGCAACCAAAACGCGCTCATCGTCAGTCTTTCGCTCAAATATACAATACCCGTTCTGCAATACCACGCTTCTGAAATTACCGTAGCACAGCGCTTTGCTGCCCTTATGCGCTCTTGCCAGACGCGCTATATACCCGGTCAAATCATTTTCCCCGGGCTTGTCGAAGCATTTGCGAAGCGCCGGATCGCCCTGGCTCTTTTCCGCCTTTTCTCCCCATTCGCTGCCATAATACACACACGGTATTCCCGGCATTCCGAATATCATCGCGTAAACGAGCGGCAAATGCATCGGATTCTGCAATATACTCGCGATACGCGTCACGTCATGGTTATCAACGAAGTTCAAAAGGTGTGTCCCCTTCATCGTCGTCCACTGCTCCGGTCCGAAAAAGCGCAGCAGCGAATGAATTATCTCAAACATATTCATAGAATTAAAGCTTGAATAAACGCCCTTATAGCACTGGTAGTTCGTGCAGCTGTGCAGCTCCTGATTATTCACATATTGCGAATAATCTCCGTGGAGCAATTCGCCCAGCAGTAAAAATTCCGGCTTTAATCCGTCGGTAAAGGCGCGCAGCCGCTTCAGGAAATCATGACTTAGACAATACGCCACATCAAGCCGCAGACCGTCAATGTCAAACTCCTCGACCCAGTATTTCACTGCTTCAAGCACATGGCATACTGCTTCCTCGCAGCCCAGATTAAGCTTCACAAGGTCGTAATTGCCTTCCCAGCCCTCGTACCAAAGCCCGTCGTTGTAATTGGAATTTCCTCCGAAATTTATGTAGAACCAGTTCTTGTACCGCGAATTTTCACGGTTTTTCAGCACGTCCTCAAAAGCCCAGAAGCCGCGCCCCACATGGTTGAACACGCCGTCGAGAACCACCCTTATTCCCTTTTGATGGAGATTGTCAACGACCCTTTTAAAATCCTCGTTAGTGCCAAGACGGCAGTCGATTTTCTTATAATCGCGCGTGTTGTAACCGTGTGTGTCCGATTCAAACACAGGTGAAAAATACACGGCGTCCGCGCCCAAATTTTTGATATGATCCGACCAGTCCATGACCTTCAGGATTCTGTGCTCCAATCTGCCGTCATTTTCAAACGGCGCTCCGCAGAAGCCCAGCGGATAAATCTGGTAAAATACGCTTTCATATGCCCACATTAAGGGGTACCTCCATTGTTATTTTAATTTAATGTAAAATTATGTAATCAGCAAAAATTATCCTTGTACAGCTGAATGCATTTTTCGATGATTTTCTTCGCTTCGTCGGCTCCGCAAACCTCATTTACGACGGTTTCCTTCGCCTCAAGCGTTTTGTATACATTAAAGAAATGAGAAATCTCATCAAAAATATGCTTCGGCAGCTCCTCGATATCCTTATAATTTGAATATGTCGGATCGTTGACCGGCACAGCGATGATTTTTTCATCGAGGAAATTATTATCCGTCATTTTCAGCACACCTATCGGCTTACATTCGACAAGCGTCATGGGAACAATATTTTCCTGACACAGCACCAGTACGTCGAGCGGGTCCTTATCATCCGCATATGTTCGCGGAATAAAGCCGTAATTCGCAGGGTAATGCGTAGATGTGTAAAGCACACGGTCCAAACGCAGCAGACCCGTTTCCTTGTCCATCTCGTATTTATTTTTGCAGCCCTTCGGGATTTCAATTACCGACATGAATTTTGTCGGCGATATCCTTTTCGGACTTATATCATGCCATATATTTGACATTTTTATCGCCTCCGTTTTTATTTTATTTATTTATTCTACCACAATTTTTATTTTATTTCAACCGTAATTGACGTTTTAAATTAATTATGCTATACTAATTTTTAAAGGACGTGATAATTATGGAAGAAATAGATATAAAGGAAATGGTAAAGCTCAACCATATGCTGTCGTTAAAGCATTTCTGGGTTAAGTTCCGCAGGGAAGGGAAATACGATGTGTACATCGTGCCGATAAACAAGGGCTACGACCCCTCCCGTAATCATAAAATGTTTGAGCTGATAACGGAATATTACGCCGCGCTCGGACTTGACGTCATGATTGACGAGACTATGATGCGTTATAACCTCTATCGAAAATAACCGCCGCTGTTTAAAACGGCTTATTTACGTCTCGATCCGCACGGCGCTGCCCGATGCGCGCCTTTTTGTAACTATTATTTTTTTGTCAATACGGCTTTTGAGCTCTCCGACATGCGATATAATACCCACAAGCCTGCTGCTCTCCGTAAGAGAGGACAGCGCGCCGATTGCCTGTTTCAGCGCGTTTTCATCGAGCGAACCGAAGCCCTCGTCAACAAACATCGTATCAAGCTTTATTCCTCCGGCTTCACGCTGTATCTCATCCGAAAGCCCCAGCGCAAGCGCAAGCGACGCCATAAATGACTCGCCGCCCGAAAGCGTTTTAACATCTCTCTCCGTACCGTTATAATGGTCCGTCACGTTCAGCTCAAGCCCGCTTTTCCGCGCCTTTTCCCCCGACTCGCGCCGTTTGAGCTCATACTGAGCGCCCGTCATTTCCATAAGTCTTACGTTTGCGCTCGCGATTATTCTGTCAAAATACGCTGTCTGCGCATACGTTTCAAGCGTAATCTTTTCACACCCGATAAGCTGCCCGTTAGCCGTATCCGACAAATTTTTGATTAGTGTAAGCCGTTTCGCTATATCCTCGGCGGATTTGAGCTTTTGCGCCAAACCCTTTCGGGCGCGTTCGTTCACGCTCAGTCTCATTGCGATTTCCTCGGATCGTGATTTATTGCCGCGCAGTTGTTCCTCCAAAACCGCGAGCCGCTCCCGAAGCGCAGCCGTATCCTCGTCGCCGCCGTCCGCAAGTCTCTTTTCAAGCGCGGCAGCCTGCGCCTTTTTTTCGTTTACACGCGCCGATAAATCCTCATATGCCGCCTTCGCGGCTTCTCTCGCTCCGATAAGCTCACCGCGCTCCTTGACCTTCCTTTCGATTGCCGCCTCCGCTTCGGTCTTCGACGGGAATTCAAGCCTTTCCCCGAGCTCACCGGACTGCTTTTTAAGCGCCGACAAACGCTCGTTAAACGCGGCAGCATCCCTTTCAAGCTCCGTTATCCGTTTTTCGCGTCTTTGCGCCTCGGACTGCGTGTCCGGAATTTTCTTTTCAAGCTCCGTCTTTCGCTTCGCGCGGGTATCCTCCCGCACTATCTCAGCTTTAAGCCTTTCCAGATCGCGCTTAAGCTCATCCCTCGCCGCGTCCGCTTTATCGGAACCGCCGCCGGGAAAAAGCTCATCTTGCCTTTTTCTTACGTCCTCCTTCGCTTTTTCAAGCTCGGCAAGCCTCGTTCCCGCGGCTGTGCTAAGCTCCTCGGCTCTGCCGCGCGCTGCGGCGTATCCGTCCTTGAGCATCTCAAGCTCATTTTCCGATACAGCGTTATCAATAAGCCCCGCCGGAGACGGATGATTAACGGAGCCGCAAACCGGACACGGCGTATTTTCTTCCAGGCTCAGCGCAATTATGCCCGCCTGACAATCCAAAAAGGTGCGATAAGCCGTCTCATATTCCGCGGCTGCGTGTGCGCTTTCATCAGCGGCGGCTCTGTAGCTTCGCGCCGCCGCCTCATAACGCTCTTCGGCAAGTTTAATGTCCCCCGCCATTTTACAAAACTCCTCCAATGCGCCCAGCCTGCTGAGTAAATCCTTTTCCTCAAGCTTAAGCCTTAAAACCCGCTCCGGCGCATCACGCAGCCCTTCAAGCTCGCCGGAAAGCTCCGCATCAAGCTTTCTCGCCGCCATCAGCTGCTCCGAAACCGATTTTATTTCAATCTCATTTTTCGTCAGCCGCTCCGATACGTCCGCAGCTTCCTTGTTTATTTCCTCCAGGCGTTTGTATTCCGGCAGTCTGTCCGTGCCGCTTTGTATTTCATAAGTGAGCCTCTCGATATATTCGCCGCTTTGAAGCGCCTTGTCATATTCCTCCCGCAAATTCTTAAGGTCGATTTTAGTGTCCCTTATAAACCTCTCCGCCTCAAGCTTGTCCTGCCGAAGTCTGTTTCTCTCCCCCGCTCTGCCCAACGCCTTGTTAAGTTCGTCCGTCTCCTTTGACAGACGCGCTTCCCCGGAGCTCAGACAAGCCCTTGCTTTAGTGTCCCTCTCTATAATTGCCGCGATAATTTCATCCGCTCTTCCGAACGGAACGTCTCCGCTCCCAAGTCCCTCCGCATCCGCATATTCCGGATAGTCCACCGGGCAAACCACCGCGCCGGCTTCCTTTTCTATATCCGCCTCGGCAGCACGGTACTCGTTATCAAGAGCGGACGTCTCCTTTTTTAATAAATCCTGCACATCGGAATAAAGCTTCGTTTTGAAAATATGTCTGAAAATTTCTTCGCGCTCTTTTGTCGAAGCGTGCAAAAGCTTTAAGAAATCGCCCTGCGCAATCATCACCACACGAGTAAACTGGCTTCGGTCAACGCCCAGCAGTTCAGTGATTTTCACGGTCACGTCCGCCGTTTTTGTTATGACTCTGCCATCGGGGAGTCTCAGCTCCGCGTTGGCGCGCTCGATTGTAAAACCCTCGCCGCGCGATTTCGGACGCCTGTATTCGGGATTGCGCTCCACCGTATATATCTCTCCGTTATGCGCAAACTCCAGCCTGACAAATGTGCGCGTCTTATCGTCCGCGTACTTTGAACGCAGCATCGAGCTTTCACGGACCGAACCGCTCGCCTCGCCGTACAATGCGAAAACAACCGCGTCAAAAATCGTTGTTTTTCCCGCGCCGGTATCCCCCGTTATCAGATATAACCCGGAAGTGCCCAGCCTGTCCATATCTATGAGCGTTTCGCCGGAATACGGTCCAAACGCCGATATCGTAAGTCTGACAGGTCTCATAAATCCGCCTCCCCCGCGCGCTCAGTAAACGCCTCGATTACCTTTATCTGCTCATCATTCATTTTTTTTCCGTTCTGCCGCTCATAAAGCTCTTCAAAAAGCTCCGCGGGAGTCTGCCGCTTATCCGGCGCGCCGACAGCCGCCGCTCCGGCGCGCCGGCGCCTGTTGTCATAATCCAGCCGCAAAATATTTTTATAAACCGTCCTGAGCTTTTCGAGCGCATAAGGAATTTCCTCCTCATCCGTCAGCGTAACGCGTATGTAATCCTCTCTGTTCGTTCCCCCGTAATATTTTAAATCCGTAATTTCCGCGTATGCGCCGCGTATTTCGCGCACATCACGCAAAGGAACCAGCCTCAGCTGCGACAGTCTCAGCGTCCCCTTTTCAAGCAGCTCGACCACCTGCACAGCTTTAGTGTCCCCGCTTTCCGAAAAGGAATATTTGAGCGGCGTTCCGCTGTAGCGTATATATTCGCTTTTTATTTTTTGCGGACGGTGTATATGCCCGAGAGCGGCATAATCGAATTTTTCAAAAATATCGGCTGAAATGTTTTCTGTCCCCCCGACGATATGCTCTTCGGACTCTGCCGTGCTCGCTCCCGTTACGAACTGATGCGCCGCTATAATATTCCGTTTCGACGCGTCTGCTTTAATTTCATCCACGGCAGCGCGCACAGCATCGTCATAAGAATCTATCTCGGCATCAAAAAATCTCCGCGCCGAAGCGGGCTTAATAAACGGCAGAAGATAAACTCTCACCTCTCCGTATTCGTCATTCAGAATTATCGGCTCGACATGCCCGCTGTAAACAGGGGACATAAAAATCTTATTTTCAGCCATGATACGGGATCCGTAAGCGATACGCTCGGGGCTGTCATGATTGCCGTAGATTACAAACACATACAATCCGAGTCTGCTTAGTCCCGTCAGAAAATCATCAAAAACAGCCACGGCTTCCGCCGACGGTGATGAGCGGTCGTAAATGTCGCCCGCTATTATAATGCCGTCAGGCTTTTCTCTTTCGCATAAGCTGAGTATCTGCTCCAGAATATACCGCTGGTCCTCCAGCACCGACGTCTCGTAAAGCCGAAGTCCTATGTGCAAATCGGAAATATGAAATAACTTCATTCTCAGTCCTCCGACAAATATCTTTTCAGCTCGCTCATCCTATTTTGAGCGCATTCTATGCCGTGGCGGTAAATTGCGCCGAGCTTTTGCGGATTGGTTTCCGTTCTGGAAATCCCGCGCATAACCTCCGGCGTTATTATGAATATCTCGCCGCGGCGCTCAAGCTCAAAAATATGCTCTCTCGTCTCGTTATAATTATTGTTGCGGTTCATGAGCGCCCGCGCGAAATTGGGATATTTCCTGTACAGATAAGCGGATAATTTTATTGTAAAGTCCGGCTTGCCCTTCCGGTAATCTCTCTCCTGCGTAAGCACGGCTATAATCCTATCGCATCCCATGTTTATCAGATAGTCCACCGGCACGGAATCCGTTATTCCGCCGTCCATGTAAAGCCTTCCGCCCATATTTACCGGCTGAAACATTATCGGCAGCGCGCATGTTGCCACAAGTGCGGTCCACTTTGTATCCTCTCCGTCAAGGGTGATATACTCCGTCCTGCCCGTTTCTATATTCGTAACGGATGCGACGGAGGTTATTCCGCCGTTCTTAAAGGTATCATAATCAAACGGTACCAATTTGTTTGGTATCGTATCAAAAACATACGGAATGTTATACATGCTCCGAACGTTCTTTTTAAACATATATTTTATCCCCATATATTCCGGCGACGAATAATATTTCTTAAGAATTTCCTCGCAGCGGTCGGGCTGCCACGACGAATAAGACACTCCGTTTGCTATTCCGGCGCTGCTTCCGGCCGCGATATCGGCTTTTATGTTGTTGTTTATAAGCGCGTTCATAACTCCGCAGGTAAAATACGTGCGGCTCGCGCCGCCCTCAAACGCTATTCCCAGCTTCATTTTTATCCCTCTTTTCCTAAAATAGATTATACATCAGCTCGGCGTTCTTGTCAAATCGAAATAGCCGCAAAACAATATTCCGGCATATCGCAAAGGCGTATGATACCGAAAAAATTTGACTTTGCCGCGCGCGTATAGTATAATTGAAATAATCGTTACACGATTTTAACGTAAAGGAGGATTTACGGTGAGAAATAGATTTTTTTTGATAACTGCGGCTCTGTTATGCGCTCTTACGCTTGTATCGTGCGGCGGACAGGATAAGACAGCCGGAATGCCGGACCGAACAGACGCGTTTATCGCGGCGTTTAACGAATGTGCATCCGATACGGATTATCGGCTGGGCGAGGCGGCGGACGCGGAGGACGGCACAAAAACAATCGCGACAAAAAATGAGAATTCAAGCGTTTTCTGCACGGAGGATAACGGCATTTTGAAAAAAATAGACGTTGAGGGCTCCGGATTATTTCAGCCCGGGCTCGGCTCCTTTGATTACATGGTTTTCGCGGTCATAGCGTGCGACCCGAGCTTCGATTACAAGGGCGCGGGCGATATGGTGGCAAGCATGTACTATGAGGCGTATACAGGCGGCGAGCCTGTCGAGGGCTCATATAACGGCGTAAAATATTCCTTTTTAAAGGACGCGTATTACTGTATGCTGACTATCGAACCGACATTGGAATAAACGATTGACAAAACGCCGTCCGAAGCGTATAATTAAAGCATAATATAGAATTTGGAGGGCTTTGTTATGAACACGACTCTTGCAATAATGGCCGCGGGAATCGGCTCTCGTTTCGGCGGCGGAATAAAGCAGCTTGAGCCTGTCGGTCCGAACGGGGAAATTATTATGGATTATTCCGTGCATGACGCGCTCGAAGCAGGCTTTGACAAAATCGTTTTTATCATACGTCATGATTTGGAGAGGGATTTCAGGGATGTAATCGGTAATCGGATAGAGAAGGTTTGCAATGTCGAATACGCGTTCCAGGAGCTTGATTTGCTTCCCGAGGGCTTTGATAATTCGCGCGGCAGAACAAAGCCGTGGGGCACGGGTCAGGCGATAATCGCGTGTAAGGACGTGATCCACGAGCCGTTCGCGATAATAAACGCCGACGATTATTACGGCAGGGAAGCGTTTGGGAAGGTTCACGATTTCCTGATAAACACCGAGCCGAAAAAATACTGCGGCGCGGGCTTTATCCTGAAAAACACCTTAAGCGAAAACGGCGGCGTAACGCGCGGCATATGCAAGGTTGACGCGGACATGAGGCTTACGGATATAGTGGAAACCAAGGATATAGTCCGAACCGGCAGCGGCATTGTTTCGGCAGCCGGTCCCGTTGACGCAAACGCTTACGTGTCAATGAATATGTGGGGCGTGACGCCCGAATATATCGGCATTCTCGAACGCGGCTTCAAGGAATTTCTTTCGCGTATCGGGCCCGATGATGTAAAATCTGAATTCCTCATTCCGATTTACATGGATGAACTGATAAAATCCGGCGAAATCAGCGTCACGATGCTCGAAACTACCGACAAATGGTTCGGCGTAACGTACAAAGAGGATAAGGAATCTGTTGTAAATTCGTTCAGGGAATTGTATGCCAGAGGTATTTATACCGATAAGCTGTACGAATAATAAAAATGAATAATATTTCATTTAAAACCATACAAAGGCGTATGCTTTGTATGGTTTTACCTTTTATTACCGTTGTTACATGGGTAAATGTACCAAAATTTCACAAAAATCGTAAAATTTTATTGCATTTTGTCATGTTTAATAGTATACTTTAACAGATTAAAGTTATAAATAATCAAAAAAGAAAAGGGGTTATAGGAAAATGGAAGGTTTTTTAAGTGTAGTTGAGAAGGTCAACAGCGCTGTAAACGGCGTGGTATGGGGCTGGCCGGCTCTTATCCTACTCGCCTTTGTGGGCGTTCTTATGACAGTGCTGACCAAATTCTTCCAGGTTACGCATATCAGACATTGGTTTTCCAATACGATAGGCGCAATCTTCAAGGATAAGCACGTTACAAAGCATACCGACGACAAGTCAATTTCGCAGTTCCAGAGCCTTTGCACAGCATTGGCGGCGACCGTCGGAACGGGTAATATCGCGGGCGTTGCGTCGGCAATAGTAACCGGAGGTCCCGGCGCTGTATTATGGATGTGGGTCATCGCGTTCTTCGGCATGATGACAAACTATTCTGAAAACGTTCTCGGTATTCTTTACAGAATAAAGAACAAGAACGGCGAGTGGAGCGGAGGCGCCATGTATTATCTCAAAAACGGTCTCGGCTCCAAAAAGGGATGCAAGCAGATCGGCGCTGTTCTGGCGGTGCTGTTCTCATGCTTCTGTCTTCTGGCGTCGTTCGGTATAGGCAACATGACGCAGGTCAATACGATCGCGACAAATATGCAGTCGGCGTTCAGCATCCCGAAAATTATAACGGGTATCGCCGTAATGATCCTTGCCGGACTTGTCATCGTCGGCGGACTTAAGAGAATAGCGGCGGTTACGGAGAAAATCGTTCCGGTAATGGTTCTGCTGTATCTTGTCGGCACGATAATTATCTGCGTATTACATATCAATCAGTTCGGCGCCGTATTCTCGTCAATCTTCAAGAGCGCGTTCGGGCTCCACGCCGTAGGCGGCGCGGTTGTCGGCACGGGCGTGAAGATGGCTATACAGATGGGTATGAAGCGCGGCGTATTCTCAAACGAAGCGGGTCTGGGTTCATCCGTTATGGTTCATTCCAACTCCAACGTCCGTGAGCCTATCCGTCAGGGTATGTGGGGAATATTCGAGGTATTCGCCGACACGATCGTTGTCTGCACGCTTACCGCATTCTCCGTTCTCTCATCGGGACTTATAAATCTTGAAACCGGCGAGCTTGCCTCGCACGTTGAGGACACCGGTTCGCTTGTCGGACTTGCGTTCGGTCAGACGTTCGGTCAGCTCGGCACGATGTTTGTCGCCGTGGCGCTGCTGCTGTTCGCGTTCTCGACGGTTCTGGGCTGGAGCCATTACGGTACAAAGGCGTGTGAATACCTGCTCGGAACAGGCTCGACAATGCCTTACAGAATAATATTCGTTATCGCGATTTTGGGCGGCGCCGTTATGGGCGAGAACCTCGCGTGGGATTTATCCGATACGTTTAACGGTCTTATGATGCTCCCGAACCTTATAGGCGTTCTGGCTCTCTCTCCGCTTGTATATAAATGCACCAAAAATTATGTTGACAGGCATTTCAGGCACAAGGATGTAGAACCTATGCTCTCAATGTATCCCGATATACAGAAGGCGCACGCCGAGGATGTAAAGAAGGGCGCAGAATAAAAAGCGTATAAAAATCTTTAAAGCAATAAAAATCTAAAGGGATAATCCCGTATTGCGCGGGATTATTCCTTTTTTCTTATTATGCGCCGCAAAGCAAAAGAGCGTATCCTAAGATACGCTCCTTTTAATCGTGTCCCACAGTGATTCCCCGGATGCTCGAAAAGCATTTTTATTCATACATATCAGCCGCGGCGCGCGCCATTTCCCTGAAGCGTTTAATTACGCCGCGCGGCGATACGATAGTCATATCGGCGCCGAAGGCGAATACCCACGCCAAAAACACCGGACTGATTGCAACTGTCACATTTACCTTAAAATGCTCGTCATCATCCGCGAACATCGTTATGTCCCTGCCGAACCGGTCAATGATAACGCCGGCAAGCGACTTTTTGCATCTGAGTGTAACCGTCTCCTCGCTGCCGTTAAACATACCGAAAAATTTCTTTGCATACAGCGCCATATCCAGTTCGCGAAACGCCTGACTGCCGTCGCGCGGCAGCGGTACGGTTTCGATATTATTCATCTTGTCGACCCTGAAATGCTTGATCTTTTCCTCGCCGCTGTCATACGCAATAAGATAATACATCTCATCGTCCCATGTGAGCGACCACGGACTTACACAATACCGACCGCCGTTTTTGCGATAGCTTTTCCGTTTCTCCGCCGTCCAGTCGAAATATCTGAAGCTGACGCGCGAATTTTCCGCTATCGCCGCGCAGATACGGTCAACGTTATAGTAAATGCTCTCGTTTGCCGTTTTGATACGGTTTACCACATACACCGTCTGCTGAAGCTGCGCGGCGTCATGAACGCTCGAAAGCGCCTCAAGCTTTTTTATAAGCTCTCCGCTTTTTTTATGCGTTATGAATCTTGACGATTGAACCGCGTCCACCAGCAATTTCAGCTCCGGCAATTCAAATTCACGGCTTGCCAGATAATAACCATAGCTTTTGGATCGTACAGGTATAATATCCATACCGAAATCCTGCAAAAGACGTATATCGCGGTATAATGACTTTCGCTCCGCCTCGATTCCGTGCTTGCCAAGCTCGTCGATAATACGCGCTATCGTTATCGGATGGTTTTCATCTGTCTGCTCCTCGAAGATTTTTCTCAGATACAACAGCTTCAGCTTTTGGTTTTCACTTTTCGCCATGATTTATTTAGCGAGATGGAATGCTTCCTCAATCTCGTCAATTTCCTCATCGTTAATCGCCACGACATCGCCGAGCTGTCGGGAAGCTATTATCGCCTTCGCGCTGTATTCGGCAACCTCCAGTCGGTCAAATGCGTTCAGCAGACTGTCACCGGTAACTATAACGCAATCATTCTTAACAATCGCAATAGGCGTGTTCTCTTTAAATACCTTGGCTGTTTCCGCCTCGTTCGTATAAATTGAGCCGAATTCCAGCTTCGGGATATTGCGCATCAGAATATAGCTCTCGGGAATAGTACGCGAATCGAGCTCCCTGTCTGAAACGGCAAACGACATTATGCACGGCGGATGCGCGATTACAATAGAGTTGATATGCGGATGCTGCTTATATATCTCGCGGTGAAGCTCCACGCTCTTTGACGGAATTTTACCCATTTCCCGATAATCCCCGCTTATTTTAACAATATTCTCCGGCTCTATGTACTTTCTGTCCTGCGCATGCGGCGTGATAATAAAGGAATTATCATCAAGACGCTGCGAAAATGTTCCCTGCGTGCTGGTGAACAGCTGCTGATTATACGCGCGCTTTACAAGATTGCACATATCGCGGCGCGCGATTTTTTCTGAGCTGTCATAATGATTTATAACAACCTCGTTCATGTCCGTAACCTGCTTAGCCTTGTACCAGTCAATCTGTTCATCGGTAAGCGATACAACCGACGCGCCCATCTGCTTCGCGTCAATTTGCAGGCGGGCGCAGAAATCAAGCGTCTCAAACGCTTTAAACGCTTCAAACATAGACGTTGAGCCTACCACAACGCCGTGGTTCTCGAGAATGACCGTATTAAAGCCCTTCCTGAACTCGTCCGCAATCTTTTCACCCAGATCATCGCTGCCCGGCAATCCGTATTTGGCTATGCCGATGTTTCCGCACGAGAATTTCACGTTCGGAATAATATTTGTATCGGGCAGCTTGCGCACTATACTGAACGCTACCAATGCCGGCGGATGCGCGTGAAGCACAGCCTTTAAATCCGGACGCATCTTGTAAATATGCTGGTGGAACGGATACTCAGACGAGGGCTTGTGATTTCCGACTATCGTGCCGTCGGGCTTTATACAAACCATGTCGTTCCTTGTCAGGCTGCCCTTGTCCACGCTTCCCGGCGTGATCCATATATCGCCGTTGTCATCCAGAATAGACAGGTTTCCGCCGGATGTTGTCGTCATTCCGTAGCCGTAAATTCGCTCCATGAACATGACCAGCTGATCCGCCGGATGTAACATATTCAAATCCATATTTATCTCTCCTTTTTTATTAAAATCTGCTTTCAGCGTCGGCAAAAACCGCCTCCGATGTGCGGCTTGCCTCGCGCGTTATACGATTAAATACTACTGAGCTGCCGCCGGAGTAATAATTCACGCCCGGGCTTGTGGAAAACGATATTTCGCATCCCAGCTCGCTCTTGACACGGCGATCAAGCTCATCGGTATAATAGCCATACGGCCACGACAGGCTTGTTATGCCTCTGCCTGTAATTTCGGACAGGCGCTCCATATTGCAGCGTATATCCATCACCACATCTCCCGACCCATCGGAATTATACAGATCTATAAGCGCGTCCCGCGGCATCTGATGGACCATATCCGTATGCGAACCTATTTCAATTAAACCGCAGTTCGCCATCTCATGGATCTGCTCCTCGCTCAGATATCCGTAACGGTTTACATACGCCCCGACAACAAACATTGTCGCTTTGGCGCCGGTGCGCTTTAAAATCGGATATACGTCCGTATACCAGCCGACATAACCGTCGTCAAATGTCAGAAGCAAAATTTTCCGTCCGTCGAGATTGTCCATGCTTTCATTTGCAAGCTCGCTCGCTGTAATGGGAATATATCCGCGTTCGGTAAAATATTCAATATCCTCCTCAAGCTGCTCCGGAGATATGCTCCAATCTCCGTGTCTGCTCTCGTCGCTCGTCACCTCATGATACATAAGCGTGACCACACGGGCGTCCGCCGCGGCTGAAGCGGCTCCGCAAAAAAGCGTAAGCAGCGCAATGCATAATGCCGTTAATTTTTTCATTTTACTCCGTCCGATTACAGTCTCAAATACCTTATTCAAAAATACGGTAAGACGGAAGCCTTACCGTATTCCTGACATAAAATTTATTATGCGTCCTTTTCAGCCTCTTTTTCAGCCGCCTGCGCGTCCGCGCCCTCAAGCTGTATGCACGGCTGATTACCGTCACCGCCGTACATCTGCGCGGCCTCCTCGTCGGATATAATACCCTCCGGAAGCGGGTCGGGCAGATTGCCGTTAGCCTTCATATCCTCATAAGCCGCTTCCTTCTCATCGAGTATTACCTGATAGCCGTCCTTTAAATACTGCTGGCAATACTTCTGATACTTCGCGTCAAGCTCCGCCGGAGCGCAGTTGAACATATCCGTAGCCATTATCTGCCAATCGTTCAAAAGCGTCGAGCCGTAGTCCGTCAGCGAGTCTATCGAGCGGTCGAACAGGAAGTCTATATAGTTGTAATGGTCGTTGTCCTTAATTCTCTCATAGTTCTCCTCAATCAGATACTCAAATCCCGCGGGAGCATATGTATACACCTGAGCCTGGATATTAAGCTGATCCGAACCGTAGTCGCGTCCCTCGGTAACTATGCACCACATATCCTTGTTAGCGTTGTAGTTAAGTCTTTCCTCGCCGGTGTAGCCGTCGATAAGGACCGGGATTTCTCCGCCTTCAACCTGCTGCATGTTGTATGTAACGCCCTCGAGACCGTTCTGCATGGTAAGGAGGTTGTCGTACATCCACTCAAAGTACATATACACAGCTTCGGGATGCGTACAGTGAACGTTAATACCGCTCATAAGACCGAACGGGTTATCTGCTCTTGCGCCCTTGATGATTTGATTGCCGTTCTCGTCGGGATTAAGAATTGTCGGCGTAAGAGACAGCTTGGCGTTGGGCTGGTTCTGCAAAAGCGCGCTTATCTCAGCGGACTCCTTCGTAAGATAGAAGCCGTGAACGCCCTGGATACCCGCCGAGAAGTTCTGACGCGCGGTCGAGCCGTCCTTGTCAAGATACCACTCGTTGCTTACAACGCCCATATTTACAAGGTTGTTGTTATACTTTATCTGCTCGTATGTCGGCTCCCACGGAAGCGAGCAAACCGACAAATCCGCAAACAGCGCCCAGTCATGAGCCGAGATCGGGTAATTTCTGTAACCGTTATTGCCAAAGTTCGCGTTCGGGAGCGAGAATCCGAGAGCGATTGTGTTCGGACCGCCCGGCTTCTTAGCCGAAATGGTCTTTAAAATATTATCATATTCGTCCTGCGAAAGCTCCCAGTTGACCGAGCTGTCGGGTACGGCGAAGCCGCACTGCTCAACCCAGTCCTTACGGATTACCGTAATGAAATTATACGCTCTGGGACGCGTACCCGGCAAGAATACCTTTTCGCCGTTTACATACGTATATTCGTCCAGATCCTTTGTGGACTCATAATAATCCGGAGCGAATTTTGCGAGCATTTCCTCATTGATCTCCTGGAACGCACCGGACTTCGCGTATGTGATACACTGCGGATAGTCGTAGTGGAACAGGATATCGGGCTGTCTTGAAACCTTACCCGCCATGAGCTGGTTGAACTTTGTAACCTCGCCCTGACGCGGAATCGCTATATACTCAACCTTGATATTATGCTTGTCGCCGAACTCCTTCTGAACATAATCCGTCCAATAGTTGTCCGTTACGGGAGCCTGACCTGTCTGACCTCTGTCGTATACCGGAATGCGAAGCGTAATCTGCTCGGGATATACGTAATTTTCGGGGTCGTCTATGGACATGATCGCCTCAGTATCGATAACAGCCGGGGCGCGGTTTGCGCAGCCGGCAATGCCCGCGGCGGACGCGGCTACAGCGGAGGCTGCCAGAAGCAGCGATAAAATTTTTCTCATTTTCATATGCTTTGTCCTCCTTCAATTATTCCTTAACAGCGCCGACCATAGTACCCGAAACGAAATACTTCTGAAGGAACGGATATACGATAATAATCGGAACTGTCGCAAACATAACCGTAGCCGACTTAACAACCTCCTCAGCCTGCGAGGACTGACCGCCGTCGCCCTCGAGAGCGCTGGAATCCGCTGCGGCAGCAACGAGATTATACAGCTTTAACTGGAGCGGCTGAAGGTTGCTCGACTGAATGTAGTACAAAGCGTCAGCGTATGAGTTCCAGCGTCCTACCGCATAGAACAGCGCCAATGTCGCCAGCGTCGGTATAACGAGCGGAACCATAATCTGAACAAGTATTCTGAAGTCGTCACAGCCGTCAAGCTGCGCCGCCTCTTCAAGCGACGCCGGTATTGCCTGCATCGCCGTTCTTAAAATAATCATATTATACGCGGATATAGCCAGCGGAAGAATAAGCACCGCCGCCGTATCCAGCAGGTTTAAGCTGTCCATGAGCAAGTAGTCGGGGATAAGACCGGCTCCGAAATACATTGTAAACACGAAAATCGTGTTTATAACGCCCTTGCCCATCATTCTCTGTCTTGACAGTACATAAGCCGCGCATATTGTCAGCGCCAGACCCAATACTGTAAACAAAATGGTTATTACAACCGTAAATCCGAACGAATGCATCATCGTCGGATCGCCCAAAACCGTCTTATAGGCGTCAAACGTTATATCTTTAGGCAGGAACCATACCTGGTTACTCAATACAGCCTCGTTACCGCTGATAGAAACGGATATAACGTGGAAGAAAGGTATGATACACAAAAGCGACAGCAGCGCTACAAAAATATATATTCCTACCTTTACGGCATTATAAACAAAGCCTCTTTTTACATGCTGATTCATATTCTGCGGCACCTCCTTATACTAATCCGCCTTCGCCCATTGCCTTCGACGCTTTATCGGAAAGCAGGACGAGTATCAGACCTACGATACCCTGGAACAAGCCGACAGCGGTTGAAATATTGAATCGGTTTGAACCGAGACCTACGCGGTATACATACGTGGCGATAACCTCGGAGAACTCGGTTACGTTTGTATTCGACAACGCCTGAACACGTTCAAAGTTCGATCCCATCAGACGGCCGAGCGCCATAATAAGCATAACGATGATTGTCGGCTTAATGCCGGGAAGGGTAACGTGCCAGATTTTGCCCCAGCGTCCGGCGCCGTCTATATCGGCAGCCTCGTAGAGGTCGTTGTTGATACCCGTAATCGCGGCAAGGTATATAATGGTTCCCCATCCCATACTCTGCCAAACCGCAAGCAATATGTACATCACAGCCCAGTGCCATTTTTCCGTAAGGAACGGGATCATAGCGGAACCGTCCTGACCGCTCAGCGTTCCGATAATGATGTTAACGATACCGGTTGACGGCGAGAACAGCTGATAGGCGATTGATGAAATAATAACCCATGACAGGAAATGCGGCAGATATAAAAGCGTCTGCGTAAGCTTTTTGTACCATGTGCAGGTTATCTCATTGAGCATAACCGCTAATATGATAGGCATCGGGAAACCGCATATAAGGTCAAAAATATTAAGTATCAGCGTATTTCTCAAAGCCTTGTAGAACTCGGGCGAGGAGAACATCTCCTTAAACACATTAAGCCCTACGAATTGTGAACCGGAAAAGCCCAGAATAGGATTGTAATCCATAAACGCGATTGCCAATCCCAAAAGAGGAAGGAGCTTAAACACTACGATGAATGCGAGCGGAATCGCAATCAATACGTACAGCTCCCAGTCACGCTTCAGATAAAAACCGAAGCCGTTTTTTGGTTTGGCTGAAATATCAGCCTTTGAAGTTTGTGTTTTCATCAAAACCCTCCTTTTGGTGTTTTTTGATTATTATCTAACGAATATCATAGCACTTTTTATGCATATTGTCAATATATTTGTAAAAAATTTATGAACAATTTTACTGATTTTTGAACAATTTGAATAAACATCCCCCGGCAAAGCCGGGGGTTTTTCAATAATCGCCCCATAGGGGCTCAGAATACAAGCTACGCCTTGA
>CANQQZ010000021.1 GCA_947626135.1 uncultured Clostridia bacterium
GGGCGGGCGGTATTGTGGGAGACAACCACAGCGGAAGCAGCATTAAAAACTGTTATTACTCAGGCACGGTAGCCGGCGACGATGTAGGCGGCATTGCGGGTAACAACTACGGCAGCAGCATTGAAAATTGCTATAACATAGGCACGGTGAGCAAAAGCGACAGCTATGTAGGCGGCATTACGGGATTGAACAACAGCAGCGGCAGCGTTTCAAACTGCTACTACCTCAACACCTGCGGCGGGGAAGGTGCCGGCACGTCAAAAACAGAAGAGGAATTTAATTCCGGCGAGGTGGCGTGGCTTTTGCAAAACGGCCAGGACGAGCAGGTGTGGGGACAACAGCTCGGTGAGGGCGGGGACAACTACCCCGTGTTTACGAGTGACGAAAATAAAAAGGTTCTGAAGGTCACGTTTGCAACACAGGATAACGAAAATTATGACATTCAGTACACAAACCTAAACGGAACGGTGACGTTGCCGGAAAATCCCACAAAAGAAAATTATACGTTCAAAAAGTGGGTCAAGACGCAGGCGCCTGTCGGCGAAGAGTTTAAAGCGGAAACCCAAGTCACCGAGGATATGACGGTGTACGCTGTGGGTTCTATTACATTCGGCTCCGTCGGAGAATGCCATCTCGCCAACGATCTTGGAATTTTTAATTCTTACGGATACGACGCGCCGATCACGGCGAATCTGGACGATTGTATGAAGAAAGCGTTCGAAATTCCCGAGGATTCCGAGGGGAGTTTCACGTATGAAATAAGCGACCAAAGCGGCTTAGGCGACACGGTAGCGACCATAGAAAGCGGAAATACGCTGACGATACCCACGGGACTTAAAACGGGCGAGTATACGATCACGATTACGGCGACAGAGAACGAGCCGCAGTATTCGCTTATGAGCCTTGACAGCGATAGTGATTTGACGCTTAATGTTAAATTTAGGATTTCGAAACTGCTGGAGGAAACGCCGGAGCTCTCGATCGATTATGTAAACGAAACGCTGACCGGCTTTGAAAGTGATGCGAGCTATACGATAACGGCAGGCGGGGAATATGTTTACCTTGAGGACGGCGTACTTAAAGTGACAAACCATCTTGGCAAGTATATAAGGGTTTTGAAAAATCCTAGAGATGAAAACTACACTACCAGCTCCTCGTGGAGCATGACTTTACCCACGCGTCCGGCTGCACCGAGCGATCTTAGCGGCGTAGCTCCCACGACCCATGACGGCAATGGTAAGATCACCGGCACAGATACGACAATGGTGTACCGCGAAAAGACGGACGGCGATACAGAAGAATGGCAGGACTGCACAGATGGAGAAATCGAGGTTGCGCCGAATAAAATATACGAGGTACGCAAGAAGGCGGTAGCTGAAAGCGCGTTCGCGTCGGAGATAAAAGAGGTCAATGTACCGGCGTTTACACCGACAACGATTACCGGTGAGGTAACAATCGACGGCAGCGCGATATTCGGTCAGCAGCTTACGGCGGTTACAACGGAGGTTGTGCCGAGCAGCATTAACTTTACATATAAATGGCAGAGGTCGAGTGATGGCGGTTACACCGATATTAGCGGCGCGACCGAAAAGACATATACGATAACAACAGAGGATATAGGCAAAACAATTCAGGTTGTCATAACGGCAAATGATTTGGATTACACCGGCTCGCTTACGTCCACGCCGACAAGCACAGTCGAAAGGGCGACAATCAGCGGCGTGTCGGTAGCGGCAAATTCGGATATTAAGCCATACACCGGCGAAGCGCAGACGCTTGTGACGGTGAGCGGCAACGAAGTGACCGACACTATTGAATACAAGGTAGAAAAGAAGGGCGCCGGTGAAGAGTATGAAGATGCCGGCACAGAGAACAAGGCGACAGACGCGGGTACATATAAGGTAACCGTAACCGTTAAGCGCGAGGGGCATAATGATTATACTTCTACGCCAACCGAGGTTACAATCGAAAAGGCTGATTCGACCGTTGTTGCGCCTACGGCAAAGGATAATCTCACATATACCGGCGTGGCGTTAGAGCTTCTTGAAAATAAAGGCTCGGCGACCGGCGGCGAATTGTAGTACAAGGTTGATGAGGACGGCGAGTATTCGACAGCCGCGCCGACAGCGACGACCGCGGGAGAGCATACCGTTTACTATAAAGTAGTAGGCGATGCGAATCATAACGACATCGCGGAACAAAATATAAAGGTCACAATCGCGAAGGCGAAGGAAAAAACTCCGGCGATTACGATAGATTATGAGGCGGAACAGCTTAAGGGCTTTGACGAGGACGGCAAATATACGATAGACACGGAAGATGTTACACCGGACGAGGGCGGCATAGTTAACGCGGACGATTATATGGGTCAGACCATAAGCATTGTTAAAAAGTCGCGCGATGCGGCAAACTATGACGACAGTGAGCCGCAGTCTTTGATCGTTCCCGCGCGTCCGGGTACGCCGAACGTGGAGGGCGCGGCTCCGGCGACGCATAGCGGCAAGGGCAAAATAACCGGTCTTTCGGGCGATAAGTCGTATGAGTATTCGACCAATAAAGAAGGCGGTGAATGGATAGCCGTTGGCGCGGGATTGACGGAAATTGATGAACTTGAACCGAACACGTATTATGTACGCGAGAAAGCAGGCGAAAACTCGTTTGCAAGCGAGGCGCAAACGGTCACAGTACCGGCGTTCGAGCCGACAGCGATTACCGGCACGGTGACAATAAGCGGCAGCGCGGTATTCGGCGAAACGCTTACGGCGGTCACAACGGCGGTTGTGCCGAACAGTATTAACTTTACGTATCAGTGGCAGCGGTCGAATGACAGCGGTTATGAAAATATTTCCGACGCGACCCAAAGTACGTATAAGCTCACAGCCGCCGATATAGGCAAAACGATAAAGGTTGTCGTAAAGCCGGATAATGAAGATTACACCGGTTCGATTACGTCCGAGCCGACAGGCGAAGTCCAAAAGGCGACGATCACCGGAGTGAGGGTTCAGAATGTAACGGCGCAGTATGACGAGGCGGATCCGACAAAAGAGTACAGGCTTGCCGCGCCGACGGGAACGCTTGACGGCGATACCGTAAGATATGCCGCGGGTGATTATGACGCAGAAACCGACACCACCGCAACATGGCTTGAAACCTGCCCGGGCTACAGCGACGAGGGTACAAATCAGACGATCACGGTTAAAATAGAGAGAGAAAACTATAACACCCTCTATCTTAAGGCTATCATAAAGATTACAAACGAGCCGCTTATCACAGGCGTTGACGTAACGGCAAAAGACGGTCTCGTTTACAATGGCAGCGCGCAGGAGCTTGTGACCGTGACGGGAACGAGCGAAGGCGATACAGTTACATATTATGTAAACGGCGACCCGACGGGCAGCACGGAAAAGGCGACGGGTACGAACGCCGATGATTATGAGGTTAAGGTGACCGTTGAGAGAGCGGGATATCATACCTTTGAAAAGACGGTCGATGTCACGATCGCAAAAGCAGCGCCGGTATTCCCGACGGTCACAGCGGTTGACGGCGGAACATATGAGCCCGATAAGAAGCTCAGCAGCGTAGAAGTGCCGACGGTAGAGGGCGGTACGCTCGCGTGGAGCAACGGCGAAACTGTTCTTACGGCGGGTGAAAACAGCGTACAGGCGGTATTCACTCCCGCAAACAGTGAGAATTACGATCCCACGACCGTTACCGGCACGGTTACGGTAAACGTTGCAAGGCTGACTATTGCGGCAGGCGACGTGACAGTCACCGGCGACGGAGATATCACGCACGACGGCGAGCCTCACAGCCTGGCGGTAACGCTCAGCGGCAGCGCGGAAGGCGGTACAATTAAGTATATTGAAGGCGAGTACGATGCCGATACCGATACAGAGCTTGACTGGCTTGACGCTTGCCCGACAGTAACAAATGTCGGCGATACCAAGACTATAACAGTAAAGGTAAGCAAGCCAAATTATGACGATTATTATGTGACGAAAACGATAACAATCACCGATGAGCCGACGGTCAGCGGCATCACCGTTACACCGTACAGCGGTACATATGACGGCGAAGCGCATAACGCGGTAACGGTAGAGGGCGCGGAGCTGACCGATACGATTAAGTACCGGCTTGGCGATGCCGAAGCGACGGCGTTTATACCGCAGATCACCGACGCGGGTACATACAGCGTGACGATTACCGTTGAGCGCGCGGGCTATCACCCGTACACGACCACGGCAGAGGCGGCTATCGCGCAGGCGGATTCGCAGTTCCCGGAGGTTGAGGCGAGAAATGTTGCATATACGGCAAATATGACGCTCGCTGATGTAAACCTTCCGGACGTGGAAAACGGCGCGCTTTCATGGGCGGACGAGACAATGACGGTAACCGAGGGTACGGCGCAGTATGACGCGGTATTTACGCCGGACGATACGACAAATTACAAGAATGCGACAGGTAAAATAACCGTCACGGCGACCGCAGAGGTTGCTCCGACCGAGGAACCGACAGCCGAGCCGTCAATCGAGCCGACGGTTGAGCCGACAATCGAACCGTCAATTGAGCCAACTATCGAGCCGACGGTTGAGCCGACAATTGAACCGTCAATTGAACCGACAATCGAACCGTCAGCCGAACCGACGGTTGAGCCGACAATTGAACCGTCAATTGAACCGTCAATCGAACCGTCAGCCGAACCGACGGTTGAGCCCACACCGACCGCAACACCTACTCCAACGCCTGTTCCGAGATACAACGTAAGCGGAAAGGTGACAAATTCGGACGGCACTGAGGCAAACGGCTTAACGCTTAAGTTAAAGCCGGGCGAGAATACGACTGTGACTGATACAAACGGCGGATACACGTTCGAGGATCTGACCCCCGGCAGCTATAATATCGTTATCAGCGTCGACGGCAAGGAGGTCACGACGATGATAACCGTTGACGGCGACGGCACTGTTACGGGCGGCGATATAAAGCTTCCGCCGGCGAATGTAAGCAGTGCGGTCGAGGCAACGGAGGGTACGCACGACACCGATATTAAAGTAGATGAAATCGTTGTCGGCGGACTCGATACGCTGGCGGCAGAAGTCGCGGACACGGCTCAAAATGAGCCTGTCGAGGTCAGGATGACAGTCGAGAGCAAGCCCGAAAGCGCGACCGATACAGCACAGCAGGCGATAAAACAGCAGAGTCAAAACAAGACCGAAAAACTGAATTATATTGATATAGACATCGTTAAAACCGTCGGTACTCAAAGTGCGAATGTAACCGAGACAACGAACCTTATCACAATAGTTATCCCGTTCGTAACGGGCGGCAAAACCGACATCACCGTTTACCGTTACCATGACGGCGCGGCTGCGGCTATGGAGGAATCGACCGGCACAACCGAGGGCTATAAGGTCGGCGACGGGGTTATCACGGTATATGCGCGGAAATTCTCGACATACGCGATAGCGTATAACGAGGCGGCGCAGTCGTCCCCAACGCCGAGCGAATCACCGGCTCCGAGCGAATCACCGGCTCCGAGCGAATCACCGGCTCCGAGCGAATCACCGACGCCGAGCGGATCACCGGCTCCGAGCGTATCACCGGCTCCGAGCGGATCACCCGAACCGACAGTTACGCCAGGCAGCAATTCGTCCGCGGCGCACAGCGCAGGCGGCGGCAGCAAGCCGAAGGCAACTGTAACGCCGAAGCCCACGGCGACGCCCGAACCGAGCGCATCAGCCGCACCGACGGCTGAGCCGACAACGGCACCGACGGATAAACCGCAGTCAACGGCAAAGCCGACAGATACGGTAAAATCACTGCCGTTTACGGATGTAAATGCGGGCGATTGGTTCTACAATGACGTGAAATATGTGTTCGAAAACGGGTTGATGAACGGCGTAAGCGACACGACATTTGAGCCGGACGGCGATATCACGAGAGGCATGTTTGTCACGATCCTCTATCGTATGGACGGCGAGCCGAATGCGGACGCAAGCGCATTTACCGACGTTCCGTCCGGCGCATATTACGCGGACGCGGTCGCATGGGCGAACGCGAACGGAATAGTGACCGGCTATTCGGAAACGGAGTTTAAACCGGACGGCAACATCACCCGTGAACAGATGGCGGCGATATTGTACCGTTACGCGAGCTGCAAGGGCATCGACACGTCGGTCGGCGAGAATACGAACATTTTAAGCTATACCGACGCGGACGCAGTAGACGAATACGCCGTTCCCGCGATGCAGTGGGCATGCGGCGCGGGCGTGATGAACGGCACGGGTAACACACTTGAACCCGACGCGACCGCCACACGCGCGCAGGCCGCGGCAGTGTTTGAACGGTATTTGAATATAACTAAGTGAAAAATGTATACCGAAAAGGCGCTGTCCCCCCCCTTTATGGGGACAGCGCCTTTTATGCGGTCATTATAATATGAAGCAGCGTTTCGGCTCAAGCGTTGCGATTAAACATAAAATACATATTTTATCGGACAATAAAAAAGTATGCCTCATATGAGGCATACTTTTTCCAATATCTTATTCACCCATGTCATTACTGTACGGATACACCACCGGCGCAACCTCTGTAAGCGGTTTCACGGTGCCTATTTTATCCCATACCATCAGCTTTACGTCGCCTATTTCGGTGTTTTCGGGAATGGTTATCGGCTTCACAAAGTAATCCATGCTGCCGGACAGCTCAGCCTCGGTCGTATTTACCATGACGAGAGCGCCGTTTGTGTCGTAGAACGCGAGGATAAGATCACAGCTTATCTTTTCTCCGTTCTCGGGTATCTCTGCCGTCTGCGCCAGTATATACGCCGTCAAATCTCCCTTTACATCCTCCATATATTCTAAGATATTATCCTCCGCATCGGTGAGATACGCGTCGGCGAAGATGTTCGTGTCCTCGGGGATTATCGTAACATAACCCTCCAGGTACCATATGTCTGTCAGACTGCCGTCGGAGGTGTTTACATCAATATTGCTTACGGGCAGGACATAGCCGTCCACTTCAACCTCGGGCTTCGCCCTGAATACTAGCACGCATACCTCCGCGGCTGTGAACTCGTTTACTGTGCCGCGCACCGTCACGCTTTTTTCATCCGCCGTTACCGATACGTCCGAAACAGGCACATCATCGCCCGCCTCAAATCCTACATACTCAAACTTATCGCTGTCAAAGCTGATTGTGTAACGGAAATCGGTTATGGCTCTTTCGGAATAGACATACGCCGGCAGGCGGAACGTCCGCCCCGCTTTACATACCGATTCTCCCGCGTCGAGCAGAACGCGGTTCGTGTCGCCCGGCTCCTCCTCGGGCGGCGCTACGGTATAGGTGAATGTAACGCCGTCGCTCATTGCATAGCCGCGCTTTGCAGCCATTGCCCGGATAGTCATGCTTCCGGTTATGACTATTTCGCCCGTGTATTTCTTGTAGTTATCCTCCTCCAGCGAGTCGCCGAGGGTGTAATAGATCTCCGCTCCGGGAGTCGTGCAGAGCAGCTTTACCGATGTTCCGACCTCGACCTCGCCTGTGACGCTCGCAACAGGAGCTGCTGCCTTTTCAACTGTAACGGATTCGTCCGCGGCATTGCTGTCGTTCATTCCGGACTTAACGGCTATGGCTTTTATTTCCGCCGACGCAGTAAGCTCGATCGGAGCGGTATATTTTGCCGATTCTGTTGTCGGATTTGTTCCGTCTGCGGTATAGTAAATATCCGCGCCCTCCGTCGCGCAGGAGATTATCACGCGTTTGCCGCCGTAGAAATCAGCCGTTTCTATAAGCGGCATTTCAACCGTTTGTGTCGGAGCCGGTCTTTCAAGTACCGTTACGGTAAATTCTACCGTTTGACCGTTGTATGTCACCGTAACGGTCTGTTCGCCTATATTGTCCGTCGGGCCGCTTACGGTGCAGTCGCCGTTATTGATGAATGCCGACGTGTTATTGTTATAGAATGCGGTAATTACCATACCTGCTATATCAAGCTTGTCGCCCTGATAATATGTGAGCTTGTCGGGCTTATGCGTAAGCTCGATACCTGTCAGCGATTTCGCTATTACCGTTATATTAAACGTCGCCGTCTTGCCGGCGTATGTGACAGTAACGGTCTTATCGCCGGGCGTTGTTGTGTCGTAGCCGGACAGCGTGTAGCCGTGCGCCTCAAACGTTTCGCCATCACCGCAGTCGGCTGTGACTACCAAGCCGGATGCGTCAAGCGGCATTCCCTCAAGAACTGTCGTGTTTGCCGGCTCCTTTGTGATGCTTATACTCTCAATATTTTTAATCGAAACACTTATCGGCTGCGGTTCGCTGTCGGTATGGTTACCATCGCCTATAACCTTGTACCAAACGGTGTACTCGCCGACCTCTTTGCCTGTCGGGATTTTGGTCGAATACTCGCCGTCCTTGCTCGTGCTGTACATAAGCGTACCGTCGTCGGTTTTGCCCGTTACGAGATACTGATCCCTATCCTTAAACACAAGCTCGTTCGCCCATACCGACGCTGTCGGAGCCACCTTTTCAATCGTCACTGTAATATTCAGCGTGACAGGCTCGGTTCCGTATGTATCAACGCCTGCGAGCATGTACTGCGGTTCCTTCTCAACAGCCTCGACCGTGAGCGGATATTCGCCCGCGCCGAGTCCCTTCGGGATAGTAAGCGTGCCGTCCTTTATCGACGCGCCGATAGCGTTTTCGCTCTTAATAGTATATGTAAACTTGCCCGCCGTATCGGCTCCGTTCTCATACGCCATATACTCCGACAAATCAGCCGTTATACCGCTGTAGCCGTAGGACGCGCTTAATTTTATCGAATCCTCGCCGCCGAAGGTGTTGCGGCTTACCGTGTACGGATTTGTTTCCGTTCCGCCGCCCGATTTGAATACTGCCAGCGAGCTGTCCAGATAGAACGCGGGACGCACTCCGTAAACCCTGTATACGTGCCCTCCGCACTTGTCAACGCTGCCGTCGGTATTGACTGTTCTGAATTCGGCTACGTCTTGTGCGTTCGCTGTTCTGAGCCAGTAGTTTGCCCCTCTCGTGTAATATTGTTCACCCAGTATCCCGCTGTTTTCGTAAACCGCGTATAACTGCTTTACGTCGAGCAGGAACATCTTATCCGTAAACGCCTCGGCGTAAGCGTTGTCGTAATTTGCCGTTACGCCGTCTATATCGGTAACACATTCGAACAGCTCCGAACCCGTCACATTATCGCTGTTGACATAGGACGCCGGTACGCCGTCCGGAATATCGTAGCTTGCCAGAACGGTTTTTTGCGTTACTTCCTTTACCGCGCCGAGCTCCTCCGGCTTGAAGTTCGTCAAAAATCCCGCTTCATCTTCGTAACTGTCCGTAAAACCCGGCGGAAATCCGCAGGGCCAGTTCACATATCCGGCTGCCGCGTCGGAATTGAGCCACGCGCGTATATTGCTGTCGCCCCAGTAGTTTGAGGAGAAATTATTGAGACGGGTGAAATGTGATGAACCGTAGGAAGCGCCGTATCCCGGGCAATCCGCCTTCTTGAGGCAGACCGACCTGTCCGCGAGCATAAGCGGACCGTTTTCGTCTATGTCCACGCAGCGCCACAGTATCGGACCGTTATATGTGCCCATCTGAACATATTCGCCTATTTTAATTTCCCCCGGGTCATATATTAATACCGTGATATTCACCGTAACAGGCGTGTAAGCGTAGCCCCCGACGCTTGCGAGCGCGGTTTGGGGCTCCTTTTCCTCAGCCATGACCGTGAGGGAATACTCGCCCTTGTCCAAGCCCTTCGGGATGGTCAGAATGTCGCCGTTTATCGACGCGTTTATCGTATTTTCGCCTTCTATCGTATATGTGAATTTGTCCGCCGTGGTTTTCGTTCCGTTTTCATATACCACGCTCTTAGACAGGTCGGCGATTGTATCCGCGCCGTTGTCGCCGCTCACCGTGAAACCTTCTTTAGCCTTGAACTTCAATCTTTTATACGGTTCCTCCGCCGTTCCGAGACCAGCATTGAATAGAGCGGCCTCCGGATCCAGATAGAACGCGGGACGCACTCCGGATCCATAGTCCGACGAAGTATCGGTAACGGTGCCGTCGGGATTGGCTATTCTCATACACTGCAGGGTATCCGCCTTCGGTGTTCTGAGCCAATAGCTTACTTTTTCGCCGCTATCGCTTTGAGAATTATACGCTCCCTTGTAATAATCCTCGCCCAAAACATCTCTGTTTTCATAAACGGTGTATAACTGCTTTACATCGGGCAGGAACATCTTATCCGTTAACAACTCGGAATGAGCATCGTCGTAATTTGCCATTATGCCCTCTATATCGGTAACATATTGGAATTCTTCCGTACCCGTCCTGGTTTCCTGAACAGCCCAGTCTACATAATTTTCGTACATATACAAATCGGTGTTTGACACGATAGATTTCTGTGTTACTTCCTTTACCGCGCCGAGCTCCTCCGGCTCGAAGTTCGCCAAAAATCCCGCCTCGTTTTTGTACGACGGACAGATGGGATAGGTATGCCACTCCACCTCTCCTGCCGCAGCGTCGGAATTGAGCCATCCGCGTATATCGCTGTCGCCGTAGTAGTTTGAACCCGCGGCGTTACGGCGGTTGGGGTTGCCGTGGGAACCTTCATTGGTCAAGAAGTCTCCTGCCTCATCCGCCTGCTTGATGCCGAGCGCCTTATCCGAGAGCAAAAGCGGACCGTTTTCGTCAAAGCCGACGCAGCGCCACAATATCGGCTCGCCGTCATATTCGCCCAGTTGAATATATTCGCCTATATGAATAGCTCCGCGGTCATGTATTATTATCCTGATATTTATTGTGACGGGCGAATAGGAGTAGTCGTCGCTTGCGAGCATATATGAAAGATTCTTATCGACAGCCTTTACCGTGAGGGAATACCCGCCCGCGTCAAGACCCTTCGGGACGGTCAGAATATCGCCGTCTATCGACGCTTTCGCTGTATTTTCGCCGTCTATTATATATGTAAATCTTCCCGCCGTGGGAGTTCCGTCCACATATGACATGAGCTTCGACAAATCGGCGGTCGTATCCTCGTTGCTGCCGCCTTCTATCGTCAGCTCGCTTTTGCCGCTGAACGTCCTTATCCTTGTATACGGGTCGTCCTCCGTTCCGCTGCCGGAATATATGATGTCGGACTCCGTATTAAAATAGAACGCGGGACGCACTCCGGTAGAAGAGGGTTCGCTCGCCCAGCACTCGCCGATGCTGCCGTCGGGTATGGATATTCTCAGGCTGCCTTCGTCGTTCGATTTCGGCGTTCTGAGCCAATAATTTATCTTTTCGCCGCCGTCGTTCAGCAGATTATACGCTCCCGCGTAATATTCATCGCCCAGTATCTCACGGTTTTCATAAACGGCGTATAACTGCTTTACGTCGAGCAGGAACATCTTATCCGTGAATGTCTCGGCGTAAGCGTCGTCGTAATTTGCCGTTACGCCTTCTATAGTCTGAACCATTTCGGGTCCGAACAGCTCCGTGCCCGTCACATTATCGCCGTTGACATAGGATGCCGTTACGCCTTCATTATTGATATCGCAGTATGACAAAATAGATTTCTGCGTTACATCCTTTACCGCGCTCAGATCCTCACGCGGGAAGTTCGTCAAAAATCCCGCCTCCTTGTCGTACTTGTACTCTCCGATAGAAGGAGCAAATAAGCAGGGATAATTCACCTTTCCGGCTGCTGCGTCGGAATTGAGCCATGCGCGTATATTGCTGTCGCCCCAGTAGTTTGAAGGGTAATTGCTGGGGCGGGTGGAATGTGAGCCTCTGGTAGTAAATGCTCCCGTCGAATCCGCGCATTTGACGCAAACCGCCTTATCCGCAAGCATGAGCGGACCGTTGTCATCTATATCCACGCAGCGCCATATTATCGGCTTGCCGTTGTACGTGCCCATCTGAAGATAGTCGCCTATCCCGACGTCCGTGCCCTGTATCGCCGCGAACGCGGGCAGAGCCGGTACAAGCGCGCAAAGCATACATAGCGCCAAAAACATACTTAAAATTCGTTTTCTCATTTTTTTGCCTCCATTTCATTTTTTTCCAGCTTATATTATACAGCGGGCCGATTGCAATTTCAAGAATTATTCGTGCCCAAAAAAGCCCGTTTCGTGCCGTAAGCTACGGCAGATAATTGCTTTAATATGCGCTTCGGATATGCGCGGGAACGGCAGCATTTTCCGATAATTTTGTTTTTCCCGCGCACGCCAAAGATATATTTACAGCATTTTTCCCCATACCGGTAGGATATATTGTAGACCCGCAAAAATATTTTAAATTATAAAGCCGGGCTCTTGATTTTAGAGCGGGAATATGATATGATAAGCGAAAATTAAATACATTCGCACAAAGTGCCGGTTATGCCGCAAAGGACAGCGTCAAGGCTTAGCCGGTGAAAAGGGAATGGGGTGAGAATCCCCTGCGATACCTGTCGGTGTATGTGTTGAAGTTTTTGCGCTCGTCGGCGAAAGCCGGTCATTGGGAAACTGAGAAGGCGGAGCGCAAGGACGCGGGGCGCCGCCCCATATGACATAAGCCACAAGACCTGCTTTGGTGTTGTTCCGTAAGCGGCTTTTGCCGTAGGAATGATATTTCCGCATATTTATATGCTTATTTGTCATATGCGGATTGTGAAAAATCACGGGAAAACTCAGCTGTGATGACATTTTTGTCATTACAGCTTTTTATATATAATTTAACATCATAAGGAGGAACCGATTATGAACAGACAAACAAACAAAATACTTTCATGGCTTCTGACGGCATGCATGATTTTTGCCATGCTGCCCGCGGCGGTCTCCGCTTCGGGCGGAGAGCTTACGGGCAGCGGCACGGCGGACGATCCGTATTTAATCGGGGACGCGCCGGATTTGGCGGCGTTCCGCGATTTGGTGAACGCCCAGGAGTCAAGCGAGGCGTGCGCGAAGCTCACCGCGGATATTGAGCTTACCGGCGGCTGGACGCCGATATATCCGACGAGCGGGTATATAACGGACGCTTACAAGGGTACATTCGACGGCGATTTCCACACGATAAAAGGATTAAATATTAATTCCACGGAATCCAATCAGGGATTTTTCGGCGGAATCAACGGCGCGACCATTAAAAATCTGAAGGTCGAGGGCAGCGTTACATCGTCGAATAATTATGTCGGCGGCATCGTCGGAAAATTGCAGCAGGGCACTGTGGAAAATTGCAGCTTTACCGGCAGCGTCACCACAACAAAATCCGACAGCAGCGCCTACGCCGGAGGAATCGCCGGTTATACCGGTACGTCTCAGACTCAAACCGGAAGAATTCTCAACTGCTCCAACGCGTCCACAGTTACCGGCGGCTGTATCGGCGGAATTACAAGCTATGCGAAATATTCGGAAATAACCGGCTGCTATAATGTCGGAACAATTACCGGAACGGGTCATACGGGCGGTATCGCCGGGCAGATTATAAATAGCACCGTTATATCAAACTGCTACAGCACAGGCGAGGTAACAAGCAGCGGCAACGCCGGCGGTATAGCGGGCTTTAACAATCTTGCGGAAAGTATAAAAAATTGCTATTGGACGACCCCCGACGATTGTTTTAAGAGCGGCACCGGTACGGGTTCCGCCGTAGACAGCGAAAAAATCGCGTCGCCCGACGGATTAGCAGGGAAGCTGGGCGAACCGTTCATTGAGGACAGCGATAATATAAACAACGGCTATCCGATTTTGAGGTGGCAGAAGGAGGAGGAAGCCACACCGAAAAATCCGCATATAACAATAACGGGCAGCGCGGTCCTGCGCATGGAAAATAACGGGACTACGCCGCAGACAACGCTGTCCGTAAATTATACCGACATGGACGCCGTGCCGGTTACATGGGAAAAGGACAGCGATATTATTACGCTCGAGGCGCCCGAGGAGGCGGATGAAAACAACAGCAGGGTCATTGTTAAAGCGCAGCGCCCCGGTAAGGCGGTCGTGACCGCTTCGGCGGCAAACGGCGAATATACGGCGCAGCTGGAAATCACTGTAATGCCGTATATTACAACGGTTGAGATAGACGGAGACGTAACAGCCGGCAAAACGGTGAGAGCAAGGGTGTTTGTGCTTGGCGGCAGTGAATACGACTATGAAAACTATCCCGAGCTTGCGTTTCAATGGAAATATCTCGCCGCCGAGGATTATTTAAGCGGCAATACCTATTCCGCGTCGTATCACAATATTGAAGGCGCGGCTGAGCGGGAATTTACAATCCCGAATGAACTGGCGGGCGATTATCTGTCGTTTGAATTTTATTATAACGGCGAGTACAAAACCCCGTCAAGCCCGCAAAAAATTCACGCGGCAAGCTATAAACAGCTTTTAAGCGACCGCGATGATCTGAGCATCGCGACGGACGATATTAAGGAGAACACGGTAATAGATTTGCCGGGCGGGGGTGAAAACGGCTCCGTTATCACATGGGAAAGCAGCCATCCGGATATTATAGACGAAAACGGAAACGTTACGCTGCCGGAGGAGGAGACGACCGAGGTAACGCTTACGGCGACGCTGTCGCTTGACGGCGAGACGGCTGTAAAGACGTTTAAAATCACCGTCTATTCGAAAAAAGCTATCGAGGACGAAAAGCACGCGTTAAGCCATCAACAGCTTTTAAGCGACTGTGACGATCTGAGCATTGCGACGGACGATATTAAGGAGAACACGGTAATAGATTTGCCGGGCGAGGGCGAAAACGGCTCCGTTATCACATGGAAAAGCAGCCATCCGGATATTATAGACGAAAACGGAAACGTTACGCTGCCGGAGGATGAGACGACCGAGGTAACGCTTACGGCAACGCTGTCGCTTGACGGCGAGACGGCGGTAAAGACATTTAAAATCACCGTCTATTCGAAAAAAGCCGTCGAGGACGAAAAGCACGCGCCAAGCTATAAACAGCTTTTAAGCGACCGCGACGATCTGAGCATCGCGACGGACGATATTAAGGAGAACACGGTAATAGATTTGCCGGGCGAGGGTGAAAACGGCTCCGTTATCACATGGGAAAGCAGCCGCCCGGATATTATAGACGAAAACGGAAACGTTACGCTGCCGGAGGAGGAGACGACCGAGGTAACGCTTACGGCGACGCTGTCGCTTGACGGCGAGACGGCGGTAAAGACGTTTAAAATCACAGTCTATTCGAAAAAAGCTATCGAGGACGAAAAGCACGCGGCTCAGTACGAGCTTGATTTAAACAAGCTTCATGAAATAGAGGCGGCGCTTGGCGATTATTATAAAATCACTCCGGTGTTCGGAACGGACACGAATATCGTCGATATAATTAAAGCGGATATTTTGGAAAAATCAGGCGATTATTCAGACTGCACCGTTTCGTTATCGGCAGTCGAAACGGTTTACAGCGGCGCGGATATTGCCGAAAACGGCGACATCACATATTTTTACGCCGACCCGAACACAACGCCCTCCATTAAAATGGGCAGCTTCAGGGCATCGTTCGCGCTGTCAGTCGGCGAGGCGGAAATCACGCTTACCGTACCGGTAATCGTTTATTGGGACCGGGACAAGGTAAAGGAAACCATGAGGTCCGAAATCCTTGACTCCGTTACGGAAGCAAGCATTCTGGGCGGTAATACAGCCGCCGGCCATATCACGGAGGATCTCGTATTGCCTAAGGCGGCTGACGATAAAAAGTGGACGCTGATTTCATGGCAGTCTTCCGATAACGACGTTATATCGATCAGCAATGAAAACCAGGGAACGGCGGACACGCTGTTTTCGCCGTATGTCGGGAAAATCAGGCGCGGCGCGGAGGATAAAGCCGTAACGCTTACGGCGATATTTACGTTCCAACTGACCAACGACACAACGGGCGGCGAAGCGCCGATTACCATGAGCAAGACGTTTGACGTCCTGGTAAAGGCAATCGGCACGGAGCAGATTGAGGCGATTCGCGCGGATTTAAACGAAAAGCTCGACAAGGGCTTTGGAGCCGCCGGGATCAAAGACGCCGTAACCGGCGCGGCGCTTGAATATGAAAACGGAGCGTACACCGCGTATAACGATATACAGCTTCCGACCACGCGTGATTTTGGTGTGGACGGAAAATATTATCCGGTTACGCTTTCGTCGGATAATAACGATGTGATAAAGGCGCCGGACGTAAATAACGCGGCGCGGCTCGAGGTGTATCGTCCGGCGGTCGGGTCCGCTGACGCGGATACAGTCGTTACCGTTACCATCACCGATACCGGTTCGAATATTTCCGTGTCAAGGAGCTTTAGGATTATCGTTCCGGCTCTGACAGCAGCGGAGGTCGATGCGGAAAAGGCTCTTATGAGAAGGGTAAAGGCGGCGTATTTTGACGGAATCAGGGGCGATAACGAGGATGCCGGAGATATAAGCGCGAACCTCAGTCCGTTCCTCGAGGTATATGAGGATAACGGCGCTCTTGTCTGGGTGCGCGGCAACGCGGAAAGGCAAAACCGCGGCATTATTGCCGAACCGATCGAGGGTTGGGAGGAACTGGAGGTCTGGCGGCTGTTCAGATCCTCAAATCCCGCGGCGGTTACTCATGAAAATCTTCTTGTAACGCAGCAGAAAAACGCGAAGGCTGTAACAATTGACAGCGTTTTGTCAAGCGAGCAGCTCGGAAGATACGGAGCGCTCTATAAGTCCGATCCCGTAAAATACGCGGCTTACAAGGAGCTTGCGGAGCTGTATTATCAGCCGGTAAGCGCGGATTTGGTCGTGCGCGGCACCTCCACGCCCATCGACGTGCGTCCGATGGCGGTAGAGGAAACGGTAGACGTTTCCTTCCGGCTCCAATCCTCGGACGGCATACTGATCGATACGGTAAATTACAGTGATTTGAAAGAGGGAACGACTGTATTTGACATATTTAAAAAGGTCATGGAGGAAAACGGGTATGCATATAAAAGACACGGCAGTTATGTATATTCCGTAACAACGCCGGACGGGACGGAAATAAAGGAGCTTGACGAGGGCGAAAATTCCGGGTGGCTTTACAAGGTTAACGGCGAAATACCCAATATGCAGATGGCGGCTTACGGGCTCCATGACGGAGACAGCATTGTTATGTTCTTTTCAAAGGATTTCACAGAGGATACCGGCTATGACCGCCCCACAGCAACGCCGCATGTAACGGGCGGTTCGGGCGGCGCGTCCGGCGCAAAACCCAAGCCGGCAACCGGAGCGGAGCCTTCGCAAAAGCCGGCGGAAAGCGCGGCGCCTTCACCAAAGCCGGCGGAAAGCGCGGCGCCCGTATCAACGCCGAATGCGTCCGCATCTCCGGCTTTGTCCGGGGGCTTTCAAATAACGCAAAAAATACCATATTCGGACGTAAAAGAGGATTGGGCAGCCGAGGCGATTGCCTTCGTGACGGAGAAAAACCTGATGCGCGGCGTTGAGGACGGTAAATTCGGACCCGGCTTGCCGATTACGCGTGCAATGCTCGTAACGGTTCTTTACAGGATGGCGGGCGAACCGGAGACAGCGGACGGCGGCGCGTTTGCCGACGTTGAAAAGGAGTCGTATTACGCAAAGGCGGTCGCGTGGGCGAACGCGAACGGTATAGCAAACGGAATAACGGAAACGGAATTTGCGCCGGAGGAGAATATTACGAGGGAGCAAATCGCCGCGCTTATGTACAGATACGCTCAGTATAAGGGATATGACATAAGCATCGGCGGCGAAACGAATATCATGTCTTACAGCGATGCGGATGAAATTTCGGAATATGCCGCCGCGGCAATGCGATATATGTCCGGCAGCGGTCTTATGACGGGCAGAACGGAAAAAACGTTAAATCCGCGTGACACAGCCACAAGAGCGGAGTTTGCGGTAATACTGCATAGGTTTGCCGGAACGGAGGAATAAGAAAATAAAGATAACGGGCATATCCGATAACGCGGTATGCCCGTTGTATGCTCAGTTTATCCTGTCGGCTGCGGAGCATTCCGCAAATCAAAGCCGGATAAATATAATAAAATCCGCTTCTGCCCCTATAACTCTTAAATTGTGTTGAATGTATCATAATATTAAAATCTCGCGACGAAATTGAATTGAAAAGTATCAAAAAATCTGTTAGTTCGTTGGTGTATTGTAATTTTTTTATGTTGATACATTATATAAAAAATATTAAAATTTTTATAAAAACTGTTTATAATTTTATAAAAATAAGACGCTTGAACTATTATAAAATATTTCGCAATGTTTATAAAAAGCCTCACATTATATATAAAGATGTTTTATATTGAAATTCCGCCGTTTTTAAGATATAATAAAGTAAAAAATATAATGGAGGGCGAGAATATGCGATTTCGTAAATCATTTCAACAATATCGAGCAAAGAAAAAAGCCGAGACGACGGCGCAAACAGAATTTGAAAGGCAATTTATGGACTTATCTCCCGCCGAAGCACAAAATCTGCTAGTAAAATATGAAAAATCGCATAACACCAACCTATCATCATCCGCACTGCCGACAAACGGCTTTGCTGATTTTATGAAGCGTCAGGGGTTACGCGTAGTTTGCCCCTATTGTAAGAATTTTTCAGTATATAAGCACGGAACAACTGCGAACGGGAAACCGCGTTACCGCTGTAATAGTTGCAGCAAAACATTCACACCGTTTGTCGGAACATTAGTACAAGGCTCTTCGCTATCTTGGGAGATTTGGGTTTATCTAGTATACATCACATTACACAGCACGCCGCTTGCGCAGGTTAAGCGTGAATTGGAGCAGGATTACGATACTTTTATGACTGAAGGAACGATTTTGGCTTATAGGCACAAAATTCAAAAGGCAATAATAAAGTGCTATCCAATGCCCAAGCTATCGGGAGTCGTTCAGATCGATGAAACGTATTTTCGGGAAGGTCAAAAAGGCTCGCGCAATCTTATAAATGTTGCTCCGACAGCTATTGAAAAACGAGTCGCCAGAACACAACAGTATACCATTCCCTCAAAGTTGGGCATAAACAGTCCGGAATTTGCTTGCGTTGTGACCGGCATTGACAGCTCCGGATATATTGCCGCTGTCGTGACCGGATTGGGTAAAGGCTCTTCGCAACCGTTTGAAGAATATTTTTCCGAATATCTGGGAAATGTTACATTTTTGTGTTCAGATGGCTATGAAGCATATAAACGCTATGCAGAAAATATGGCAATTCCTCACTATGTTCAAAAGTCTGAAGCGAGGGAACTTATAAAAAGGGCAAAGAAGGATTATAGAGAGCGCTATAAAGTTGAAATAACAGATAATGTTGTACGACAAAATCTTTACGGTAGCAGACAACTTGATTATATTGACAATTATCAGACTTTGCCATACAACAGATTTGAGGAATTGAAACGTGAAAAAGGCTTGAATTTAGACCGAATTGACTCTTTTCACCGACAACTGAAGCGGCATATCAACAAGAATATGTGCGGTGTGTCGACTATTTATCTGCCTTTGTATATCGGTTTGTATGTATTTATTCATAATTGGAATATTGAGCATAAAAGCGCCCCATCCTCTAAGGCAGACGCTGAACAGATCCTTATAAATTTACTGACGGCTGGCGGCAATTTTATATCACGCACAGAGCTCGAAAATCAAAATATACTTAATTTTAGTAGACCGACGACGAAATATATAAATTATCTCAAGAACTTAACCGACAACATTCGAAATCAATCAAAACAAATGGGATTCACAATTGACGATAATGACCGACTGCTGAACTTTAACAAGAGAAAATATTTCGAAAACACGCCAAAATCTCGACTGAAAGAAATATGCAAGGAATTTCATATAAAGGGCTATACCAAGATGACAACATATCAGCTTGCGCGAGAGATATGTGCATTACCTAATGTCAATGATATTTTCCTGCGCCTTGTGGCTGCCGACAGTGTTCACGCTGTTTATACTGATAACTTAGCTGAATTGCTTAAAAAAGAAAAATAGGTATCTACTGTGCTAAAAGTTTCGCTCAAAAGTTGCGGGAAAAACGCAATTTTTTTCGAAACTAGGTTTTTTAATGGTTTTTTAAGAAAAAATAACACGATTTTAATAATAAAATTAACACCAAAGGTTATAAGTTTCAAAAAATATGGGCAGCCGTTTTGACTGCCCATATAAATCATATAAGCGTATTAATTCACAATGCAACTTTGCGCGGTACTTGCGGGAAGCATGTACTCTGCGTCGTTCCATATAAATGCCTTTATAGTAGAAGCATTTTCCTTATCTATATCAACGCTTATATTCTGCGGCTCGCTCGACGACGTTATTTCCGTCTGCTTCAAGCCAATAAATCTGCCGTTTTCGTCATAGCTCGCGACAAGAACCGTCTGTTCTCCCGAAACGGTCTGATTTGTGTTTACGGTAATATTTACACCCGTTTCGGTCGGTGTAATATCTTGTATTTCGTATGTGTCGCTGTCCGTGATAACGTAATTGCAGTGAACGGAAGCATTCTGTATCACCGTATCGTCAACGGCAACGCCTTCCCATTCTCCGTCCGTGCCGGAATAATACACATCGGTAAGCTTGTCGCAGCCGGCGAAAGCGTTTGCTCCTATCTTGGTAATTTCGGGCGGCAGCTTAAGCTTGGTTATGTTTTCATTCTTCCACGGAGCGGGAGCTTCCTCGGTGTATTCGCCTATTTCCGAACCCGCAACTATATCGAGAACGCCGCTCTCCTCGTCGAGGAGGTAAATCACGCCTTTTTCTCTCTTACAGTCGAAATACTGAGTCGCGTTTGTGAGCGCAGAGTTACCTTCGCCCTTTGTGATATGGCTCCAGTTGCTTTCGGTTGAGAGATAATATACGTACTTCAGAGCGTCACAGCCCGCGAACGCGTTATTGCCGATACCTCTCGTGTTTTCGGGTATGATAACCTTTTCAAGGCTCTTACAGCCGGAGAACACATCAGACGCAAGGTTTTCAACGCCGGCGGGAAGAATAATCTTCATAAGCGCGCCGCAGTTCTTAAACGCGGCGGTTCCGATTGTCGTCGCACTGTCGGGAATATTTACCTTCTGAAGGCTCTTGCATTCCGCGAACGCTTCATCGCCGATAACGGCAACGGTGTCGGGAATAACGAGCGACAGAAGCGCCGTGCAGCCCTTAAACGCGTTTGCGTCTATCTGCGTGAGCGTCGCCGGAAGCTTTATATCCACAAGCTTCGTACAGCCCTCAAACGCGCCCGAAGATACGCTTTCCATTCCTTCGGGAATTGTCAGCGCGGGAATAGCCGTATTCTTAAACGCGTTTTCGGCTATATGCTCGACCGTTGACGGAAGTGCGGCATTTGTAAGCGCCGTGCAGTCCTCGAACGCCGACGTGTGAATTTCCTTCATACCATCGGGAAGCGCCAAGTCGGTGAGCGCGGTAAATCCCTTGAAGGAAGCCGTGCCGACCGTCGTTACCGTATCTTCTATAACGACTTTTTTGGCTTCCGCGGCATGCTTTGACCACGAAGGCGTATAGTCCTTATTCTGATAATTTTTTCCGGTGTAATCCTTAATCGCGCCCGCGCCGCTGATTGTGAGTACGGCGTTCTTGTCGGAGGAATACGTCCAGACAATATTACCCTCGCGCACAGCGTTGTAATATACCGCAGCCGAGGTTAAAGCGTCATTGCCTTCACCCTTGCTTAAATCCTCATACGAAACGCCGTCAGCCTTATAATACACCTTTGTAAGATTTTCGCAGCCTGCGAACGCATTATTTCCTATACCTTTAACGGTTGAGGGGATTATAACGCCCTTTATATCCGTTCCCCAAGGCGCGGGAGCTTCGTCGGTAAAGTCGGGAATATTGCCCGAACCCACGATTTCGAGAATATCACCCTCGGCAATCCACCACTTCAAATCGCCGAGCCTTTTTACATTGTAATGTATATCCACGCCGTTCGCGCTCAAAACGTCATTACCCGCCGCGGTATTGGACATAAGCTGTCTCCACTGAGCCGCCGTACCCATATAGCAGATTTCATTGAGCGAGGTGCAGTTACTGAACGCGTTTTCCTTTATCTCGGTAACTCCCGCGGGAATGGTTATCTCGCTCATGCCCGAGCAGTTATAGAACGCACTCGCGCCGATAACCGTTATTTCGTCGGACAGGTCAACAGACTTAATTGACGTACATCCATTAAACGTGTTTGAACCCACGCTTGTCAGTCTGTCCTCAAATTTGACGGTCTCTACAGTCGTATTGTTTCTCCACGGAGAATTTGACGCAGTATATTCGGGCATAAGACCGCAGCCGCTTATAAGGAGATTTTTACTGTCGGCGTCGGTGTATCTGTATATTACGTTGTCGCCGCTTTGCTGCGCGTTCGGGAACAGTACGGCGTTTGTGAGAGCCTCGTTGCCCGTTCCCTTATCGACCTCCTGCCAGCCGTCCTCGCCTGCGGTGTAGTAAACCTTCTCGATATTGTCACAGCCTTCAAACACGTTATCGCCGATAGCCGTCACGCGCGCGGGAATTAAAACGGCTTTTATCTTGGCGTTGTTCTTCAGTCCTTCCGTACCGATAGTATTTGCCGCCGCCGTGAGGCAGTCCGCCTTTAAAATATCGTCGGACGCGCCGATAAAGTAATAACGAAGGTCTCCGTCTCGGATTGTGTTATATCTTATCGCCGCGTCGGTAAGAGCTGTATTTCCGTCGTCTACTATTGTTATGGTTCCCCACTGTGTCTTTGTGCCGGTGTAATATACGTTTTCAAGTGTTGAGCAGCCGTTGAACGCATCTCTTGCGACTGATTCCAACGTCTTGGGCAGAGTTATGTTCGTCATTGCGCGGTTAGATGAAAACATGTAGCTGCTCAGCGCCGTTACACCCTCGTCAATAACGGCATACGTTATGTTACTGCAGCTTGCGAACGCATATTCTCCGATAGTCTCAACCGTTCCGGGAATTTTTATGGATTGGAGAGCACTGCATCCCTGAAAAGCGCGTGCGCCGATAGTTTTCAGTCCGTCGGGAAGAATTGCGGCTCTCAATTTTAGGCAGTCTTGAAATGCTTTGTCGCCTATGCTTGTTACATTTTGTGACATTTTGAGCGTTTCAAGGTTGTCACAAAAATTAAAGGCTTGCGGACCGATAGTCGTTACACTGTCCGGGATTTCTATGCCTTGAAGAACCTCACAGCCATAAAACGCTTGTTCGCTGATGCCGGCAAGAGCCGAGCCGGACGGTATCGTCACGGTTTGAAGCTTTGTGCAGTCCTTGAACACGCCTTCTCCGATAGTTGTAACGCTTGCGGGAATTTCAACTGACGTCAAAGCGGTACAGTTGCAAAATGCAAGCTCGCCTATAGATGTAAGTGTATCAGGCAATTCAACCGAGGTAAGCATATCATAGTCATCACTTATTCCTCCATGAAAAGCTTCGTCTGCGATAGAGGTCACGCCATCTTCGATAACAACGTTTTTTATTGTGTGTTTTTGGTCATACCATGGAGCTTCTTTGTCGGTAAATGTCATGTCGCCGGTACCGCTTATTGTCAAAGTACCATTGTCGAGTGTGTATGTGAGATCTCCGCCCAGCCCCGTTGAAAGAAGCGAAATATCATGGTTGCCGTCCTGCTCGGTTTCCTCTGCGGCAGTGTACACCGAGGCGTCCGCTTCCGTGCCGGCATTTTCAGCCAGCGCCGTAACGCCCGTCATCGAGCCGAGCATCGCAAGGCATAAAAGTGCCGATAAAAGTTTTCTTTTCATTATATTACCATATCCTTTCCGATTTATTTTATCGCAATTAACGGATTGCGCGCCGCTTCTCCTTCCCCCGTAAAATTATATGAATGTAGCTTTTTCACGCAAAATAAAATGCGTGGTATAAAAAATCCTATACCACGCACAAAAACGCGGCTTGGATTTTTAATGCTACCACACATTTTTATCAACAATGAAACACTCTTTTAAAGTACAATACAACAGTATTCCAATATGCAAAGCCTGCGTTTTTCGCAAAACACATAACTGTCATATTGTACGTCAAAAAGAATATCCTTATAAGGATATTCAAAAAAGTATTAAAAAATTGTACTATATAATCGAGTTACATAGTAATAAAAATTGTGGTAGCGTCCTTTCGGACTATTTCATTATACCATATTTTGATGATTTTGCAATAGAAAAGCAAAAAATATATTTTACACATGTTGAAAATCTTTGAGGACATGATTCACAACATTATGCATATTTGAAATTTTTTTGCACATATAAACTTAGATTGAGGCAAAAGGTCGAAATAAGCAACGCCGTTTAGACGATGCTAATTATTGTTATATCAGGAAGGAGGATAGTTAAAATGGCTATATTGGTATACGGGAAACATTTACGGGATTTGAATAACGCTGTATTTTTTTGTATGAAAGCTTACCCTGACAGTAATTTTACAGTTTTTTGTGAAAGAACAGAGGGCAGGAACGCATTTCGAGCAATGCTGGAAAATGTAAAAGAAGGGGATATCGTTTTTATCAACGCAATTCAAACGCTCCGAGATTATGCACATAATAATGCCAATACAATTAAAAGAATCCGTCAAATCAAGGAGAAAGGTGCCATTTTAAAAGTCGGTTTGCAATCGAACTTTTCATATGACGATTATGAGCGATGGTACGCCGTGAATAAGGAAATCGAAGATTGGGAAACGATATATAGCTGTCATATGGACGTCGGTGATAGAGAGATTGAATTGCTTGACATTGATGAAGAAGTCTCGGACATGCCGTTTGGTTGTTGGGTGATTGAGGATAATTATTATTTGTGGTATTAGTAGTTTTGGGGTAAATTGAGAGAGGAGGGGTGAGAGTGTGAAAAAAGATGATAGTTTTGCGAGCGAACTCTTTTTTGATGAAACCATATCAAAAGATAAGTATGATATTTTAAAAAGTTGGATTGATGCCGGAGTTTTGTATACTGCCAGCGTGGAAATTTTACATAAAAAACCTATGCTTAGACTTAATTTATCTTTTGTAGAGGATAGAGAAGACAAAAATACTGCCAATGGGGTCATAAAAAAGGTAGTTACTCCGATAGGTGCATTATTATTTGATATTACGATTTCTGAAAAGAAATATAATATATTAAAGACTTGTGAAAAAACATGCCCATTTTTTGTGTTTGAAGTTGAACTTTTAAATAATTTTAAAATTCATATCGCCGTAGCATTTGGAAAAATTAAAATGGGTAAAGTTGTTATTCCGAATAATGCATTTGGTTTTGTTACAACGTTAACTGTTATGGAAGATTAGTTTTTTATTGTAATTTTGTACATTTAAGACGAAGGATTGAGTTTGGTCAAAAACAAACTTAATCCTTTTTTATGTATATACGGGTTTGACTGTCTTATTTTTTTGCCTGAAAAATATAGTGGTATAATCACAAACTTTTATTGGATATAGCTATACTGAAAGCGTTTCCGTTGCAAGTTTTCAACATCAAAATCTTTTCCACACAAAATTAGAGTTATAGGCTTCTGCCGAAGGGCTTGATTTTTACCGCGGTTTCGGATATAATGCTGATAAAATAATATGCGGCAAAAGGGGAAAGGGCTATGAGGCTTATAGGGGACAAACGGTTTTACGCGAGAACTATGCGCATCGCCGTGCCGATTATTATACAAAACGGGATAACAAATCTTGTCGGAATGCTGGACAACGTTATGATAGGTCAGACGGGCACGGAGCAGATGACCGGTGTTGCGATAGTAAACCAGCTTATGTTTGTATTTAATATAGTAATTTTCGGCATAATATCCGGCGCCGGTATTTTCGGGGCTCAGTATTACGGCAAGGGCGATAACGAGGGCGTAAGGAACGCGTTCAGATTCAAGCTGATTTCATGCTTTATAGCCACGGCTGCGGGAATTATATTATTTTTGCGGCGCGGCGAAGGATTGATTTCAATTTATCTGCACGAGGGAGGCAGCGCGGGCGACACGGCATTGGCGCTTGAATACGGGCTTGTATACATAAAATTAATGGTTATCGGCATGGTTCCCTTTACCGTTTCGCAGATATATTCGAGCACGCTGCGCGAAACGGGCGAAACGGTAATGCCTATGACGGCGGGCGTATGCGCGGTTGCCGTAAACACCGCGCTCAATTATGTGCTTATTTTCGGTAAATGCGGCGCTCCCGAGCTGGGCGTGAGCGGCGCGGCGATCGCAACGGTGATATCGCGCTTTTGCGAATGCGCGCTGATAACGGCATGGACGCATATAAAACGCGGGAAATATACGTTTATACAAGGGGTTTACAAAACCGTCCGGGTCCCCGCCGCGCTCGCGAAGCAGATTATTATAAAGGGCTCTCCGCTTATGTTAAACGAAGCCATGTGGTCTGTAGGGATGGCGGTTATGATGCAGTGCTATTCTGTCAGGGGAATAGACGTTGTGGCGGCTATGAATATATCGACTACAGTGTCGAATGTGTTTAACGTAATTTTTATCGCGCTCGGCAGCGCGATCGCCATTATAATCGGTCAGCTTCTGGGCGCCGGAGAAATGGACCGGGCGCGTGACAGCGCCGCGAAGCTGATTTTCTTTTCGGTGGTTTGCAGCGCCGCGGCGGCGCTTGTGATGGTCGCTCTTTCGCCGCTGTTCCCTATGATATACAATACCACGGACGCCGTGCGCTCTCTCGCGGTCAGATTTATCATAGTCGCGGCAATATTTATGCCGGCGTATTCGTTTACAAACGCGTCGTATTTCACAATACGCTCCGGGGGAAAAACCATTGTAACGTTTTTGTTTGACAGCGTATTTGTATGGGTGGTGAGCATCCCTCTCGCTATGTGCCTGACACGGCTTACAATGTGGAATATTGTACTTATCTATTTTATATGTCAGGCGGCGGAGCTTATAAAATGCGTCATAGGCTTCACATTGGTGAAAAAGGGTGTGTGGCTTACAAATATTACCGTCGGCAATACACGTTAAAAAAATACATCTCCGAATTTGAGCCCATTCGGGCGGCACAGTTGAAGCATTATAAATTTATATTATCAAACCGCCTCCTGACTGCGTATTATATAGCATAGCGAAAAATAAAAGGAGTGGTTTTCATGTATGTACTTGTCGGCTCCATAACCACAGCCATGAGACTTAAGCGGCTTTTGGAGCGCGTTTACGGAATCCCTTCGGATGTCGTTCAGACGCCCTCGGCAATAAAGCACGGCGGATGTTCGTATTCGGTGCGCACAAACGCGTCTAACGCGCTGGCGCGGGTAAAGCTTATTGAAGAAGAATACGGTATAAACATAAAAAGGATATATGTTGAAAGAAGCGTTGGCGGGGAGCGTGTTTACGATGCTGTACCTTGATAATTCAGCCACGAGCATACGCAAACCCGCCGTCGTTTATCGCTCGTTTTTTTACAATACGCTCTTTAACAGCGCAAACGCCGGACGCGGCGCGCACAAGCCGAGCTTAAGGGCGCTTGAGGGAGTGCTTAACGCGCAGGAGGCGGCGGCGCGGCTGTTTAAATCAGATAATCCCATGAATATCGCCTTTACCTATAACGCTACCTACGCGCTGAACATGGCGATTTTGGGAGCGGCGGGAAACGGACACGTCGTAGCGACGCAGATGGATCATAACAGTGTGCTGCGCCCGATTTTCAAGCTGGGAAATTTTTCGATAGCGGACGCGGACAAACGAGGATATGTGACGCCCGAGGCGGTCAAATCGGTCATGAGACCCGATACGCGCCTTGTAATATGCACTCACGCGTCAAATGTCTGCGGAACGATTCAGCCGGTGAAGGAGATTGCGCGTATTGCGCACCGCCGCGGCGCATTGTTTTTGCTTGATGCGGCGCAGACCGCGGGCTGTGTGGATATCGACGCAAAGGAGATAGATGCGGATTTTATAGCTTTTTCCGGTCATAAGGGGCTTATGGGTCCTCTCGGGACCGGCGGACTTTATGTTCGAAATCCGTCCCTGATCCATCCGGTCATAACCGGAGGAACGGGAAGCCAGTCCGAAAATATGCGTCATCCGTCCTCGATGCCGGATATGCTGCATGCCGGTTCGGTGAACGCGCCCGGGATTGCGGCGCTCGGCGCGGCGATCAATTTTGTTTTGCGCCGCGGAATAAAGGAAATATGGGAACGGGAGCGGGAAATGGCAAACCGTCTGCACGGCGAGCTTATGAATATGGACAATATTTCCGTATACGGCAGCTTCAACCGTACAGGAACGGTAGCCTTTAATATAAACAATCTCGGAAGCGAGGAAACAGCCGCTTTAATAGGAAAAGAAGCAATTGTCCGGGCAGGATACCATTGCGCGCCGCTCGCTCATTCGGCGCTCGGTACACAGACTGTCGGAGCGGTTCGCGCGTCATTCGGATTTTATAATACTATGCGCGATGTAAAAAAGTTTACGGATATTGTATACAGAGCAAGCAGAGGCACAAAATAAGCGCCTCTGTCATACATAGCATGCACGGCGAAGCCATGAAAAATAAATTAAAAAAAGTGTTGACAAATAAAAGTATCTCTGCTATAATATTTAAAGTCGGCTGATATCCGACGGCGTTTTATATGCGGGTGTAGTTCAATGGTAGAATCCCAGCCTTCCAAGCTGGTCGTGTGGGTTCGATTCCCATCACCCGCTCCATTTGTAACGTACAAAATTGCTCGCTGCGTGAGCAATTTTGTGTGTTAAAGCAGATTTTATATGCGACTGTAGCTCAGTCGGATAGAGCAACTGCCTTCTAAGCAGTGGGTCGGGAGTTCGAATCTCTTCAGTCGCGCCAATATGGTGGGTGTAGTTCAGCTGGTTAGAGCGTCAGTTTGTGGCACTGAATGTCGTGGGTTCGAATCCCACCATCCACCCCATCTGTTTATTGCGGATTTGTTTCCGCAATAAATTTATTTTTGATAGTGGGATATAGCCAAGTCGGTTAAGGCATCGGATTTTGATTCCGACATCCGCAGGTTCGAGTCCTGCTATCCCAGCCACGGGCCATTAGCTCAGTTGGCAGAGCACTTGACTTTTAATCAAGTTGTCCGGGGTTCGAATCTCCGATGGCTCACCAGTTCAAAAACGGCTTAACCATGCGGGTTTTAGCCGTTTTTGTTTGCCTAAAATCACCGCTATTTTCACGCCATTCTAATGGCTTTTCTAACGATTTTCTAACAAAATTACCCTTTTGGGATTTTCTTCTAACATCAGCTATCGTTCGGTATCGTTCGCTGATGTGGGTTATCCTGCGAATAAGCCGTTTAATGCTTCGGCGCGCTCGCGCTTGGACGCCATATCTATGTGCGTGTATAGGTTCATCGTGATGTGGATATTGCTGTGACCGAGCCATTCCGAAATTTCTTTCATGCTCCAGCCGCGCACCAATAATAAGGAAGCCGCCGAGTGACGTAATCCGTGGTAGGTCAGGTGTTTTAATTCGGGGTGCTTTTTTATCAGCTTGTAGAGCATTTGCGTCGGGTATGACGGGTGATACGGAACGCCGAAGTCGTTTACGAATATGTAGCCGCTGTCGGTGTACTTGTTCAGAAGCAGGTCTTTTTGGTGCTCCTGCTCGCTTTTCAGCTTCAGCAGAATATTTCTTACCTCGTTGATCAGCGGGTAAACTCTGTTGCTGCTCTGCGTTTTTGTTCTGTCCTTTTCCACGACAACGCCGTTTAGCGTGCGCGTGTGCTGAATCGTTATCGTGCCCCTGTCGAAGTCCACGTCTACCCAGCGCAGCCCCATAGCTTCGGAACGGCGCAGACCGTAGTAGAGTGTCACGACCATAATATCGTGAAGCGGTGTTCCCTCGGACAGATCCAGCAGCTTTTTGCACTCGTCAACGGTGTAATAATTGTCCTTCGGCTTAGACTTCTGAATGTTCGGAAACCGCGCAAGTTCGACGGGGTTGTCCCTGATAATGCCCTCGCGTATCGCGTACTTGAAAACCAAGCTGAGCACCGTTGCGTGGAGCTTTATCGTGCGGAGCGACAAGCCGCCCTCGTGTCCGTCCAAGCGTCCGCCGCTCGCTTTGGAGTTGTAGTATTCCTCAATATGCGACATTCGCACGTCCTGCAGGCTCAGCTTTTTAGGCTCGAAATACGGGATAATATGCTTCTCGGCATACTGCTTGTAGCCGTTGTAAGTCACCAAATCAACGTGGGTTTTCGTGTTTTCGAGCCACTTTTTTATGTATTCGCAGAAGTCAGTTTTCTCGAACAGAAACGGGTTTTGCTCGTATTTTTGGAGCAGCTCCCGCATGGCGTTTTCCGCTTTGCGCTTGTTTCCGCGCTTATCCTCCACATAAAGATTTATCCATTTTTGTTTTCCGTCTATGCGGAACACGGCATAATATTTGCCGCTTTTTGTTTGCAGACTACCTTTCATTTCTACTCCTTTCCCGTGCAGATAGTCCGTCAGCATTTTTATCATCGTCCTGACTGACATTATTTATTATCTTCAAGCCATTTCAAAGCCTCCATCTCGGAAACGGCTCCGAGTTTATACTTGTCAACGATCGCTTTCGCGTTCTTGTGCCACCGCTCGAAATCGGTTTCGGCTCCGGGCTGCGTGACCTTGTTGCGCTTCGTCCACGCGTGTTTTGTTTTGTAAATTTTCCGATATTCCTTCAGCACCGCGTTATTATCGACATTGATGGAAAACGACAGCTCGCGGCAGCTCTTTCCGTTTTTGAACGGGTATTCGCAGTATTTAGCGTCGTATCTGCCATACGGAACGAAGAACTTTCCGCAGTTTTCGCAGCGCGAGATTTTATAATTATTGCTCACGATCCAGTCGAGCGCCACGCCGAACATCTGTTGGAAATCATAAAATTCGTAGACGTTTCCTCTGCTTTTTTTGCAGTCCTCCGCGAAGTTTTTAATCATATCAATCGGATTTGCCATAAGAGCTTTGTACTCGTCTCTGTATTCGGGAACGTGTACTGAGGGAATATACATAAGTCGGAACTCGTCTATCGCTTGAAGCAGTACCGTAGGCTCTACAAAGTATTTATCATCCGCGTATGCCGATATAATTTTTTTAATTGCTATCAACTGTTCAAATGTCGATTCCATTGATATTTCAATTGACTCGAAATCGGGAATACGTCCGGCGTGTTCGATATAAAAGCAGAAACTATCGCCTAAATTTAGTAATTTCAAATAATACGGCTTATATTTCAAATAATCTTCGAGGGACTCAAGCGCGCACTCCGTACCGTAATGCTCACTCGTATGCCATATAAACACAAGCTCGTCCCGTATTTTTTCAAAGTCGTTTGAAATAAATTCCAGAAAATCCATTCCTATTTTGCCCGAGGATATTTCTTTGTAGCTTAGTCCGCCTCGATTATACCAATAACATTCCTCATTGCAGTCGGGAGGAATTATACCGGAATATTCATAAAAACACCGCTCGCACTCGGGAAGCATCGAATATACGGTTTCCTTGTTCTTTTTCTTATCAATAACATATTTCATAGTTACTACCCCTTTCGTATAGACACTTTAAATTCAACAAAATAATCAGTATATGTCGCTGTATTTTTCGCAATTTAGGCTTGATTATTTTTAACTGTTGTGCTATTATATGGACAGTATAACATATGTTTATCTATATGTCAATACATATTATAAAAATTTTTTTAAGGAGAGTGATTTAATGCAAAAAGAAAAGCGGGTTCTTCCGCACGTTGACAGTATCAGGAATACTGCCGCGGATTTCGGTATCGGTGAGTGGACAATAAGGCAATGGGTAAAGCAGGACAAGTTTCCCGTGATTATGTCGGGAAGAAAAATTCTGATTAACTATGATGTGTTTACGTCATTTCTGAACGGTTGCCTTGAAAATAAATCAGAGGGCGCGCTATGAAAGCAACGGAGAGATTTTACAAGGTATACGACAATATTCTGTCGGACGAGAGGCTTTCTTATCCCGAAAAAATTCTGTACGGCGTTGTGGTTCGGCTTGCGATGAACAGTGAGAAACGGTGTTTTGCGTCTAACAAGGCGCTCGCGGAAATTATGGGGAGTTCCAAATCGTCGGTGAGCAAATGGCTTGAAACGCTTGTGAAAACGGGCTACATACAGCGGTCGTTCCATTACGCAAACGGAACAAAATGCGTTGACAGAAGATATATCAAGCCTATGTGTTCCGCGGGTTTACAAGAGGGTGGTCCGCAGAATTACAAGGGGGTGTTCCGCGGATTTACAAGGGGGTGTTCCGCGGATTTACAAGAGGGTATTCCGCCGGATTACAAGGATAGTAAGATAAATATAGTAAAAGAAAATAGTAAGAGTGAGGGGAGTAAGAAGGCTTCCCCCAAAAGCAATAATTTTTTCTTGAATCTTGTTGCTGACGGAAACGGTGATGATATTTTTTAGGAGGACGTTATGACTAAAAATGAAATGTTACAGATAATGGCGATAATCACGGCGGCATATCCGAGGTTTTACGATAAGCAGACCGAGGCGGACAAGCTTGCGGCGGCGCGGCTCTGGTACAGGCACTTCGCCAATGTGGACTATGGGACAATGCTTCAGGCGGTGGACGCGGTGATCTCGACGAATAAATTCCCGCCGACTATTTCGGAGATAAACGAAAAGCTTGATCTGCTGCTCGGCGGCGGTGAGGAGATGTCGGAACTCGAGGCGTGGTCGAAGGTGCGTCGGGCAATCTGCAACAGCGGCTACAACTACGCGGAGGAATACGAAAAGCTGCCCGAACAGCTTCGGCGCATAGTGGGCGACGCGTATCAGCTGCACGAGTGGGCGATGATGGACGAGGCGACCGTCAACAGCGTAATCGCGAGCAATTTTCAGCGGACATACCGTGCGAAATCGGAAACGGAAAAACAGCGCGCGTACCTGCCGGAACGCCGTCAAGCATATTTGCTGGAGCATACGAAGATGATAGAAAAAAAGGGATTTTATTGGAATTAAGTGAAGTTTCTTGATAAGAGCAAGCACAGCAAAGTGGTACCACTTTACGATTTTTCAAATTTTACCATAGCGTAAAATCTGAAAATTTTGGGAAAGTCCCCCAAACCCTTATTATAAAAATTTTTCGGAGGTAAAAATGAGCAATCTTAAACGAAATATTCAGATGAAATTCAGAGTAACGCCCGATGAACGAAAACTTATTGAACAGAAAATGGCGCTGTTACCAACCAAACAAATAGGCGCATATCTTCGTAAAATGGCGATTGACGGTCTTATCATTTATACCGATTTGTCTGAATTTAAAGAGTTTCAAAAAGAGCTTCAAGCGATCGGTCGAAATATAAATCAAATTGCAAAACGCGTAAACAGCACAAGCGACATTTACGAAACGGATATAGCGGAAATCAAGGAAAGGCTTGACGAGATATGGCAATTACAAAGACGCATCCTATTAAGTCTACATTGAAAACAGCGATAGATTATATCGTCAATCCCGCCAAGACGGACGGAAAGCTGCTTGTAAGCTCGTTCGGCTGCTCGCCCGATACAGCGGATATAGAATTTGAATGGACGCGCGAACAGTCGAACGCGAGCGGAACACATTTAGCGCGGCACCTTATACAATCCTTCGCGCCGGGTGAAACCACGCCGGAACAGGCTCACGAGATAGGCTTGAAACTCGCGGAGGAAGTTTTGGGCGGCAAATATGAATTTGTAATCAGTACGCATATTGACAAAGGCGCAATTCATAATCATTTGATTTTTAACGCCGTCAGCTTCGTGGATTACAAGAAATATCGCTCTAACAAATATACATATCGGAATATCCGACGCGTTAGCGACCACCTTTGCAGAGAATACGGATTATCTGTTATAGAGCCGAACGGGGAGCGCGGCAAAAGTTATACGGAATACACCGCCGCTAAGAACGGTACAAGTTGGAAGGCGAAGCTGAAACAGATGATTGACGCGCTCATTCCACGGGCGAAGGATTTTGATGATTTTCTAAGGCTTATGCAAGATAATGGATACGAAGTCAAGCAGGGCAAATATATTTCGTTCCGCGCCGAAGGGCAAGAGCGGTTCACAAGAGCAAAAACTATCGGGTCAAATTATACGAAAGAAGCAATCGCGGAGCGGATCGCAGGAAAGAGAACAAGGAAACAACCGCGCCGCGATGATAAGCGTATCAGCTTGCTTATTGATATTCAAAACAGTATAAAGGCGCAGCAAAACGGCGGCTATGAACATTGGGCTAAGATAAATAATTTACAGCAGGCTTCAAAGACGATAAACTTTCTCACCGAAAACGGCATACATACTTATGAGGATTTAGTCGTGCGGGTTGACGCGATGAGCCGTAAATTTGATGAAACGGCGGATAATCTGAAAGCTGTCGAAAACCGGATTGAAGAAATCAATATGCTTAAAAAGAATATCAAAACCTATCAGACGTTGCGCCCGATATATGCCGAATACCGCAAGGCGAAAAATAGAGATGATTTTGAGCGTGAGCATAGACGCGAGATAATTTTATTCGAGGCTGCGCGGAAATATTTATCGTCCGTCAGCGACGGTAATAAGCTGCCGAGTGTAGAAAGTCTGAATACGGGGCTTACTGACTTAACGAAGCGGAAACAACAACTTTATGCGGAGTATCGGAAATCAAAGAAGGCGCTTTCGGAAATTGACGTTGTAAAAGCGAATGTTGATACTATTCTCGATGTTCCGAAACGGCGTAATCGTGAGCAGGAGATTGAATAGGCAAAATACGGTCAAGAGCCGTGCAATATGGAAATTGGACGATAGAAATGTTCCAAACAAGGGAAAGTACATTGGAGTAATTTCTATTTTAAAATTGCTGATTTTCATAGGTCAAGAGCCGAGAAAAAAAGGCGAAAATACCCATAGCTTTTGACGGAAGATAAAAATAGGGTAAAATTTTATATAGGAGGAAAAATCTTGAAAACAGGACTTACAAAACAGGAAAAGACCACCGAAATATGGTTTGACGAGAAAGAGCCGATAATTTATATCAAAACTCATAATACCAATTTGAAAAATCGTCTTAAAAAATATGCCCGTCGCTATTCGGCACAATGCAGGCTAACCGCCGAGGACAAGGAAACGGGTTGTATGGAATTTGAAATTGAAAAAGGGCGATTGTCTTTTCGCTTGACCGCTCCGTACACTGAGGATCGCCGCGCGGCGGCGAGCAAATACGCGAAAGAGCATAACCCATTTAGTAAATAAATTCGTTTGGGCGCATTATACAGACCGCCAATAAATTTTTCTGTAATTCTGCCGCTGGGCGCGGGTTTTGCTTTGTGATATAATCTTCTTAAATAAATTTTTACGGAGGGTTATACCATGAATTTTATAGAGGAACTATACTATGGAAATATTCATCTGAGCACACAGGAGCATATCTCAACGGAAACGTACAA
>CANQQZ010000022.1 GCA_947626135.1 uncultured Clostridia bacterium
TCCTCTATATCTTTCGTTGTGTTATTGTCATAGCTCGCCGTAACGACCAGTCCCGTTGGGTCAAGCGCTTCGCCCGCGATATATTCAAGTCTGTCGGGCAATTGCGTTACGGCTATTCCGGTAAGAGATTTTTCGATTACCGTTATGTCAAACGTTGTCGTGAATCCTTTGTATGTGACGGTCACGGTCTGACTGCCCGTCTCGGATGTATTATAACCGGATAACGTATAATCGGTTATCGGAACTTCCGAACCGTCGGGATAAATCGCATTGACCGCAAGTCCTCTCGTATCAAGCGGCGTGCCCTCGACAACTGTTTTGTTTGTCGGCTGTGACGTTATCTGTATTCCCGAAATCTCCAATTTAGGTATCTTCTCGGTAACTACGCCATAGTCCGAGGTATACTCCTGCGAGCCGTCGCTGGTTGATGTGGGATCGGTCTTTTTGCCCGGTGTCCAAAAATCTTCGTCGGTGAGGTTCGGCAGTTCTTTTGTCTCGGTATAGTCGCAGCCAAGGCAGAATCTTTCCGCCTTTCCTTGTTCGGTTTGCGTAGGCTCCTTTGTTATCTTCCACTCGCCGTATTTATGGCTTACGGTGAAATCATCATACACCGTGGTATCTAAATAGAGCTCGGTTGCTGGGAAAGCAGCCTTTATCGTATATTCGCCCGCGGTTGTCGGGGCATTTTCCGAATACGTCGAATCATCTGCGCCCTCTTCCTTAAACATATATGTTACGTCCTCGGTGTTACCCGCCGCTATGGCTATCGGCCGCTGCATTCCCAAGCCTCCGCAGTAGTAGTCGGGCATTGTCACGGTCGGTTCGTCACTTCCCTCAAGTATGCTCGCCGGAAATTCAAGCGAAACATTTTCTTTTGATTCCTCAATGCTGTAATAATCCGCGTCATCTCCGAAAAGCTCGGTTTCGGTGATATTCACAGTCTCATATTTGCCGATTTCCGCCGAGGGGAATGTTCCCTCCGCTATGGGTACAACATCATCCTCATCGATATTCAGCGGTATCAGAAGAATGTCGGCGTCGGGCGTTTCGTCATACGCCTTGCTGAACGCTATCGCCGCATATTCTATCGGCTTCGGATTCATAACAACAGTTATCTCGTCGCTGCCGCTGCCCGACAGATTCACGCTGCCGCCGTACTCCGCGCGTATCTTGTTTTCGCCTATAGCAAAGCGCTTATCCGCCGTAATAGTAAGCGTTGCCGTGCCGCTGTCCTTGGTTTGATTCGTGTATTCAACATCGGCTACGCCAAGCAGAGTATTGTCAAGGTAGAAGTTGACCGCGTCGGTCACTGCCATGAGTCTTATACCCGAATCCGCTCTCGATACCTGAGCCGTCAGCGTCAGCGGGTCGCCGTAGGTCACTTTCTCATCGGCTGTAGTCTCAACGTGCGATGCCCTTGTTCTTATCGCCAGCCTGAACAGCAGCTCAACATCACTTGTTCCGTATTCGTCAACGCTCATCAGCGCGAGACCCGGCTCGTTCTCTTTAGCTTTGATCCTGATATTATATTCGCCCATTGTGAGGCCCGTGGGGATAAACAGAGTGCTGCCGTTTGTTATCATCGCCCCGGTTCTGCCGTCGTCGGTTATCGTGTATGTGAATTTTCCTTCGGAGGAAATTTCGTCCTTTGCGTAGGATATGTAGTCGTCAAGGTCTGCTGTTATAGCCGGATCATAGCCCTCGTCGGCTTTAAGCTCGATAACCTTGCTTTCGCCGCCGAACTTCACTCTGCCGACCGAGTATAACGTCAGATCCTTCGTTACCTCTGTCCGGGCAGTGAATTCGTCGTAAGGCTCGCTATCCGTCGTTGACCACTTTACAAGCACCTGCTCATCGTTCTCCGTGGGTATTTCGGGAAGCGTTATCGTGCCGCCGTGGTTCACGTACTGCGGCTGATATTTCACATCATTGCCGCCGACATTGAATCTGACCTCATAAACCTGTTTGTTTATATCATTCGTCAGTATCGGATGCTCATCCGTTTCTATCGTCTGACCCCATACAGGATCAGCGCCGCCGTTTTGGAGCAGATGCGCGACCGAGCCGCTCTTAAGCTCATCGGCGGTCTTCGATTCTGGTGTTCCCGAGCATCCTGCGCCTACTCCGACCGAGGCGGTGCCCTCGAGGTAATAGCAGTTCGTCACCTTGCCGTCCGCGCTGCCGCTGCCGCCGATTACCGCGCCGACATTATTCGGCGCGCTGACGCTGCCTAAGTTAAGGCAGTTACTGATATTGGACGCCGCGAGGCTGGAGAGATCCGTTTCAAACGAGCCGACGATTCCGCCGGTTTTCAAGGCGCCGTTGCCGCCGGAAACGGTACATTCATTCAAGCAATTTTCAATCGTGCCGCCCTCTATGCAGCCGACGATACCGCCCGAAAATATACCTCCGCTGACGGAGCCGGATACGGCAAGATTCTTAATCATTCCGCCCTTAACGTATCCGAACAGACCCGCGTAATCGCCGCCGGTCACCTCCAGTCCGCTTATCGTATGACCGTTGCCGTCGAATATACCTCTGAACGGCTGCTCCCAGTCACCGATGGGCGTCCACACAGTCGTACCCTCGCCGTAGTTTTCGGACAGGTCTATATCGTTTGTCAGCTTAAAGTACGCGCCGCGTCCGCCGTCGTTTACAAATTCCCTGACCAATTTAAGCGTGTCAATATCGGGGATCTCATACGGAGCCTCGGGTGTGCCGTCTCCTACCAATCCTATCTCGGGATTTCTGATAAGCGTCGGTCTTCCCAAAAGCGGATTTTCCTTCCACGCGCCGCTTCCCAGCAAGTTGACCATATTTGCCGATGCAAAATCCCCTTCGCCCCTCGCGAATATGCTGGGGTCGCCTCCGTAGCCGCACGCGTTTTGGGCGGCGGTATTGAGATAATATACCGACACGATTCTGGTGCTGTACAATCTTCCAAAGACGGCTCCGACGTTTGTTGTTTTGCCCGAGACCGTGCCGTAGTTGTAGCTGCGCCAGCAGCGGGGTTCGAGCGTCGTATTGCCGCCCCACTCCTGATTTCCGGCTATTCCGCCGACATAATCATCGCCGCTGACCGTTCCGGCGTTATACGCGTTATCGATTATGCTTGCGTTGTATCCCGTGACTCCGCCGACATTGGTTTTTCCGCTTACCGCGCCTATATTGTGTGACTCTGATATGTAGGAGACGGCGGGGTATTGATGGCATCCCGAAACTCCGCCGACATATGAACTGCCGTCGACCTTGCCGCTGTTTGCGGATAATGATATCACGGTGTTGTCATCGTAGCCGGAGATACCTCCCGTATAGTCGCCGCCGGAAACATTTCCGGTGTTGCTGCAGTCGTTCACGCCGTCTGTGGAGCCTCTGCCTATCTGCGCGAATCCGATAATGCCACCCGTATATTTCTTGCCCGAAACATTGTTATTGTTCGTGCAGCTTTCTATTCTGGTTTCTCTTACCGCGCCGCGTCCCACGATACCTCCGGTGCTTTCGCCGCGTCCCGTGACGGTTCCTCCGCCCGTGACATAGCAGTTTATTATTTTGCTTCCCGCGCCGCTGCCCATATCGCCGCCGATACCGCCGACATTGCTATTGCCCGTAACGCTCACGCCGCCGAGCAAATAGCTGCTTGATGCAGTCTCACCGCTGCACGAGCCTGTGATGCCGCCGACGTTGTCGCCCTCGCCGGTAACCGAGCCGCCGACCTCGCAGCTTAATATAATGCCGCTTGCGGAGCGTCCCGTTGTTCCGCCGACATAGCTTTTACCATTGACTTCAGCGGTATTCTTGCAGTTCTCTATAACCACAGTCGCGGTTTCGCCCGCGATACCGCCGATATAATTGCCGCCCTTGACAGCGCCCGTGTTCGTGCAGCCGCCTATCGCGGAGCTGCCCTCTAAGCTCTCCTCGGGATTTTCCGCCAATGCTCCGCCGCTAAAGTGTCCGGCGATACCGCCAACGCGATCGTTGCCGCTGACCGGCGCGCCGTTCTCGCATGCCGTAACTCCGCTCGCTGCCGTACCGTTTCCGGTGCCGATCTCACCGACGATGCCGCCGACATTGTTGCCCTTCGACGTGATCGACGATGTAATATTTTCATAAGTTTCATGAACGGTGCAGACCGACAGCAGCTTGTCGCCGAGTTTTCCGACGATACCGCCGACACAGTCGCCGTCCGCGTTTATCGTCACGGCGCAGCCACAAAGCGATATGCTTCCCATACACTCGCCCGCGATACCGCCGACGATGCCGCCGTTTGCGGTGATATCCGCCGTAACAAAGCAGTTGTATATCTGTCCATCGCATTTGCCTGCGATACCGCCGACATAGTCGCCGCCGCTGCTTACCTTGCCGTCCACAGTCAGCTGCATAACGGTTCCCTTCTCGCCGATGTTAGCGAACAGACCCTGATATGAAGCGGAGTCGCTTGCGTAAAGTCCTTTTATCTTACGTCCTAAGCCGTCGAGCGTACCTTGGAACTGTACCGTTTCGCTGCCTATGGGATCCCAGACATCCCTGTCCTCGCCGTATTTTTTGGACAGGTCTATATCTTTTATTATCTCAAAATACTCGCCCTCTCCCTTGCCGCTGTCTATGTAATCGCGGAAGCGCTCAAGAGCGGTCACGTTCGGTATGAGATACGGATTTTCCTCTGTGCCGTCGCCCGGCAGAAAAGACGTTTCGAGATTTTCGCAAAGTATCGGTCTTCCCAAAGCAGCCGAGTCCGCCCATGCGCCGCCCTCCCGCGCGCCGACGCCGTTGTTCAGCTTCTCCGCCAGAGTTTTGAAGCCGTCTTCGTTGGTCATTCCGGTCGAATCCTTGGTATTGTAAACGCCGTAATTGACACGACCAGTCGGGATGATTGGGGGATTAAGCCAATAGCAGTTTTCTATCACCGCCGAAGCGTCCTTGGTGCATGCGATGAACCCGAACGCGTCTTCCCAGAAGAAATCTCCGCTTTTGCTGCCTAAGGTCGGATTGTAATAGTACGAATTCGACAGCTTAGAGCCTGCCTCCAGCCTGTAGACAAGACCTCCTCCCGCACCTTTACCGGGGTATTCGGGTCTTCCGATGCTGTAGCAATTCGTTATCTCGCCGCCCTTTCCGAGAACTCCGGCGATGCCGCCCGTCGCCACGTATAAAACACCAATGTAATATACATCTGTATAGCAATTCATTATCTTGCCCATACAGGTGCCGGCGATGACTCCTGTCGCGTCTTCAAATGAGGGGTTGTATTGTTCTATCGTTCCCGTCACTATAAGCCTCTCGACCGTGCCTTCACTGCCTATATATCCGAACAAGCCCTGGTTTTCACCCTTGAACGCAGTGAACTGACCGATGCCGGTGATTTTGTGATTGTTGCCGTCGAAATGCCCGTTAAACGGAGTTTTGCTCGAGCCTATCGGGGCCATAGGAATATCCCGCTCTATGCCGTAATAATCATTACCTTTTTGATACCAGTTGGGAGTACTTGTCCTTTCCATATAGTATTCGATCTGATAAACCGACATATCTATATCGGCGTCAAGGCGCACATATTTTCCCGCGCAGTCATTACCATTGTTGACATAATCCCGAAAATACGCGATTGATTTAGCGTTTTTGATAACATACGGGTCGTCCTCTGTTCCGCTGCCGTAAAAACACTCCGGATTGTCAATAAGCACGGGTCTGTTGAGATACGGGCTTATCGCCCACGCCGCGTCTTTGCCGAACCTGTCCGCGTTAAGACTGTCCGCGGTCCGCTGCTTCCCGAATTCCGCCACGGCAAGCGGGTCAGCTCCGCTGTCATTAGCGTTTTCATTTAAGTAATAGCAGTTGACCATAGTGTCCTTGCTTTTGTAGGCGCTGTTGCCAATTGCGGAATTCGTAGTTTTAATAGGAACGTCGTGATTAGCATCATAAATAGCTCCGAAATTATAGCAGTTTTCCACTCTGCTGTTTTGGTCATAAGACGACGCGATACCCGCCGCCGCCGCGCCATCGATTTTTCCGTATACTTCTCCGCTGTTATAGCAGTCTATTATATTTCCGTTTTTCTTTTCACCGGTGATACCGCCCGTATAAGGTAAAGGAATAGTATACGCATACTCCGTGTTCCAGACCAGACCGGCATTATAGCAGCGCACTATATCTCCGCCCCGGCTCTCTCCGGCGATACCGCCGTAATGGTCCTTTCTTCCACTGTTCTGAACCCATGTAAGTCCTTTAACCGTGCCAAAATTGGCGCAGTTGATTATATCGGCGCCGCTCGAGCCGACGATACCGCCGATATATCCGGTAGGCGCATATCCATATTCCGCGAGCGAATGCTGGGAACCGTTACCATTTACAACCCAAAGTTGACAATAGTTTGTGCAGTTTTCGATAACTCCGTCGCTGTATCCGGCTATGCCGCCGACATAATACAGCGCTTGGATATATCCGGTGACGCTGACGTTTTTGACCGAGCCGCCCTCGCCTATATATCCGAACAAGCCATAATATGAAGCCTCGCTGCTGTTGCTAACGTAGAAAAAATTCTTTTGTACGCATATGTTTAGCACGACGTGACCCGCGCCGTCGAAATGACCCTTAAACGGCGCGTCCGGTTTTCCGATAGGTACATACTCCAGGTCCGGTACACGTTTATAGCTGTGACCGCCGCGGCTTCCGGTATCAATGCTGTCAGTCAGCCTGAAATACTGATTTGCACAGTCGTGTCCGTTGTTTACCCAATCGCGGAACGCGTTAAACTCATCACGATTCGAGATGAGATACGGGCTCGCCTCCGTACCGTCGCCCGAAAGCCCGGGTCCCGCCGCGGATACGCCAAGCGTAAACCCCGGCAAAACCGGCATAAGCGCCGTAACCATGCACAGCGCTAACATTATGCTTAAAATTCTTTTTTTCATTTTTCCTCCTCCGATTACGGTTGATATCTGTAGGTATACTTATGCTATATTATTATACCATAAAATTCCGCCCGCCTCAATAACATTTCGTGCCATATATGATACGTTTCGTGCCATAGAGGATGAAAAAGATTGATTAACCAAAAAGCACACATTCAGCATAAACGGTGCGATTTAACATAAAAACGCATATAATATATTGACATATGCAACAATAAATGTTATAATATATCAACAAAGGAGTGATTAATATGGCACAGGCAACCTTCAGCGTCCGTATGGACGACGGTTTAAAAAAGGAATTTGACGCATTATGCTCCGATTTCGGTATGAGTATGTCTACAGCAATTACTGTATTTGCCAAGGCTGTTGTAAGAGAAAGGTGCATACCGTTCAAAATTACAGCGTCCGACCCGTTTTATTCTGAAGCGAATCAAAAATATCTGATGAAATCATTGGAGGCGTATCACTCAGGGCAGCTTACTCAGCATGATTTGATTGAGGCGGCTGATGAATAAGCTATGGACAGATGATGCCTGGGAGGATTATCTTTACTGGGCATCACAGGATAAAAAGACGCTGAGAAAAATCAATCAGCTGTTAAAAGATATTGACCGTAACGGATATACAGGCACAGGCAAACCCGAAGCGCTGAGGTATGATTATCAGGGATTTTGGAGCAGACGTATTGATGAAGTCAATCGCTTGGTTTATAAAATTGAGGGCGGCAATATAATTATAATCCATTGCAGAGGACACTATGAATAAGCCATGAGGGCATTTACTCATCCAAATTATTTATACGCAAAAAGGCGGAGCTTCGGCTCCGCCTTTAAAGCGTAAATTTATTCACCGGGCGCGATACGGTAGTCGTCCAGGGTCAGGGTGTCGAACCAGGTGTAGCGGTACCGGTTTATTATCCGCAGGGAATCAATGTCATGTCCCTCAGCAAAACGGCTCGCGAGCAGCATCTTATCCTCGTATATGAGATCCGGCTCGATATCCCGTTCCTCGCTTTCGTTCACAACGTGCTCAATAACGCCCCTGCCACTTGTTGTCATAAGACGGTATTCCGTCGTTTCATCGAACAAATGCAGCCTTGTGAGCGCGGAGGTCGCTTTTTCCTCGCAGCCTCGGAAGGTGATGCCGCCGTCCGTCTTGTGATAGCGCTCAAAAATTACGCTGTCGCCGAAAACCGCCAGAATATACCCGCGCTCCGGCGCGAGATGAAACTTATTCGTGTTTTTCAAATCCGTAATTACCATTGTATAACTCCTTATTTAGTGTTCAATACCTCTTGATATATCTGTGCAAGCTCCGCGTCGTCCACGGTATAGCAATATTTATCGCGCATTACCCGAAGCAGTTCCATCGGTATCTGCAGCTCTCCGCCGCTGTCATGGCGGTCATTGAATGCCAGTATGGATATCCTGTTCCGCAGCATCTTTTCCAGCACGCGCGTAATGACTTCGCCGTTTTTCAACAGCTCCCGCAGACTGCCCGGCACGGACAGCCGGTACATATCCGCCTCTATCTCTTCACAGCTGCGGTAATAGGAATCGCACACCGGATAGACGCGGATCTCGCCGTAGCCTATTTCGGTAAATTCCCCGATGAACGCGCCGGAAAGTGCGGACACGTCTATCGGCTCGCCGCTTTTCGTGCGGAACCTGACGGAGCTTCCCATCTGCATACAGTTCATTTGTGTCGCGTCGCAAAACATTCCCGAATCCATACGCTGACAGACGGCACTTTCGATGTACTTCCGTACTATCACAAGCTCGCCCTCCGCGCCGAGTTGCTTCTCTATGGCGCGTTTTAACGCGTCCGCGCCATACTCGTACATTCCCTTCTCGTCAATGCTGATAAACGGCGACGTGAGGAAAATATCAAATTCGCGGCACAGCTGCTCCGGCTCCCTGCGCTCCTCCAGCGCGTCTATTATCCGAAGGCGTACCTCGCCGTAGCCTTCATCGGTGCAGCTCCCGATTGAAAACACGGGATGAGCCTGTAGAAATTGGCAGAGCGGGCGTATTTTTTCGTCCTCAGCCTCGATATAGCCCCTGAAGCAGCAGCCCTCGGGAATCGCGCTCATGGAGCGTTCCTCCCCCGATAACTCCGTCTCCGGTTTCGCGGGATATATCTTCACATCCGGCACCGAAAACCGCCGTATCGTCTGCGCCATCGGATCTGTGATAAACTGTCCGTCCATGCGGACGGTCTGCACGGAAATGTAGCCTTCCGGCTCCGGCGCAAGACGCGAATGTAATACCGACTTATTCAGCTTTTCCAATGACATGGAGACCGGCGCGGGGATCCCGCGTCTTTCCCCGAAGCTCGGATATGCGTTGGCTATCCTGTAATTCTCCGCGGAAAAGCCGTCCATATGATTTTTCAGATACTCCGCTAAAATTTCTCCCGGGATATATTTTTTTGTCTTTACACGGCGTTCATAAGGGGAGAATATGCAGGTAGGCGAGCAGGTTTCTATACAGTATTCCAGCCGACGGAAGCGTCCGCCCTCAGGCAGATCCCGCTTCGTTTTCTTCGGCGCAGCACTCCTGTCATTCCATGTAACCGAAATCTTCACCTCGCCCCTTACATAGTCGTCCGTATAGCCGAGTATGCGGACGCCGCTAAGTATTTCCTCGATTTTCGCCCGGTCCTCTTTCTCCGCCTCAATGCTGCCCTCAAAAACAAGTCCCTCTGGTAAAAGCGAAAGCACCCGCTCTCCCTTCGGTCCTTCGATACGATAAGGCTCAATATATGCGCTCGTCACCATATTAACGGAGATCTGCTCATAGCGCAGCAGCGTATGTACGCCGGAGGCAATACCGGCATAGTCCTCAAGCCGTCCAAGCCCGAGCCGGACTCCGCAAAATTCCCGCAGCTCATCACAAAACAGCGAGTACAGCGGGATATACAACAGCCCGAGCGGGTCCACATAGGCGGGAAGACCTCCGTCCTCTCTGCCCTTCCAGACCTCGTCAAGGCAAACCTTACTTAGTGTTTGGATTTTTATCTGTCCCATGTCCCTGCCTCCTTTCCGGAAATTATCCTGCGCGGCTGATAGGAGTTACTCAGCCGAAACGCGTCGTACCATACCGCATATCTCTCGGAATCTATTGTCACCATCGGCTCTCCCAGCATTTCACGCAATGGGTAGCCCTCCTCCTCGATACGCTCTATCAATAGCTCAAATTCGACCTTTCCCAGTGAGTACGACTCCGAGAGCAGCCGATAATATCGCTCCGGCAGCTGTAACCGTTCCAGCGCCTCCACACGTTCAAACAGCTTTTTATAATAGCGCGGCGAATCCTTTTGCTTCTCATCGAAGCTGTACGGCTCCAGCGACAGATGTACACCCTCCGCCGTGATATTTTCCGTTTCGCGCCGTCTCTCCACGGACTGAGGGCAGTCGGAATCCAAAAAGTCGAAATCAAACCAGTTGCCCGCCAGTCCGTCGATCTGGTTTTGTTCCCTTTTCGCTTCCTTCTTCGCGATAGAGCAGCAGTCGTCCGCGGCTCCGTGCGCGTTCACATACGATAACTCCGGCATGACAAAGGCAATTCCGCCGCATACGGAAATCCCGACCTGCATATCCGGCTCGTCCCATATCCTGTATGAATCAAGATGCTCCATCAAATGTCTCATGAACGGCACGGCGTAATGCGGCTCCGAAATGATGTTGATGTCGTCGCCGCCAAAGTGTGTGATCGAAATATATTCCGCAAACTCAGTGTCGGAGACCGATTCGTCAAAGTATACCGAGCGCAGCCATGACATGCTATCGCTGACCAGTCCGGCAAAAGCGGTGTCAATATTAGCGGCAATGCGGCGGCGCGCGCGTATCGCGTCCTCGTAATCACTGAACCGGCGGAGAATTTGCCCGATGACCATGCCCATATTGTTTCCGTCAATGTGCATTGCCGCAAGGTACGTCCGCCCGCCCGGTCCCTTCGCCCCGTGAATGTGCCGAGCGCAGCCGAGGTTCGCCGCCGCTGCGCGCCGGATATCCGTGCTCTTCGATATGGCGTCTCCCTCCGCGTCGATTCGATATGCCGGCTCTCCGGTATTCTTCTCAACACGCGTCACCGGAAGCGGCAGCAGCGGATGCGCCGTGGGGAAATCCGTCTTTATGTGATCCATTTTGCGATACAGCGCATTCAGATCGTCCGCGAATACGTCCGTTTTCTCCACCACGCTCACCGCCAGATCGATGCAGTAGCAGTGATCTAAGTGATAGCGTGATACCTTGTGGATGATCTTCTCGCACAGCTCGCCCGTGCGGAACAAAATCATAGCGTTGCCAGCCGCGTACATTATCAGCTGTATTTTTATCCTCGGATCAATAAACCACGGAATACGCCCCTCCGTATCGGAAAAGCTCAGGTCATACTCCTCCTCCGCCAGCGGTTCGTCGATGTGATCTACGGCGTAACGCAAAGCGTCCATCATCACTTCCTTCAGGAACACGCTCGCCCCGATCACCGCCTCAAAATCATTCGCGTGAAAAATAAACTTCTGGATCTGGCATGTGTCGATCAGACAGAACACCTCTTTATCTTTAAGCCTTGCTTCCATACTACTTCTCCTTATATCTTTTTATTTGACGGTAGCGGACGAAACGATACTCATAGTTTTTTACGATCGTACCGTCCTCCCCCGTTCTTTCCTTCGCAATGCGGCTGCTGCATTTTACTAAAACCGTATAGCCCTTTCTGAGAATGGCGTCCGCCATCAGATAGAACGTCCAAAAAGAGCCGTCCAAAAGTATTGCCGACGGACGTATCTCATCGATCCGCGCGAGATATTCCCTTGCCTTCGCGAAGCGCTCCTCAAAGGTCTCCCCGTCGATCATTTTTACAGACAGATCCATTACCCTGCCGTATGCCTCCGCCTCCCGCGCTGCGGTCTCATCCCACATGCTGCTCGGATAATTCGCGCTGCAGTTCAGGAATACACGATTTTTCTCTTTGATGACATTAAGCTCATCGGGAAGAACCGCATAATCCAGAAAACGCAGGAAGTCCAGCGTGGCGGTTCGCCGCGTCGTTCCGTTTTCCATCGGTCCCGTCACAAGCTTCAGGTTGGATTCCGTGCTTAGTACGCGCACTCTTTTCCTTAAAAGCAGATCCGTCATGGCAAAGGCAAAGCAATATTCGCCCGCCAAAAACACAGGATTTGCCGTGTCCCACGGGAATTTCCTCCGATAGCTCTCCACAAGCGCGAGGATCTCCTCCTCCGACATCTCCGGAGCAATGCCCGGGAACGCAATGTCCCTGACTTCTCCCCAGATATTTGCCGCGTCCCGCTGTTTTTGCGGCCAGTCCGCGCTTGGATGATTGCTGAAATTGATAAGCACCGTGCATTCATCTCCCGTCTGTCAGATTTTTTTGGTTTCCCAGCGACCGGAACAGTAGCGGATCAAATGAGACGTGGCAAGCAGTGTCTGAGCCAAAAGCGTTCCGGTCCAGATTCCGTATATGCCTATATGGAATACCAATACAAATAATGAATCTATTGCAATATTGAATACACCGAACACGGCTGTCGAGGAAATCAGCGTATAGCGGATGTCTCCGCAGCCGCGCAGTGTACCGCTGAATATGATCTGCACGATTTGTATCGGCACAATGACCGCGATAATGCGGCATATTTTCGCACCAATCGTAAGCACGGACGCTTCGGTAAAATAAAAGCCGAAAAACTCATCGCCGAACAGCAGAATAAGCCCTGAAACAGTGACGCCCAGCGCAAGCCCCACGATCTGGCAGCGAATGGTATATCGCCTCGCCAGGGGAATATCCTTGCTTCCCATCGCGTTTCCAGACAGCGTCACGGCGGCTGTCTGCATACCCAAGCCAAAGGCAAAGGCGAGATTCATAAGCGACATGCCTATCTGATGCGCCGCGAACGCATCCGTTCCGGTCTTTGCCGCGAGAACGCCGATATAGAGAAAAGCAAAGCGCTTCAATATATCCTCGGACATGGTGTTAGCGCCCATATTCATTGTCGCCGTAGCCGCGTCCCTGGAGATCCGGCGCCCGCACGCAAATAACAATTTCCCGAGCGTTATGTAATTTTTCTTAGAAATCAGCGAACAAAGGGCAATACCGAAGGATACAGCGTAGCCTGTTACCGTGGCGATCGCGGCTCCCGCCACTCCCAGCTTTGGCATACCGAAATGCCCGTATATAAGACAATAATTCAAAATCACGTTGACCGCCGTGCCGGTAGCGTTGGAGATCATGGCGATACGCGTATTTTCGCAGCCCCTCTGTATTGCATTGAGCATCATCGTCAGCGAATTGAAAACCAGACCGCCCAGCACAACGCTGAAATATATTGCCGCCGCGTCCTTTGTTTCCGCGTTTCCGCCGCAGAACATGATGATCTGTTTGCCGAACAGCACACAACCGGCTCCCACCAGCAGCGAATAGACCGCCGCGATCAAAATCGCAAAGCGGGCTATTCCGTGCGCCTCCGCTTCATTGTTCTCTCCGCGCCTCCTGGCGATCAACGCTCCGACCGTTGAGTTCAGCGCGAAAATCGGCGCCATCAGAAAATACATCGGCTGAGCCGTCAGTCCCACCGCAGCCACAGCCGAAGTACCGAGCGCCGACAGCATATATGTATCGATCATCTGCGCGAGGACCGTGAATACGCTCTCAAAAACCGTCGGCCACGCCAGCTTAAATGTCTTTTTCAGTGTGTCATCCTTCATTAATCAATCCCACCTGTTTTTATTCTTTTTGCAAAATACACAATTGCGCCGCAATTATGCACAGCGCCGAAAATACAGATAATTCTATTTCCCTTTTCTCTATTAAAAATAATAAGCATTCATTATATTTTACCACATATCCAATCATGCGTCAACGCCTGTTCACGTCACTTAGAGTACGTTTCGTGCCAAAAGAAATGCGCCGTATTTGAAAGGGTCGTTGACTGCTTATTGATAAAGAAAAATTATGATGTTTATATTTTAATATATTTTTTGGCAAGTGTAAATATTTTCAAAGCGGCAGTATGCTGACAACCCAAGGGTACAGATATATATGGTAATTGCGGCTTAACACAGAATAATCTTGATTTTGCCACTCCTTCGAGCCGGTGCCGAACCCAACGTAAATCCCGTACTCGACGTTCGTGCCGATGATCGCGCTGTTACCCTCGACCGCGCTTGTAATGCTGCCCTTTAGCCGCCCCGTGTCCACCGGGCAATTATCAACCGCGTCCGCGCGGACGACTTCGCCCGCTTCCGCAAGCGCGTTTTGAAGCTTATCGCCGCTTATAAGATTTTGCAGACTGTTCATAACCCCGTCCAGCCCGTCAATGCTTATCTGTATTCCCATATCCTCACGCTCCCATAGAAAAACCGCCTTGATTTCTCAAAGCGGTTTTTTGTAAAATTACTGTTTGGCAGGCGTCCCATTCTCCTGCATCTCTCAGGGCAAGCCCTTGTCATACCATCGGCGTGTGGACCGGACGTATTCCTCCACCTCAAACAGCAACTCTATTATATTATTATAATAACATATTTATTCCGATTTGTAAAGTATTTTTTTGTTTCTTACCAGTCTGCGCCATTCCTTTTCATCTGTTTTCATAAATGTGATAATGGAGTTCTTAAAACTCTCGTCATCTTCCGGTGTAATTAATCGCAATATAGTTTTAAAGCTCTCGTCAACCTCCGGTACGTGTTTTAGAATAAGCGCTGTTTTTGGTCTGTTCCCGGCAAAAATATAGTCCGGAGCCTTTACAATTTCATGCAAATATTGACCGTAACTCTTATAAACATCCGGATGATTTTCCTCTGTATGTTTTATACGCTCATCTGTAATAACCACATCATCTGTAATTATATCTTCCGTAACGCATTTGTATATTTCCCTGTCAATTTTTCCTACAAAATTCACACCGCTTACCGCCGTTTCGACATTCTTTGCCTTTATTATACCACTTCCGCCGGATTTGTCAACGCTTTTTGCCGGCTTTTTACGTTCGCTTCCATCGCCGCCCGCTGCTCATCGCTAAGGCCCGCCTTCCATTCCTCGAACGTCATAACCCCGTCCAGCCCGTCAATGCTTATCTGTATTCCCATATCCTCACGCTCCCATACAAAAAGCACGTCCGAAAACGTGCTTATGTGCTATATTTGGTTATTATTCATTTACAATTAATGTTTCACCGCTGAAATCTCCGCCGGTAAGCAATAACTCCGCCTTTGTTTTCCAATCTTCGGGATTAGTATAGTGTGTCATGCCTACGGATTCGATTACAAAAATATTTCCTTTTTCATCAGTAACGGTAAGTCCGTTTCTTAATTTCATGCAATCGCCTTCAACAGAAACAGCGGTTTTTCCGTTGAAAAGCATTTTGCTTAAAACCTTTAATGACATGATAATCACTCCTTAATCTAAATTCCGCAACGCTGATTTATATTCTTCCAAAGCTTTCTTTGTTTGTTCAACTTCGTAATCGGTCAGTTTATATGCCTTACTGTATTTTATCAATTTCTCTTGCGCTTCAATTTCGCATATAATACGACTTCGCGGAGTTGCGTCTATTTTGCCTTGTCTAAATTGCGTGGCATGTATAAGTTCCTCAAAAACTGCACCGCGTCCGGGGTTTTTAGTAAGCAGAATTGTTTTCGCGTCCCACGTAACGCCCTCCGCCGAATTTGCTTTCAAATGCGCTGTCACTTCGTCGTTCATAACGATAACGCCGCCCTGCTTTTTAAACCCTTTAACAATCTTGTTAAGCTGCTTTTTCGGCATCGGCTCAATTTTACCTTCCGTATGCTTGCGGTACATGCCCTCACCCCACATATCTATTATATCACGTTCGTCGGATTTTGCAATAGGTTTTTGCGTCGCATTTTCAATATATTTTGCGATGTAATCGGGCAACTCTTTATTTCCCGTATGGTATGCGCCCCACGCTTCAGCCCACGCTTCGCCGGTCGATTTAAGCATATCCGCTTGAGCCTCTCGATACCATTTCTTGGCATCCTCTTCAAATCCTGTCGGGATTCCCTTTTTGTCGGCATATACATGTCCCATCTCATGATAAGGTGTGCTTGTGCCGTCCATATTAAAGAAATACCGATTCCCATGCTGTTTTATATAACGAGCTTGTTCTTCCGCCTTGTTTGCCGCTATTTTTTGCGGGGAATTATATTTACTGCTAATTCCGACCATATGTCCATATGCCTCGGCATCGTACTTCATCATTCCCGTTATCGGGTCTCTGCCCAACCTCATACCGTCAAGGGATTCAATATGCACACCGTAATAATGATTTGATGTCCTCGGCAGCTTTGATCCGTAATATTCTTCGAGCGTCTTGGAATCGCCTACAAAAACCGGGCGTATATCCTTCGGCAGCGTCTCCAATGCCCGATTTAACTCGTTTGCCGTATCAAGCGGAAGCTTATTATATTCCGGGTATTTTACGCCCAGCTTTTCGGCATATTTTTCAGCCTCATTTACTGTTTTCGCCGGCACAAATATAGACTGCTTTTTCACAGGATTGTCAACGGTTTTCGCCGGTTTCGTCCGCGCGGCTTTTACGTTCGCTTTCATCGCCGCCCGCTGTTCATCGGATAGCCCCGCCTTCCATTCCTCGAACGTCATATCGCCGTCGACCTTGTAATTCTTTCCGGTTTTGGGATCCCGCGCGATACGCGTTTTTGAAATCGCGTCCGCCATGACCGTGGTACAGCGGCAATTGGGATGTATCGGCGTGCAATTTATGATTAAGGCACTCTCTTTTTCATGTTTATATGTTTTCTTGACTATGCACAATATGCACGCTTGCCCATGCTATGCCCACGCAGGTCTGTACGATTTTGACACTCGCACCGCTGTTTTCTGCTTGCCCTGTATACTATAACCGAATCTCCACAACGGTGTTGTTCATATTCAGGACCCTTGTGTATTCCATTTTATCCGCCATGCGTTTTATGAGCTCAATGCCGCCCAGGTTATATTTATCGGTTTCATCGCGTTTGTATTCAAGGGGGTCGAACGGAACGCCGTCATCGCGCAGACGCAGGATCAGTGAATCTCCGCTTTTTGCCAGACATATATCAATATAATTTCTTTTGATATTTTTGTAGCCGTATTTTCCGATATTGACGGTCAGCTCTTCCGCCGCGATACCTACGGCGTTCGCCTTGTTATCGTCTATCCCTATACTCAGGCAATAGTCAATGAGCTTTTCCGATATTCCGACCGCTTCCTCCGCCGTGCCCGTGACGGTAACGTCATAGAAAACATCGCCGCCCGTGTCGGGTATAGCGGCGAAACCTCTCTGCGGCATTTTTCCTTTTTTCTGCAAAACGATCCTTATGACCGTGACTATAAGCATCGCCGCGATCTCGCTGACGATCATCGAGGCGAATATGCCTCTTACTCCAAACAGCATCATTGCGCCCAGCGCGAGCGGTATTTTTATAACGAACATTTCAAGCACGGTATCAAGCGTCGCGATACCCGCCTGACCTATCGTTCTGTAATAGTTTTGGATAACGGAGTTTACGGCGTAAAACGCAAAGCTCAGGCTGAATATCCGCAAACACTGTAGATACAGAGGCTCAAGCTCGGGTATGCTGAAGCCGTACAATTTGGAAATAAGCTGGGGCGCGGCAAGGAATACGCCTATAAGCACCGTGAAAACACATGCCGTCACTTTCGATATGCGCAGCAAAAGCCGCCTTATGCCGTAATAATCCTTCTCGCCGTACAGCACTCCCGCAATAGTCGGTATAACCTCAACAATGCCGTTGAGACACAGCTGAACGATAAAATTCGTGTCGTTTGTTATCGAATAAACCGTCATCATATCCTGACCGAGTATGTAAAGCGTGCTTGTGTTCATAACGGCGAGGCTTATCGCCGTCAGCGCAAACATAGCCATATTCGGCAGTCCGTTTTTGGCTGATTCAAGAAACAGCTTCGATTTCTTTATTATGCTTATTTTTTTCAGTTTAAGCATTCTGTTTTTGGATCTTAAATATATCGGGACAAATATCGCACCGCTTATGATATATCCTATTATCGTCGAGGCTGTCGATGCGCCTACGCCGTAGGGCGTATATTTGACAAGAATATAGTCGAGCGAGAGGTTTATAACATTCGCGGTTATATGAAGCGCCGCCGACAGGTTCGGATTATTGTCCACATTCATAAAGTATGATATTGCCAGGACCGCGCAGACGGGCCACAGCCCTACGCCGTATACATACAGCACGGTCTTTACCATATCATACATTACGCCGTCGCTCGCCGCCGTGAGCTTAGCGGCGAAAAAGGGCGTAAATGCAAGCTCGGCTGCGGAGAATATCAGCGTTAAAAATATCGTCGCCAGCATTGAGACGGATAATACATCCGAAGCCGAGTCCGCGTCCCTTTTGCCCAGGTAAACGGCGGCGGTCACGGAGCCGCCCATTCCCAGCAATATAGCCGGCAGCTGAAGGAAATAGACAAGGGGTATGGCGATATTAAGCGCCGACACGGCGTAGCTTCCCATGAGATTGCCCACTATTATCGAATCCACAAGGGAGCCGAGCTGCAAAGCCGCCGTTACCATAACGCTGGGAAGCAGGTAACTGTACAGTTTTTTCTTTATAAGATAATCGTTTCTTTGCAAAGTAACACCCCTCTTATTTTATATCGGCGGCATTATCAAAGAAGCCGAGGGTGATAAGAGCGTTTATCGCTCTGCTTATGTAATCCTCGTTGATAAGCGGCCACGAAAATCCCAGCTTGTACAAAGCCTTTACCGTAAAATTGTTGACGCTTTCTATCGCTCTGTGTTCCGCGTCATTTTCCCTGTAGGATATAAGAGCCGAAACCTCCATGCTTTTTTCATCGTTTGACAATACCTCATTAAATCGTTTTCCAAATTCCTCGTCTGACACTTTTTTAATAAATATCCCGTTTTTGCGCATACCATCGATAACGTTGTCCATATGGACAAAATGAGCGTTATACGCATGGAATACCGTAAATCCGGAGGGCGTGCCCGCAAGCCTTAATATAGCCTCCGCCACATAGCCTATCGGCGAAAACTCGACTTCCGTATCGAGCTCCGAGATCGGGAAGCAGCCGAGCGCAGCATAAGCGCGCAGCGTGTTCATAAAGCTGTTGGTCCGGAAATTAGCCTGGAATTCGCCGTCCTTTTCGCGGCTCATCAGATTTCCGACGCGGATAACCTTTCCTCTGAGTCCCTTGTCCCTGACCGCGGTAAGCACCGCCTTCTCCGCTCTGTGCTTGGTGCTTATGTACTTGTTATCAAGGTTCTGCCCGAATTCCAGCATACTTTCCGAAAGTTTCACATGCTCGGGAATACTGCCGTTGACGCTTTCGCCTCCCACGCTGACGGTCGAGATTTGGACAAGACTCTTGTCCAAATCAAGGCATGCCGCTATAAGATTTTCGACGCCCATAACGTTTACCTTTTCGAGTATATCGCTGTTTGTAAAATGCTTTACACACGCCGCGCAGTTTATCACCGTATCAAAATCGTATCCGCGCAGCGTATCCGTGAGCCTGTCCGAGGTAATGTCGCTATCTATAACGGTGATCACGCCTTTGAACAATTCGTCATAGGCATCGCCGAAATAAAACATCAGCATCATTTTGACGCGCTCCTCGGCTGTCAGCTTTCCGTTATTGCGCGCGAGGCAGAATATTTTTTCGGCGCCGCCGTCGATGAGCTGTTTAAGCACGTGCGCGCCCAAAAATCCCGTGGTGCCCGTCACCAAAACGTTCCCTATGTCCGTGTAATTTATTTCCCCCACATACGACGGCGCGTTGTATTTCAGAACGTCAAAGAGCGGCTCGCGTTCCTCGTTTTCCGTGATTCTTTCCGTTGCTTTTGTTTCTGCGGAAGGTTTGTCCGAAGCACTCACGAACGCCGCCAGCTGCGCCGGCGTTGTGTTATCGAAAATGTCTTTATATACAACGGGAATATTTTGCGTCATGCAGCGCACGGCTATCTTTGAAGCCAGCAGAGACGTGCCTCCGAGCTCAAAGAAATCATCGTCGGCATATACCGTGTCAATGCCGAGCACCGCAGCAAACATATCGCAGAATATCCGTTCCATATCGTTTGCGGCTTTTCTTCCCGCGGATCTTTTTTGAGCCGCGTCGGGTTCGGGCAGCGCCTTTTTGTCAATCTTTCCGTTCTTTGTCATAGGCAGCTTGTCAAGCTGTATCAGCACCGACGGCACCATATAATGCGCGAGGGATTTTTTGAGGTGCTCGGTAAGCGCCTGCTTTTCCGTCTGTTTTGAAGCGGTAAAATATCCGCACAGGTATTGCTGCTGACCCTCGCCCTTTACAATAACAATAGCGTTGGTAACATCGGGATAGCCGCACATAACGTTAACTATCTCGTCAAGCTCAACGCGCAGTCCTCTCAGCTTGACCTGATTATCGGCTCTTCCGAAAAATTCAATTTCACCGTTCGGCAGATATCTCGCTATGTCTCCGCTGCGGTACGCGCGACCGTTTTCAAGCTCGACAAACGCTTCGGCGGTCTTTTTCTCAAGTCCGACATAGCCTCTGCCGACGCCAAGTCCGCCTATCGCCAGCTCGCCCTTTGCGCCCGCGGGCAGGAGGTGTCTGTGCTTGTCGATAATATATGCTTTGACATTTGCCGCGGGTCTGCCTATGGTAATGTTTTCTCCGGAGGTCATCACCTTTGATATACAGCTGACGGTAGCTTCGGTGGGACCGTAACCATTTACTATCACGGCGTCGGGGCTGGCTTTGCGCAGCAGTCCGTAAAGCGGCGGCGTGAACGCTTCCGCTCCGAGATCATACATCTTTATGCGCGAAAGAGACCTTGCCGCCTGAGGTATTTCAGCCATATTAGTCATGAAGGACGGCGTGCCGCACATCACCTCCACATTGTTTTCCTCTATAAGCTTCGCAAGCATGAGCGGGTCGTGTATCTCCTCGTCTGCGGCTATGCATACCGTCATGCCGTTGCAAAGCGGAATGTGAATTTCCATTATTGAGAAATCAAACGACACCGCCGCGACAGAAAGCGCGGTCCTTCCGCCGCTTACAAATTCAAATGTTTCTTTGTTTTTCGGATTTGCGTTCACAAAATTGCAGAGGCTGCCGTGCTCTATCATAACGCCCTTCGGAGTGCCGGTCGAACCCGAAGTATATATGCAGTATGCGAGAGAGCTTGCGGGAATATCTATTTCGGGATCCGAAACGGTTTCGTTTTGCGAAAGCTCGCTCAGTGTAAGAGCAGCGTAGGGTTTGCCGCTGAAAAGCTCCGCCCTCTCCCGTTTGAGCTTGTCGGTCGTTATAACAAAACGGGCGTGAGAATCCCTGAGGCAGAAATCCACTCTGTCGTCGGGATAATCGGGCAGCATCGGCAGGAAAGCGCCTCCGGCTTTCATTATTCCGTACTCTGCGGCGGGAATATTAACGTCTCTGGGCAGCAGCATACCCACAGGCTCGCCGAGCCGCACGCCCTTCTCTATGAGCGATCGGGCTATCCTGTTGGCAAGCGCGTTTAACTCGCCGTATGTCAGACTCTTACCGCCCGAAACAACGGCGAGCCGATCGGGATGCGCCGCCGAGTGCGCCTCAAACAGCCTGTTCACGCTCACAAGCTCAATCGGATAGTCGGTATCGTTAAAGCCTTTAATTGCTTCGGCGTCCTCAGCCGAAAGCATTGACACCTCGCGGATATATTTGTTCCCGATAAACGAGGCTGCCGCGGCGTCCATTGATCTTATAAAGGTTTTTATAAACCCGTCGCTGTAGAGATCTCCGTAATATTCGGCGGCGTATTCATAAGCGCCGTTTTTTATGGTTATATCCACCGAGAGCTTTGATTTTGCGGCGTCAAGGCTCAATGTCGTTATCCCGCATTTTTCCCCGCCTATAGTCTGCCCGGAAATACCGCTGTCCTGATACGCGACCATTATGTCTGCGCTGACGCCGTACTCTCTTGAAATTTCCGCGAATGAATAAACGTCATTTTCCATGCTGTCAAGCAGCTGCGAGCCTGTTTCTTTAACAAACTCCGAAACGGTCTTTTTATCGTCGATATCGCAGTAAACGGGCAGCGTCTTTACAAACATTCCAACGGAATTGGCTGTTCGCGAATCGCTCCTGCCATTGTATATTGTGGTGAATACAGCGTCTTCGGCGTTGTTGTATCTCCCGAGAACAAAGCCGAACACCGCGTTGAAAAAGCCGTTCGGAGTAACCTTGTTCTTTGCGCAATACGCCTCGATCTCCTTCGGCGAAAGCGAGGAGCGCACGGTCATAAAGCCCGCCTTGCCTTCGCCGCCGTTTTGGTCCGGTTTGGGCAGACAATCGGCGTCACAGCCGCCGAGCAGCGCAGCATAATATTCCTTCGCCCTGATATAGTCCCCGGAGGCTCGCGCCTTTTCCTCCGAAAGCGCGGCTTCATAGCTCGAATATGATTCCACGGCGAGCTCAGCGCCGTCATAGGCTTTTGATATATCCTTCAAAATAATGCTCAACGACGCGCCGTCACTTATGATATGGTGCATATCCAGGAACAAATACATACCGTCGGCTTTTATCAGCTTCACGCTGAACAATCTCCCGCCAAGCAGATTATACGGCTTGGTAAGCTGCGGTTTTATGCTTTCTATATCATCGGCGGCGATAGCTTCTATTGAATTTTCATCGAATGAAAAGTCGCCGTCCATTCTGCGCTGTCTGATATTGCCGTCATCGTCCATAAACAATCTCGTCTTAATATACGGATGCGCGTTGATCGCCTGTATAACAGCCGTTTTAAGCTTGTTTTCGTCGATGCCGCCACCGAGCCTGATTAACACGGGAATGTTATATATCGTGGTTTCGGGGTGGGCTATCGCTTCGACAAAAATGCCCTCCTGCGTTTTTGTTAGCGGATAATCGGGCAGGATCTCAAAAGCTTCGGTGCCTTCGGCACGGGCAAAGAATTGCTCGAGCTTTTCAACGGTGTTGTTTTCTTTAAGGTCGGATGTCCTTACGGGCGCGTCAAAGGCATTTGAAAGGAGCACGTTAAGTCTGACGGCGCCGATGGAGGAAAGTCCCGCCTCATAAATATCTGTCGTAATACCGAAATCGGAATGCCCGAGCACCTCCGCTGTAATGTCGAATATTTTTTGCTGCGTTTCGTTACGCGGCGGTATAATTTCATCCTGCTTCCTCACCGGCTTCGGCAGCTCCCGTTTGTTGACCTTTTGGTTCTGGTTCAAAGGGATCGACGGTATCTGCATGGTTACGGACGGGACCATATATGAGGGCTTGCGCTCTCTTATAAAATCATTCAAAGCCGATATATTTATTTCGCTGTCGCCGACAATATATGCCGCGATATATTTTTCACCTGTTTTCTCGTCCTCAAACGCCTGAACGGTGGCGTCCTTTACGCCGTTAAACCCGCGTATCACGCCCTCGACCTCGGTCAATTCGATACGGAAGCCGCGCACCTTGACCTGTCCGTCGTTTCTTCCGATAAAATCTATTTCCCCGTTCGGCAAAAGCCTGACAATATCTCCCGAACGATACGCTCTGATATAGTCCTTATCGCCGCTGAACGGGTTGCGGATAAAGACCTTTCCTGTCAGATCCTCTCTGTTGAGATAACCTCTCGCGACACCGCGTCCCGAAATAAGCAGCTCACCCGGAACGAGAGGAGGGAGTCTGCGCAGATTCTCATCCACAACATAGCATTTATAGTTCGCAATCGCTTTTCCTATAGGCACTCTTTCATAAAGCCGGTCTACCGGCATGACCGAGGAGAATATAGTGCACTCTGTCGGACCGTAGCAGTTATAGAAGCGCGTACTTGTATCCTTGGGACGAACGGGCACAAGCTTTTCCCCGCCGACCGAAAGATATTTCAGCTTTTCGGGAGAAGCCATAGAGTAGAACTGCCGCCCTATCTGCGTTGTCATAAAGGAATGGGTTATCCCGAGTCTGTCAAACCATTTTTCAAGCTCTATAAGGTCAAGTCTTATTTCCTCTTCCGCGATGCAGACGCAGGCGCCCGCTGTCAGCGCGGGATACATATCCATCATATTCGCGTCAAACCCGTAGCTCGCGTAGGCAGCCGCGCGGGAGTTCTCGTCCATTTTAAAGAAGTCTCTGTACCAAAAGCAGAAATTGACGAGATTGCGGTGCTCGAGCATTACGCCCTTGGGCGTGCCCGTTGAGCCCGACGTGTAAAGGAGCGTGAACAAATCGTTCGGTTCGGGGTCTTTTTCTATACCGCCGCAATCCGGAAGCTCGGGAATATCCTTTGTGAGCAATATCTCACCTTTGTATCCGGGTACCTTCAAAAGCAGCGCTTCATCGGCGATAAGCAGCTTCGCATCCGCGTCCGACATCATAAACGCAAGGCGGTCGGCGGGGTACGAGGGATCGAGCGGCTGGTAAGCGGCGCCCGATTTTATCACGCCCAAGGAGGCAGTGACCATATAGGCGCATCTCGGGATAAGCACGGAAACAACATCTCCGCAGCCGAGACCGAGAGAGTGTATTTTGCCCGCTATGCGTTCCGAAATATCGTCGACCTGCGCGTAGGTAAGAGTTTCGTCTTTAAAGCGCACCGCCGGTCTGTCGGAATATCTTGCCGCCTGCTCCCTGAACATTGACACGATATTTGTAACGGGATAATCCGTATCCGTTTGATTAAAGCGTTCCATTTCGGCGATATTTTCGTCGGTGACAAGGCGTATATCGCCCAGTCTGCCGCCGCCGCAGAGTCCCGCCGCTATCATTGTGTATACCTCCGCCATGCGTTTTACGGTCTCCGCCGTTATTTTTTCGGCGGCATATTCAAATCGGAGCAGATAGTCTCCGCTGTTTTGCTTGAGCACGTGAAGCGTAAGCGACGCCATCACGTCCTCCGAAACGTGCATTTCCATAGGGATGTATCTGCCGTTTATATTCACGCCCGAGAGCATATCGCCCTGATACACAAAGAAGCAGTCGGGGCGTATGCCGTATTCACTGCAAAGCTGCGGGATATCCGCGCCGTCATGAGAAACAAGCTCATGAAAGGACCTCTGCATATCCGCCATAAAATCCGCGCAGTCCGCGTTTTCGTCAATGCTCGCGAGCACGGGCAGATTATGCACCATCATGCCGACCGTATTCTGCAAAACGGGATCATGTCTGCCGTTTTCGCCTGTGAAGAAAAGTACGTTTTTCTGATTGCAGAAAAGTCTCAGCATATATGCGTAGGCGCTCATAAACAGTGTGCTTTCGGTAAGCTGATGCTCGCTTAAAGACGCTGTAAGCCTGCCCGACAGCTCCTGCCTTTGGGTAAACAACGTGGTATTATACACGCCGAGTTTGCCTTTGAAATTGACAAGCCCCGGATCGTCATCGTTGTAAAGCTCTGTGTCGCCCTCGATATTATCAAGCATTTTTCTGTATACTTCATTGTCGGTCCGCGTTATTTCGGGATGCTCCGCCTCATACTGCGCAAGGGTAAGATTGCTCATTTCCTCCTTGACCGCCGGCTCGCCGCCGAATACCGCGGCAATATTGCCTATGATAATTGAGGCCGAGGTGCCGTCGCAGACAATATGGTGCATCACAAGCACAAGACACAGCCCCGCGGGCGTTTTGTAAATAACCGCGCGAGTGAGAAGGTCATTTTCCAGATCAAAGGGAAAATCAACGCTTTGTGCAAGCGTGTTTTTGTCGGTGATACCGGTCTGCTTTATCTGAGCCGTTATTTTCCTGCCGGACGGCACGAGCGACGGAACGCCGTCGATTATTTTAACGGACGCGCCGAGTATCGGATAATCGTTAAGCACCGTTTCAACGGCGTTTTTAAGACGCGTCTCGTTATCCGCCATATCGCACGGCAGCAGAAGCGAGAACACGTTGTTGTACGCGGTCCCCTTTTCATCCTGACAATCAAGGTAAATGCTCATCTGCGCTCTTGTGAGCGGATACGAGTCAGCCTCCCGGCCCTTATATGACGACAATTCCGAGCCGTTTTCGACGGTCTCCGAAAGCAGCTTCGGAGTCTGCGCGGTGAAAACGGAACCCGCGGATATTTCTATTCCTTTTTCTCTCAACGCCTTTTGCAGCATGAGAACTTTTATCGAATCGCCGCCGAGCGCGAAAAATTCATCGTTAATTCCTATATTTTTAATGCCGAGAATTTCTTCAAACGCCTGCGCGATAAGCTTTTGTCTTTCGTTTTCGGGAGCCTTGTATTCGGCGCGCCTTAAGTCGATATCGGGTTTGGGCAGCGCTGCGCGGTCAAGCTTGCCGTTCGCGTTTACGGGCAGCTTTTCAAGACGCACAAAAAACTCCGGCACCATATATTCGGGCAGCTTGAGCGAAAGGGCTTTTTTCAGCTCTTTTTCGTCCTTTTCACTGTCCGATATATAATACGCCGCAAGGAATATTTGTCCGGTCGCGTCTATAAAATCCTTTACAGCCGTATCGCGTATGCCGTCTGTCTCGCGTATAGCGGATTCTATCTCGCCCGGTTCAACGCGCTGACCGTTTATTTTCAGCATCCAGTCCTTACGGTTGAGATACAGAAGGTTTCCGTCGGGCAGACGTCTGCCCAGATCGCCCGTGTGAATAAGAAGCTCGTGACCGTCAATGTCTTTAAACGGATTCGGAGTGAATGCCCTTGCGGTCTCCTCGGGGCGGTTCAGATATCCTTTTGCCATATGACCCGCGATGCAGATCTCGCCTTCGTCAGCGGCGTTTCCGTTTTCGTCAAGCACATAGACGCTCACATTGCCGCCCGGCTTTCCTATAGGGGTATTGTCATAAGCCTTGTCCACCTCGAATGTAAGGCACTCTCCGGTAAGCTCGGTCATGCCGTAACAGTTCAAAAGCCGATAACCGTCCGGCGCGATCTGCGACAAACGCTCGCCGCAGCTCACAACGGTGCGCAGGCTCCCTCCCTTTCGGGTGAAGTAGCGCAGAACCTTCGGCATTATAACGGCGGAGGTTATTTTATGCCTGTCTATAAAATCGGCAAGACTGTCGGGGTCGCCTTTAAATTCATCGGGAATTATTATTTCGGTAATGCCGTTTGCAAGTCCCGTAAAAATATCACCTACGGAGAGAATAAAGTAAAAAGCAACGTTGATGCCGTATATATCATCATCCTTAAGCTCCAGGATGCCGCCGTAAAGCAGAACCTCGTTTCTTATTGACTCGTGATCATGAATAACTCCTTTGGGTTTTCCGGTTGAACCCGATGTGTAAATGATAAGCGCCGTATCGCCGGGCTTTATACCGCAGATTTCCGAAACGGGCTCAAAGCCATACGCATCGCTTATAAAAGCGTCGTCGATAATGATCTTCGCGCCGCAGTCGCTTTGTATGTATGCCATGCGGTCCGCGGGATAATGGTCTGAAAGCGGTACATAAGCGCCTCCCGCCATAAGTATGCCGAATATTGCTTCAATAAATCCGATGCCTCTCGCGGCGGTTATCATCACGGCGTCGCCGCGCCGAATGCCCTGTTCTTTAAGCTTTGCGGCTATGCGGCGCGCGTTTTCGTCAAGCTGCTTATAAGTGTCCGACCTTCCCGTTGACGGCTCCGACAAAGCTATCCTTTCGCCGTGCTTTGAGACCTGTTCCCTGAATAAACTTAACATTTTAAATTCATCTCTTTCATTTTTGATTTATACGGCTGCCTTTAAAAGTGCATATCCGAAATATATTTTTTTCTCTTTAAAACACCAAACTCCGCGCGCGGACAAACGGCATTTGCCTGCCGTTGCCACAGCGTTATGATAAAATGTTCTCCGAAATACAGAAATCTTTGATTTCGTATTGTTTCGTGAGGTTATTATACCACAACAGCTTCAAAAAATCAATAATATACATGGATCCTTTTCACAAAAAACCGCGCGGAAGAACCCGGCGAAATGCATTGACAAATCAGACGGAAGTGGTATAATAATAGCAGGGAGTGATAAAAAAATTATGCAAAGCGGAGCTTTTTACGGCGCACTTAATCCTGAAAGTGAGAAAGATTTTGCGCGTTGCGAGGAACACGCAAGCAGATATTACGAGGAAATTCGGAAGCGTAAATCGGATATTGCGGCAATAGCGAAGAATACGGGATATTCAGAGCAAGAAATTGAAATAATAAAAAATCATGTTTTTATAAATAAATATGATTTAGGGGAAGATGAACCGACTACATTTTATCCCAATTATGATATTGCTGTTTCGTGGCAAAATCTGATTGAGGGAAAGAATATCGAAGAAAAAGATCTTGTTTTGCTCCGGCACGAGTACCATGAACACAACCTAATGGTAAAAGAGGGGCTTTCATACATTGAAGCACACGAAAAGACACAGAAGTTATATAATTATAAAAAAGCGGTTGATGATTGGAGGGAAAAACAATGAATCTTTTAACGTTAATATATTTTGACGGCGATACTATTCGCTATGGATATCAGCCGGAAGGCAAAGGAAAAAAGGGAATAATTGCATACAACAGCAAGGACAAGACTGTAACCGTAGAGGAACGCGCCGAAGCAGACAATAACCAGTATTATGCCAACATGGCAAAGTCAAAAATTCAGAAGATTGCCACAGAAAAAACTTTGCCGCGTGAATGCGTCCAGGCTTGGTATTGATACGCTTATGTTAAACAAGATATAAGTTTATAAAGCACATCTTCGGGTGTGCTTTTTCTATGGAAGCATGGGAATACAGATACGCATTGACGGACCGGACGGCGTTATGAACAGTCCGCAAAAGCTTATAGGCGGCGATAAGCTTCAAAACGCGCACGCCTGTGGGTTCTGCCCTGTAATTGATAAAACAAGAATCAATGGTCGGCTTTAAAGCCGGACACGTTGTCCCGGCTTATGATGTGCTGAACTCGCTCAGATATTCTGCTCTGCGAGCCAGTCAATAAAGTTATACACAAAAAATTGCTTATTTTTAGGAAGATTTTTTATCTTGTCAGAAATCAGCTCATCATAATTTATATCCCGGTAATCATCAACGGCGCCGAGAAGAATATAATCTGGAGTAGTTTTAAGAACAGTACATATTTTCATCAGCACGTCAATGCTTGGGATAGACTTGGCATTTTCTATAGCCGACAGATATTTTTCACTCAAATCGGCAGCCTCTACTACTTGCTTTTGCTTCAGTCCCAGCTTTTTACGTCTTTGAGCAATTCTTTTACCCATCTCAATGTAATCAACAAACATCATACACACCTCTTTTAATTTTATTGTACCGTTTATATAGGTCTCATAAAAACCCATTAAAAATAGAATTTCTACTTGAAATATACTAAAATGTATGATATAGTATACCTATCTACTTATAATATACTTTGGGGGCGTATGTTTATGATAACAAAACAAAATCGCGGAGTGGTTCTTTCCATTGTTCTTTTATTTGTCGGGATTTACATAACGGAACTGCATGTGCATTATTACGGTGATGATTATTTTTTTGCTACTTTTCTTAATTCTGATTTTTGGAGTAATCATATTAATCATTATTTATATGGCAACGGGCGCTTTATTAATCATTTTCTGGTTACACTTTTTCTTAAGGCTGATATACATGTGTGGTACATAGTAAATGCCGGAATGATCGCCGCCTCGGCATATCTTATATTTAAAATAACACACAGCTGCGCCGCTGCGTTTTTGCTGCTTACGATACATTTTGAAATGACACGGGAGAGCATATACTGGATAACCGGCTCCTGCAATTACGTTTATCCCGTAATGATGTTCCTTATATATTGGTATCTGCTGATTTGCCGAAAGGGATCGTTATCTGCGATAATGGCATTTTTTGCCGCCGCAACAATAGAGCATATGGCTGTAGCTGTAAATGTTCTAACTGTGTGCTGTATTTTATACGGACGGATTACGGAAGGCAAATTCGATAAAACTTATATTGTGGATTTGCTGTGTGCCGTTATAGGAGCGGCAACGGTATTTCTGGCGCCGGGAACGGCGCACCGGGCAGTTGAGGAGGGTGTGGGAGATTTCGGAGAAAAGTTTGCACTCAGTGTAAAATTTGTTATAAGAAATACTTTCGTGGGTAATTATACGGTACAGCTTAACGCAATTACCCTTATCGCATCCTGTATATATTTATGGAAACATAAATTAAAGTTATTTTTATTATGCTCGCCTCCGGTATTGGCATGTATGTATTTTGCTAACCATATAAAAGAAATGACTGTTTTTACACTATTTCAGTATGAGCTTATGATTATGGTTTCTGTTATTTATTGCAGTGCTGTATTTGTGATAACCGCAATAATATATTATAAGGAAACACGGTCGGTCATACCTGCTTTTTCGCTTATTATTACATTGGTTACTTGTATGTTTATTATATTTTCGCCTACGCTCGGTCCGAGAGTTCTGCTTTTGGAGGTGATAATGTATATGATATATTTCTCGTGTATCGTAAAAAAAGCAATAACACGAAAAGGAGCATATGCGGCGGTTAATATTGTATTAATCATTATGGCAATGTATAACACATATATAACATATACAGGATATAGTTCAAACGACGCAGTTTTTGCGGATAATGAAAAACTTATTGAGCAGTATAATGAAAACGGAGGAGACACTCTTCACCAACGGAAGTTAATTGACGAGGATTTCGGATGGTCAATGCCGTATAACAGTGCGTATCATGAAGAATTTTACAAATTATATTATCACATTCCCTCAGAAACGCAGATCATATGGGAATAGGCATACATCGCCGACGCTGCCTCAAGCGCGAATACCCCCCCGGGGGCTTTGTCGTGGTGCGCGGTTTTATTTTCACCGTCCCATTCACCATATATTTATAATTCATCTGAAATATCTATTGAACGGGAATGCAAAAGGTGGTATAATTATAATGCAAAGATAATCCCGGGCATATAACGGAGGAATAAGAATGAGTAAAACCGAAATCGTGAAAAGGTATATTTTATTTATTATCGGACTGTTTTTCGCGGCAATAGGCGTCGCGTTTACAAAGCACGGCGAGCTTGGCGTATCGCCTATTTCCTCCGTAGCCAATGTGATGAGCTTTAAATTCAGCTTTTTTTCATTAGGCACGTGGCTTATCATATGGAACTGCGTTTTGATCGTGGGACAAATCATAGTGCTGCGGAGCAAATTTCAGTTGATACAGCTCCTGCAGGTTCCGCTGTCGTTCCTGTTCGGATGGTTTACCGATTTCGGGATGTGGATGGTATCGGCTATTCCCGTTCCGGCATACTCCGCAAGGCTGGCAATGGTGCTTATCGGCACCGTCATTCTCGGCTTCGGCATATCACTCTCGGTTACGGCAAACGTGATACTCAATTCGGGAGAAGCTTTTGTAAAAGCGGTGTCCGATACGACCGGAAAAGAGTTTGGAAATGTCAAGATCGTCTTTGACGTCTCCAATGTAATGCTGGCGATACTTCTGTCCCTGATATTCTTTGACTTATCCATTGTCGGAATAAGAGAGGGTACGGTCATAGCGGCATTACTTACGGGCATCGTTGTAAAGATGTTCTCAAGGATAGTGAAAAAGCCGCTTGAAGCAATACTTTGCACGAAAGCTGTACATAATGAATACGATGGCTGATGTAATATATACAAAAATAATACCGGCACAGGTTGAACCAATGGTTTTTATCATGCCTGTCCGGCGCCGGCAAAAACCATTATTAATTTATTTCGGTATATAATCAATTATAGCCTGCCTCACGCACATAACCGCACACCAGCCACATCCGCTGCACAATTTTGGATCTATGCTCACTTCACCGTTTTCGGCTTGTTGAAATGCAATACAGAGAAATCGGTATGTTTACAATTTCCCTGATTTGCTCTAATACCTCAACATCAAGATTAGTCACCTCCGCGCCGGCACTCTCAGTTAAAACATTCGGGCAGGAAAAATTCAGTTCGATAGCGTCTGCACCGGTCTGCTCAAATAATTTTATTGTCTCAATAAAATCTTCTTTGCATCCGCAATTTGCGACGCTTGCTATAATTTTTTGCTCATCGTATTTTTTCTTCAGCGCTTTCATTAATTGAAGTCCGTACTGTACCGGCACAATATTTGTATCCGGAGGACCCAAAACCGTAAATCCCATATACCCCGCGCCTTTTATTCCATTTTCTATAGGCTTTGTCTCAATAATCACATCATTATAACTTGTCGGGATTTGCGGGATTAACAGACGGCAGAATAACCGCTGCCGCTCCTGCCTCTATTGCCGCATCGAAAAAACCGATATGTGCATTTAATTCCACTTTAGAAAACAGCGTTAATGAGGCAAGAATAAACGGATTTTTTAATTTCATCCCCATCCACTCAGTATTGAGATTAATCATTACTCTCCCCGCTCCTTTCTTTTGCCTAATCCGGTCATAATAACACTTCATTGTATGGCGGTTATATTATAACCCGATGTGTCAGCCGTTGCGGGTATGTTAAATAGCGACGTTATGAGATAGGCTTTGATGTTATGGATTTTCTCGTTACGCCTTGAGAAGTCGAGCAAAAATGCTTCCAGTTTTTCATAATTGATTTCAAGAAACCTCTGTCTGACAAGCTCGGTCGGATACTGCTTTTTCTCTATGGTGTAGTAAGCCGTGTCGATGGTAAGCACTTCGGTCATTACCGCCACACCCTCGTCTATGACGGCTTTCTGTTCTTTTCAATTCTGAATACAGGCATTGCAATCCTCCTTCCCGTAAAATTTTACAAAATATCAGCGTTTTCGCTTCCGCTTTTCAAGGCGTTCCCGCTCTAAACGATTGTATAACTTTTTTCCGTCCATATCGGTCAAAGCACAAAACCATTCGGATAAGAAGAAGTCTTTAAGGATCGTTCTCATCTGCGGAGTTTTCGCCCGCCGATAATCTTTGGCGGCTTGAACAATAACCGCATCGGCAAGAAACACATAATTTTCCTCAAACATATATCTACCTCCTTAAAATTTGGAATTAAAAAAACGCGTTCACATAGCTCATACCGAGCAAGCAAACGCGTGTTCAAATTCATTTTAATTTTATTAAATTGTGTCAGACTATGACAAACTCATCAAATAAAAATCAAGGTAAAAAATCAAGATTTTGCACTCAAAATTTCACCCATCATTTAACCCATTTGGGGTCTAAAAAGTGAATTTCACCCCTATTTAACCCCTATAAATTGATTTATTTTGAGTTAAAATCTGTCAAAATCCGTTAAACCAAACAGATAAATCAGCGCACACAAAAACCCCGAAAGCCGCAAGGCTACGGGGTTTTTCGTAATTCTGTGTAAAAATTTATCTCTTACTGAACTGCGGAGCGCGGCGGGCGGCCTTGAGACCGTACTGGTGCAAATTTCAGCGCCGAAACCCTTGATACAAGCGGGTTTGCGGGTTATTGACGCTTTGTTTCACCCATCGCTTAACCCCTTTGGGATACTATGCCTCCGCAGCCGATTTTTTGCTTAGTGCCGCATTGACTACTCCGATTAAATCTTTAGGTTTATTATACTTCACTTTTGCGTAAATGTCCATAGTTATTTTGCTATTTTCGTGTCCTGCGAGGTATTGAACCGTCTTGGGGTCAATTCCCATGTAAATAAGGTTGGTAATGTAGGTGTGGCGAAGCTGATGCGGAGTAACATCAAAATCCAACGCATACACTATATTAGGGTTGCTACGCGAATGTGTGCCAAGTATAGGGTTGACAGTCCGCACAATCCTTTGACCATTCACATATTGGTAGTATTTTCTTTCCTTTGCTGTGCGAACCTTAATATATTTCCAAACACGCTGAAATTGTGAATAGGAAAGGGGTTCACCGTTCCTGTCAGCAATAACATAATCGGAAATCGACTTCTCTTTCGCCTCTCGCAAACAATCTGCAAGACACTTTGGAATTGGTATATCACGTTTGGCAGCAGGCGTTTTTAATACTGAGCTTATAACAGGGTGGTTATTTTCATGCCGCCATGCCCTGCGAACAGAGATATACGGTGCTTCCGCATCCAAAAAAACACAATCCCATTGCAGAGCAAGGATTTCCTCTCGCCGCAGTCCCGAATACAGTCCAATCATTACAAATAAATAAGGCGGTAAACCTTTTATTGTATGGAGCAGCGTACTAACTTGCTCGTCACTTAGCGCCGTTTTGCTTTTCGTTGCCTTTCCGCCTTTGGCAGCAAGCGTAGCAAACGGGTTATCTTCAATTATTTGATTTGCTTCAGCGGAATAGAATATACTCTTGACTAACATATTCATCTTACTATATACGCCGGAGGACAGTTTAGATACCGGCACCATCAGCACTTTCAGGTCGTCCAATGTTACCTCATCCATATACATTTCTCCAATAGGTTTAATTACATACTTCCGCAGCAAAAGTTCATATCCTCGCAAGGTTTGAGCGCTTACGGTTGCGGATTTCATTTTTAACCATTTCTCACAGTATTCTTCCACGGTCGGATTAACCCTGCGGAAGCGTATGTCGTCCACTTCTTTTTGAGCTTTTTTTACTTTATC
>CANQQZ010000023.1 GCA_947626135.1 uncultured Clostridia bacterium
ACTGCTACGGTTAACGTCAGCGCCGTCTTAGCCGCCGCGACTGTGCCGGTTTCGGTTGATTCAACTGAACCCGCGGGGGATTGACAACCGCGGGTAAATTTGGTACTATAATATAGAGAAATACATACACGTCAAACTTAAAGGAAAGGACAATAAATCATGCAAGAATTACAACTAAAATACGGCTGCAATCCGAACCAGAAGCCGTCGAGAGTATTTATGGAGGACGGCGAGCTGCCGTTTAAGGCGCTGTGCGGCACGCCGGGCTACATAAATCTGCTTGACGCATTAAACGGCTATCAGCTCGTTAAGGAACTCAAAAAGGCTACGGGACTTCCGGCGGCGACATCGTTTAAGCACGTATCTCCGGCGGGCGCGGCGGTTGGGCTGCCGCTTTCGGACACGCTCAAAAGGATTTATTTCACCGATGACGTGGAGCTTACTCCGCTCGCATCGGCATACGCGCGCGCGAGGGGCGCGGACAGAATGTCATCGTTCGGTGATTTCATCGCGCTTTCGGACAAATGTGACAAGGCGACAGCGCTTTTAATCAAAAAAGAGGTTTCCGACGGAATAATCGCGCCGGGCTACGACGATGACGCGCTTGAAATCCTGATGAAGAAAAAGGGCGGCAAATACTGTATATTGGAGATTGACGAGGACTATGTTCCCGCGCCGATCGAGTATAAGCAGGTGTTCGGTATTACGTTCGAGCAGGGCAGGAACGAGCTTGATATAAACGAGGAGCTGCTCTCGAACGTTGTCACGGCTAACAAAAGCATTCCCGACGAGGCGAAGCGCGATATGATGATTTCGCTTATCGTTTTAAAATACACCCAGTCCAATTCCGTATGCTACGTTAAGGACGGACAGGCAATCGGCATCGGCGCGGGGCAGCAGTCGCGCATACACTGCACGCGCCTTGCCGGAAACAAGGCGGATATCTGGTGGTTCCGCCAAGCACCGCAGGTACTCGGTCTGCAATTTGTTGACGGCATAAAGCGCGCCGACCGCGACAACGCAATCGACGTGTATATCTCCGACGAGCACGACGACGTTTTAGCCGACGGCGCATGGGAGAAGATATTTAAGGTAAAGCCGCCGGTATTCACAAAGGCGGAGCAGCGCGAATGGCTCGACAAAAACACAAACGTCATACTGGGCTCGGACGCGTTTTTCCCGTTCGGGGACAACATTGAGCGCGCAAAAAAGAGCGGCGTGAAGTACGTCGCTGAACCCGGCGGCTCGATAAGGGACGATAACGTTATTGAGACGTGCGATAAATACGGCATGGCAATGGCGTTCACGGGAATAAGATTGTTCCATCATTAATTGGTCGGTATACAAGGCTTCCCCTCAAGGAGAAGCTGTCAGCGGAGCTGACTGATGAGGTGCAGCCCGTTAGGGCGTTATAATTTCGAATGTAGAAAAAACTCTGTTTCGCAGCCGCACCTCATCCACCCTTTCGATTTGCAAGCAAACCGAGTGGGTCCTCCTTCCCCTCAAGGGGAAGGCATATGTGTTAGGAGGAAACATTATGAAAATATTAGTAGTAGGCGGCGGCGGACGTGAGCACGCTATTGTGTGGAAAATCGCGCAGTCGCCGAAGGTTGAGAAGATTTACTGCGCTCCCGGCAACGGCGGTATCGCGGAACTGGCGGAATGCGTGAATGTGGCGGCGACTGACATTAACGGCATGGTCGCGCTCGCGAAGGAAAAGGCGGTCGATCTTGTAATGGTCGCGCCGGACGACCCGCTCGCTATGGGCATGGTGGACGCGCTCGAAAAAGAGGGAATACGCGCGTTCGGACCCCGCGCAAACGCGGCGATCATCGAGGGCAGCAAGGCGTTCTCGAAGGAGCTTATGAAAAAGTACAATATCCCGACCGCCAGATACGAGGTATTCGACGACAGCACGAAAGCGATTTCGTACATAAAGGAGCAGGGCAAATTCCCGGCAGTTATCAAGGCGGACGGACTCGCGCTCGGCAAGGGCGTTATAATCGCGCAGGATTTAGCCGAAGCCGAGCAAGCCGTGCGCGAAATGATCGACGAGGGCAAATTCGGCAGGAGCGGCAGCCGCGTCGTTATCGAGGAATTCCTGACGGGACCCGAGGTATCGGTTCTCGCGTTTACCGACGGAAAAACGGTCAAGCCTATGGTATCGGCGCAGGATCACAAGCGCGCATACGATAACGACAAGGGCCTGAACACGGGCGGCATGGGCACGTTCTCGCCGTCGCGGTTATATGACGAGGCGAAGCAAAAGGAATGCATGGAAAACATTTTCCTGCCGACGATAAAGGCAATGACCGCTGAGCAGAGACCCTTTAAGGGCGTGCTCTATTTCGGACTGATGATGACGGCGGACGGCGTGAAGGTGATAGAATACAACTGCCGCTTCGGAGACCCCGAAACGCAGGTCGTGCTGCCGAGATTAAAGACGGATCTGGTTGACATAATGCAAGCTGTTATAGACGAAAGGCTTGACGAAATCGAGATCGAGTGGGAGGACAACGCCGCCGTATGCGTGGTCATGGCGTCGGGCGGCTATCCGGTAAGCTATAAAAAAGGCTACGAAATAACAGGTCTTGACGGCGTTGACGGCGTTACCGTGTTCCACGCGGGAACGGCTGTAAAGGACGGCAAAATCGTGACAAGCGGCGGACGCGTCTTAGGCGTCACCGCGCTCGGCGCGAATATCGACGAGGCGCGCGATAAGGCGTATGCGGCGGTCGGTAAAATTTCGTTTAAGGACGAGTTCCACAGGAGCGATATTGGGATTAAGAGGTATTGATAAGGTAAATTTGGGGATTGTGTTGACATAGTGGCAACATTTGAGTGAGGGCACCCTTGTCAAAGGGGGACTGTCAGCGCAGCTGACTGGGGGATTTCTTTTTGAGTTTCATGATGAATCCCTCCATCGCCTGCGGCGGTCCCCCTCCCTTTAACAAGGGAGGCTTACGGACTCCCCCCTACATTGCAAATCCAATTCAAATTCGAGGTGATATTTAATGAAACGAACCGATTACATATCATGGGACGAATATTTTATGGGTATCGCGCTGCTGTCGGCGCAGCGGTCGAAGGATTCCAATACGCAGGTCGGCGCGTGCATAGTGAGCCGTGAGAAGAAAATTCTATCCCTCGGCTACAACGGTATGCCTACCGGCTGCGATGATGACAATATGCCTTGGGAACGCGAGGGCGACCCGATCAACACAAAATATATGTACGTGTGCCACGCGGAATTAAACGCCATCTTAAACCGCGGTGACGTGTCGCTCGCCAACTCCGTTTTATACGTAACGCTGTTCCCGTGCAACGAATGCGCGAAGGCGATAATTCAAAGCGGAATAAAGGAAATCGTGTACATGTCGGACAAATACGCGGATCAGGCGAATACAATCGTGTCAAAGCGGCTGTTTGACATGGTAGGGATATCGTACCGCCGGTATGAGCCGACGGGCAGGACGATAAATATTGAGCTGTAGGAATGCGGACGCGCCCGATTCAAAGCGAAGGAGTAATATATATGGACATTAAGGATTTTGAGGAAAAAACCACGGCTGTAAAGGAAATTTACGACGGCAGGGTCGTAAAGCTGCGCGTAGAGGAGGTGGAGCTGCCCGACGGGTCGCCCGCTGTACGCGAGCTTATAGCGCATCCGGGCGGCGCGGGCATGATCGCGGTTGACGGGAACAGGAATGTGCTTATGGTCCGCCAATACCGCATCGCGGCGAAAGCGATGATGCTTGAAATTCCCGCCGGGAAGCTCGAATACGGCGAGGACCCGCTCTCCTGCGCCGAAAGGGAAATTGTTGAGGAAACCGGCTACAAGGCGGGAAAAATCGTAAAGCTGGGTTCATATTACGCGACGCCCGGTTACTGCGAGGAAATTCTGAGCCTGTATTTGGGCACGGATTTGGCGTGGCAGGGTCAGCATCTTGATGAGGGCGAATTCCTGAACGTCGAGAAATATCCGCTCGATACTCTGTATGAAATGGTTATGAATAATGAAATCGTTGACGCGAAAACCGCGATTGCGATTTTAAAGGCAAAGCAAATACTGGGCTGAAGGCTTCAAAAAAAGGAACGGCGTAGCCGTTCCCTTTTTTTTGCGTATATCCGGAGCAATTATGCCCCTGCCTTTGTGCGAACAGTCTTTAAATCATAAATTCCGCTCGAACGTTCCGCGTTGTTAATTGTCGATGTAATCTCGATGCTTCCCAAATCGACCTTAGTGCCTCCGTCAATGGAGTCCTTGGTAAACTCGTGGGAAACGAGAGTATCCTGAGCCTTCGTTTCCGGTGACGCGATATTGAGAATGATCTTCTGACCCTCCATCGTTATCGTAACCTTCGGATTAATCTTATCCTCCGCGGTATATTTAATCGCCTTGTTTTCACTGCCACTTTTCACAGCATCCCAGCCGTTGGCGTCGCCCTTGTTATCATAGCCGGACTGTGCGTGGAATCCGAGGCTCTTTTCCTCAGCGTTGTAATATTTACCGGACTCTTTGAATTCGCTGACAGTCTCGCCGAGGAACTTAACATCGTTTACGTTGCAGTAATTGGATGAATAGGTGTACGACACAAGCTCCGTTCCCGCGGTATTCTTTATGGTCACGGTGTTGGTGCCGCCGTTGATTAAGTAGCCGTTGCCTTCTCTGTAGGTGATAACGAGCTTCTCGCCGTCATCAACGGTCGCTCCAATGTTTTCAACCTTCGCCGTCGTATTTGAAACTACGAGAGCCTTGTGAGCGCCCCAGTTTCCGTATTTCGTCGGATTAAACATAACCGCCGAACCTACAGCAAGCGCGCCCGCCGTAACCGGAGTGCCGTCTTTTGTAAAGATACTCGTCTCACCTGAGAAATCGTCTGTAGCCGCCGCGATTCCCTCGTCGCCGTCTTCCGCGATTTCAAGCGAATAAGTGCCCTTTACGTCGGAATGCGTTCCGTCCTTACTTGTCGCCGTAACGGTATACGTACCGGCAACCGCGGTGCTCTTAATTGTAACATTTCCGTCGGTATCAATGGAAACCTTTTCTTTCGCGTCTTGTTCTCCGCTGTCCTTAACATCCCATGTAACGCCCTTTGCCTTTTCGCCGGTCATAGGTGTGCCGTCCGCGTCAAGCTCCTTGACTGACAGCTTGCCCACCGATCTGCCCTCGGCTGATGATGTTACATGTATGTTCGTATTAAGCTTGGAATCGTCGACCTCAATAGACGTAAGCACCTGATCGTTCGGCTCAAGCTCTACCTCTACGCTTGTCGCCGCGCCTGTTTCCGCGACGTCAAAGCTTCCGGTTTTCGCCTTGTAATCCGCTGTAAGCGGTATGCTGTATTCATAATGACCCGGAAGAAGCTTGATCTTGCCGGTAGCGCTGTCCAACGTAACTGTTGTCTTAACGGTTTCATTTACAGCGTCTTCGCCCGCGGGCGTGCCGGTTACGGTGATCGCTTCAACCGCCTGTGCGGTGCCGCTGCCTTGCAGCTTTGTGGTAAATGTTACATCTGAATACAGCGCAGCCGTATAAACTATGTAGATTTGATTATCAGCCGCGAGAGTTATCTCGTCCGCTCCGGACTTATACTTGAGCTTCGCGCACGGATCTCCCGCATCCTTCTGGTCGATCGTAGCGTCATAGGTCGGAGTAAACGAATCGCCTATGTACATTACACCGGCTTTTTTGTCTTCGTTGTCTCCGAATGCCTTCCAGTTGTCATGCTCGGGAATGCCGCCGTCCGATTCAACCTCATATACCTTCTGAACCTTGAGAGAGGTTATCTCGGTAAGAGCTTCATCCGCAACGTCTATTTCCATCTTAATGTCCGCCAAATCGGTAGTATGACCCGTATTGGTGAATACAATAAGCGTTAATTTGCCTTCCGTGGCCTCTCTGAGAACGCTTGTCACGTCGTACTCGTATGCCTTTGCGGGGTTGGGATTATTATCATTGCCCGACTTGTCTGTCCAGCCGAGCGACTGAACGATAACCTTGGCTTCGCCTCCGAGAGTATTGATGTTAGACGCCTTTACTCCGTCTCCCTCTTTGGCTGCCGTAATGTCAATATAATTCGCGTACTTGCCGAGACCTACCTCAACATTGGTATTGTTTTTCTCTACGGTAGCGTTAAACTTGAGCGTTGCGGATTTAACCTTGCCAACGACATCGGCGCCGCAGTCGAAGGAAATGATTGCCGCAAGAGCCGTATCCTCATATGCCTGATTTGTCTCCTTAAGCGTTGTTCCGTCAAACTTGGCTTGACCTGTTTTTAACGTGGTCTCGCTTTCGGTAATGTAGCTTGTGTCCTTGTTATCATCACGGAAGTCTACATACGTTCCTACAGCGTTCACAGTCTTTAACGCTTTCTCCACCGTGCCGGTTTCGGTTGATTCAACTGAACCCTCCGTATAGCCTTCTTCGGTAGTGCCGATTGTGCACTTAATCGTGTTGCCTACGTCGCCGTCAACAACGGTATATGTTACCTGATCTTTCGTTGTTCCGGCAGCGGTCCATGAATAAGTGAACGATGCAGGAAGCTCTTTATCAGGTCTAGGTGACGGAACGACTTTAAGAACGTCGCCTACATTAACAGCTGTGCCTGCCGCAAGATCTTCGAAGTTGCCTTTTGCGCCCTTCTGAACCTGGAGCGGAACAGGAGTAACTACTACTTCCTCAAGAGCTACAGGTGAAGGTGACGGTGAAGCCGACGGTGAAGCCGACGGGGATGCCGACGGGGATGCCGACGGTGATGCCGACGGGGATGCCGACGGGGATGCCGACGGGGATGCCGACGGGGATGCCGACGGTGATGCAGCCGGTGATTCCGAAGGCTCAGCAGCCGGTGATTCCGACGGAGAAGCAGCCGGTGATTCCGACGGAGAAGCAGCCGGTGATTCCGACGGAGAAGCAGTAGCCTCTACATCAGGTGAAGGCGATACTTCCGGCTCTATTGACGGGGGAGCGGGAGGCAGTTCGCCATCCTCTACAACGCATACAGCGATGGGCGTCATACCCTTAAGGCTATCCCAGAGCATAATCTTATCGCCCTTGCTAAGCTCTTCCGTGCCTACAGTAACAGCCTTCTCAACATTAGCCTCAACAGCAACATTCTCTTCAAGGTGAGCTACCTTTTCGAGAGCGCCGTTCGCATAATACTTAGCAACGATAACTGTACCGGTAACAGCAGCCGCGGAATTGATCTTCGCCTGCTTGGTATCCTTATCGTATGTAATCGTTACGTCGCCAGCCGGTGCGGTCGAAGCCTCCGGAGACGGAGACGTCTCAGCCGCAGCAGTCGAGGAATAGATAGCAACGTTATCGATATCGTTTGTAGTATTCGACGTACCGTAGTCAGTCGAGTTACCGCTTCTGAATGTTACATACGGAAGAATGTTAACGCCGGACTTTGTGCTGTCCTTTACGTCAGCATAACTGTCAGCCGCACCGAAGATGTAGTGATCTTCAGCCTCTTCGGTGCCGGGATTCGTAGTAACGACAATCTTAGCGCCTACTGCCTTACCTTCTGCACGATAAGCCGTAATTGTAACCAATACCCACTCGTTGTCGTTAACCTGGAGTACGTTTGCGCCGCCCTTTGTAAGTGCATTATCGCACGCATATGAAGCGGACTCAGCCATCGCATCCGTTGTAATCATAGCCAACGGGGAGTTGATGTTACCCTTAGTAGAGCTTGCAACAAGGTCGCCCGAGAAGTTAACCTCAGCCGGAGCGTTAGCGCCCTTATGAAGTCTTGTAGCAAACTGTACAACCTTCGTCTCACGCTCTGCTACTTCGTTCGGAACAAAGTTAAGCTGCGGACCGCGGTTAGCCGTTGAGCCTTCGCCGTTACCTGCTGTGAGGTACTGGTCGCCTACCGAGCTTTCGCCCTGAGCGTTCGATATAATCGTAAAGTGGCTCAGCGGACGCTGGGTATTCTCGTTCTCGGTTGTTCCGGTCATAAGGTGAAGAGCGTCAAGATCCTTTGTAGCGCCGCCCGGTGAAGAGAAAATCAATCTCTCAACGGTCTCGCTGTCAAAGTCGTTAGCCTTTACAAGACCAAGTCCCTCGGGAGCTTCACCCTTCGGAGCGTAAACATATGTAACTTCGCCCGCACCCTGTGTATCGGGAGTCGGAGCTGTCGATGTTGCAGTTGTATCACCGGCGGGAGCCGAATATACAACAACGTTATCGAAGCCGATTGATGCCGGTGTATCAATACTGTCACCTTCGAAATTATATGTTTCGTTACCGGTGACACTAATGAAACCAAATGTCGCCAAAGTCTTAGCATTGGCATTTGTAGCAACCTGTGCACCGTCTACATAAGCCGTAGCACCTGAGGTGTTGCTGAATATAATTCTTGTGTGAACCCAATCATCGCCGATATTATTCGCGGTCTTGGGAATTGCGATAGCATTAGCAATGCTACTATCCGCAAATGTTCCAACACGAAGAACCGGCTCGATATCGCTGCTGTCTGAGGTATGCGTACCCTTTTTCATTAACATATCGAAATCAAGTACGATATCCTTCTCTGCGGTAGCCGCAAATGTTTTTGCTGCACCGTCTTCATCAACGAAATCCATATGAGCCCAGCGACCGTGTGCAACATAATCGCCAAATGCCGGCTGACCAACATTTAAGTATTTGTCAGTAGCCGTATCCTTTGCAACAATGGAGTATGTTGAAAAACCATCGCCAGTACGGTCTCTGTTGGTGGTCGTCATGCTTAAACCGGGGATGGATTCCGCATCGTTCTTTGCGTTAACATTCCGTCCGTCAAGCAGCTGCTTAACTTCCTGACTGTCAAACGTGTCTGACCAAAGCTTTTCCTCTCCGACAGCGAAAGCAGTTGTTGCCATTGCTGTGAAAGCGCTCGCGATCATTGAGGCTGCGCACAGCAATGAAACTATTTTCTTACTTTTCACTAAAAATTCTCCCTTTCCTTTTTTATTCTTGTTTGGTGTGCCTGCACGTTTTTTGATACACCATACATGCATATTATACCACGCGTTTTTAAGTATTGCAAGAGTTTTTATTATTTTTGACCGAGTATTTTTTCCTTTTCGTCATTTTTCACAAATAAGGCTCAGGGAGCGGCGGAAATATCCGCAGAATGAGGCAAAAGGCTCTCCATCGCGGCGCAGTAATCGGGGAACGACGCCGCGAAGGTATAATCGAGGACGAGAAAATCGTCGGGGCGGAGCTTTTGCACGGCTTCCCCGAGCGTTCCGCCGAAGGAGCGCGGATTTATCAGCGCGACGGCTTTATACGTTTTCATCAGCCACGGCGCGAGCGCGTTCACGAACGAGTCGCTCACAATCAGGACGGTCTTGTCCGTCAGCGCGCCGGGGTTTTTATAAAGCGCGAACGGGTGGTCGGCTCCGAGGAAAAAGTCGTAATCGGAGCGCTCGTCATAATATATGGGGGTGTGGTATTCATGCCACGCGCCGCCCTCGCCGCGGGAATACATGACGTTGGTTATTTCGCCTGCCGCGTCGGTATCGTACCATTCGAGCGCGTCGGGCTTGTCAAGCAGCGATTTGTCCGCCACGAACGCGGACAGATAGCCCTTGAACGGCGTTTTGACGTTTTTTTCAAAGCCGCCTATATCGACCGCGCCGACATCAGCCGCCCCGCACAGCGCGCGGTAGCCGTAATACGCGCCGAGAGCCGTCCAGTGGTGGTCGGTGCGGAAATAGACGTATTCGCCGGTATGCGGAGCGAGAGCCGCGCGCATATCGACGGGCGTCACGCCGGGGGCGAGACGCGAATAGATATAGCGTATGGCTTCGGACTGCGAATCCTCGAGATTGGAGTATATGGGCTCCGCGAATTCAAGCCGCGTGGGCACGAGAGCGGCGTATACGTTTACGCCGTCAAGGTATTTGGTGTACGCGTTCACCGCGTCAGCCCAGCGGTCGGCACATTCGGCGCTGAAATCGAATATTTCCGTGACGGCTCCGTTCGCGACGAGTATATCCGAGGCGAGGCTCTCTCCCGTTCCCATGTCCACATCGGCGCGGATAACGACCCCCTCGGGCGGAGTTATGCCCATACGCGCGCCGAGCCGCCGCGACAGCTCTATGATATATTCGCGGCAGGCGACGCGGTCGTTTATATACGACTCGACCCCGGAGGCGAATCCGCCGGATAAAACCGTTTGCCGGTCAAACGGCGGGAATGACGCCGCCGCGCGGTTCTCCGCCGCGGTCGTTCCCGACCCCGCCGCTATCATGGCGGCGGACGCGGCGAGAAGCAGTATGAATACAGCCGTGATTATTTTTCCCTTCATCGTATGCCCTCCGTTCAGAATCTGAAATATAAAAACGGGTTATAGGTCTGTCCCGTGAGCGATATAAAGCACAGCGCGAAGCCGGTTATTATTACGGCGCTCTCGAGGACGGTCCCCGCCGCCGGGTAGGTTTCGGTGAAATGGCGGTAGAGTATCTTGGGCAGCGGCACCGACGCGGCGCAGCATATCACGAGAAGCCACAGATTGCCGTACAGCGCGCTGACGGATATCAGGTCGTATGCGCCGCAGCCTATTCCCGCCATACTTAATAGGTAGGTTTTCATCACGCTAAGGTCCGTGAAACGGAATATTACCCAGCCGATGATTACCGTAAGCATGGAATATACGCGGCAGAACGGGTACGGCAGCCGCGCGAGCCGTCCGCCGAAAAGCTTTTTCTCGAGGATGAGTATTACGCCGTAATAGAGCCCCCACAGCACGAAATTCCATGACGCGCCATGCCACAGACCGGTCAGCAGCCATACGATAAGCAGGTTCGGTATCTCGCGGCGGCGGTTCCCGCCGAGCGGGATATATACGTAGTCGCGGAAAAACGTTGACAGCGATATGTGCCACCGCCGCCAGAATTCCGTTATGCTGCGCGATATATACGGGTGCTCGAAGTTTTCCTTGAATTTGAAGCCGAACATGCGCCCGAGCCCTATCGCCATGTCGGAGTAGCCGGAAAAGTCGAAATATATCTGGAACGCGAAAAAAACAGCCCCCAGCCATGAGGACAGCGTTGTTATCTGAGCGCCGGACAGCAGTAAATCAGCCGCTTCGCCGGCGTTGTTGGCTAAGAGCGTTTTTTTGCAGAGCCCGCATACGAATTTGCGGCTGCCCGCCGCAAATTCATCCGCGGTCACGCTGCGCCGCCGGAGCGATTTGTATATGTCACGGTAGCGGACAATGGGTCCCGCGACCAGCTGCGGGAACATGGAGACGTATGTGAAAAAGCTCAGGAACGACCGCTGCGCTTTGGCGTGTCCGCGGTATACGTCGATGGTGTACGACAGCGTCTGGAACGTGTAGAACGATATACCTATCGGCAGCGTGAACGCGGGCACGGCAATGCCGAGCCCGGTCAGCCGGTTTATGTTTTCGATTATAAAGCCGGAATATTTGAACACCGCAAGAACGCCGATATTCAGCACGACCGAGCTTATCAGCGCGCACCGCGCCGCGCCGCGCCGCGTCCGCCGGTACCGCGCGATGATAAGACCGTGGATATAGTCGGCGGCGGCGCTTATGATGAGCAGCACCACCCATACCGGCTCGCCCCACGCGTAAAATACAAGCGAGGACAGCGCGAGTATTATATTTTTGTAGGTTACGTTTTTCGACAGATTATACGCCAGCAATACAGCCGGTAAAAACGCGCATAGAAATATAAGGCTCGAAAAAACCAATGCTTTGCCTCCCCGTGTGTGTCAGTGTTTTCGTTTATCCAAGGCGCTTGTGCGCCTTTTCCATTTCCGCGGGTATCTTTATGCCCTGGGGGCATACCCTTTCGCAGCGCCCGCATTTTTTGCACGCGTCGGCAAGCGTGCCGAGCGCGCGGTATTCAACGTCCATGTCGTGTTTGCTCGAGGACGCGTTGTATATCTCGAATATTTTCGGGATGTCAAGCCCGAACGGGCACGGCATGCAATATGAGCATTTCGTGCACGGCACAAACGCGTATTTCTCGAATACGTCCTTCGCCCGCGCGAGCATCGCCAAATCCTCGTCCGTGAGCATCCCGACGCGGGCGCGGTCCGCGAAGCCGATGTTTTCGGCGACCTGCTCCATCGTGCTCATTCCGCTCAGCGTGACGGATACATCCGGTCGGTTCCACAGGAAATCGAGCGCCCATTCGACCGGCGTTTTCGCGCCGGACAGCTCGCGCCGTACAAATTCGTTGGGATTCGACAGCCGCCCGCCGAGCATCGGCTCCATGATGATCACGTCAACGCCTTTGCTTTTCGCGTATTCGAGCCCCTCTAATCCCGCCTGGTAGTCGGTATTTATGTAGTTGAGCTGGATCTGGCAAAATTCCCATGACGGATTCGCGTCGATTATGCGCCTGAACGTGTCAAGGTCGTCATGAAAGGAGAATCCGATGTGGCGGATCTTTCCGGCGGCTTTGGCTTTGTCAAGCTTTGCGATGATATCGAATTTTTCGACGATGTTCGCGAATCTGTTTTTGTCGAGCGCGTGGATAAGATAAAAATCAATGTGATCCGTGCGGAGCCGCTTCAGCGCGTCGTCAAGGAAAAAATCGAAATCGCTCTCCTTTTGCACCCGCCATGTCGGAAGCTTTGTGGCGATGCGTATGTCGCCGCGCACATCGCCCAGCGTCCGCGCGAGGAAGCCCTCGCTTTCGTCGTTGTGGTATACGTAAGCCGTATCGTAGTAGTTAACGCCGTGCTCGTAAGCGTATCGGAGCATCTTCGTGGATTCGACCGGCTCGATGCCGCCGCCCTCGCCCGGAAAGCGCATGCACCCGAAGCCTAAAACCGATACGGTTTCTCCCGCTAATTTTCTGTACTGCATAATTTTCACCTCGTATTTGACAATCTTGAAAAAAGATAGTATAATGTAATAGTATATTGCAAAAAGGAATATTTGTCAATCAGATAAAAGGAGATATTAACCATGAAAAAAACGATTATTTCAGCGGCGCTCTGCGCAATGACCGCCTTATCCGCGGTCACCGCGGCAGCCGCGCCCGCGGAAAGCTGGCGCGACGCGTTTGTAACTCGGCTTATGCGGTCGCTGTCCCAGGATCCCTCATCATCCGAGGTCGCGATGACGGATCTTGACTCTAACGGCATCCCGGAGGCGTTCGTGTTTAAAAACAGCTCGGACGGGGGACTGACGTCGGGATTTACAATGACGGGCAATTCGATAACGAATATTACCGTGCCGAAGAATATTATCGGCGCGTGCCTTGAGGATATCACGGTGTATGACAAGGACGGAAGGACGATCTTCGTGGGGCGCGAAATCGCGCGCCATTCGTCGACCGTATGCTTTTTCAAGCTGGAGCTGTCCGGCAGCGAGCTTGTCGCGACGCGCATAAATAAAACAGACGTGTCGCCGTATCCGGTTATCCCGTATCAGGATATGTACGGCAATAATTTCCTCACAAGCGGTTATCCGGACAGAACGAAGATCCAGGATTTTATAAATTCCTATGACAAGGTCAATAACGTCACGACGTCCAAAAACGCCGCGCCGGTCAAGGTCAACGGCTTCGCGTGGGAGGTGTCGGGATATGTTGTAAATAACGCCAACTATTATAAAATCCGCGATATCGCTATGATTGTGAGAAACACGCCGGCGCGCTTCAACGTGGATTGGAGCACGGATTTAAACGCCGTGACCGTTTCCACCGGCGTTCCGTATGCCATAATAGGCGGCGAGCTTTCGGGCGATTCAATAAACGCGTCGAATATACAGGAAAACACCGCGCCTATTTATGTAAACGGGCAGCGCGTTGATTTGCAGGCGTATAATATAGACGGCAGCAATTATTTTAAAATCCGCGATATCGCGGATATCGCCGGATTCAACGTTGACTGGGACGGCGAGTATGTGCTCATAACCTCGCCGTGACAGAGGGCGGTTAAATGACAATTACGGAAATACTTCTCATCGGAGCGGCGCTGAGTATGGACGCGTTTTCGGTGAGCCTTTCGGCTGAAATGGCGTATTCAAACCTCACGCGGACGCGCAGGCTTATGATGCCGGTAATGTTCGGGATTTTTCAGGGACTTATGCCGGCGGCGGGATATTTCCTGGGATATTGGTTCCGGGATATCATAAGCCGCGCGCAGGGTCCGTTATCGCTCGTGATATTGGGCTTTATAGGCATAAATATGATTCGCGCCGGTGTCAAAGCCGGAGCTGACGGCAGCGAGCCAAAGGAGCTGACGGCGGCGGCGCTCACCGCGCTCGCGGTGGCGACAAGCATAGACGCGTTCGCGGTCGGCGTGTCGTTTGCCGCGTCGGGCGTAAGCGTGAATTTTCATCCGATCACTCAAAATATCTTCGCAGTATCGCTTATGATTGCCGCGATAACGTTTTTGCTTTGTCTGGCGGCGCTGCCTCTCGGACGCGCCGTATCGGACAAGCTCGGCGACAGAGCGCAGATTCTGGGCGGAGTTATATTAATAATCATAGGCATAAAAAACATGTTTTTTTAAAATTTTGCCGAGACCGTATAATATACGGCGGCGCGGAACGCGCTTTAATCTGAACGGAAAACGGAGGACGGAAATATGTATAATATACGGCGGCTGCTGACAATTGCCGCTGCCGCGCTGTTTATAATATCAATACTGTCGTCCTTGCCGGGCTTGCATTCCGGCGGCAAAGCCGAATCGAAGCGGCCGGCGGGGCAGACAGACGGGGCGGCGCAAACCGCGGCATCGTCCGATACCGGAGGCGAGCCGGAAAAATTCGTCGCGCACCGCGGCTACAGCGCAGCCGCGCCGGAAAACACGGCGGCGGCGTTTGAGCTCGCGGGCAAAACGGCATTCTGGGGCATCGAAACGGATATCTCCGAAACATATGATAACGAATTTGTGTGTATGCATGACGATACGATAGACCGTATGACCGACGGCGGCGGAGAGCCCGGTGATTACACCTATGCTCAGCTCCGTGAATTTACCATAGACGAGGGCGCCAACATAGAGCGTTACGGAAGCCTGAAAATACCGTCTATGGTGGAATATTTGAACATATGCGTCACATACGGATGCGTTCCGATAATAGAAATCAAGCATATCAGCGATTACGATAAATTTTTGCAGACAATATACAATTCAAATCTGCAAAGCCGCTGTATCGTAACCGGTGCAATCGGGGATTTGCGCGAGATACGCGCCCGGGACCAGGAAATAGCGGTTATGGTAATAGGATATACAAATATTGAGTACACGAAGTATATTGATTTGATAAACGAGCTTAGTGGCAAACGCGGTATACTCTATCAATACGATATGGTTACGCAGGATGTGGCGAATGAGATTCATGACGCCGGACTTTTGTGCGGAGTATGGTGGCTCGATACGGCGGAGGAGGCAAAACGGTATATGTCATACGGCGTGGATTACGTCGTGACAAACGAAATCCCCGGCGCGACAAACCTGATGATAAATGATACCGAATAAAAAAGCCTTAACGGATGAGATAAGACGCTGTAATTTTACGGCGTATCACTGTAAAATTATCGTCTTACATCATTCCGTCAAGGCGTTTTTTTATTCATCCTTCCATGTATCCGGACGCGGGTCGCCGAACACGGGGAAGCCGTTATCGTCGTATGTAATTATCGTAGCTCTCGCATGGCGGTTGGGGTCATGAAGCGGATCGCCCTTTATTCTCTTATAGGAGCGCGCGTGATAGAGCATAACGTCATGACCGCGGTCGGTTGTAAAGCTGTTATGACCGGGACCGTACTGACCGTTTTCGGCATTCGTCTTAAAAACCGGCTTCTCAGACTTGCGCCATGACGCTTTATCCATCGGGTCGTCGTTTTCATCGCACCAGAGCATTCCCATACAATAATTGGCTCCCGTATTCGCCGCGGAATACGTAACGAAAATTTTACCGTTACGAACCAGCACAGCCGGTCCCTCGTTGACCCATATTCCGCGCTTTTCCCATTCATATTCGGGCGTTGTAAGCAGCATAGGCTCGCTCTCACGCTCAAGGGCGTTTTTAAATTTCGCGATATACACGCTCGAATACGGGACGTTTTCCGTCGTTTGAGCCCAAAGGTTATATCGTTGCCCATTATGGACAAAAGTAGTCATATCGAGCGAAAAGCTTTCCTCTCCCACATCGACCATTCCGCACTCGGACCATCTGCCCTCAATGGGATTTTCATCATGGCATACGAGAGCGTAGGGACGAATGTTCCAGACCTCCTCCGCGTCGCCCGCGGCAAAATAAATATACCATGCCCCGTCAATAAAATGAAGCTCGGGCGCCCATATGTGCGATCCCATGCGTCCTGAAAAATGCTTTTTCCAGATAATGCGGGAATCCGCATGTTCAAGGTAGTTCAGCGTTCTGGCGCGTCTTAATTCTATTAAATCATACTGCGGAACGCTTGCCGTAAAATAATAAAAGCCGTCCGTATGGCGGAAGCAGTAAGGGTCAGCTCTTTGGTAAACCAAAGGGTTGTTGTATTCCGGTAATTTTTCCATGTGCGTGCCCTCCGAAACCCGAAAATTCGGATATATAATAACACCGGCATATTTGATTTTCAAGGAAAAAATTAGTAGTTTTAAAGACATGATTAGTCGGACAAATTTCTGTGCTGTCTGCCGTTCGCGTCAATCGTAAAATCATGCAGATATATGAGCGAGCTGACCTTGACGAGCTCGTATTTTTCGGTAAGCTTTTCCAGTATCCGCGGCAGGACGGCGGCTGTATGCTCGGTGCCGTTATGAAGCAGAATAATGTCTCCCGCTCCGGTTTTCCCGATCACGCGCTCGTATATGCTTTCCTCCGTAGCGCTGTCCTTATAGTCGATTCCGTCCACGGACCACTGCACGTATATTCTTCCGTTCTTTTCGCAGGTGCGGATCACGGTATCGTTATACGCGCCCGACGGAGCGCGTATAAGGCGAGGCCGGTTTGTGGTAATATTAAAAATTATATCCTCGCACTTGTACATGTCCTCCAGAATTTCACGCGCGCTCAGAGTTGTATAATCGGCATGCGACATGGAATGCGTGCCTATTTCATGACCGCGCTTGTGGATTTCAAGAACGGCGCGGGGATATTTTTCAGCCCATGCGCCCGTAATAAAAAATGTTGCCTTCGCGTCATATTCGTCAAGCGTATCGAGGATTTCGTCTATATCCTCGTCGTTCCACGCGCAGTCGAAGGTCAGCGCGATTTTGCCGTCGTCGCGCTCCACGCTGTATATGGGAATTTCCCGTCCGCTCACGAAAAACGCCGGCGCGGCGATATCCGCGCAAACGCCGATTATTATACAGACAATAACCGCGCACATGGCTATAATCCAGCGCAGCCGTATAACGTAAAAATGCAAAAATACCGTCTCCCTTCGGCTGTAAGCAGAAACGGCGGGACGCCGCGCGCTCTGCAAATCACATAATATATAGCCTATGCGAAACGGTATTCTGTAAGACGTTAATTTTATATTACAAAAGCCATGAGGGCAGATTTTTTCTGTCCGGCTTCTTTTTTGTTCGCTTTTCAGCCGCGGCTTCAGGGACTGCCGGAGCCTTATCCCGCGCGCTTTTTCCGGCTTTGGCGGGCGCGGATCTTTTGCGCGTCTCCGGCTCGCTCCGCTTCGGATTAGCGCGCGGCTCGTCTGCGGACAGCGCCTTAGCCGCGTTTTTCGCGTCTGCTTCGCTTGCAATCGGTTCGCTTTTGAACCGCCCCGAGAAAATCCTGCCGGAGGTTTGCGCCAGCTTATTAATATACCTTGCATATTTAATGGACAGCGATTTCATCACGGCGGAGATATTATCGGTTTTTACCACCATTTTAATCAGCGTATCGGATAAAAATGCTCCGTAAATTTTACCGTCCGCGAAGCATTCCCCGGCGATTTCGAGAAATTTTTCCTTATCCTCATGCCGCAGAAACAGCCGCTCGCCCTTTAATTCTATATAATACAGTCCATTCGGACTCAACACTCTCGCCTTCCGCGCCATAACGCCGCCTCCTTTTTTCATCGGTTTACATAATTATACCATAATCCGACGCTATTTTCAATAGGGACACTAAAACATATCCCACAAAATTTCATCATAGAATTTATAGAAAAATAACAACGGAGGTGTCATACGATGACAGCATACCATACAATGACCTGCGCCGAGGCGGAGGAAGCGCTCAGCACGGATTTAAATTCGGGATTATCCGATAAGGAGGCTGACGAGCGGCTCAGAAGGGACGGCGCGAACGTTTTAAGGGAACGCGGGCGGAAAAGCATTCTCTCGATGTTTTTTGAACAGCTGAACGATTTCATGATTATTATTCTTTTGTGCGCGGCGGCGGTATCGTTTTTTTCGGCATTCGCGGAAATGTCAGAAAACGGCGGAGGCATAGGCTCCGGTCTTTCGGATCCGATTATAATTCTGGCTATAGTGCTTTTAAACGCCGTGGTTGGTGTGATTCAGGAGGTGAAGGCCCAAAAAAGCCTTGACGCGCTGAAAAAGCTTGCGGCGCCGAAGGCGAATGTGGTGCGCGGCGGGAAAATGCGCGTTATCAATGCCGAGGATTTGGTGAAGGGTGATGTGGTAGCATTTTCCGCGGGAGATATTGTCGGCGCCGACTGCCGGATCATATCGGCGGTCAGACTGTCGGCGGACGAATCGGCTTTGACGGGGGAATCGGCGCATGCCGACAAGGACAGCGGCGTATGCAAAACATCCGAAATTCCTCTCGGGGACCGGCGCAATATGCTTTACGCCTCGTCGTCGATAACCCGAGGCACGGGAAGAGCGGTGGTTACGGCGACGGGCATGGACACGGAAATGGGACATATCGCATCTATGCTCATGGAGGAAAACGATGAGAAAACTCCGCTGCAAAAAAAGCTCGCGGCGGTCGGAAAAACGCTCGGCATCGCGGCGTTATTGATATGCGCGGCTGTTTTTGCCGTTGGCATATTAAAGCGGCTGCCGCCGATGGAAATGTTTATGACGTCGGTATCATTGGCTGTGGCTGCCATTCCCGAGGGACTGACGGCGATAGTGACCATAACGCTCGCGCTGGGCGTAACCCGCATTTCAAAGCGCGGGGCTATCGTAAGACGCCTTCCTTCCGTGGAAACGCTCGGTTCCGCGTCAGTCATCTGTTCGGATAAAACCGGCACGATAACCGAAAATAAAATGAAGGCTGTATACGCGTCCTCCGCGGATGAAAAGCTGCTTTTTGAATACGCGGCGATATGCACCGAGGACAACACGCGAAATCCCACGGAAAACGCGATTATAAACGCGGCGCGCGAACGCGGGATTACCTTTGACAAGACGGGAGTTACCGATATATTGCCGTTTGATTCGGACAGGAAATACATGGCTGTGAAAACGCGGCGCGGCGGTCAGTTTTTAACGGTCGCGAAGGGCGCGTGCGAGGTTATTCTGAAAAAATGCTCGAAAACGCTGACAAGCTCGGGTGAAACGGATCTGACGAGCGCTGAGCGCCGCAGGATACGCAGGACGGAGGAAAACGCGGCGAAGCGCGGACTGCGCGTAATCGCGGCTGCTTACAAACGCGGCGCACAGAACGGAAGCGCCTCCGGCTCGGGCTATGTATTCCTCGGGCTTATCGGGATAGAGGACCCACCGCGCAGAGAGGCTGTAGAGGCTGTGGCTGTATGCCGCCGCGCGGGGATCATACCGGTGATGATTACGGGGGATCATGCCGATACGGCGCGTACCATAGCGGAACGCTGCGGAATTTTTAAAGACGGGGACACGGTAATGACCGGAGCCCAGCTTGATAAAACAGATGACAACGAGCTCCTTCAGAAGCTTGACCGCTGCCGGGTATTCGCTCGGGTATCGCCCGCTCATAAGGTTCGTATCGTGCGCGCATGGCAAAAGCGCGGCGAGATCGTGGCGATGACGGGTGACGGGGTTAACGACGCTCCGGCGCTGAAGGCGGCGGATATAGGCTGCGGAATGGGCTCGGGCGTAGAGGTCGCGAAGGACGCGTCGGATATGATTTTGTCAGACGACAATTTCGCGACCATCGTCGTAGCCGTGCGCGAGGGCAGGGAAATATTCGCGAACATAAAAAAGGCGGTCCAGTTCCTTCTTTCCTCAAATATCGGGGAAATACTGACAGTATTCGCGGGACTGCTGTTCGGATTTGCCGCGCCGCTCACCGCGAGTCAGCTGCTGTGGGTCAATCTTGTTACCGATTCTCTGCCCGCGATTTCATTGGGACTTGACAAGTGCGAGGACGATATTATGGAAAAGCCGCCGGTACGCGGCGGGATCTTCTCGGGAGGGCTGTGGGCTGCCATTATATTCGAGGGCTTGCTCATCGGCGCGCTCTCCCTCACGGCGTTTACATCCGGCATGGTTATGACCGGAAGCGTCACGACCGCACGGACAATGGCATTCGCGGTGCTCAGTCTTTCGCAGCTTGTACACGCGTTTAATATGCGAAGCGACGGGTCGGTTATAAAGGGTATGCTGTCAAATAAATATCTCGATCTATCCTTTGCCGCCGGAGTGCTGCTTGAGGCGGCTGTGATCTCGCTCCCCGCGTGCGCTCCGCTGTTCGGCGTGACCGCGCTGTCCGCGCCGCAATGGATAATAACGGCCGCGCTGTCCGTCATGCCGCTTGCGGTGGTCGAAGCTCAAAAGCGGATAAACGCGGCGCTGAAACGGTAAAAATATCATTTGCATAAAAAACGGAAGGCGTATGCCGCATAAGCGGCATACGCCTTCCCGCGTCTTGTTCATCAGCTCTGCTGCGGAGCCGTTTATTTGTTTTTATACATTCTGTTACGGAAGCTAAACCTTCTGTTTCATTGTCTGAGTTTTACGGGCACGGTAATAATCCGCGGCGCGTATTATCAGCTCTGCTGCGGCGCAGACAATCACGCCCCAAACCACGTCGATAACAGAATGCTGCTTCAAAAACACAGTCGATAAGCATATAAGAGCCGTGGCGGCGCAGAATGCGGCGCGCCATGAAGCGGAGCTGAAATGCCTTGAGTTCCACGCGGTCATAAGTACCACAACCGCCGCGCTCACATGAACGGACGGACAAACATTCGTATTTGTGTCAAAAGCGTAAAATGCCTGAACTATATCGGTAAAGATATTACTGCGTTCAAACACGGCGGGTCTCAGATCCTGAGCCGACGGGAACAGAACATATGCCGCGCATGCCGCCGTGCATGTTATTATAATAAGCTTCATCATATAAACAAAGCTCTTTACGTCGAACAGCATAGTGTATATCATCATTCCTATAAGATACACAAACCAGAACAGATACGGAACAATGAAATACTCGCAAAACGGTATAACATCATCGAGCGCGCAGTGCATATACGTATAATCAAGCGATATAAAGCGTTCAAGCAGCATAAAGGCAAGCCCGTATGCGGGCCAGAACAACAGATATTTTAAATGTGAAAATTCCGGCGTGTTCAGCTTTGACAGCCTGAATTGTCTGTAATCAATCACCTAATATACCCCCAAATTATTATATATAGAAATATTTTATCACGATATTGCGTCAATGTCAAATTCTTTGTGTTGCAAATTTCAAATTCTATGGTATAATAGCCTTAGATATTTCTTACGGAATATTTTATTGCGGTTAATCAAAGGATATAAGGAAATTCAGGGAATAATATGAAAAAATTTTTCGGATTTATATTAGCGCTTCTGTGTATTGCGCTGGGCATATGCGCGGTGAATTATGAAACGGATTTTTTCCGGAATATCGGCGAATACATACCGGCGCTCGAGGAAAAGCATCCGGAGCTCACCGACGGCATATCCAGGCTGAGCAGTGATTTATCCGGACTTATACATCAAATACCCACGCCCGCGGAGCTCAAAGCCATTATCAGCGGCGGCGAGCTTCCGATAGACCCGTCGGACGTGGCTGTAAACGCGTACATAAAGAACAGCCCCATGCTCGCGTTCTGTCCGGTTGAAAATATAAGCATGCGCGTTACCGACAGCCGGACGCTTGAGATTTTCGGGGTGGTTTCGTCGGGCGACAGAGCGTGGCTCGTCGTGTGCTTTAACACGCCCGACGGAGAAACGGTGAGCCAGGAGACAATAGAAACCAACAGCTCTTATGAATTCTATAAGGAGCTCGATATTCCCGAAACGCAAAGCCATACGCTGAGTATCGACGTTTATTCGGGAAGTCAGCCTTACGGCAATTTTATCAGCTGGGTATATAATTATGTCACAATAGAGGATTTTTACGGCGCGTGGCAAATACAGCCCTCGCCCGTGCTCGGAAGCAACGTTGAAATGTACGAGCGCGACAAATCCATTAACGATGCTCTTGAGAGCACGCTGTCAATACAGTCCGAATATGAGAATATGAAGTCGGCAGCGGAGCAGATAACGCAGGGGCATATTACCGATTACGACCGCGCTATGGCGATACATGACTGGGTCGCGTCTTATTTGTATTACGACAATGACGCGCTCGCCTCCGAGGAGACGGCGCCGTATGCGGCGGCGGATGTTATGAACAGCCGCAAAGCCGTATGCCTGGGATACGCGACGCTTTACGCAACGCTCTGCCGCGCGATAGGCATACCCTGCAACGTGGTGTCAGGCTATGCGCTGGGAGTCGGCGGCGGCGATAAAAGCTGGACGGACGGAAATATCGCGTCCGAGGAGCAAAACCACGCGTGGAACGAGGTCTACGCCGACGGGCGATGGGTAATAGTGGATACTACATGGGACAGTCAAAATAAGTATGAAAACGGAGAATTTATTGATGGGAACGGCGTTTCGAGGCTCTATTTCGACGCAAATATTGATTTCTTTTCCGCTAATCATAAAATACTTGAATATTCATTAAGGAGATAAGAATGATAAATTACAGAAAAGCCGAAACAGACGATGATATACGCAGGATAACCAATCTCGCGGACGTTATATGGCACGAGCATTTCACGCCCATAATCGGCGCCGAGCAGGTTGAATATATGCTGAAAAAATTCCAATCGTTCGAGGCTGTAAAAAACGCGATAAAAAACGATGGCTGCATTTATTATATGGCGGAGGACGGCGGCGTTCTCGCCGGCTATCTCGGTGCGCAGCCGAAGGAGGATAACGTATTTTTAAGCAAAATTTACGTTGAACGCTCCCACCGCCGCCGCGGGATCGCCGCGTCCATGACGGAGCTTGTAAAGCAGGAATTCCCGGATAAGGATTATCTTTGGCTCACGGTAAACAGAAATAACGACACGGCTGTTGCCGTTTATAACGCGCTCGGGTTCAGCCTTTGGCGCGAGCAGGTGACGGATATAGGCGAGGGATTTGTCATGGACGACTATGTATTCCGTTTGAATTTGAAATAAAAAAGTTAAAATCTTGAAATAAAAGAGTTAAAACGACCTCAGACGGCAGTCCGGGGTTTTTTATTGCCCAAAATGCCTTAAACCGCATTATTATGCCGAAAAATCAAACCAATACGGATTGAAGGCATTTTTCCCAAACGTGTAAAAAACGTGTACAAAAATCCCGCGTTTAAAAGATGATTAAAAATGAAAATATTTTCTTGTTGATAGACAATTTTTTGTGTATAATGAAAAAAAAGCAACAAGGAAAGGGTGGTATCATGCCTATTTACAAAATGGAAGGTAAGAAAAAAGAAGGACTTCAAAAATACCGGGTGCGGATAAACTACACCGACAGCAACGGTAAGGCGAAGCAGACCGACCGCGTGGCATACGGCAAAGAGGCGGCAAAGGCGCTGGAGCTTCAGCTTCGGCGCGATATCAAGGCGGAAACCGCGAGAAATCTAACAGTTCGTCAGCTTTATGACGAATATACCAAGGTCAAACGATACGAGGTTAGGGAAAACACCATGCGAACAATACGCGGCAGACTGGAGCTGTATGTGATACCGGAGCTCGGCGATTTCCGGCTGAAGGATCTAAACGCGGCTGTTTTGCAAAGATGGAAGCAGAAGGTGGAGCAATCGCATAATTATAAGGATTCGTCAAAGAAAATATCTCTTATAATGAAGCAAAACATTTACGGCACGTTTCGGGCAATGCTAAACTACGCCGTCCGTATGGAGTATATATTAAAAAATCCGCTGCTTACAGTCGGGAACTTTAAAAATCCATACGAGATGCAAAAGGAGATGAGCTTTTACACGCCCGAAGAATTCAAGCGATTTATCGGCGCGGCGCGCAGAGCGGCGCAGCGAGCCGAAAAGACGAGCGGCACATACGAATGGAACTTCTACATATTTTTCAGCATCGCTTTTTACACGGGACTGCGCAAGGGCGAAATCAATGCTCTCAAATGGTCGGATCTTGACGGGAATATTCTGCATGTGCGGCGTTCAATAGCGCAGAAGCTCGACGGCGGCGACAAGGAAACGCCGCCAAAAAACCGCACGTCCATCCGTGACGTCCAAATGCCCAGTCCGCTGATAAAGGCGCTTGAGACTCACAGACGCAGGCAGGAAAAGATTGGCGGCTTTTCGGAAAATTTCCGCGTATGCGGCGGCGTCAGATGCCTTCGCAACACGACGCTGCAAAAAAGGAATCTGCAATACGCCGAGGAAGCGGGCGTAAAGCATATCCGCATACATGATTTTCGCCATTCTCACGCGTCATTGCTCGCCAACAGCGGCATTAACATACAGGAAATCGCCCGCAGGCTCGGTCACGCGAATGTCGAAATAACGTGGAATATTTATTCACACCTGTACCCGCATGAAGAGGAAAGAGCCGTCGCCGTTTTGAACAAAATCAAATAATTTCGTGTATGATTCGTGTATATTTGACACGATAATCCGTTGGTTTAGCCGATTACTCCCCCGCGGGTTCAGTTGAATCAACCGAAACCGGCGAAGTGGAGTTTGAAAATACTCTTAAGGTATCTCCGGTAACCGCTACGGATGTTGTTGTCAACCTAACCGGTTCCGAGCAGACGGTTGCGATGCAGGTAAAGGATGCCGAAGACGGCGAAGTATCAGACGCGGCATGGAGTCTGGTAAGCCCTGTTGAAAATGTTGCGGTCGATCCCTCCTCGGGAGAAATCACAATCAGCGAGGGCGCTGAGCCGGGTAAGGTAGTAGTGCGGGTGCGATCGAGCGCGAAGTCCGCTTCCGGCACATGCACAGTTCGTCTTGACCCCGCGCTTGTTACAACAAGCGGAGACAATACGAAGATTTATGTCGCGGCGGATACGTTTGTTATCCAGGAGGAAGAGTTCTCCGGTCAGGAACTTCATGACGGAACCCATGTAACCTATGCCGACAACGGAAAACTTGACGCGCTTGAAGAGCTCTTTATCGCAACAAGCAGCGGCACAAGCAGCGGCAACAAATATAATTACAAATCGGAAGGCTTGCTGAAATTTGACTTAACAGGCGCCGATCTTGAAACAAAGCTTGCAACTGCGTACAGCGCAGAGCTCGTCCTTCCCGGAAATTACGGATATCAGAGCGGTAACAGCAGAAGTGTAGCTCCTGCGGTTAAGACTGTTCAGGCGTGGACGGACGGAGCGACGTCTGTTCCAACGACAATCAACAGCATAGGTACGGCAAGCGCTATTTCATGGGATGGCGGTCCCGCAGACGTGTCAGACAAGTCGGCGAAGCTCGATGTGTTAAGCGCTCTTAAAGAATCGAGCAACATCCTGGAGGATAAACTGTATTTGCAGGTTACGGGCGGCAATTATCTCGCGAGCCTGATGTCGAGAGAGGGCATGAAGGAAGGCAACCGCGGCGCGTATATCGAAATCGTACAGGGACGCAACTTCACCTTCAAAACTTCGGAGGCAACTACCGAGGATGTAACTATCATAATCAAGAAGGATGGCACGGAAATCAGAAGAGTAACGGTTAAGAGCGGACAGAGCGCCGCGGATCCGCTTATTCTTCCGGACGGCGCGTACACTTATGAGATGCCTTTGACCGCCAAATATGACAAGGTGGATTCGACCCCATTTACCGTGGGCGAGAGCAGTGTCGAAGAAACGGTTCCGCTTTCCGCAAGAACTCAGGTTCCCGGCAGCGTAGATGTTTCCGGCGGTCCGGTGCTTAACACTGCAATAGCTCCGTCAGGCGGCGATAAGACTCTTGCAAAGTATACGCCCTCGCTTATTGACACCGAAGGATATCCTATTACAGAAGGCGTTACATGGACATGGGCTGTTGACACGGAAAGCTCGGCAAAAGCCGAGGTTTCCACTGAAGGCGTTGTCACTCTCAAGGACGCGCAGGCAGCTGCCGGCGACAGCATCAAGGTAAACGTAACTCCGTCCGTAAGCGGCACCGCAAAAGACGAGCTTAAAAAGGAAATCACGATTAATGTCGTAAGTGCGTGGGCGGCAAGAAATACCGACACATCAGGCGGTAGTGAGATCAGTCTGTCAATTATCGGAGGAACTCCCACCGAGGTTTTAAATATTTCCAATGCTATCGTTCCCACAGCCGGCAATAACTCCTTTACGGCTCCAACAGCCGAAGGAACAGCAGTATTTATGTATGATATGCTGCTGCAGGACGGCGATGTGCTCGGAATCAGACTTGACAAAGACAGCAGTTCAGTCGGTTCAGAGGTTAAGTTTACAGCGAAGGACGGCAGCGTAACAGGTGAGATTGTTAACGCCAGCACCGGAAATCAGCCGCAAATTTCGGGAACCTATACAACAAACAAGTGGTATAAGGTAAAAATGACCGTAACTCTTGGTGCCGACGGCAACGTCTCAAACGACGACAAAGGACTGAAAGTCGAGGTATTTAACATTGAAGCCACAGGCGCGGACGGCTCGGAGGCTATCGGAAGCGGTACGGCACATATGAGAAACACCCGAAATAACCAATTCAAAAATATAAAAATGAATACCGTTACCGGCAGTCCGTATATTGCGAACACAAAGCTGTACAGCACAACAGCCGAATAATTCTTAAACACACATGACAAAATTAATGACAAAATTAAAGGACCGCGTATGCGGTCCTTTTCTTATGCCGTTATCCCCCGCGACGCAAAAGTAAATACTTTGTGAACAAACAAAAAAAGGCTTTTCAACTTCAAAAATGTGTGGTATAATTGAAAATTAAGTGAAATACTACATTCAAAGAAGGTACAGAGATGAATTTATGTTCAAAATGCAAAAAAAATCCGGCGGTGCTGTACGTGACGCGGATCGAAGGCGACAAGACATGGAGCGACGGGCTTTGTCTGCCGTGCGCCAAGGCTATGGGGATCTCGCCGCTTAACCGCATGCTCGGGAATCTCAACGTCAGCGATGAGGAGCTGGACAATCTAAACGCGCAGATGTCTGATTTTATAGAAAATATCGGGTCTATGGACGGCGACATGGATCTGTCGGAGATGATGGAGCTTATGTCGGGCGGGGAGCCGGACGAGGGCGGAGCCGCAACGGCGCCGTTCGCGGATATGTTTTCCGGGCTGTTCGGAGCGCAGCCGTCGGGCGGTCAGGAAAGCCGCCAAAATACGGACGGCGGCAAGCGCAGGAAGAAAAAGAAGCAGAGTATGCTCGACACATACGGCACCGATTTGACCGCGAAGGCGGCTTTGGGCAAGGTGGACCGCGTTATAAACCGCGACGAGGAGATAGACCGCATAATCCAGATTTTAAACAGACGCTCAAAAAATAATCCCGTTATTTTAGGCGAGCCCGGAGTGGGTAAAACAGCCGTGGCGGAGGGATTGGCATGCCGCATTTTTGAAAAGCGCGTGCCGCCGAAGCTGTTTGACTGCCGTTTGTATCTTATCGACTTTGCCGCGCTTGTCGCCGGCACGCAGTTCCGCGGTCAGTTTGAGGCGCGGCTCACAAACCTTTTGCAGGAAGCGGAGGAAGCGGGAAATGTTGTCCTGGTGATAGACGAGATACACAATATCGTCGCCGCGGGCGACGCGGAGGGCGCGATGAGCGCCGCGAATATTTTAAAGCCCGCGCTCGCCAGAGGCGAAATACAGATTATCGGCTCGACAACGCTCAGCGAATACCGTAAGCATATCGAGAAGGACAGCGCGCTGGAGCGCCGATTCCAGCCTGTTATCATAGACGAGCCGTCCGTTGAGGAAAGTATAGAAATTCTGCGCGGAATTAAGGATTATTACGAGGATTATCATAAGGTAAAAATCCCGGACGACGTTATAGAGGACAGCGTGCGGTTTTCGGAGCGCTACATCACCGACCGCTTTCTGCCGGATAAAGCGATCGACGTAATAGACGAGGCGGGCTCGCGCGTCAATCTGAGAAACCGCGCCATTTACGAGGCGGCTTCGCTTTCGGCGCAGATAGCCGCGTCCGAGGCGCAGATGGCGGAGGCTGAGGAAAAAAATGATTTCGAAACGGTCGCAAGGCTCAAAACCGAGCGCTATGCGCTCGACGACGCGTTTAACAAGGCGCAGGCTGAGGCGGCGAAGGCGGAAATCACATTCGACGACGTCGCGGCTGTAATAGAAGGCTGGACGAAGATCCCCGTGCACCGCATAACGGAAAGCGAGGCGGAGCGGCTCCTTGATTTGGAAAACCGCATACACAAGCGCATAATAGGTCAGGACGAGGCTGTAAAAGCCGTGTCGCGCGCCATACGGCGCGCCCGCGCGGATATCACGGCAAAAAAGCGTCCCGTATCGTTCATATTCGCCGGTCCCACCGGCGTGGGAAAAACGGAGCTTGTGAAAACCATCGCCGAGGTAATGTTTAACAGCGAGGACGCGCTTATACGGATAGACATGTCCGAGTATATGGAAAAGCATTCGGTATCGAAGCTCATCGGCTCGCCGCCCGGTTATGTCGGCTATGACGACGCGGGGCAGCTGACGGAAAAGGTTCGCCGCAAGCCGTATTCGGTAATATTGCTTGACGAGATTGAAAAGGCGCATCCGGAGGTTTTCAACCTGTTCCTGCAAATTCTCGACGACGGACGCGTCGCGGACAGCCACGGCAAAATAATCAATTTTGAAAACACCATAATAATCATGACGACCAATGCCGGTTCGGAGTTTAAAACCGCCGCGGCGGGATTTAATTCCTCCGCCGAGCTAAAAATGGAGGATAACGTTGACAGAAGCCTGAAGAAATTCTTCAAGCCCGAATTTTTAAACAGAATAGACGATACGGTAACGTTTAAACCGCTCAAAACCGGGGAATTGAGGCAAATCATAGACCTTATGCTGCGTGATATAATCACGAGGCTCGGCGAAAGAGGCGTATCGTTTACGATAACCGACGCAGCAAAGGACGCGGTATTAAAGGAGGGTTACGACCCCAAATACGGCGCCAGACCGCTCAAGCGCGCTATACAGTCGCTTGTGGAGGATAAGCTCGCGCGGCTATCTCTCACGGGAAGGCTGACGGAGGGAACGGCTGTAGCCGTGGACGCCGACGGCGGCGGGATCACCGTCACAGCCGTGGGCGCATAAATAAAGGACCGCATATGCGGTCCTTTAATTTTGTCATGTGTATATCGGATTTACCGAAACGGATTATTCACCCGCGCCGTAAACCTCAAGGTTGTCAATAGCAATCGCACCCCATTGCTGTACCGTAGTTATGTTAAATGACTTAATATCCGCGTCCTCGTCCGTAAGATCAACCTGCTCCGCCGAAATTACGGTGTCAGCGCCGTCCTTAACCGTTACGGTCGCTTTCTTTCCCGAGATTGTAATCTCATAGTTAAGCCACTTATCGTATACGTTAACATCGGACTCTGATTTCTGAGCCTTTTTCGTGCCTACGGTAAGCGTGGATGTGCCGCCGTTATAAGCATATGTGCCTATATCGTTTAAGTTCGTGCCGCCAAGCTGAAGCTTTACCTCCGCATTAGTGCGATTATGTCTTGCTGAATCGCCATCATTGCACATATTGCCGTAGAACGCGTCGAACTTGATTTTTGTTATGTTCTCGTCAGTCGTAAGCTTATACGTACTGTCGCTTTGATTATACGTATAAATAAACAGATGATTTCCGCCCGACAGCGACTGAACGTTTGTGGTATTCGAGAAGCCCGGTGCATAGGTCGTGCCATTGTTAATTCTCGCGTCCGCGACATTTGCGCCTGTCCAGCCCTTCAACGGTGTGGTATTGACATTTAACGCATTATCGGCGTCGGAGAAGTCCTGACCGTAAATCATATTCTCATACGTTGCCTTGAAATCAAGCGCAACATCAATACTTGTCGCTCCCTTGGCAACCGTTATGGATGCGTCCTGCTTGCTGTCAAGATACTTGTTCGTGGTTGTGATATCAACCGTATACGAACCGGCGGGAATACGGTCTGTAAATACAGCCGTTCCGGTAGCGTCAGCCTTTGTCGTCTGAGTGGGAACCACTGTCTCTTTGGTTGACTGTCCCGCGTCAAGCACAACCGTGGCAAACGGAGCCGTATTAATCGTTACCGCATATTTCGGGTCGGGATTTTCCTCAAGCAAGATAGTGCAATCCTCGCCGCTCTTTATATCTCCGGTCTTGGGAAGATTGTATTCCGATTCCTCAACACTGTATGTATAGGTGCCCGGAAGAAGGTTTATCGTGCCTGTGCCTTCCGTTTGGGTATTCTCAATCTGAATGCTTACCGTCTGATTATCCACCTTCGCGGCTGTAGGATCGTCGGGAGTACCGTTTACGATAACCGGAACCGTAACTCCTTCAGCCTCTGCGGCGGCGGGAAGCGTAACCTTTATCGATGTTTCCTTATATTCAACCGGGTCGAACACAAGGTTAATTGTCTTGTTGGTATCGCTTACAGCTTCAATCGCGGCAATGCTTTCGTCCGCATTGTACATATATCTGAGGGTCTTTCCGGTATTGTCAAAGTTCTCCTTCATCTTAGCCGATGTTGTAAACGGAGCGCCCGCAACCCAGTCAACTGTTGATGCTGTCTTGCCCTCGGCGTCGTTTATAGCAGTGTTGCTGTCCGCGCCCTTGGAAAGGTAGTTGATTGCTACCTGAGTTGTCGCGTCAGCGGAGGCTACAACAAGATTTCTTATTCCGATGTAACCGTCCTTGGCGCTGCCGCCGTTTCCGTTACCTCTTATATAGATACCCGTAGGAGCATCGGATGAGGTGTAGTCATAGGTCAGACTTTCTTCGAGCTTTCCGTCTATAACGAACTTACATGTTTTTTCCGTCGGATTTACTATGATACCGACCGGCGTTGCTACCTCCGCTGTGTTTACAGCGGTGAAATCCGTCTCCTTTGCGCTTGTGAGCGTGCTTCCGGAAGCGGATGTCGTCACGCCGTAATGATATGTGCAAGATGCGTCGCGTGTCGTCTTTCCGACAATCTCAAAAGCGTATATATATACCTTATCCTCAGGAAGAGTGATATCCTTCTGTGACGGAAGGAATGAAAGAACGCCGTTCGCGCTGTCGTTTCCGGGATTGTGAAGCTGTACGGTATTTGTCGATTTGTCAACCTCTACATACGACTGTCTGCCGGTCGTGAAATCCGAAGCGAGCACCCAATGCTTGTAACCCCAGCCGTCAAGAGCCGTGCACGCGCTTGTTTTGGTTGTCGCTGTTCCGAAATCGGCAACGTCCGCCAAGGATACCTCCTCCGGGGTAACACTGCTTGCCTGTGAAACATCACCGTCTACAAGCTTATACGAAACTATCTTGCCGTCCATTGTCGTCGCATCAGATACGTCCATTCTGTACAGCGCCGTATCTTCAACCGCCTGAGTGGGCTGTGACGTCGCCGTACCGGTATATTTGGCGTTATCGGACTTAACCGTTGCACTGACCTTCAAGGTCTGACCGATATCCGCTGCGGCAGCCGTATAATCCTTGCTTGTTGCGCCTTCGATTTCGGTTTCGCCTCTGTACCACTGGTAATCGTAGCTGGTATCCGTAAGCGGAGGATCAGCCTCTTCCGTTACTGTTACGGCAGCGCTGAGCACATCGCCGAGCTTCGGAGCGCCGTCGAGCGCGCCTTCACCCTTGTTAACTGCTACGGTTAACGTCAGCGCCGTCTTAGCCGCCGCGACTGTGCCGGTTTCGGTTGATTCAACTGAACCCGCGGGAAAATTTTACGCGGGGAGGAATAATCTCGGGATTCCGGCATATA
>CANQQZ010000024.1 GCA_947626135.1 uncultured Clostridia bacterium
GCGTAGCCTTGCCGGCAGGTATCTGTAATTTGATATAACCTTGTACTTTCTGTGCCATTAACGGCCACCTCCTTGAATTTTTACGGAAATAAATCCGTACTGTGGTAATTGCGGGCGGTTTAATTCGCCCTCCCACTGTTACCAGAGGGATTGGCGGCGGATCCGCCGCCGTCGGAAAGCCCACGCTTCCCGATTATATTCAAACGCATCCGAGCGTTTAAACCAAAGCTTTAACCGACCGCCTCGACCTGAGTGTGGTCGATCTCAATCTGTGTCTCGCGGTTAAACATCGATACCATGACGTTAACCTTACCCGTTTCATTGTTAATGCTCGCGATTTTACCCGAGAAGCCCTCCATAGGTCCGGACTTTATTTCCACGAAATCTCCGGGTTTGAAACCGATATCTCTTACCGGCGGCTTTTCAATACCCATTCTCGCCACCTCCTCGTCGGAGAGAGGCACGGGCTTTGAGCCGGGACCTACGAAGCCCGTAACTCCCCTGGTATTTCTTACGACATACCAGCTTTCGTCCGTCATCACCATTTTGATAACAACATAGCCCGGGAAAATCTTTCTCTGAACGATTTTCTCCTTATCGCCTTTTTTCTCGACTACTTCCTCTACCGGAACGCGCACATCGGGGATCAAATCCTGCATACCGCGGTTTTCGACAGATTTTTCTATATTGGCTTTAACCTTGTTTTCATATCCGGAATATGTGTGCGCCACATACCACTTTGCTTCGTCAGCCATTAAAATCTCCATAGCCTTTCCGCCCACAAATATCAATGAAAAATTTAACGCTTTTACCGTGGGCGGATAAGGCGTTAAACGGAGATTTTGTCCCTGCGCCGCGGCTTTATGCACGGCAAGAAAGCCTTCGCGCGGACAATCTGATCCGGTCAGCGCCGGACGGCGCTGACCGCTCCTTCCCGAAAAGTTTATTCCCGCGGAATCAGCCCATAATATTCGTGAACCACGAGAATAACTCCTGAAATCCGAAATCCAGAAGCGACAATATGATAGTGAATATTATAATAAATACAAGAACAATTCCCGTATTATGGATAAGCTGCTCCCTCGTGGGCCATGTTACCTTTTTAAGCTCGGATTTTGTTTCTTTTAAAAATCTCTTGCCCTTTACGGCTATGCTTTGCTTATTAGACGCGTCCATCCCTGCCATTTTTACACATCCTTACTCAAATTAATTTTATAAACGGATTATTTCGTTTCCTTATGAAGCGTATGCTTTCTGCAAAATTTGCAGTATTTATTCATCTCAAGCCTGTCCGGGTCATTCTTTTTGTTCTTCATGGTATTGTAGTTTCTCTGCTTGCATTCCGAACATGCCAACGTAATCTTTACTCTCATTATAAAACACCTCCGCCTTTGCATTATACGATACGCTCTTTCCCGCCTCCCGCTTGTTTTTGAGGGCGGCAAAAAAAAAGAGCCTTCCAAAGCAAAGTAATTATAACACCGCCTCCGCCGCATGTCAAGTAATTTTTTTGAAAATCGCAAAAAAATTTTTTTGCGGCGGCGCGCAGGCGCGCCGCCGTCCGCTCTCGGGCGCGTTTAATCCTCGTAATTTCTCGGGCTTGTTGACTCGTTTTCCCCGCCCTCCGGCTGAGCCGAAGCCTGAGCCGGCGCTGCGGAGGCCTGTGCGTCAAGCTCGCTCTGTTTTTGAGAAAGCTGCTCCTGCAGGGTCTGTATCTGTCCGTTTAAATCCTCAATCTGGCGCTTCAATTCCGCATTTTCGCTTACGGCAGCCGATATCGCCTCCTTATCGGAATTTGATGAGCCGAGCGTTATGCCTACGGCAAAAATTACAATGAGAATTACAGCTGCCGCTATAACCGGTATAAGCCACCATTTTTTCTTTTTCTTTTGTTTTAATCCGTATATTTCCATTTTCGAGCACCTCAAAACCATTATCTTCTGTCATTGTATCACAAATGTCCGCAAAAGGAAACATATATTTTTAAATTTTTTTGATTTTCAATCCACGCCCGCCAATTTTCCCGCCGAAAACAGGTAAAGATATTTTTCCGTTACGCGTTTTCCGGTAATGCGTTCTATCGCCTCCGAATAAAGGCGCAGCTGCACCGCGTATCGTTCCTTCAAACGGATCACGTCGCTTTCGGACCGGCAGCGGTCGGTTTTGTAATCGAGCAGCGTTACCGTACCGTCCGCGTTTTCAAAATAGCAGTCTATAACGCCCTGCAAAATCACCTTCTCTCCGGAATATTTATCCGCGAGCGACTCATCATAAATATTCGCGCCTATCTCGATTTGAAACGGCTGCTCGCGCCGCAGATTATCCGCGCGTATTACCCGTTTGCCGATTTCCGATGAGAAAAACTCCGCCGCCCGCCGCGCTATAGCGGTCCGCGTCGGCGCGTCCTCGATATAAAACCGCTCGAGCTGCCCCTCCTGCGCAAGCCGCTCCATTTCGTCCAGCACAAATCGTTCGTATTCCCCCTCCGGAATATCGCGCAGCGCTCCGATGTCTATATACGCCATAACCTGATGATGCGCCGTACCGATTTGGGCGCCGCGTTTTCCCGAGCGCATAAATTCGGGCTCCTCCTCCATATATATCGGGTCGTATTCATATTTTCTGTCCGCGTTTTCGGCGTCAAACTCCTCCCCGGCGTTTTTTTGTTTCAGCGCCGTCACAGACGTTTTGGCGGGGATATACCCGCTTTCGGGATATTCATATTCGTACTCGAAGCTCCGCCGCACAGCCTCGCGAAGCTCGCCGCTCACCCTGACCGGCTCCCTTTCCCGTTCCGGCTCCTCCTCTCCGATGTACGGCTCATAATAGTGTACGCTGAAGCTCCAATCCTCCGGATGGCTCACGGCAGCCGGAAAAATCCAATCCGCATAGGATTTCGCTCCGCTCGGCAAAATTCCCCTTTTCCATTTTTCAAGCTGCTCTAAAACCTTATCCTCAAACGGCTTCTTAGCGCTGCCCGAAAATCGTTTCGACGCGACAACTATAAGCTTGTGCTTCGGACGAGTCATCGCCACGTACAAAAGACGCATTGCCTCGGAAATATCCTCGCGGCGGTTCTGTCCGCGCACGAGCCGCGCCGGAAGCGTGTCCTCGAAATAGCCTGCCTCCTCGTCCGCGTACCACAGCCCGAAGCCCAGATCCTTATGAAGCGCGACCGTGCCGAAATCCGAGCGCAGATTCAGATTCCTGCCCATTCCCGCGAGGAACACCACCGGAAATTCAAGTCCCTTGCTTTTATGAATAGTCATGATCCTTACAACGTCGCGTCCCTCGCCCATCAGGCTCGCGCTGCTCAAATCCGAGCTGCGGTTTTCAAGTTTCTCTATATATTTTATGAAATTAAAAAGCCCCTTAAATCCCGATTGCTCATACTGCTTCGCTCTTTCATACAAAAGCCGCAGGTTCGCCTGAGGCTCCTCGCCGCCTTCAAACGCGCCCATAAAATCGTAAATGCCCGTCTCCTCGTATATGCTCCATATCAAATTCGCCACGGATTTGAGCTTTACATAGCCGCGCCATCTTTCAAGATTTTTCACAAGTCTGCGGCATTTTATTTTCACTGCCGTTTCGGCTCCCGTCATGCCCGTCTCGTCGGCGCGGTAATTTTTCACGGCTGAAAACAAGTCTCCGCGCGGCGTATATATACGAATCCGCGCCAGATCGTTATCCGAAAATCCGCCGATGGGCGAGCGCATTACGGCTGTAAGAGGTATATCCTGCATATTGTTGTCAATTACCGAAATAAGAGACAGCATGAGCCGAACCTCGCGCTTTTCAAAATAGTCCTCCGTTTCCACATACGAATTTACCCTCCTGCGCGCAAGCGCGGCTGACAAAACCGCGCCCGCTCCGCCCCTTACGGAGCGGCTGAGAATGCATATATCCCGACACGCGGCAGGGCGTTTTTTTCCGCCGTCATCTATCATAAAGCCGCCGTTCACCATTTCCGAAATCCTGTCCGCTATAAACTCCGCCTCCGCCTCGAACGCCGTCATTTCCCCGTCCTTTTCATATGCCACAAAGTGAGCCTCCGAGCGATATGCCTCGTCGGTTTTTTTGTCGTCTGACAGCCGCACCGCTCGTTCGCTGCCGGAATAATCGACGTCTCCCAGTTCCTCCGACATAACGCTTTCAAACACGTCGTTTACCGAACGGAGTATTTCCTGCGCGCTTCTGAAATTCTGAGACAGGTCTATTCGTATGTCTCCGCTTTCGCCGGACCTGTAGCGCGTACTCCTGCCTTTGAAAATAGTCGGGTCTCCGCCGCGGAAACGGTAAATGCTCTGCTTTAAATCCCCGACCATAAACAGATTTTTCCCGCCCCGGGAAATGAGCTCAAAAATGGAATCCTGCAAACCGTTCGTATCCTGATACTCGTCTATTAAAATCTCATCGTATTTATCCCTGTAAAGGGCGCGGGCTTCCTCGTTCGACGAAAACAATACGTATACAAGATGCTCCACGTCCGAAAACTCGCGCGTATTTCTTATTTCCTTGCGCCGCGTATATTCCGCGTCAAATTCCTTAACCAGCCATACAAGCTCGTCCGCCTGCCGCTTTAAGCCGCCGGCGTGAAACAGTTCCTCCGGATTCGCGGTCTGAAATTCGGCGCAGTCGGAGAAAAAGCTTTTTTTCAGCTCATTTCGCGCCGCGCAGAAATATTTCCAATCCTCTATCGGCGCCTCTATGTCCTTCGGCTTGTTCCTGAGCGTAAGGGAGTCTATTCCCCCGCCGTCCCGCACGTACCTCTCGTACACCGCATGTGCATCCGCCCATGCTCCGGCTTTTGAAAGCGCCTCAGCCGCCGCCCGGAGCACACATAAGCCGTTGACTATCTCGCCGTATCGCGCCGTTAAAACCGAACGCTGCTCCGGCGACGGGGCGGAGCCGTCATAGTCCGGCAGCACGTCCTCTCCCATGCGGCGCAGCAATTCGGAAAATTCCCGCAGATACTCGCGTCCCATGCGTCTGATATACAGCTCCGGAACAAGCTCTCTCATCCACACGCTGTTTTCCGCGTCCCCGGCATACATCGCCGCCTTTTCGTCGAGCCATTCGATCGGGCGCGCGAAGGACTGCGTAAATCTGTATATACCGAGCATCAGTGCCTTTAACGGCTCGTCGCTCCTGTTGTTGGCGTAAATATTCAAGAGCCTGTTAAAGCTCTCCCTCTCCTTCGTGCCCTCGTCCGCGCGGTACAGGCGCTCAAAGAGCGAATCCGCCGCATCATCGGAAAGCAGCTCCGCCTCAGCCGAATCCGCTATGCGGAAATCGGGGTCAATACCGAGCACATAAAAATTATTTTTAAGCACTCTTAAGCAAAACGAGTCGATCGTAAGAATATCCGCGTCCGCGCTCAGCATAAGCTGCCGCTTTATAAACTCCGCGGCATCTCCCTTCGCGCGGCTGAGCTCGGAATACAGGCGTTTTATAATTTTATCCCGCATTTCGGACGCCGCCGCCTCCGTGAAGGTAACAACAAGCATACGGTCAATGCTTCCGTGCTCGTTTAAAAGGCGGTTTATCACGCGCTCCACAAGAACGGCGGTTTTTCCGGAGCCCGCCGCCGCGTTTACAAGTATCGAACCGTCGTCCCGCTTTGTTTCTATTGCTCTCCTTTGCTCGTCAGTCCATTTTACCGCCATCGTTTCCGCCTCCCGTCCGCCTGCCGCGCTCAGCCATCGCAGCCCAGATACGCTCGTCTTCAAGCACGCATCTGCGCTCCTTCGGCATATTTTTAAACCGGCATATATCCGCATATCCGCAGTAAACGCACGCCGACACGCCGCTTTCCGGGGTGTACGGCTCGCACTCTATATGTCCGGATTTTATTTGTCCGTCGATTTCCGTTATTTTTTCCTTCACAAAATCCATAAGCCCAAGCATTTCCTCCTCGCTTCGCAGGGCGTTTTTGTCCCTGAGAGCGCCGCGCGAGTTATACTCGATATTTAAAAATCCGCCGTCTTTGCCGTCGCGCATTTCCTCATCCATCTCATACAAATCCTCATCGGAGCGTATAAATGTCACGCCGTCAAGCCTGAGCTGTTCGTTCCTCTTTTCGTCCGCCTCGCTTTTTCCCGCTCCCATAGGCAGCGGCAGCATTTTACTGTGCGCCTTATTGTAATACATTCCGGTCACGCGCGCATCCCCGCCGCCGCCCATGCTGTGCGCGGCGGCGACAGCGTATATAACCATTTGCATATCAACTCCGTCCGCTATGTGCGAAATGTTAAACGAGGTTCGTCCCGTCTTATAATCTATAATCCTGAGCCGCGTTTCTCTTTCGTCCGAATACGCGTCCACACGGTCTATTATCCCGTAAATGCCCACCGTGTCATTAATGGGAAGCTCGAATTCCATTTCCAGTCCGCGCCGTGCGTATTTCCCGTGCGATAACGTTCTGTGAACGGTTTTCGCGGCGTTTTTTATATTTTTTCCGGTGCGCTCCAAAATGCCAGCGCTGCGCTCTGAGCCCTTGCCTCCGGCGCTTAAAACATTTTCCCTTGCCCGCGCCGTTATATCGTCAAGCAGCCGCTCGCGCTCCGCGTCCGAAAGCGCGCGCCAGCAATTTATACGCTCCGCGTCCGTTTCCGCTCCCGCCTCGACCGCTTCGCAGAACCGGCGTATGACCTCATGCGCGTAGCTGCCCGCGTCCGCCGGTGATATTTCCCGGATTTCGCGCTCCTTCGCGCGTATTCCGTACCTCATAAAATACCCGAACGGGCACAGGGAGAACGCGTTCAAACGGCTTGCGCTGTACATGGTTTTCACGTCATAAAGTCCGCGCGCGAGCTCCTCGTCAAGCTTTATGTCCGATTTCATGTACCACTTCGCGCGGTCTATAAGCGATATGAAGGCGCTCCATTCCGGATGCTCCGCATACCACTCATACGCCGCGTCCCATATGGGATTTACCGGAGCTCCGCGCCGCGCGGATTTGTTTATAAGCATACGGTGTATCGTCGCCTCCGGCGTTGAAATATACATATACTCGTTTTCATTATCCCATACCGTATCATCGCCGCGGCGCGCCTTGGGTATCACCCGCTCTATATCGCTTATAAGCGCCGAGGGCATGAGAGCGCGTCCGTCAGTGCTCTGCGCGGGACGCGATATAAACAGCTGCTCGGTCACGGCGCATACGGCGCGGTAAACCTTGAAATGCTGCCGCTCCAGCGTCCGTTTCGTGTCGGGCGCGATTGCCATGCCGAAGCTGCCGCTGAGCAGATTTCTGTCGGCGTTGGAGAAAAAGCCCTCCGACGCTATCCTGCCGGGAAAGGTTCCGTCGTTCGCTCCGACAATGAACATCGCTCTTACCTCCGAAGCCGAGCACTTTTCAACGCTGCCCACGTAAACCTGATCAAGTCCGGACGGGATCGTCCTTATTTCACACTGCGACAAGCCTACCCGCACATATTCGCCGAATTTTATAAAATCAATTTCCTCTTCGCCCAGCGCCACGGCTGCCTGATTAAGCACATCGAGAAGCAGGTTCCAGAGCTTTGTAAACTGCTCCGCCTCATTCACGCGCCCCTCGCCGCGCAGCCTGCGAACCTCCGTTTTGAGACCCTTTCCGAGATTTATGCCGCATAAAAATTCAAACGCGGCTTCCGCAAAGACCTTAGCCGCGGCATGTCCGCGGGTTTTTTCATAAAGCTCGGTAAGCGGAGCGGCAATCTCCCGCCGCAGCGCGTCAATTTTTGATATCGCATCCTCCGCGCACTCTCCGTCTCCCGCGTCGGGGAATATTGTCAGAAACATCTCCCGCGCGCTTGTCCAGTCCTCCTCGCGCGTCCATACGCGCCTGCCCGTAATTCCGTACTTTAAAACAAAGTTTTCCAGGCGGTCAATGTCCGACGGGTTGAGCGGCAAAAGCGCGCCGTCCCTTCTGCGCGTATAGATAAAGCCCGCCTTCAGATAGCAAAACATTGCTTCATACGTCCAATCGCTTTCAAAAATATCAAACACAGATAAAAGCTGCATCGCAATCGGATGGTCCGAAAGGGCGACGGTGCTGTCCGTGAAATACGGAATTTTATACTCGTCAAAAACCGTTTCGATTATATGATTATAATTTTCCGTGCTGCCGCACAAAATGGCAATATCCCGGTATCTTAAACCCTCCTCCCGCACAAGGTCCGTAATTTTGCAGGCGGTTTTCTCCACCTCGCTGTAAATGTCCCGCGCGGTAAAAATCGAAATGTTTTCCGCTTCCTTATCATAAGCGGCGTCCGACGCGCCCCAGTTGTCAAGCAAAAAGCGTATATCGCCGCGCTTATTTCCCTTAAAGCCGGAGCCCGTTTCTATTATCTCGCCCAATCCGTACCGCTCCGCCGTCTCAAACGCCGCGCGCTCCGTATCCGCGGCGCGCGCGTAAACCGGCTTCGTATCGGAATGACAAACGCTTATCGTAAGCGGCGCGCCCTTGGCGGCGATAGCTTCAATAACGCGTCTTTGCTGAGGCAGCAGCTCATCGAAGCTGTCCACCCATACATGCGTGCGCGGTCCGAAAACAGAGCCGGACAAAATACGCTCCGCAACCCGTATGTTATCGTCCTCGCTGTCGGTGTAGCCGGACGCGCCGATGTATTCGCAGTAGCTTTTATATACGCGCGCCGCCGCCGTCAGCTTTGACCGAAGCCCTTCATGTTCTACCCTTTCCGCGATTTCCTCCATTTCCTCAAACCCAATCATATATCTCTTAAACTCGTTGATGAGCGAGGACATCACGTCGGTAAACCCCGTCTTTTTCATGGACGCTATGAGCCTCGCGTCAACGGAGCGGTCATTTTCCCCGCAAAAGCTTAAAACCGCCTTATGAATAAGCATATGCCTGCCGGCAGCTGTTATATAATTGAGCGACGCGTAATCGAGCAGGTTTAAAGCGAGCTTTCTGAGCGTCAGAACCTCTATGTTGTTTATTCCCGTGCCGCCAAACTCCCTCACGAACCGGCGCTCCGTTTCATATGAATAGTGATTCGGCACAAGCATGATGCATTTATCTTCGGGATGCTTTTCATGCACGCGCTTTATCATCTCCATACAAAGCATGCTTTTCCCGGAGCCTATTTCTCCGCGTATTATGTTTACCGCCATAGCCGCGCCTCCTTAATATACCGATTAATTACAGTATACCACAAACGCATTGGGAAAAAAAGAAAAATTTGCGGCGGCGGATAAGAATAAATTCGGATTTATATATATAAATATCGCAATTTCGGCTTGTAATACGGCGGAAAATGTTATATAATACCATTATAAAATATTGGGGGAAACATTATGAAAAGCTTTGACATTAAAACAAAAATTTACTTTGGCGAAAATTCCCTGGAGCGTCTTTCCGACATTCCCTACAAAAAGGCGCTTATAATCACGGACCCGTTCGTGGTCAAAAGCGGAATGCTTCAAATGATAACCATGCCGCTTCAGCAGGGATATACCGAATATGAAATATTTTCCGACGTCGTTCCGGACCCGCCGCTCGAAAAAATCCAAAACGGAGTTAAGGCGATGCTGGAAGCCGATCCCGACTGCGTAATAGCCGTCGGTGGAGGCAGCGCCATAGACAGCGCAAAGGCAATACGCGAATTTGCGGCGCGTTCAACGAATAAGCCGACGGCAATGATCGCCATTCCCACAACCTCCGGGACCGGCTCGGAGGTCACCTCATTCGCGGTCGTTACCGATCCGGACAAGGATATAAAATATCCGCTTGTCGCGGATTCCATGCTTCCCACGGAAGCCATTCTGGATGCGGCGCTCGTTAAGAGCGTTCCCGCCGCCATCACCGCGGACACGGGTATGGATGTGCTTACTCATGCGATAGAGGCATACGTCAGCATAAATAACAACGAGTTCAGCGCGGCGCTCGCCGAAAAGGCGATCGAAATATGCGGCACCTTCCTCCTGAGGTCATATCTTGACAATAACGACACCCACGCGCGCCAGAAGATGCATGTCGCGTCTTGTCTTGCCGGGCTGGCTTTCAACAGCGCCTCGCTCGGACTCAATCACGGAATGGCTCATGCCCTGGGCGGAAAATTCCACATACCTCACGGACGCGCGAACGCGATGCTTCTGCCTCACATAATAGAATATAACTCGGGCATCTCCGTGCATTCAAAATCGCAGAAGGAATACCCGCCGTGTGTGCGCAAATACGTAAATGTAGCGAAGCTTCTGGGGTGCAGCAATTTTAACGAAATCACGACCATACGCGCGCTCATTGGCTGGATGCAGTTTATGTGCAAGGAAATGAACATTCCTCTTTCCGTGTCGCAATGCGGCATAGACAAGACCGAATATTTTAACGCCGTGGATTCTATGGCGGAAAAGGCAATCGCCGACAGCTGCACGAAAACCAATCCCCGCGTTCCGACAAAAATGGAGGTTGCTTATATTTTCGAGCACTTGTACGATTGATACTGTTTTCAAATCTCTGTGCCCGGAGATTTGCATAATAAAAATACGCGGCAAAACACCGCGTATTTTTCATTGATAATTATCCGTTTACAGCACCGCTTCCCACAGCTCAGGATGAGGATTTGCAATTACCTCCGTGTTTATAAGCACGCCCGATGCCGCCGCGATTCTCGCGCCGGCATCGACCGCCGCGCGAACGTCCGCAACATCTCCGGTAAGCGAGGCGAAGCATTTTCCCGCCATGCCGCGCGCCACGCGTACCTCTACAAGCTCGATATCGCCTGATTTTACCGCCGCGTCGGCAGCCTCTATGGCGCTTGCCGCCGTGAACGTCTCGATTATTCCGAACGCCTTCTTTTCCGTGATCTCAGCCGTTCCGCATATCGCTTCAAAAACCTTGTTCCCCAGATTACCTATTACGAATTTATCAATCAGCGCGTCCTCGGCTATGAGTACCGCGCGGTCGACCGCCGCGTGAATCGCGGCGAGCTCTCCGCCGACTATCGTCACGAATTTGCCCGGGCAGACCGAGCCGGACGATATGAGCGTAACGCCCGCGCTTTTGAGCATTTCATCTGTTACAACTATGCCCTTCGATACGTTTTTTACCTCAACCAGACCTATGGAATTCATATTTTACGCGCCTCCTTATCTCACGATTTTCACGTACCTGTCGGTGATTTCCGCGACAGTTCCGTTTATACTCGCATGCATTGTTGTGCCTAAATCCTCATAGGCAGTCGCCGCGACAACGTCTCCGACGGAAACTTTGTCGCCCTCCTTTACAGCCGCGCCCGCCGGCTTGCCGACATGCTGCTTTAATTCTATGTATACCGCCGACGGATTAAATTCCGTGTAGCGTCTTTCTACCTTGTCCTTGACATATTTTCTGATGCCTAATCGGTCTATGAGCACCGACGACGATACGAGCCGCGACGCCCGTTCGGGCTTTACGTGCTCCGGCGCTTTATTGTTCCGGCGCTTTAAGCCATGCTTGCCCAAAAGCCCCTTGACCTCCATTGAAACCGCCTGCGGGTCGAGATCCTGCTGACATGCGATCACCGTGCATACTCCGCAGCCGCAGCAAAGCGACGACTGCAAAAACGCCTCCGTGTCCATGACCTCGCTGTGCGACGCGGCGCGGATCGTCTTATGGACGTTTAATGAATATCCAAGCAGGTTCCGCGGGCACATATCCGAGCACATTGTACAATTGCAGCACGCAGCCGACGCGCGCTTTAAAATCATGCGCATCGGGCGAAGCTTGCGCTGGACAATCGAATGTGTCGTCGGGAAAATAAGCAGACCCTTGGTGGTTTTCGTGACGGTATCGTTTTCCAGATCGACGATTTTACCCATCATCGGACCGCCGTTTATAACGGTTTTGCCTTCGAGATTACCGAATCCCGCTGCTTCAAGAAGCTCGCGGATCTTCATTCCTATCGGAGCTTTTATCGTTATGTCCTCGGGCGTGTCGCCGCCTATCGTTATGTATTTATCCACCACAGGCTGACCGTTTGTGACCGCTTTATAAATATTGTAAACCGTTTCGACATTGATTACCATAACGCCGACCATAACCGGTATCGCGCCCTCCGGAATGATTTTTCCCGTCGTCTCATATGTCAGTACGACCTCGTCTCCGGCAGGATAAATATCGGGTATTTCATGTATTGAAACGCGGGTACCGGCTAAAGATGCGACGATTTTTGAATCAAGCAGATGCATATTTTTGCCCTTGATTCCTATAATCGCCTCGCGCGCGCCGAGCGCGTCAAGAAGAAGGTTGAGCGTATCAACAAGCGGCTGCAAATGCTTTTCCAGAATATGATGATCCACCATCATAAGCGGTTCGCATTCCGCCGCGTTCACGATGATCTGCTCGACCTTATCCGAAAATTTCCGATGCGTCGGGAAGCCCGCGCCGCCCGCGCCGACTATCCCCGCGTCATATACAATTTTCTGAATTTCCGCTAAATTCATATTATGTCCTCTCCCCGTCACGCCTGTTTTTCGTCCAGAATGCCCACGATCACCGCGTCGACCGGGACGGTATCGGGCTTTTTGAGCGCGACGCGCGCAGCGCTGCCCTGCGCGATTATAACGTCCTCGCCCATTCCCGCGCCTACGCCGTCGACCGCGACGAGATATTTATCAATCAGCTTTCCGTTTTCGATGCACTGCACGAGCATAAACTTATAGCCCACAAGCGTGTCAAGCTTATGCGTTGATACAACGCTTCCGTATACTCTGCCTAAAATCATAACTTTCTTCCTCATTAAATACGCGAAGAAGGATTATTTTGTAATAATCCTCACTCTGTCGCCGGTTTTAATCGCGCACGCGTTCGCGTCGTCGGTATCGATATGCATTTCGGTATTGAAATCCGCTCTCACGCGCACCTGAACGTCATAAAACTTTGTCGGCTTTGAATTTTCAATTTCCACGTCAACCAAATCATTGTCCTTAACGCCGTATTTCTCCGCGTCCTCGGGCGTAAGATGTATGTGACGGTTCGCGATAATGCAGCATTCATTCAAAAATATGCTGCCCTTGGGTCCGACAAGCGCCATAGGCGCCGCGCCCTTTAATTCGCCCGACGGACGAACCGGCGGGGAAACCTTTAATTTAAATGTGTCGGTTCTTGAAATCTCAACCTGCGACTCTGACCGCACCGGTCCCAAAATTCTCACGCCCTCTATTGTCTTTAAATTCGGGCTTACAAGCGTCACGCATTCCTCCGCGGCGAACTGATCACCCATGAGCATCTTCTTTTTCGTCAGCTCATAACCCTCGCCGAAGAGCGCGTCGAGATCTTTGCGCGATAAATGCACATGTCTTGCCGACACTCCTACCTTTATGCCGTCGCTTTCCTCTTTCTTTTTGAGTATGTCAACAACAGTTTTTGAAATCAAGTCCTCTAAATACTTATTATCCATTGTCAAAACTCCCATTCCCTGACGGGTTTTTTATCATTTTCACAAGGAAAAGACCGCAAAAACAAAACCCACGTTAATCCCGATTTTCGGATTGACTCAAATTACGCGGTCCGTCCTCTGTCAAATTCATAAATAGCTTTGAGAATACGGTGACTGCCGCCCCATGCGGATATGCCGCCCGTCCAAACGGCAGCCACTTTTTATCTCAAAATTGTTCCGTCCGGCTTATCCGCCGGCACGCGCGCCGGAAAACACGCCGCTCCGGCACGTTCCCAAACCGATGCTCACCGGCTCGGGAAGCTTAAGTACATTAGTCAAGCGACGGTAAAATTTTCTCAACGTCGTTATGCGGACGCGGAATAACGTGAACCGATACAAGCTCACCGAGTCTTGCGCCTGCCGCCGAGCCTGCGTCCGTAGCAGCCTGAACAGCGCCTACGTCGCCGCGAACCATAACCGTAACAAGTCCCGAACCGATTCTCTCAGTTCCGATAAGCGTTACATTTGCAGCCTTAACCATCGCATCCGCAGCCTCAATAGCGGCTACAAGACCTCTTGTTTCTACCATTCCTAATGCTTCTACTGCCATTTTTTTATCCTCCTTCTTGGGATTTGCTCCCTGATTAACTTGGTTTTGTTTATATCTACAGCGCGTTTCGCGCTAAAGACCTTAATTAATTTTCTGCTTTTTTAGCCGTTGTTTTTCTCGTTCTCTTTGCCGCCGGCTTTTTTTCCGTTGTTTTGGCTGCTTTAGCCGTAATTTTTCCTGCCGCTGCCTTCGGCTTTTCCGCCGTTTCGGTTTTAGCCGCGGCTCTCGGGGCTTTCGCAGCCCTCGCGGGCTTTGCCTTCGCGCCTACGGCGCCGACATGCGTTGCCGCCGACTGCGTGTTGACCTCCGGAGCGTCGTCCTCCTCATTTAAATGGAGATACGGAAAAATCTCCGGATGCGGTCTTGCGATGACCTGCGACGCCTTATAAATTTTATCGCCGCACGATTTCGCTCTCGCGACGCCCGCCTCGACCGAAGCCTTTACAGCCGATAATTCTCCGCGGACAACTATCGTTACAAGTCTTCCGCCGAGCTTGCGCTCGGTCGCGACAAATTCAACATCGCCCGCCTTAAGCATATCGTCAAGCATAATAATCGCGTGACCCAGACCGCTTACCTCGACAAGTCCCAGTGAAAAATCCTGCGCCATTATATTACCTTCCTTTCCGCCTGTTCCCGACTAAATGGTCGGCAATATCTTGGCTATATCGTCATGCGGACGCGGAATAACGTGCACGGCATAAACCTCGCCGAGCGTCCGCGCAACCGCTTCACCCGCTTCAACCGCCGCTTTTACGGCGTCAACCTCGCCCATGACTACCACGTTGACAAGTCCCGAGCCGATTTTCTCCGTGCCGACAAGCACCACCTCGGCTGCCTTTGTCATCGCGTCGGAGGCTTCGATTGCGCCGGTAAGGCTTCTTGTTTCTATAAAACCCAATGCCTGCATAATATATCAATCTCCATTCTGCAATCCAAGTGAACTCCAAATCAGCCGTTCATGGGAATATGTCCTACCTTGTGCTTTCCGACACTGACGCGCTTTGCCATTTTCATAGCCGCGTCGGTCGGACGCGGTATAACATATTTGCAAATCAGTCCCGAAACGCTTTCCGCCGCTTCGGCAGCCGCATCAACGGCAGCCTCCACCGCCGAAACCTCGCCCTGAATTTTTACCGCCATGATAAGCGGGACCTCCGCCGTTTCAGCATTGGCGGGCTTGTTCGAGTCAATCGCGATCACCTTGACGTCCGCCGCTTTTGCAGCCGCGTCAGCCGCGGTTATCGCCGATGTGAAGCCGAACATTTCAATTATTCCTACCGCGTCGTTCATATCGGGTTCCCTTCCTTATCGCCGTCAGTTACGGCGCAATATACGCTATCTTCAATCCCTGCTGCGCAAGATTTGTTTCAAGCGCCTCATTCATCTGTTCAAGCGTAAACCGGTGAGTTATAAGCTCCTTTATGGGAAGTCCTATGCCGATCGCGCGCTTGAGGAAATCGAACGTCGTAGCGTAATCTCTTAATGTGTAAACCCACGAGCCTACGAGGGTTATTTCCTTCGAGCAAAGATCGAAATGCGGATTTATCGTAGCGTCGCCGCCGTTGATGAAAAATCCCAGCTCGCACAGTCCTCCGCCGTTTCTGATAAAGTGGTATATGTTCGAGTGCGCCACCGGCGAGCCGGTGCACTGGAACGCAAAGTCGCACAGATAACCGCCGAATGCGTCCTTAACCGCCTCCGTAAGCGCGTCGATGCCCTTATGGTTCATGAAGTTGACCGTTTCGCCCGCGCCCATGCGCTTCGCGAACGCGAGCCTCTGCTCGTTTCCGTCAACCGCGACTATGTTTTCAATACCCATAGTTCTGAGGACCGCGATACATATAAGTCCTATCGGTCCGCAGCCCTGAACAACCACTCTGGAGTTAAAGCGAAGAATATTTGTGAGCTTCGCTCTCTCAACCGCGTGAACGAGCACCGCGCAGGGCTCGATTAATATTCTCGAATCAAGATCGAGATCGCTTACGTTAAATACGGTCGAGCCGCCCCTGATAAATATGTAGTCGCTGTACCAGCCGTTCAGATGAACGTCATCGTCCGGCAGAAGTCCGTAAACATCAGCGCCGCCGACGTTCTGCTTGTTGAGGTCGAACATCGTGATATCGGGGTTGTCCTTGAAAATCATACATGTTACAACCTTATCGCCGACCTTTAACGGCTTGCCTGCGCTGTCCGCTTTTACGTTTTTGCCCATCTTCACGATCTCGCCGGTACCCTCGTGACCGAGAACGACCGGGATAAGCGAAAACGGGTCGTTTTTATATTCGTGAGCGTCCGTGCCGCAGACTCCGCAGCCCTCGACCTTAACGAGTATATCATCGTCGCCGACCTCGGGAATGGGATATTCCTGGATCTCAAAATGCTTGAGCTTCGTCATCATCGCCACCTTAGCGGTCTTTGGGATCCCGCCCGACGGCGCACCGTATGACGGAGCGGCGGATGCCGGTCTCGCGTATGAAGCTGCCGACGCGGGAGCCGCGCCGCCTGTCATTTCTCTTAACACCTGCTGCACAAGCGCAGCGATCTCATTTTCATTTACAGCCATTTTAACACCGCCTTATATGATATTCAGCGCGTCCGAAAGAACGCAGCGCCTTATTCTCGTAAAGCTTCTGGGGGATGTTATTCCCTCGCCTGTCGGACCGGCTATGGTAAATGTCGTCCAGCCCTCCGAATTAAAGCCTATACCCGCGTAGCTCGGCGCGTTTTTAACAAATATAGTCGTGCATATAGCCTTCGCGTACTGCGTCATATGATCGACATTCTTTGAATGCAGATGCGCGCTGTGACGGTTTCCGTGCTCCGCCTTGACAGCCATTTCCACAGCCTCGTCAAACGTATCGACGCGCACTATCGGCAGTATGGGCATCATCAGCTCGGTCTGAACGAACGCCTGAGAAAATTCCGTTTCGCAGATTATGCAACGCACATCGTCCTTTGCCTTTACGCCTATCTGCTCCAGTATAAGCTTAGCGTCCTTGCCTACCCAGTCCTTATTTATTACGCGCTTGGGCTTGTCGCCCGGCTTTTTCGGCTTTGACCACACGAGAACAACGTCCTCGAGCTGCTTGATCTGCGCATCGTTTAACATATACGCGCCGTTTTTAAGCATATGATGTATCAGCTCGTCGGCAACGCTTCTTAAAACAAAGCATTCCTTCTCCGCTATGCACGGAAGATTGTTATCGAACGTGCAGCCGTCGATTATATCCTTTGCCGCCTTCGGTATATCCGCGGTGTCGTCCACGACTACCGGGGGATTGCCCGCGCCCGCTCCTATTGCCTTTTTTCCGCTTGACAAAAGCATCTTCACAACGCCCGGACCGCCGGTTGCCACAAGCATCCTTACGGACGGGTCGTTGACCATCTTGTTCGACGTCTCCATTGTCGGGTTTTTAACCGTGCAGACAATGTTCTCCGGACCGCCCGCCGCCAGGATCGCGCGGTTTACAAGATCTACCGCATATGCGGAAATGCGCTTCGCATGAGGATGCGGATTGAATATTACACCGTTGCCGCCCGCGAGCATACATATACTGTTGCACAAAATCGTACAGCTCGGGTTTGTAGACGGCGTAATCGCGCCGATTATGCCGAACGGCGCCATTTCTATAAGCGTCAGTCCGCCGTCGCCCGCGAGAGCGCGCGTCTCAAGGTCGGACGTGCCCAGCGTCTTGTCCGCCACAAGATGATGCTTTAATGTCTTATGATATACATTGCCCATGCCGGTATCCTCGACCGCAAGCTTCGCCATGATCTCGGCTTCCTCATGGGTAAGACGTCTGATTTCGCTGATAATATTTTCTCTTTGTTCCTTATTATAATGTCTGAAAACCGTATAAGCCTTGTTGCACGCCGCAAGAGCTTCCTCCATTGTGTCGAAAACTCCGAGCTGATGACGGGGCTTGGGAAGATTGGATAAATCCATCCCCGCAAGAGTCTGACGCACCAGCCGGCTTATTTTTTCTTCGTCTACCAAGTCTACTGCCTCCTTTTCTATAATTTCCGCGTTTTTATAAAACTGCCCGCCGCGCATCTCGCGGCAATCCGTATGCGCCGCCGGTCTTATTTTTCGGCACGGCATATTTATGAAAACGCTTTTATTTGATTCTGTGATTGAAATAATCCGTTCCGATTTTTGCCAAAGCAATATCCTGTTCCTTCGTTCCGCCGGATACGCCGACCGAACCGTACAGTCTGCCGTTTTTTATAAGCGGGTATCCTCCGCCCAGCAGCAATATGCCGTTTCCGTTCGTCAAACCGTCGAAGACCCCGCCGCGTGATTCCTTAAGAGCCTCGTGCGTCGGCATTTTCAGCGCCGCCGCTGTATACGCCTTATCCTGCGCTATGCGCGCGCTGGCTATGTACGAACCGTCCATCGCGTGGAGCAGTACCGGATTCGCGCCGTCGTTATAAACGGCGATTACCGCGTTTAAATTCATCTGCTCCGCCGCGCATTCAACCGCGTAAGCTATTTCCTTCGCAAGCGAAAGCGTCAGCCTTGTTTCCGGATTATTCAGGTTCGGAGGCGGTACGTTAAGCTTTTTTGCGACCTCGCTCAAAAGCTCGTCTATCGTTTTCAAGTTACCGCCCTCCCGTTTCTCGGCTCCGAAAAGCCATCGGCTCCGAGTTATTTATTGTACTGCTCAAGAACTCTCTTCGTTACTTCCTTTACGATTGCCTCGATATCCTTATTCTGAGGAGCGGGGCATACCTGGCTGGGAAGCGGCTGGAATCCGTGATATTCCGCCGAGGATTCTACGCCGTACTTCTGATTTGCCTCAGTCGGCGAAAGCGAGCATGTGTCATCGCCCGCATAGCAGCCGGGGCAAAGCTTCTCCATCGGGTGTTTGCCCGGAACGCCGAAGTCTTTACGGAGCTGGATAAGCTTCTTGACCTCGCCGCACGGGATCTCCTTCTCGCCGCCCAAAAGTCTCGCGTACATCAAAAGCTTCGCGTAAAACTCGGTGGACTCCATTCTGAAGAATGCCGTGTTAAGATCGCAGCCGAAGGAAAGAGCGCCGTGATTGGCAAGCAAAATAGCGTCGTAATCCTGAAGATACGGCTCCAGCGACTCCGGGATCTCCATCGTCGAAGGCGTTCCGTACTGAGCGATAGGCACGGCTCCCAGGAAAATAACAGCCTCGGGCATGATAAGCTTATCAAGCGAAATTCCCGCGATAGCAAACGAGGTCGCGATAGGAGGATGCGCGTGAACAACCGCGTTAACATCCGGACGCTCCTTATACACCTTTAAATGCATCTTGAACTCGGACGACGGTCTCCACTGACCGTTCGACTCCTTCAGCTTTCCTTCGCCGTCAACCTTACAAATCATTTCAGGCGTCATAAAGCCCTTTGAAACGCCCGTCGGAGTTACGTAATATGTATTGGCGTCGATTTTAACGGAGAAATTTCCGTCATTGGCGGCAACAAAGCCGTCGTTGTAAATCCTTCTGCCGATTTCGCAAAGCTCCTTTTTGATTTCATAGTCGGATTTGTACATCTTATTCCCTCTTTTCTTTGTTTTATTTGGTTTTGTTTTGTTTTTTTATTATTATACACTATTTTTCCGCTTCTGTAAAGGATTTTCCGCAAAAATACGATATTTTGCGGTGTTTCCCCCGAAAAAACGGAGCGAATATTCTGCATGTAGTTATTTTAACACAAAAATACCCTGTTTGGCAAGTGTTTTTTTAACAATCAGGCTGAAATTTACAGCTATTTTTTAATATCGGAACTTTGCACAAATTTTGCTTCGGCTGTTTGTACATTATGCCTTATGGCTTTGTTATTTTGTATAATAACCGTATTTAATACCCTATATATACCGCATAGTGTTATGAGAAGCGAAATTTTGCGGTGCGCGCGGGTTTATTTTTCAAAACAAAAATATCGTGAATTAAAGCCAAATAAAACAAGAAAAAACAAAACCGCCGCAAGCTCAGCCGGGCTTGCGGCGGCGTCTGATACACATAAGCTACAGGATTTTATAATACGGACAGATATCCTCATATGAGCCGTCCTTCATACGGAAGCCGCCCTCGATTGTGCCGAGCTGCTTAAAACCGAGCTTTTCATAAAGATGGCGCGCCGGAGCGTTGGTTTTTACAACCGCGTTAAACTGCAAAACGCGATATCCCAGACGCTTTGCCTGAACAAGGCAGTCCTCGACAAGCGCCTCTCCCACATGCCTGCCGCGCAAATCCTTTCTGACGGCATAGCTGGCATTACAAATATGTCCGCATCTTCCGATGTTATTGGGATGAAGTATGTACATACCCTCTATGGAGCCGTTGTGCTCCGCAACGCCGGTATATGACTGTCCAGAGAAAAATTCGCGTCCGGTTTCCTCCGTAAGCTCCTCCTCCTGAGGGAACGCGTCGCCGCAGCGTACCACATCGTTCCAAATTTCAATAACACGGCTCAGATCCTTTTCTTCAAACGCACGTAAAATCATAAAATTCTCTCCTCTATAACATACCTGCGAGGCGGCATCGTCGCCGCAGCGGTATGTTTCAATGCTCTCTGCGGTGTCAAAATCTTTGATTTTGGTAACACCGTGAGGTTATCACACCATAAATTTAAAAACATCCCTATGCGTCGATTTTATAATTTCGAGTCCCAGGGGCTTTAGCATATCCTCGAAAATATCGAGCGCGCAGATTTCCGTCGCATAATGACCCGCGTCGATCACACATATTCCGCGGTCATAAGCATCAAGCATCTCGTGATATTTCATATCCGACGTTACAATAACATCGCAGTCCGCCTCGATTGCCGCCGGGATGAGCTCAGAGCACGCTCCTCCGGCTACCGCCACGGTTTTTATAATCCTGCTTTCGTCTCCGGCAAAACGTATCGGCGTCCGCAGAAGCATTTTCGTTATCTCCGTAAACGACGCGAAATTCACCTCGCGCTTGCCCTTGCCGTAACGTCCCAACCCGACCGAAGGATTATCTTCTCTCGGCTCGAGCGTTTTTACATTTGAAATCTGAAAAATTTCGGCAAGCTTATCGTTTATGCCTCCCTCGGCGGCATCCAGATTCGTGTGCGCGGCATAGAGAGCGATATCATTTTGAATGAGAAGCCTCACGGTTTCTCCCTCCGGCGTTCCGTATTCGATTTTTTTTACGGGATTGAAAAATATAGGGTGATGCGATATAATCATGTCCGCGCCCGCGTCTGCCGCCTCGCGGACCACCGCCGCGGTCACATCGAGCGTCGCCAACACCTTCTTTACATCTTTATTTTTATCTCCGACAAGCAGCCCCGGGTTGTCCCATTCGTATGCAAGCGATTTCGGCGCGGTCCGCTCGATAAATTTCTCAATCTCATATATTTTCAATTTCGTTCAGCTCCTTCAGAAAATATTTGTACAATTCATATTTTTCCTTGTTGTAATCCGACGCGTTTTCAAGACCGTGAACGATTTTCTCAAATTCGCGTTTTTTCTTGGCGTATAAATTTTTAAAATACCTGTGCCCGTAAAGACACGGCGGTATCTGATAATCAAACTCCCTCTCAAACGGCTCCGCTCCGCCGAAGTGCGCCTCGATGACGTTATAAACCTTAAAGCCCTCGAGCGCCATATCCTCGGCGGCAATTTTATATCCGTTCAGAATCAGAAATTTTCTCAGCTCATACTGCGAATTCATCGGCTGTAAAATCAAATGTGATTTTTTCGCCGTTTCCTCGTCCGCGCGCAGCATTTCCTCTATCAGCTCTCCGCCCATGCCCGCTATTATTATAACGTCCGCTTCATTCGGCGCGAGCACGCTCAAGCCGCCGCCCAGCCGGGTTTCTATTCTGTCCGAAAATCCGTGTTTTTCTATATTCCGGCGCGCCGCCTCAAGCGGTCCCCTGTTCAGATCCGACGCAATCACGCGCTCCGCCCGTCCGCTTTCGACAAGCTGTATGGGAACATACGCATGGTCGCAGCCTATGTCCCCGACTACGCGCCCGCGAACATGGCTTACTATGCACTCGAGTCTCGGTGTAAGCATAAATAAACTCCGTTTTCAATAAATTTGCTTATGTTAACCGAATCTCTCCGCGCAGGAAAAATTATAAACATTTCCGAATTTTACTTATCCCTCAAAAATTTGGCTTTAAATTTCGGTTTTTTGTTAATTTATCCACACTATCCACACTGTTATCCACGATTCAAAAGTATATTCGGTTTTTGAAAAAGCGGATAACTGCGCGGTTTTTTCGGTTTACATATAATTTTACAAAAATTTACAGTATTTTCTCCTTAGTTATCCTCTTTTCGTGGATAACTATACGAATTTTCGCGAAAAACACAAATTTATCCGTCGGAAAATTATTCCTGCCGTCCTATTACGTCCGTGCCCATATAAGCGACAAGCTCATCCGGCACCGTTACCGTTCCGTTCGCATTCTGGAAATTCTCCAGAATCGCCGCCACGGTACGCCCTACGGCAAGTCCCGAGCCGTTCAGCGTATGCACAAATTTTGCCTTGTCCCTGGGATCCTTTTTATATCTTATATTCGCGCGGCGCGCCTGATAATCCTCAAAGTTAGAGCAGGAGGATATCTCCACATATCTGCCGTAGCTGGGCATCCATACCTCTATATCATACGTGCATGCGGAGGAAAAGCCCAAATCGCCGGTAGAAAGACATACCACACGGTAAGGAATATTAAGCTTCTGCAAAAGGCGTTCCGCATCGTTTGTAAGGCTTTCAAGCTCGTCATAGCTGCTTTCAGGCTCAGAGAATTTTACCAATTCCACCTTGTTGAACTGGTGCTGGCGAATAAGACCGCGCGTGTCGCGTCCGGCGCTGCCGGCTTCGGCGCGGAAGCATGCGGAATACGCGCAGTATTTAATCGGCAAATCAGCGCCGTTTAATATTTCATCGCGGTGCAGATTTGTTACGGGGACCTCGGCTGTCGGAATCAGGAAATAACCGTTATTCGCTACCTTAAACGCATCCTCCTCAAATTTCGGAAGCTGACCGGTCCCGGTCATCGACGCGCGGTTTACCATATACGGAGGCATAATTTCCGTGTAGCCGTTTTCACCTGTATGAGTGTTCAGGAAAAATTGAATAACCGAGCGCTCGAGTCTCGCGCCCAGGCCCTTATATACCGTGAAACGCGCGCCCGAAATCTTTGTGCCGCGCTCAAAATCGAGTATTCCCAAATCAGTGCCTATATCCCAGTGTGCCTTCGCGTCGAAATCAAATTTCCGCGGCTCGCCCCAGCGGCGTATTTCCTTGTTTGCCGTGTCATCCGCTCCGATCGGCGATTTGTCGCTCGGAATATTCGGTATGCGCAGCATATAGCCGCGGAGCTCCTCGTCAATAGCGCGAACCTTTTCGTCATCCGCCTTTATTTCTTCGGAAAGCTTTTTCATATCCGCAAAAATCGGCGCTGTGTCCTCGCCGTTCTTTTTCATCTGCGGAATTTTTTTGCTTATTTCGTTCTGTTTGGCTTTTTTTGCCTCAACGTCCTGCAAAAGCAGTCTGCGCTGCTTATCCAGCTCTATGGCGGGCTCGATGTCAAGATCGTTATTTCTCTTTTTCAGAGCCTCCTTGATTCTTTCCGGCTCCTGTCTCAAAATTCTGATGTCAAGCATTTTTTCTCATCCTTTCGCTTATTGTAAATCTGACTTTATTGTGTCATATAATAATTTTTCCTCATCGGTAACGGTGGTATAATCTATACTCTCCAACAGAAGCTTCGCGCGCTCCGTATTCCCGTTCTCCTTCGCGTAATAAGCCTCAATCAGAGGCTCGTATACGCTCTGCTTTTCCTCAAGCTCGTCCAGCCTGTTATGAAGCTCGCGGTTTTCCTCCAAAAGCTCCAAATTATCCTGGCTGAGCTGAGCCGCGGTTTTCGCTATTCCCTGCGGTCCGCCCTCCGTCTCCGGCGGAATTGAGGGTCCCGCCGCGTCGGGGTCGTAAGGCGCCGCTTCCGTTTCGGGTATCGGAGACGGCTGCGCGCGCTCAACCTTTGTCTGTGTGAAATACGCGAATAAAATTATTATTATAGCTGCAATAAATATTAGTGACGTATAAAGAAACAGCGAGTTGTTGTTCCCCTGATTGTTTTCATTTTTGTTTGTATCAGACATCCTCTTCCGCCCTCTTTTCGCTTATTATCGCTTTATCGAGCGATTGTCTTTCCTCTTCCAAAAGCTTCACGGATGTTTTTCCTTTGACGACCTTCCGGACATATGTATTGCAGGAATTATGCCCGTAGAGCGACGTGAAAATCACGCCGTCGTTTTCACCGTCAAGAATCGTCAAAGCGAAGCTCATCTGACCGGTCACGTCGTCGTAGGCATTGAAATTAACAAGACCTATTTTGCTCAGGGACGTGCGTATGTTTTCCTCGCAGCCCGTTATACGGTCGTTTATCACCGCGTCGGATGAATTGTTTATGGTGGATGCAAGCTCGTCGACCCTGTCATAGTAATCCTTAATCGCTCCCATCAAATCACCCTCGTCGGTATAATCCATATACGCGCTTATCTTCGATGAATTTATAATCGCCAGGATCAGACATATAATCGCAATTATAAACGTTACTCCTATCATTATAAACATTAAAATATTATTATCGATCATTTCCGTCACTCCTTATATTCCAAACATGCTTATTATTCTGTCAAGATCGTCGCTGCCGTAATATTCAATCTCGATTTTTCCCTTTTTTCCGTTTGAGCTTATTTTGACCTTTGTTCCCAGAGACGACGACAGCCTGTTCTCCATTTCTTCATACGCCGTTTCCTGCGCCTGCGATTTTGACGGCGGCTTTGTCCGAACCGTCGCTTTCCGCGAAAGCTGTCTCGCAAGTGCTTCGGACTGGCGCACATTTAAGCCGTCCTCCGTTATCCGCTTCGCCATTGCCGAGCGCAGCTCCGCGCCCTCTACCGATAATATCGCGCGGGCATGTCCGCCGGTGAGTTTGCCGTCAACGAGCATATTTTTTATATCGTCTCCAAGCGTCAGCAGCCGCAGAGAATTGGCGACTGCGCTCCTGCTTTTTCCCACCTTCTGCGACACGGTGTCCTGCGTCATGGAAAACTCCGTTATAAGCAGATTATATCCGAGCGCCTCCTCAATCGGATTTAAATCCTCGCGCTGCAAATTTTCAACCAGCGCGACCTCCGCCGCCTGTTCATCGGAATAGCCGCGTATGAGCACGGGAATCTCCGTCAGCCCCGCCTTTCGGCAAGCCCTCCATCGCCTTTCTCCGGCGACTATTTTATACATTCCGTTTTCGCCCTCTGTTATTATTATCGGCTGGATAAGTCCGTTTTCCTTAATGGACGCCGCCAAAATTTCTATTTTTTCCTTATCGAAGCTTTTCCGCGGCTGATTTTCGTTCGGCTCTATTTTCGACAGCTTCATATACGTTATTCCGTCGGAGCCGCCCTTTTCGGCAGCGGCGCCCTCCGGGGGTTTCGTATCCCCGATGCTCAAGTCGTCCTCGAACAGCAGGTTAAGACCCTTTCCAAGTCCCTTCTTTGCCATATGCCCTCCTTTTTTTTAATGCTTATGTATTACTTATTTTTGTCTATTATCTCGCGCGCAAGCTCCAGATACGCGGCGGCTCCTTTTGAGTGTCTGTCGTATTCAATGATCGGCTCCCCGAAGGACGGCGCCTCCGAAAGCCTTACATTGCGCGGAATAATCGTCTTATAAAGCTTATTCGGGAAGAATTTTTTTACCTCGTCGAGCACCTGTATGGAAAGATTTGTCCGCGCGTCATACATTGTTCCGAGCACTCCCTCTATGTCAATCGACGGATTGAGCCGTTTTTTTATTGCCCGCACGGTGGACATCAGCTGTGAAACACCCTCAAGAGCGTAATATTCGCATTGAATCGGTATCAAAACCGAATCCGACGCCGTTAATATGTTTATTGTAATCATTCCGAGCGCGGGAGGTGAATCTATTATTATAAAATCATACTTATTTTTTATTTTATCTGCGGCGTCCTTCAGAAAAAACTCACGCCTTTTTTCTCCCGCGAGCTCTATTTCCGCCGCCGATAGATCTGAGGAGGATGGAAGAAGGAACAAATTGTCATACTTCGTTTCCAATATGGCATCCTCTACAACATCCTCGTCCGATAAGCAATCGTATACCGACAGCTTATAGCTTCCGCGCTCAATCCCAAGTCCGCTCGTGGAATTACACTGCGGATCGCAGTCTATTAAAAGCGTTTTTTTTCCTTCCGCCGCCAGGCACGCCGCAAGATTTACCGAGGTCGTGGTTTTTCCGACCCCTCCCTTTTGATTTGTTACCGCAATTATTTTTCCCATTTTTTACCTTTTTATTTTACAATATTTTCTGTTATTACACCGCAATACAGCGTAAAGCGGCATACCTGCCGCCGCCGCTCAAATGTAATCGCTGCCGCCAAAATTTTTGCGCCTCGGCAGCGCCATAAGGATATTATAACACAAAACTTTATTTTGTAAATGTTTCACGTGAAACTTTTGTAAAATTTAATAATATTGTAACGTTCCTCCTGCTTTGCGAATGGATCGTCCAAGGCTTTTTCTCAGGCGCGGTCCGTCAATATAATATAGGCTTAAATACATAAAATTACCCATATTATGCAATACTAACACAGAGGTGTAATAAAAATGGGAATTATAAAAAAAATCTTTACATTTAACGATAACACACTTAAAGACGAATTTATATTAACTCGTCCCGAGCCTCTTGCAAAATACGACGTCCGCACGGAAAGCAGCGGCGCGGAAAAGATTTATGTGTTCGGCAATATAGAGGAAAATCTCGCCTATATAAAAAAACGCTTTACCTATCCGATAAACAATGACGTTGTTATACGCGAAATTGCCATGAAAGGCAGACGGCGGGCGTTTGTTATATTTATAGACGGAATGGTAACCACCTCCAGCGTGAATGAAGCTGTTATAAAATCCATGCAGGAGCTTCCCTATTTTGCGGACGATGAAATATATGAAAACGAAAAGGAAATAACCGAAAAATATATTTCTCATTCGCAGGCGTCGGCAAACAATGATTTTGACGTTATCTGCGAGGAAATAAATTTCGGCAGCTGCGCGGTCTTTGTGGACGGATTTTCAACGGCGTTTATTCTTGACGTCCGCGGCTGGGGAACGAGGCAAATAGGCAAACCCGAAAATGAGCAATCCATTTACGGACCCCAGGAGGCATTTGCGGAAATGCTGCGGAATAACACGGCTCTTATAAGAAAAATCATAAAAACCGAAAAGCTTATAGGCGAAAGCATAAAAATAGGACGCGTGAGCAGAACGCGCGGGATTCTTCTTTACATTTCCGATATAGCTAACCCGGAATTGATCAAAGACGTAAAATACCGTTTAAACTCAATTTCTATGGATTATGTTATAGCAATCGAGGAGGTCGCGATGATGATGGAGGAAAAGCCAAATATGCTTACCTCCCAGCAGCTTTTGACGGAACGTCCCGACAGAGCCGCCCGCGCTTTAACGGAGGGACGGTGCGTTTTTCTTTTAAACGGCAGTCCAAGGGCTCTTGTTCTCCCGACCAACGCATTTGAGCTTACAAGCTCCGCCTCCGATGATTATCTGCGGCTTCCCTACGCAAATATGACACGCTTTGTAAGGCTTGCGGCGCTGTTTTTTTCCGTTTTGCTCCCGGCTATTTATATCGCCGCGACATTATTTCATCAGGAAATAATCCCTACATTTCTGCTGTATTCAATTGCCGCGGCAAGGGAAAATGTGCCTTTTCCAACAATTGTGGAGCTGTTTTTAATGGATATTTCCTTTGAAATGATACGGGAAGCCGGTATAAGGATGCCGGGTCCCATCGGCTCTACGCTCGGTATAGTCGGCGGTCTTATTCTCGGTCAGGCAGCCGTGAGCGCTCAGATAGTAAGCCCCATTATGATAATAGTCATCGCGATAACCGGTATAGGCTCGTTTGCAACAGCTGATTACTCCTTAAGCTGGACATACAGAATACTGCGCATTGCCTTTATACTTTTAGCCGCGTTTTTGGGATTTTACGGAATTGCAATAGGAATTTTTGTTTATTCGGTATTTCTCGGCGCGCAGAGGAGCGCGGGAGCGGATTTTCTGTCGCCGATGCCTAAGGCAAATTCGCGAAGCATGACCTCGTCCGTTTTTCAGAACGCTATTTTTAAGCGTGAAAAGCGTCCGTCGTTTCTTAAGCCGTCAAGCATATATGAGGAACCCAAAATAAGTCGGGGCTGGAAGAAAAAATAATAAATACAAATTAAATGTTTCACGTGAAACAAAAATAATTCATGCTCATTTTAAAGGAAAGAGAGAAAAATGATATCAAAAAAAGAATTTACAAGCATTTTAATAACGGTAATAGTAGTCAAAATGCTGCTTTCATATCCGAGAGAGCTGGTTTTAATATCCGGTCAGGCGGCATGGATACAAATTATCTACGCCTCGCTTATCGCGGCTGCTTTAACGCTTGCGGCGTCAAAGGTTTATTCTCACAAATGCAGCGTGATCGAGCTTGCCCGAATGCTCGGAGGAAAAGGGCTTGAAACAGCCGTTGGCATTCTCGTGTTTTTAATACTGCTCGCAAATTTTTCCACGGTAGCGAGAGTTTTTCCCGAAACCGTAAAAATTGTATTGCTTCAGGATTTCAGCGCCGACGTTATTATGATGATATTTGCCGTTACAGCCGCCGTCGGCGCTTACATGGGAATACGCTCGATATCAAAGGTGAATTATATGTTTTTACCTATCGCAGGAATTGTTTTTACAGTATTTTTGCTTTTGCTTATTCCCTATTACAAAATTGACAATATATTTCCCATACTCGGAGAAGGCGCGGATAAAATATTTATTTCCGGATTCAATTCTGTCTCGCTTTTTTCGGATATAATACTGCTAAATATATTTATTCCTCACGGTAAAAACTTATCCGAGGCAAAAACCGTGGGAATAAGAGCCATAATTATTTCCGCCTTTACGGCGTTTCTTATAACAGCCGCGTATTGTCTGGCATATGTTTATCCCGTTTCAAGAGATTACATTCTGCCAGTATACCAGATGTCGAGAATGATTCATATATCAAGCTTTTTCAGCCGTTTTGAATCATTTTTTCAATTTGTATGGTCCATACTGATTTTTCTCTATGCGTCGATTTATATTTACGCCATGTGCGACGTCCTTCAAAGAACGTTTAATTTAAAATATATGAAGCCTTTGATTTTGCCCGTAACGATCCTCGGAATAACAACTGCGGGCATTCCGTCGGCTGTAACCGACGCCATAGGGCTCGAAAAATATATTAATTTGATTGAATATCCGATTGTATTTCTGCTCCCGATAGTATTGGGTCTGCTTACAAGAAACAAAGGGGGAATAAAAAATGAAACCGATTAAAGCGGCTTTTTTTGCGGCGGGACTTATAGCAGCCGCTCTCTCAAGCGGCTGTATGGGAAAGGAGCCGAACGATCTTGCTTACGTCGTCGCTCTCGGCTTCGACAAGTCCGATAAGCCGGATAATTATAACATGACCATACAATTTGCCCGCCCGACGAATATTTCGGGCAGCGGGTCTGAATCCGGCGGCAGCGGTCAGGGCATAGTTGAAAATATAACGGTCGAAGCTCCGAATATTTACGCGGGAATAAATCTTGCGGACCATATAGTAAGCAAAAAGCTTTCGCTGTCTCATTCAAAGCTGATTGTTTTTTCCGAAGAAGTCGCAAAGGACGGCGTAGGCGGCATAATGGAAACACTGGCGAGAAATGAGGAAACCCGTCCGGACATTTATCTCGCCGTCGCTCTTGGCAGTGCGCAGGAATATCTGTTTAAGGTAAAACCCGTCGTCGAGGTCAATCCGGCAAGATATTACCAGCTTATTTACGAACAGCATTATACGTCGGGAATACCTAAAAATACAGCCGGAGACTTCTTTTACAATCAAAAAAGCGGAGCTCGCGACAATGTACTGCCGCTCGCCGGAACCGTTGAGCTCAACGAGGAGGAAAGCGGAAGCAATGGCGAGGAGGAAGGCAAGGAATCGAGCGGAGAAGGAAATAATCCCGAAAAAACTCATAATCAGCTTCAGCAATCGTCATCACAGAACAATGAGAAATTTGAATATCGGTTAAGAGACTATATTGCCGGACAAGTCGCCGTAAATCAGAATAACGAAAGCGAAACTATGGGTATGGCATATTTTCTCGGCGATAAAGAAGCGGGAATTACCGGCTCTCTCGAGACTGAGCTTTACAATATGCTTATAGGCTATTTTGAAGAATCATATCTTACTCTTATGTGCGATAAAAAGGACGCCGTGACAGTTCTTGTGCTTGCCAATAAAAATCCTGAATATGATATCGACAGGAAAAATAAACGCGTAACAATAACCATGTATTTTGAATCCGATTTATATTCGCTGCCGACAGATTATCTTGCCGAAAGCGGCATAGAAGGGTTTGAACGCGCGGCGCGCGAGGAAATAACAGCCGCGTCCGAAAAATTTATAAACGATGTCATACGTCCGTCGGGCTCCGATATTCTGGGACTTCGTTCAAAGTTCAAAAGATGCTTTATAAATAATGCCGAATATGAAAAGCATAAGGATGAAATTATGCGTTATGATATAAATGTAAAGGTTAAATTCAGAGTTCGCCGGACCGGACTTACCATAAAGGAGGCGGGAGAATGATTTTAGCCATATTTTTCGGCGCCTTTGCTTTTTTGGGAATAATACGTCTCAACGCCTTCGCGTGTTTCACGGCAAAAGAAAATAATAAAACCGGAGCCGTTATGCTGTGGATATTCGCTCTGATTATATTCCTGTGCTTTATCTTAGCCGTAATAAGATTATAATTTACTTGCGCGTTTATCCGATATATGATACAATATCATATAAGAGGTGAAAACCGTGGATAAAGAATTTACATGCTTTTTTACCGGACACAGAATAATCGGCGGAAATATCTCCGCTTATGTAAAAAACCGGATTGAATATGAAGCTCAGACTCTTATAAACGACAAGGGAGTAACCGATTTTATTACGGGAGGCGCGCTCGGATTTGATACAATAGCGGCTCAGACGATTATACGGCTTAAGGAAAAATATGATTATATAAAGCTTCATTTATACCTTCCCTGCTATAATCAAATGCAAAATTGGAAGGAATCCGACCAGTATACCGGAAGAATCATAATGTCCTACGCGGACAGTAAAATATATACAACTCAGACAAATTACTTTAACGGCTGTATGCAGATAAGAAACCGCAAAATGGCAAATGATTCAACATATTGTATAGCATATATGAAAAATTCTCGCTCAGGTACATCATATACGATATCATATGCAAAAAGTATAGGATGTAAAATAATAAATATCGGCGACGAGTTATAATATATCAAAAGAAAAAGACGGTTTTAACCGTCTTTTTCTCAGCCTTTTTCCATATACCTACACTATATATGCAAGAGAAAAACCGCCAGTAGCCTGACTTTCCCCCTCAAGCTTCGTTAATTATTCCGCAATCGGCATTACGGTCGTTACGCCGAGAACATCCTCGAAGAACTGAACCGGAACATATGTTGTGTCGTTTACAAGCTTCGGAGCGCCTTCAAGCTCGAACGGCGCCAATTTTGACTTATAATACAT
>CANQQZ010000025.1 GCA_947626135.1 uncultured Clostridia bacterium
ATTGTATAAGTAAATTCATGTCCATAACATCACCCCCTTATTCAGAGAGTGACAAAACCGCCCTTAACGTCCTTATCTGTATTCTCTTGTCAATACCATTTTAGCATATTATGTTATTTTTTGTCAAGCTTGCATGAGCTCCTTCGCTTCCTTTTCCGTTATATACCCCGCCTTGACGAACGTGTCCAGATCCGCGGCGGAATAAATCCCCATACGGTAGTACATCTTTATCAGCGCCTTACTCATTCATACCACCCGCCTTTATCTTCGCTATTTCCAGCATAAGCATTGCATTGATTTCCTCCTGAGTGGGCGCGTTTTTCATCTCATTGTACGCTTCCCCGCCCATTTCAATCGCCTTTTCCAGCTCTCCCGCGCGCAGCTGCTCCTGCGTAAATATCATGCCGTCAAGCCATTCATAGCCGGTGTTGTCGACCTCAGCTACAGCCGCGTCGGGATAGCTTTTAAGGAGCTCGTCCCGCTCTTTATCGCTTGCCGCTAAATACACAGCCGGACTGCCGTCATGCGTCGGCGCGTCCGCTACCGTCAGCTCGTATTTCACAAGCTGTAATTCGTCTCCGTAAAATCTGTATTTCATATTACGCCTCCTTACTGGTACCGGTTATTGCTGAACGTATTCGTATTGCCGCCCAAATTCGTATAATTTGTACCGAAGATAAAATTATCGGATATGTCGTTGTACGTGCCCTCAACGTTAATCGACTTGGTACAGCCGGTAATAAAATTATCGGCGATTTTATTGTATTGGTTATACGTCTGGATTCCGATGCCCGTGCTGTCGATATAGTTGCCAATCACAGCCGTCTTTCCGTATACCTGAATACCTTGTACGGGGTTGTCCGTGCCATTGATACGGTTATGAGCGATTATGCAGTCCGTTCCCGCGAATACACATACAAAGCTCTTAGTCGAGAGCACACAGCCGGTAATAACAGCGCCGTTGTTTACACGTATTGCGGCTCCGTATTCGGAAATCGTTAAATGCGATATCATCGGACCGTAATCGGAGCTTATGCCGCCGACCGAGTTTGAAGTCGTCGTGTCTGCTCCGTCAATGCAAAAGTATGATAAGGCGCAATTGACGGCATTAATTTTTATCAGGTCCGATGCGGTCTTTCGTTTCAGCACTGTGCCCACGCCCATGCCTTCAATCGTCACATTCGCTTTGCCGACGGTAATCGTGCCGCTGATGTTATACGTGCCCTCCAAAAGCAGCACCTTCCCGCCGCCCGATGGCAGAGCGATTATGGCATTGTTTATTTCCGTCTGGTCGGACGTACCGTCGCAGACGTAATCCGCCGCGGCTTTGGATTTCGCACTGCTGTCTGACGCCGCTACGACAAGCGTCGCTGTCCGGGCTTTGTTCGCCGCGAAATCATACGTCTTTTTAACGGCGTTCGGCGTCGCCGCCGTGCCGCCTCCCGTAGATGATGAGCTGTCCGTGCTGTCGGACAATTTTACATGCCCGTAATTTGTGCCGCTTCCCGCGCCGTATGTCGCGGCGCTTACAGCGTGTGACGCAGGCGTCATGCTCGACGGAAAATCTGTTATATCCGATTTTGAATGCTTGTGACCTATATTCGATTTGCTGTCAAATTTCTTATGTAGATTTGCTGCGTCCCAATATCCTCCCGCCGCGTTATACCATAATAGCGCGCCGTCCTTTAAATTTTGCATTAACAGTGCCGCACCGTTGCCGAACATCTCCCTGTTTTGCCCTATTGGTATTGGATTGTCGTTGATTTCAATCGCGTAAACGCCGCCCGCATCGTCATCGAGGTCATTACACAGTGAATCGAAATTGCTCAGCGTAAACTTTAAACAATATATTTGGTTTATATCCTTTGATATGTTTTGACTGGCAGTGAGCTTAATACAATTTTGCGTGTAGTTTTCGCTGTATTCTATTCTATATCCGGTTATATTCACGGTGATTATATTGTCTGATAATGTATTGCCTAATGCTCTCAGATACCCTGATACATCGCCCATATCGGCATAACCATTGTAAAGTTCGGGAAACCTATCAAGTATATCTGATTCCGCCGCGCCTATGCCCGACGGCGTGATGTTCACCGTTTCCGACACGGACCCGTCGTAGCTCGTTCCGCTGTCGTTATTTTGCTTTATGGTCAGCGAATGCGGATTTTTTAACGATACGGGCTTGTTGTCCAAATCGTTATAGTTGTTCGAAAACGCGACGGCTTTAAGGTCCGAAAACCATTTCTTTATTTTACCGAGAATGACGCTTAGCTTTTCGCCCGAATTGATATTCTCCCGGACCTCTGCCTCAGAAATATCCGTATCGATATTTCCCGCGTCCGCGCCGATATCCACAGATGTTTCGGCGCCGGATTTATCTTTATAGATAAATTTTTTCAATACGCGCATTATGCCGTTCGCGCCTTCCTCAATTATGAGATACAGCGCATTGTTTTCCGTGCGAGCTTCACCGTTTTTTGAGATAATCACATGTGCCCGGTCGGTCAGAATTTGCTGTATTTCTTTTATGCACTCGCTTACGAGATGCCAAAACCAGTTAAAAATACTTGCAGGCGGCTTATAACCCGCAAAGAAGCCGCTTTGTTTTAAATCGTCCGTAGGTTCTGTACCCTGATTCTCCCAGTTTGGTGCATTATTATTAAATTTCATTTTGACCTCCTAACCCTACATAACCTCCGATAGTGTGCTCATCGTTCGCGAACCCTGCGTTTTCGTCATACTCTGAAAGCACATCGGAAAATTCAAACGTTCCGACAAAGTTATACGTTATTACGGTTATGTTTATAGGCAATAGGCTATTTACTATTGCTATAATTTCCTCTAACGTAAAATTTGCGTTTTCTATAACTGACAACGGTATATCTTTAATTTCCACAAAGTACGGCCTTTTGCTTTCAACGATATGTATATCTTCCGGCTTGCAGTCCAAAATTGCGGCCAACGCTTCCGCTATTTGCGATAAAGACGCAGTATTGATATTCTGCATTTTCTTTGCTTGCAGCTTAATACGGTACTGACTATCCGTGTTTGTTCCGCGTGTCAGTTTTACCCTTTCGCCGTACCAATTATCGAGCGTCGCGCCAAAGGCGTTATTGATGTTAAGCATATCTACCATTAGCCTTAAATCACTTTGTATTTTACGCGTAGTGTACGTCTTTATCTGCAGCAGCTTGTAATTATTACTGCCCGCGTCTTTTGCAAATGCGTCCGGCAAATTTTCAATTAGGTTATCGTAATTTACTCTTGCCATAAGCTACACCTCGGTCGTTGTTATCGTTATTTCTCCGGTCTTAATGATTTCTATATCCGACACGGTAATATTACTCGTAGCGCCGTTTATAGTAAGCTCTGTAACATCATCAACGCCGGCAACGCTATGTATCTCTTTGAAAATGTGCGAATATATAAGAGGACGTCCAATCGCAAGATTATTTACATACCCTTTTATATTATCAGCAATTTGTTCTTTGCCGTCCGCGGAAAATTCACTTGTAATAGTGCATTTAACCGTAATATCTGCCGCTTTTTCTTCGACAAAGCTAAATTTTACATTGTGATATTCCCCGGCGACGTCCATAACCGTAACGACCTCCAAGCCGCTTTGCAATATGCCAAACGGTTGTTTTTCAAAAATAGCCTCGGCAATTTTTTCTGCCAGCGAACGGTCAGCGTAAACAATTACCGCGTAAGTCGCGCTTTTCAGTATCAGGTCTTCTGAGATTTCTATATCTTCATCGGTTATATTATTTTTTATAATACACGCGTGCACACCGTTAACGCGCATAACATTTGCAATAATTGACGATATGGTATTGCTTCCCATGCCGTCAATTATTGTGTTATACCGTTCGCGCGCGGCCGCGTCCGATTCAGTATTTTCGCCGGTTGTCAGCTGTTTAACATATTGTATGCTTGAAATATGCGTATTTACATTGACGGTATCACTTATATTAGATACATTGCCAAATTCGCCCGGTGTGGTACACTGAACGCATATCTCTGTATAGTACAACATATTATCCTCATCTTCTGTTTGCGGCGTATCTATCACTTTACTTTCCGTTGCGTAAAATACGACGCCGGCTCTTGACCTGAAAAGCTCGCCTGCTTTTATTTCGTAGTCCTTATCGCCGTAAACTCGTATTAAATGTTTTGCGCTTGTAGCCGGATTTCGAGACGCGCGTATAAACGCAAGCGCGCGGTCAAGCGACACGCCTGTTGCGGTTACCGGGGAAAAGCTATAATAAACGCATTCGGCAGTCTCAAACAGCTTTTGCTCATGCGCCGCGTCTATTCTTAAAAGCTTACCGAGCGGTGTTTTTTCGCTTACAGAAATATCCTCGCCGAAAAGCTCTTTGGCATACTTTATTTTTTCGGCCAAAATTTCTGCCTCAGTCGGACAATAAAATCCTTTTTCCGTAATTCCCCACGATTCTATATTTGCCATATAGCTCCCCTTCTCTCTTTAGCTTATAGTAACAGACGCGGAAATTGTGTTCCCGCTGTTCTTGCGGGCGGTAAAATCGACAACCGCGTGCCGATTATTTACCAAGTAATCAAATTCATCGATAATTCTTTCGGGATTCACCTGAAAAATACCGTTTTGAATTTGTGTTTTTACCATATCCTCAGTTACGCCCTTGCTCAAAATCTGCCGGTGGTCTATGCCTTCCTCGCTGTCAAACGGATATTCGCCCCGGTTTGTGCTTAAAACGGTTTTTATAGTTTGCGTTTCAAGCGCATTATCGTCAATCATGTCAATTTGACCGTCTGTAATAGATATATCGCCGTTTTCGGTAAGCTTAAATCCTTTCATAGTCCGCACCTCATAAAACCTTAATTATTACGCTGTCATTTATATTATGATGCCGAGCCGAGGGCTCGGTTACTGTTCCGGCTAACGCGCTTGATATATCGCGCTCACAAACAACGCATAACACTATATCATTCGGCGCTAATTCCTCCGGCACAAATACGGTAGCTGTTTCGTTCTCCGATGTGATATGCTCACTATTGCCGCTTACCGACGTAAGATATGTAATATCTTTTCGTGCAAATTTTACGTTCGGCGGGACAAGAGCCGTAACGGGCGCGGGTTCAACCAAAGTGCCGTTTCCGCTTTTTGAATATGTCAACGGTAAAACTTGCGCAGTTTTTTCGCTAACTGACTGAACCTTTGCAATATACGCCGTGTGAATCTGCATAACTGCTTGACGTATAAGATTTTCATAAAAATTCATTACACCTGTTCACCGCCCCAACTCTTAATACTGCCTACTACTCTGTACTCTACATCATGCGTACCCGGTGAGAGCCCCAGCGCGCCGTATGTATTCGGCGGCAGGTCAAGCGCCGTATTATGATTATACTTATTGTGCTTGCCAAAATTGCCGCAGTCCGCGACCACCGCGCGCGTTATTCTTCCCGTAGCTACACTCTTGACTTCAAGTATTACGCCGTAGCCGTTCGCGAGCTCCGGATAGTCCTCATACGCCCATATTGAATTATAGCAATTTGCCTGCTTAACGCAGTATGTAGGTATCGCGACATGACAGCCGAGTATATCGTGATAATGTAAGCCGTTCCAGCCGCAAATTCCGTTATCGTCTGCCGCTGTATGCCCATACGTTGTAGCCGTATGCCCCGAGACCCAATTCCCCGCGGACGAGCTTTCGGGTGCACTTTCGGCTTTTGAATAGCGCAATACGCAGTCCCACGGATAATTTCGGTATGACTGATTTGCAACTATGCCTACAGCCGAGCCGCGCGCTTCAACGGTCGTGCCGCCGTCTTTTTGCACCAGCGCGGCGTGTCCGTTGCCCGACGTTCCGCGGCCGGATTCGTTAAGTAAAATATCACCGCGGCGTAAACCGCTTCCTGTTGAGAGATTACACGACGCAGTTACATCATTAAAGCCGATTTTAAGCGCGGTGCTTTTTATGTCACCCGTATAAGTCGCGCCGCTGGATTTTAGAGTGACGCCGGCTTGCTCGTATGCGGTAATTACAAAATGCCCGCAGTCGTAACCTCCATCGCTTCTGCCCCAGCCGCCCCAAATATACTTATACGAATCATCACTCGCAATTTTAACGGCCCACTCAAGCACAAGGTCAATTACAGCGCTTGCGCTTCCCGTTTCGCCTGAGCTTCCAGTGCCGGACGAACTTTCCTTTTGTACTATTTCGGTTGTGATATTTTCAATACACTTTATTTCCGTAGTCGCGCTTAAGCCGTCGTACCTGTGCGCGCCGCTGCAAACTCGATACAAGCCTTTATAATCTCGGCTTTCAACCGCAACTATCGCCGCAGTTGTCATACGGTGCTGCGCAAGCATTTCTATGTTATAGCCGGTTACGTTGTCCTTATATTCTTCTGACGTATTTTCCTCTTCAAAAAAATCGGGGCTTCCGATTAACCCGGTCGCGGCCGATATTGTAAAGTGGATATTATCACCGTCCCATATAGGCCGGCAATAAATCCGCTGTTTGCTTACCCAGACAGACACGCCGCAAATATCGGCGTAAGTCTTTATATTTTCGGTGATACTGCCCTTTATCGTAACTGCGTTCTCGTAGGTGTGGTCTCGCTGAATCTTAAATACTTCAATCGGCAGCTTAACGCGTTCGAGCAGACTTTTAAGGATATAGCTCGCTTTTACATTTTCGCTATACGCTTCTTCGATTATTGTCGCGTCGCCGTAATCGAAATTATCTAAAACGTACACGGTAGTAACCTTGTCCAAGTCGTCATGCTTAGTTGTTACTTTTGATATTTTACCGTGTAAAATAATACCCAAATCTGACCCATAGCCGCATGTAAGCGTTAGCTCATTTCCCTTCTTAAAATTTGCTATTGTTTCAGATTTGAGATTGTATAAGGTAAGCTCGGCCTCATTCGGCACAAGGTCATCATCAAAAGGCACGTCATACTCAAAGTCAAGGACTTCATTTGTCAGTCGTACATTCTCTGTTTCAATAATTGCGCTAAATCCGAATTGCCCCTCGGGTTGTTTTAGCTCTCTGTCGCCTTGCGATAAACCTGAATCAATAGCTCCGATTAACTCGGAAAATTTATTGCTTTGCTTTCCGTCAAGTATTCGTTCTGTAGCCATGCTATCACCTAATTATATATTTCAAGAAAAACCGTCTCGTTAAAATTATTCCATGTTACTCGCGTTGCATTGCCGCTGCTGTCGGTAGGCACTATACGAAGCGCGGGATATGTTCCCGGTTGATACAGCTGCGCGAATAGCGGCGCTCCGTATACGACGGGCTCAATACATATAAGCTCATTATCCTTATACAAGCCGATTGTAAAAAAATCGCCCGTTTTATTGTACCGAATTTCAAGCTCATACTTTGTACGCGGTAATGCTATCGCAAATCGGTACGGAATATTTGCTTTTTCAATCAAAATTCTATCTCGTTTTATTGCCATAATAATTACCTCGTACCTACAATGATTTCGACGTCGGCTTTGAACGTGCTGAAATCGCCCTGCGTGTCGAACGCCTGCGGATTCTTAGCCATTACCCAATCCATAGCCGAATATTCTTTTCCGTCAATAGATCCGCGCTTAAGATTTTTATACGGCGCGTCTTCGGCCTCGACCAAGTTATAAACACTGTCGCCCAACTGTACAACGTAACGGACTTCGGTATTGTCGCCGGTTTGAATCTGTTGTGTACCGCCGCTTGCAGTATCTGCGTTATTTGTATTGTCTTGATAAGAATTACTTCCGGCGCGGAACTCACGAAGCGTCATGGAAAAATCCGCGCCGCCGGTAATTGTGTTTAAGTGTTCTGTACTGAAGCTTTTAATTTGATAGCCCCAATCAGCGTTACGACCTTCATAATTTACAAGCGCGCCGGATTCCCACATAGCGGTCAGCTGCTGAATTACCCAATATCCTGACCTATATACATTCGGCCCATAGCTTTGTGTTTCGTTGATATAATAATTAGTATATGACGTTTTAACCCTGCCGGGCGTTCCGTTATCTGTATTGCTTAAAACAATATCAGATATTTCTTCGTCGCAGCTATAATCGCGTACCGTATACCCGGTAATGCTTGTATTTATTATGTTAAACGCGCAAAATTCCGTATAGGCGTTTTGTATTCTGACGGTGGCACCGTAGGGCATAGATACCTCAAAGCGAACCTCTAAAACGTCTGTGCTGCCGTTAGAAACGTCAATAGCTGTAAGAGATTCGTCAAGAAACTGTACATTTCCCGTATCTACCCATTGCGCGCCGCCCTCAAAAGCAAGAAGCTCATTATTAAGCCTCTCGAAGCTCATAGTATCAAATTTACTGCCGTTTTTCTTTACAAGACAAAACCACACATTTACGATTGTGCTTTCGTCGGGCGGGTCCGGCGCAGAATATTCAGAATAGCCTACAATTTTACCCGATATAGACATCTCTCTCGGCTTTACGCGTATAGTATCTGTAATATCTATACCTTGCTCTACCGTATGCGAGCTTGTATCAGCGTCACGATTTACACTTTCGTTGACAACGTGTACATATACGCCGTTTATAAGGGCCATTATATCATCTCCTAAATAATCTGTGCCGGCTCGCTCCGCCGCAGCATACTCTCATTCATTTCGCTTAATTCCTCGCGAATCCAGCTGCGTACTTTACGTGCAAGCTCTCTGTCGCTGTTTGAGCCGGATATTGTAAGGTTGAATACCGGCGCAATAGTCGTAGTATGCGTTGACGTAGAGTTATTATAAATTGCCGAATCGTCGTCAGGTGTATATGTCTGCGCGAGATTGTCGGCCGACTGTTCCGCAAGAGGAATATTTTTATCAATACCAAGCGTAAAGCCCTGTACGGTAAATTTACCGAGCTCATACATTACTTTTGACGGTGAATGTATATCCAGCGCAGATTTTACCGTTGTTGAAATTTGCTTTGCCAATGAGCTTGCATAGCTCAAAAGTCCCGAGGCCCGCGATTTCATGCCGCTTTGTAAACCGGCTATAATGTTAGAGCCTACACTTGACAAGTTTATGCCGCTAAAGGCAGACTTGATTTGCCGCGCGGTATTGCCCACGGTAGTATTGATTTCAGAACACTTTTTCTTAATTGTATTCGCCATAGCGGTAAAACCGCTTGTAATGATTGTCCGCATTCCGTTCACGCTCGTTGTTACAGAGGTCTGCAATAATATAAACGCGGTTGAGCCGGAAGTGCAAGTCGTTACCATAACGGCGCCCAGCATATTAAAATATCCGGTCGAGCTTTGTATGCAAACTATTGTAGTTTGCAATCCGGCATTTATATTTGTAAGGCTTGTATCAACAATCGCCGAAACAGTGCTGAAAAACGTTTGCAGCGCTGCCGCGACGCTATTTACGGCGTCAATCTGCGCGGTTATTTCTCCCGCGCCGCTAAAGAAGCCTTTCGCGTTATTCATAAAGTCGGTAAGTGCCGTACCTTTTTCCGCGAGTCCATCAAAGTTAAGCGCCGCAATTTCCCCGGCTTGCTTTAAGGCGTACCATAAGCCGTTAAGCCGGCCTACATCAATACCGTTAACCATTGCGAAAAAGTCTTGCGTTGATTGCCCGAATTGCTGTAATTTTGAGCCGACGCCGCTTATATCGTTTTCGCCTGTGAACCATTGCGCTATACCGCCGCTGTTCGGAAATGCCTCCTCCAGTCCGTCTAACGCTTCAAACAGACTTTTGATTTTCTCAAAATCATTTATCGGCGCGATAGCTGAATAAAATTCTGCCATAGCCGTTCCGAACGGCGGGAGTTTTTGCGTTAAACTGTCAAAATCAAGCGTACCCGAAAACCATTGCGCTATACCGCCTGTACACGGTATATTACCTATATCCGCGAGCGACTGGAACAGCGCTTTTGCGTTCTCAAATCCCGCAGCGGGCATAGTTGACATTTTATTGAAAAAGTCAAGTACATCATCAGCCGCCAGCTTCTTTAGCCCTTCCGCAAGACCGGCAAAATCAATAGTACCCGTAAACCATTGCGCTATACCGCCCGAGCAAGGTATATTTCCTATATCAGAGAGCGACTGGAACAGCGCCGCGGCATTTGTAAAGCTATTTTCCGGAAATGTCGCTATTTTGGTAAAGAATCCTTCGGCATTATTCGCAAATGTCGTAAGTCCTGTACCTACGCCCGCGAAATCAATTCCTCCCGTAAAGAAGCTTAAAATATCATTCGCGGCAATCAACAGCATAAATTCGCCAATCGCTTTGAAGAATGTTCCCGCGCCGGCGACGTCTACACCGTTGAATACGTTAAACATCGGTTCTATTGCGCTCGCGAATGCCGATAAGTTTTCACCTATTTTCGGCAATGAATTTGAAATACCTTCACCTACACCGCCGATAAGCGACCCTACAATATTACCGATAACGCCGAATAACTGCGCGAGCGTTTCGCCGCCTTTAGCAATAAATTCATTAAAGCCGGGTATGTTGGATAATGCGCCGAACGCGACTATTATAGCGGTTAAGCCTGTAAGCACTAACGCGATATTTGCCAAGCCGGCAAGTACAATAGGTATCGGTATAAGCCCTACCAGTCCCGCAAAAGCGGAGAGCGCTGAGCCGACCGCGCCTAATATCGCGAGTATCTTGACTATTTCGAGTATTTTATTATAATCGAAATTTAACAGCGAAACCGCGCCAATCAGTAAGAACAGCGCGGAAATACCCGCAACGATAATCGCGATATTCGCCAAGCCAAGTGCTACGCTTGAAACGGGTATATTTCCTATCAAGCCGGCTAATGCCGCAAGCCCTGAACCGACAAGCCCGAGCACGCCGATTACTGCAATAAATTTAGCAATCGATTTTACATCTGCAAGCTTTGACACATACGGCGCTAATGCCATAAGTGCAATAGCTAATACAGTAAGCCCGCCGACTATAATCGCGAGGTTTGCTATACCTTTTAATATAGTCGTCGGCTTTGTTTTCGCAAGACTCTTAAACGGCGCAAGAAGGCTATCTATTATACTATTATTGCCTGAGCCGTCTTTTTTAGGATCCGTTTTGGAAAATATTCTTTTTACCAATTTAAAAACGCCGATAAATCCAATTAAGTAAGGAATACTTTTTGCGATTGCGTCAGCGTTTTTCGTAAATATATTTCCAAACTGCTCAAGCAACGGTATCTTAATACCAAACGTTTCCATAAATGCGTCGCTTAACTGCTTCACAATATTCGGAAATTCGTTTATGAGCACTTTAATTATATTCGGTATAGCCTTAATAAGGCCTTTAACAAGCGATAACGCGGCTTTTATCAACGGGAGCAATAATTCGTTCACAAGCCCCGGTAATTCCTGCGCTATGATAGGCGCGAGCCCTTCAACTAACGAGCCTATTCCCGTTAACGCACCTCTTATAGCCGGGATAATGTTTCTTCCGAATGTCTTTGCGGATTCAACAAGGTTTGCAATACTCTTATCAAAATCCGCGCCGCCGTGAACTAAATCAACAAGCAGATTGCCCCAAGCCGCTTTCATCGCAGACAGCGACCCGCTTATTGTCTTTTCAGCTTCCTTTGCCGTTGTGCCGGAAATATCCATGTTTTCCTGCACGGCATGGATAGCTTCAACAATATCGGCGTAGCTTTCAATACTGTATTTTACATTTTTGCCCTGCGCGGCCTTTAGCTTTTCAGCGTCTTTTAAGAGCCGCTCCATTTCTGTTTTTGTGCCGCCGTAACCAAGCTTTAGATTGTCAAGCATGGTATAGTTTTGTTTTGCAAAACCCTGATACGCAACTTGTATGGATTCCATATCGGTACCCATTTTATTTGCGTTATCTGACATATCAATAATAGCTTGATTAGCTAAATCCGCGGCTTTTTGCGTATCGCCGCCTACGCTGGATATGAGGCTTGCCGAGAATGACGTTACCGTGTCCATATAGTCATTCGCTGATAGGCCAGCCGTCTTATAAGCGTTTCGGGCATTTTGCATTACGGAATCCTGAGCCGCTATTAAGCCGTCGTACTCGCCGCGAATAGCGTCTACTGAGCTTCCTACGCGCTCCGCGTATTCCTGAATACTGCGCCCGCCTGCTCCAAACAGCGTTTCAACGCCACCGACAAGCTGCTCGTAATCAGCATAGGCTTTTACAGACTGACCTGTGAGAGCCGTTGCCGCTGTTACACCGGCTAAAGCTCCTACGCCAAGACCCTTTAAGGCAATTTTGCCGATATTAGCCGCCGCGCTCTTAGCTTTTGACGCTACAGACTTTAATTTGTCATCGATATCGCCTAAACGGCTTTTAAGGTCGTTAAGCTTTGTCAAGGCAAGCGCCTTTAAGTTAGCCGCGCCCGTTTTTGCGTGCGACGCGATATTTTTTATACCGTTTACCGCACCCGAAATACTGATTTTGCCGACATTTTTTAGGGCAGTTACGAATCCCTGCGCACCGGTTTGCCCCTGCGTAAGCGCAGTTTTTACCTGTTTAAGGTTACTCGTAAGCCCGTTTACTTTTTGCCGGCCTATATCTTTTAACTTTGTTACAAAATCCGCCGCTGCTTCTTTCGCGCTGCCGAGCGCATTTTTTACAGTCTGTATAGGGTGCGATACTTTTTCCAAGCCCGCATTTGCAATTTCCTTAACCTTCACCGCAAATTCCGAGGCTTTACTCTTAGCCGCGTTAAAGCCTTTATCAAACTGCTGTATGCCTGCGGTTACAGCTTTTGCCGCGCTTGCGACTTCGGTACAGCTATCACCTATTTCTGCGACGCTTTTTGCCGCTGCGTTTGCGCCGGAAGTTATAGTAGAGTTTGCTGACTGCGTTGCGGAAGCTAAATCTCTTAATGAATTTTCGCTTCCCGTTACCGCTTGCGCGATACTGTTTTTCATTTCCTGATATTCGTTCGCTATTTCCTGACACGGGTTATTTATGACGTCAAAACTTATTTGTACGACGTCCTCACGAACAACATTAGCCATGACTCGCGCCCCCTTACTTTTTCTTCTTCAATTCTTGTATGTATAGGTCATACGCGGCGTTAGCTTCGTCGATTTCTGAGGGAAGCATTTGATGAAATACTGTATTGTAGTCCATTTTAGCCCCTAAAACCAAACGCCAAGCCGCCCAATTATCTTGAGCGGCTTGTTTTGATTTTACTTTACTCCTTATCGCGAAACTGGCCCTGCATTACGCCCTGCGCCCACTTGACGACCTCGTTAAAGTCCTCAATGGTATCAAAGCTATCCGGTGTAAGACCCTTCGGCTCAACAATTACATTATCAAAAATGTATTTTGCGAGCTTCGAGATTCCTATGTTAGACGTGCCATCGATATAGCTGTCGTCTACCGCGTTTAGGGCTGCGGATATACCGTTAAACTGCGCGGTATACTCTACGCCGTTTATAACCTTTTTCCTTGTATAAAATTTATTTTTGGTGTCTGCCATTGTCTTTTACCTCCATATTATATTTTTTTAGGTGGCGCTGACTTCGTAATCGAATACCTGCGCCTCAAATGTTACGTCGCCCGCTTCCTTACCGTGGCCCAACTCAGGCAGATTTTTAAGTCTTGCCTGCGTTCCGCCCATTCTCTCGCCGAGCTCTTTGTTTTCAACCCAAAGCGGCGCAACTACGCCGTTTTTAGCGGCGTCGATAAGCATTTGCCGCTGCGGCGACGTTCTCTGTACAACGATTGAAATTGTGCCGAGCGGGTTGTTGTTTTCAGAAACAACGACATCACCCTGCGCGCCGACCGACGCGGAAAACATTTCTTCGTCCTTACTGCCGGTAATCATGTCTTCACCGAGGCCCGTAATATACACGCTATTGAAAATAACGGTACAGTCCTTCGCGTCATAAGCTGTCATACTCATTTTTTATTTTCTCCTTTCTTACGCGGCAATAGTGCCGTTGATTTCTGCGGTGTGAATTGCCCCCGCAAGCCTAAATCTGAAATTACCGCCGGAGTAGTGGCGATTAGCTTTATCGGTCGCGTTTACATCAGACGCGGGCAAGAAGTTTGTTGCGTAATCGCCTTCCTTCGGGTTCTCTTCGCTTTCCGCAATCATGCCGTTACCAAACGCTTCTTTAAGCACGCTGAGCGTGGCCGCTTCAAGCTGTGCAATACCCGAATTAGTAAACGATACCTTCGGATTTACGTTAAAGACCTTCTGATTGTCGTAACCGATATGCTCGATTATCCAGTCATAAGAATCTATAACATCGATATACTCGCCGCTTGCAGCCTTGCCTTCGCTTGTTACAATGTCACCGGCTTTCTTAACAACGGTAATTCCCTTCGCCGCGTCCTCGGTATTTGTAAGAGCCGCCAGCGTCGCCGACGTAAAATCAAGCGGCGTAATACCTTTAAGAATAAGATTCTTATAGGTAAACGCTCCGGGTGCGTAACCCGCAGACGCGCCCACGATAGCCGCTTCGGGCGTCTGAACGGAATTATCATAGAACATAACTACTGTTCTATCATAACCCGCGAGGTCTGCCGTTGCGGTCTTCCAAGCTTCGCCGAGCGCGGTCGAGGCCATTGTTTCCCATCCTTCAATCGCAAGCGAGGCAAAATACATCTTGTTTTCGGCCGTTTCGATAATGGCCGCAACATCTTTTATGCTCTCTTCCTCGCCAAGCGCGACCGTAATAACCTGCCGCCAGTCTTTATTGAGCACCGAACTTACGGCTTCGGCTGCGGTTGTTGCCGTACTGCCGCATACCGCAAATTTTCTCGGTCTTTTAAGCTGACCCAGCATAAGCTTTACAGCATTGTAAAGCTTAGAGTTTGTCGAAAAGCCCGCTGCGGCGACATCGCTTAAACTCGTACACTCGGTATAAGGTACAGCGGCTTCCGCTTCGCTGTTCGTTACCGCGTTCGGTGCAATAAGTAACGGAAAATGCTCAGAAAGTCCGCCCTGAATTGTGCCGCCGGTAAGATTTACCGTGACGTCTAAATTTAATGCCATTTTTTATTATCCTCCTTCTTTATTTACGCGAATATCTGTTGTTTTAATTTCGCCTTCGTCAAGCTCTCGGCTGTCTATCTCGTCCATGAGCCCGAAGGTTACATCAAAACCGCACCGATATTCATAATTTACGCTTAATAGTGAATCACGGCTCGTAATATCGCCTAAACGCGATACTACTATGCCGTTTTCCACTAAAGATGTTACTCCTACGTAGTCAAAATAATTATGTGCCTTTAATGCGAGCTCCTGAGCCTCGTCAGGAGCTCCAGATTGAGCCGTAAAGCTCCAAATTTGATTGATAGGCTTTCTATATATGCCGTCTTCATAAGCTCCGTATGTGCCATTATTCGCGCCCACGGGAGTAGTTACGGTAAATGAGATATACGGGTGCTTCGGTATGTACGCTATTTGATTAGCTAATACAACCGGACACGCCGCATATTTACTGAGCGCGCCCGCTATTACTGTTCTTATACGCTTAAAGTCAATCATTCTACGCTCACCCTCTTTAGCACATATTCCCATACGTCCGCAAAATCACTATAATCGGCGTCTTCCTCGATATTATAGAGGCAATTTTTATATTTGACCTGACTGCCAAGAAGCGCGGCGGGGATTTCGGCGTGCATAAAAAGCTGTTTATCCTGCGCCGTATATGTACCGCCTGAGCTATATATCTTTTTAGACGACATAGGGACTATTGCACCGGTCATTTCCTGCGTTGCGGGCTCGCCGTCAACGTAAAGCCCGCCTTCGTATGTACCCTCATTTTTTGTAATAAGCGTAAAGACACAGCTATACTTGTCTATCAGTCGTGTAAAATTATATAATTTGCTCATTATTCCACCTCGTAGCTGATTGCTCCAATCATATCGCCGCTATCGATAAGCGGATTCGCCTTACCGCCGTTTCGTTGTAACGTAAACGGGTGTTTAGCCGGCGAATCAAGCTCTGTTGCGTATTCCTTAATACGGTCTGCTAATAAAAGTCCGACTGTCTTACAAAACTCGTCTGCCGACATTTTACCGCTGCCGACAAATCCTACAAGTCTGTCAGTCTCATCAAGTACGCTGCCGATATTCGTATCATAGCCGGACCGTAAAAAAGAACGCTCCGGAATATGTATCTCAGTCGTTGACGCCTTCAAATGCAATCCGTTTGCGTGTAACCACGCGCGCATTTTGGGCGTAACTTTAATGTTCCATCCGTATTCATGAATTGCCGCAAGCCACGCTTGCTCGCCGCCGCCAAGTACGCCGACTTTAACCTTTTTACCGTTAAGGCTATTAAGCTCTTTTTCTATTTTAGGAAAATCATTTTTAACGGTTTTAATTGTAACTCCCATAATTACCACCGCTTTGTTGCTTGCGTAAACTTCATTTGCGATTTCATATACGGCCCCAGCAAGCTTTCGGCAAGGTCAAAGAGTAAGCCGTTACGGTTTGACGTATCGAATGACTGACTCATACCGCCTAAACTTTCGCTTGCTACGCCCGTTTCCGCTTCCATAAGCGCGCTATACTTTACAATAAACAATTTTGCCTGCGCCGGTAAAGCCTTTATGGTAGCCGGGTCCGTAATATCCGCCGTAAGCGTCGTATTATTTGAAATATACTCAATCGCGCTTTCGGCTTTTAACATTGCGAGCTCGTCTTCGGGGTCAATCGGTATACCCGCGTCCCTTAACTCTTCGGCAGTCATGACTTTTTCTTCGCCGACGTACCTTTTGCAGACTTACTTGCGGGCGCTTTTGTTTCTGCCTTTTCAGCCGACACTTCCTCGGGAATCTCCGCCGGTGCTTCCTCGGTTATTGTAGGCACTTCATCGGGAATCTCTACCGGCGTGTTAGCTGGTATGATTTCGCCGTTTACCTTTACCGCGTGCGTATACGTAAATGTAGCCATGATTACGCCACCTCCAAAGCATAACACTCATTCATTCTCTCAAAAGAGGGAAGAACGATTTCCGATACGGTTGTTTTCGTATTTACCGGGTCGTCCGTAATTGTTACAGCAATCGTCACGCCGGTATTTACGATTGAAACGTTTGCGTCCGCCCTTGCCATGAGCGTTCTCTCTTCGGGCGTAGTGCCGTACCATGTACTGCCGATATTGCCATTAGGCAAAAGCATAACAATGTTATCGGGATAGAATTTCTTATCTTTTCCCTCTTCATCTCTATACTGCTTTGTATAAATGATGATTGAAATGTTAAGCTCTTCCTCGATATACGCCTTGACCTTTGCGGTCGTGTAATTTACGTTCGCCGTTACGTTCTGCGCGAGCACGCCGCTTCTTACCTTTGCGCTGTCCTTGAGCATCTTAAATGTCGCCTTCGACATAAGAGCAATTTCAGGACGGTTGCCGGATTCAGCTTCCTGCGCGTCAAGCGCGTCTTCGAGGTCCTTCATCGGGTCGCACGTTTCCGAAGCGCTCCACTTATCCGTGCCCGAAATAATCTGCAAGTAGTGCTTTGCCTTCCACGTGCCGTCCGGGTCGTAGTTATAGGTATAATCGACGCCGTTAGCCTTGATTGCGATACCCATAGAGCCGCTTAACGGCGCCAAAAGCTGCATACGCATTCTTTCGGGCACAACGTCCGCGCCGTCGATAAGCGTCTGCGTATCGTCAAAAACGCGCTCCAGAACCTGCGCCGCGTAAGGGTCGCTCGCTTCCTGTACTCTCATAATTTCCTGCTCATCAGCCTCTTTAACAAGCATGGACTCTCTGAAAAACGCCATTTCTGTTTCATCAACAGAAATACCTACGCGGTCCCTAAACTTAGATTTTGCGTCAAAGGTAGACGGCGCGAGCGATACGGGGAGCCCCTTATGGCCTTTTATCCATTTAAGGTCGAGGCCGGCCTTCTTCTTAGCGGGGAAAAATCCCGTGCCAAGATACGGTGTGCGGTTGCTCGCAGCTTCGGTATAGTTAGCCGCTATAGCTTCCGCTGTAAAAATGTCTGTTAATTTCATTTACTATATCCTCCTTCTTTTTATTCAAAGCGCGCGTTTCGGAAATTCAGCGTCAGCGCGGTTTTGCCGTCAATCTCAACTTCCCTTGTTTCCTCGGTGTTTTCAACCCTGAAAATAATATCGGAGTCAAAAGGAATGCCTTCCTTTTGCGGACTGCCATTCTTTTTCAAGGTCATATTATCGCCGTGACCTGTTAAGGTTATCGGGAAATAGTGCCCTGACTGCTCCTGCTCTGCGTTTGAAAACTTTGTAAAGCCGGTAACCGTTTTTAACGTACCGGTTACGTCGCCGTTCGCTGAAATTTTTACGTCCGTGCCAATCATATCGCCGACGGTTTTATCACCTTCGCCGCCGCCGAAATAATTTTTCTCCTGCGCCGGTATTACCGCGGCACTATTCGGCTTTCAAGAATCCGTGAGCGGCAAAAATGTTATGCCCTTGAGCGCCGTTATTGCGGTCTCTTCCGGCGCGGTCGGCAATTTTGCCTTATCGATAAAGCCGTGAATTATAATTGTACCGTTAGGATTTTCCTCAGGTACAACATCTGTCAGCAATACGCCGACTGCTGTCGCGTCGTTTGCCGGTATAATCGTTCCAGCGGGAATAACGCCTGTTTCCTCTGCGTCAATCTCGCTGCAGTCATACGGCACTGCGACATAATGGTCGTTCGCGAGAGATAATGTTTCGCGAGCTACTTCTGTTCTCTTAAACTTCATTACTTGCTACCTCCTGTATATAAATCTAAAACGCCCCGAGCCTTTTTTTGGGTCTCGGCCGTTCTCTTGCCGAGCTCTGTAACGAACTCATTTTTCTTTTTTCCCTCGTCGTCCGAGGAACCGCCTTTGCCGGGATTTCTGCCCTGCGTCTTAAAGGTTTTATCAACCTCAGCGGCAACCATTTTCTTGACAAGCGCGCTAAGCGAGCTTACGTTTTTATCGATTGCCTTTTCATCAGCGCCCATAACAAGGTCTATAAGCTCAATAACGGTATTGCTTCCGTCGTCAAGACCTGCGTTTTTAAGCGCTGTGATAGCGTGCATACGATTTTTCTCAATCGTAATTGCCGCCTCGCGCTCCTTTACCGCCTTTTCGCGCTCCGCTATATCCGCCTCGTGCTTTTCGGATTCAGTCATATTAGCCGTTTTAAGCTTCTGAATCTCTTCCCTGAGCTCTTTGTTTTCCGTGCCGAGCTTCTGCGTGGCACGGTCAACCGCGCTTTGGATTCTCGCGTCGATGTCGTTTGCCGAGCTGCCTTTCTGCTCATTTGTTTGAGCCGTTCCCGCCGCGGACTGCGCCGCGTGCTGCTGGTCTGTACTCTGCGAGCCGGTCTGAGCTTCCGTACCGGCTGCGGTGCCTGTTCCTGCATCTGCCATAAATAAAACCATCCTTTCCTTTCGAGTCTATCCGGCAAAGCCGAATCTCCACGTATATATTATTTTGAGTCCAATAAACAAGCCCCAGAGGCACTTAAACGCGCAAATAGTTAAATATCAGCCGTTCAAAAAAAGTCCATAAAACGCGAATATGGGCTCCGTGGCTCAGTTGTTTGTTATATTGTCCACTGGCAACGAATACGGGATTCGAACCCGCGCCTCTCCGTGCTTCGCCGGAGCGCTCTGCCGTTAAGCTAATTCGTCATAAAAAAAGCAGTTTTGCGTCATGCCCGGGACGGGAGGGAGAAAACCTATGGAAAAACCTGCAAGCAGTTCATTCCGATGTGCTTTATAAACTGTATTTAATTTTTAAATTAGGCCTCACTCAGTTGATATAAATCCATAACCATTTGTACATTCATCAAGAAATTTTAAGTCTCTGTCTATGTCTGTATTCGTTAATTTTAACATATTTGACCCTTAATTCTTTCACTTTATCTTGACAAATCGCTTTAGTTTGTGTATAATATAAATGGTTAGGGGGTTACGCCAGCACATAGGTATGCTCCTTTACCCCATGAGTGTTGATGTGCCGGCGCTCATTTTTTGCATCTTAGAATTTTTAATAATTTCCCCTGCGCAATGAGCATTAAATCAAACTCTTTCAAATTACTCCTAACAAACCTACGTTCAAGTTGAATCTCTAAAGCAGATAAATCAGTTTCTTTTGGGATTTTTATAAGCACACCCCCTGGATTCAATTGTATCTGCTTTATTGCTTTTTGTAGCCCTTTATCTGCTCCGTTTATAGAAGATACATCTTTCAACTCCCAATATTTATCTCGCCAAAGATAATCGGGCATTTTTACACCGTCCTTGTTTGCTTCATTCAGCAGTTTCACATCTCCGCCGAATGTATCGTGTAACCATTCTGCCGTCTTTATTTCCTCTTTGTGCCTTCCCTGTTTATATCCTTCATCAAATATTATTTGCCCCTGCCCCGGTTTTGCGTCGTCTAAATATTCCTGTGTTACATCTCGGAAAACAGAGTGTGTTTGTTGTGTGCCGTTTTTCACCTTTTCCGTCCGCGCTGTTTTTTTATCAGGCTTTTGAGGCAATGATGAATTATCCGCTTTATCAACAGTCTTCTCGCCTGTTGAACCTTCAAAATGTCGTCCTGTTGCCTTAAAATATTCCTCGTCATTCATTATATGACGCGATAAGTAACACCGGCAATTACAATCTTCCGCCGCGATTCCGCTCATTCCCGGGCACGACGCTTTTGCGCCGCTTTTTAATTCAAAATCCTCGTCCTGAATAACCGTAACCCCGTCCATTTCAACGTGATTAGCGAGATTCGTATGCCGTACCGCGCCGTCCTTCATGGTCTTCCATGTCTTAACCATACGAAACTCGCTGTTATTATCGGTTAATATAGTATTTACGTTACCCGCCGCGTCGTTAAAGCCGCTTTCGCGGACGCGGTGCGCCTCGGTACGAGCTATAAGCATTGATTTTCTGTAGTCCTGCTCTACGTGCTTTGATATACGGCGCGCCATTGTGCTCATTCGGTCGCCCTGCGTCAGGCTTATACTTATTTCTCGGCGTATACCGGCAATAACCTTTTTACGATTTCGTTCAAGCGTAGAATTAAGCGTGAGCTTCTTTATAGGATTCTGAACGGCACGCTTGACTGTTTCCGGCGATATAGCCGATATAGCCTTAAACTCTTTCGCGAGTCTGGCTAAATCGTCAATGCCTTCAACGCCTTTAACAAGCCCTTTATAGCAAGTCTCGTATGTTTCTTCGATAAGCGACTGTACCTCATTTTTCAATTTCGGCGAGATACCGTCAACTTTATTGATAACTTCTTCCAAAAACCTTGCGTATTCGCCTTTTTTCTGCAATATCGCGTATGTAAGCTTATCATCTTCCGCGAGCTTAGCATATTCGTTACCGAGAAAAGAATTTAAATCCTTTTTCAGCGCGGCAAAATAATGTTTAATATTTTGCTCCGCTTTCGCTTCCCGGTGTTCCGCTATTCGCCGTACCTGCACAAGGAGCTTCTCAAGCGTCTCTTTCGATACCGCCATAGCTTACACCTCTTCCGCTGTATTATCCTGCTCATCAAGCAAATCGGGAATACTGTTTTCCTCAGCCTCGATTTGCTGCATAACCCATTCAACGTCGTCAATATCTGAAACAGCGAGAGAATATACAAGACGCTTAGGCAATCCCGCCGCAAGCAAGGCCTGCGCCGCCTGCGCTTCGCTTAACAAGTCAAGCGGGAAATTACGCTTAAAGTCCATAACGCATTGTAACGGCTCTACTTCTATTCTCTTTTTCCGCCAACTGCTCGCCAGAAGCTTAAACATATAATTTCCCGCCGCTTGCATTTTAGCTTGAAACATACCGCATTTTGTTTCCAGTCCGGTAAGCTTGAACTTTAACGCGATTCCGCTTGCCGTACCGAACGTATCATCGCTTAAATTCGGTGTCTTACTGAATCTGTATATATTTTCCTCAATGCGGTTTAAGTGATTCTCGGTAAAATCATCGTTAATATCCTTAGTCAGAAAATATACTTTACCGTTCGCCCCGCCTGAAAAGAATCGTATAGCGCCGGTTTTCTGCGCTCTCCTTAAATCTTCATCAGTCGCTTGAACATTTTCATATACCATGTACGCGCGGGCAAAACTCTCGACCTCATTATTGCAGTCTGATAACGCGCGGTCGTATGCGTCGATAAGTGATAATACCTTTTCAGTGTCACCCAGCATTTCTTTATTATTCGGGATAAGCTGCAAGGGGCAAAAGTCAAACAAATGCGGCTTTTTCTTTATAAAGGTCATATTGCCGATATTCCCCTCAAAATAGTATATATCCCTGTCGTCGTAAAACTCTGCCTTCCATACTGTACGGTCGTTAATATCTTTCGTCTTATAATAACGTACCGCATATTTCGGTTCGGTTACTTCCAGCTTTGTAAGAACAATAGCCTCATACGGTTCGACAGCCATACATCTTTCATAGCCCGTTCCCTCTTCAATATAGAACAGCCTGCCCGAATACCCGCATATCGCCGCGTATTTTGCGATTTCCATATCCACGTCGTACATATTATTGCGCGCTATAAAATCCGTAACAGCTTTTGCCGCTTCCTCTACCGCCGCGGGCGAGCCTGTTTCCTCTTCCGCCTCCTGCGTATTACTGTAGCTGTAGCTTATAGGCTTACCGGCGAAATATCCGACCTTAAAATCAACAATTTCAGAAAAGAAGTCGTTATTCAGCATATTGTTAATAGCGTTCTGGTCGTCCTCGAATCGAGGCTTGCGCTGAAATATAGGTACACTCTTATCAAGAACGCTGTAACGGTCTATAAGCTTTTTATTATACACCGCATTCTTTCTATGCTTACTGATAATACGATTCAACAGCTTTTCGTCAATACCGTTTTCGTCTATTGCCTCCAACTCTGCCGAATAGTCAGGATATTTACTTAATTCGCTTCTCACTCTTTTTCACCGGCTTTCCGATTTTACTTAATAATTTTCTGTCTATCATAAAAAAGCGGCCGTCGCATACACAAAGACCGCATTTAACGCAAATATCAACGTCATTTATTTTTCGCCATTTATGCCCGCACATCTTATAATCTCCTTGCGCTTGACATACTTGCGCCGAATTGTAACGGCTCAGAAGCATACCGCAGCGCGTCGAGTAAGTGATTATCCTTATCAACCGGCTTATCGAGCGGTTCCCCGAATTTATCTTTAGCCCATTGATAATTAGATATTTCTTTTATAAAATTCTTACATTTGTGATGTATGATAATATCATAGCCTTGCAGCCATTGAATACCAAACTTTATCGAGTCCGGACCCTTCGCGGCGGGAATCGCCCTTATTCCCCTTGCCGTAAGGTCAAGTATATTTTGCTTGCCCGCCGCGTCACAAGTTACAAAGCCATTACCTATATGCTTTTTAACCTCTTCCGCTAATCTGTCAAGCGTTAAATGCCCTTCGTAAAACTCGTCAAAAACGTATATCTTCTTTTGCCCCGCCTCAAAATCAAAGCGTATAAGCGCGTTCGGGTCGTCCACACCGAAGTCTAAACCGTTATAGATATTAGCAAATGTAGGTATAAGCTCCGTAAGGTCCTGCACAGTCCAATTCTCAAATACCATGCCTTCCGTAATGCCCCAGTTGCCGAGTCCTGCTACCTGATAACGTTTCGGACGATGCTTTTTCATATCCTCAAACAGCCTGAGGTCGGTCTCGTCAAGCCATTCATTACAACGGTAATCAGTTGTTATAGCGAGAATGTCGTCATTTATAACGTCAAAGAATCTTGCTTTAAGCCAGTGGTGTTCATTCCACGGGTTAAAGGTAAGCGTTATCTGCTTAAATAAACCTTTCGGGGTCATGCCTCTTATAGACTCGTCAAGCGTATCAAAGTCCGATTCAAGATTGATTTCGTAAGCCTCTTCAATCCACATCCAACATAACACGCCGACGTCAACCGTTATTGACGTAACCTTTAACGGGTCGTCAAGGCCTCTGAAATATATTTTCTGTCCGGTAGGTATATAAGTAAGCTCCAAAGGATTCACGTTGATTTTCCAGAAGTCGTCGACCTGCAATCTGTGAATCGCCCATTTTAATTCTGTAAAGCAAGAATTTTTAAGCGTTGCCGCTGTCTGCCGTATAACGAGAGTATTCGCCTCGGAATAGCGCATCATATTTACAATATACCAAAGCGCGGTTGTTTTAGATTTCTTGCTTGCACGAGAACCCTTAACAACTCTGTACCTGCCCTTAAAATTCCAAAACGTGCCATAACCTTTGCCGACTATATCCGGTAAATATATCTTATTAGTCTTCAATCTCATCACCCCCGGAAATTATAATGGGCACCGCGCCCTCGATCTGCGTCTTGTCGGTAAACATCGCGTAATGCCGCCCGAGCATTTCCGCCGCCTTTAACCGGTCTTTCACTGACGGCAAGCCTTTTTTAAACTGCTGTTCACCGTCGCCGATAAATATAGGGATATTCTCAACCTCATGCTCGCCGCGCATAACCTCCGTTAAAAACTCTATAACCTCGTTGCGCTCGGCAGTCTTTTCCCGATGCTGCTGTTCGTCCCATTCCTTGACCGCCTCCGCGATGTCATTTTCATGCAGCAGCTTATATGCTCTTTGCTTTGCGCTTCCCGGCGCATATCCGGCGGCGACTGCTGCGCGCGCGCCGTTGCGGTCTATAATGTATTCGTCAAAAAATCGTTTCTTTTTTCCCATCAGCACCGTCTCGCCACCTCCTTTATCAAATATCAAAAAACAGCCTGTGCAGACTGTTTTTCTATAACACTTATGTATTTCCCGACCGGTTACCCATCGCCGCCGCCTCGCGCATTGTTTCAATTATCGCGCGCGCGTGCACACGCGGCACGGTAATCCGAAGTAGTCCCGCTGCGCTTTTTTGTGTATTTACCCGCCTCTGCCCCTGCGCCTCATCCGACGCCTGCTCGTACCTGTTTTAGTCGGCGCGGGCAAAACCCTCCCGGGGAAAACTCCCGCGCCATATGAAAGGAATAGCGCCGATTGCGCCCCACAGTATTGCCGCAAATACCTATACATCTCTCAGTATAAATTTTAACACAGTATTTTCGGCAAATTCGGCAAACTTTAAATTTTTTTGATTTTTTTTAAATATTTACTATGGATTCGCCTCGGGTAACTCTCATCATGATGTCCAATCTTAAACGCGATCCATTGCCACGACGGGCGCACCTCGCCGTCTATGTACCTCATACGAAATATCCGCCGCGTAAGGCTATCGTCTATACCGTCAACAAATTCTTCGACCCGCCTTTGCTGTCGCCGCAGCTTACGCCGCCGCGCTAACAGGCGGCTGTTGTAATCACTGCGCTCCAATCCTGATATGCTCATTTTTCGTTTTGTGTACGGGTATTCCGAGTCTGAACCGCTTACCGCATCCGTAACCGTGTTTTCTTTTATCTTTTCCTCTGTTTCCCGTATTTCCGCACAAACAGAGCGATATTGTTCCAATTCTTTCTTTGTCATTCCCGCAAACTCCTTTTATAACATCAAAACGTAACGGCAACATTCAGCACCGCCGCCGCAAGCCAATAAATCATTTTCCGCCAATCATGCGCCGCCGCGCACGGGATCGCCGCCGCCGCCTGTAAAATTATCAGTATCAGCGGAAATATTTTCGTTCTGTCAATCATTATTTCACCGCCTCCCGCAAACTTCTCAGCTTATATTCGATAACGATTTGTAAATTTTTGTTTCTTCCGCTTATGCTCTCGCTTTTCCGGGCGTCCAAATATGCCTTGATAAATTTCCATGCATCCTCCCAGCCATAACAGAACGCCGCCGCGTAACCGTATTCGTTCAGCTTGCGAATCCATTCCTTTTGTTCCGGCGTTTTCTTACTCCCGCGCCGCCGCTTTAATTCGATCATCAACCCGTGATAACCGCATGACGGTAAATAAAGCGTAATATCGGGATAACCCTTTCGCAGCCCCTCTTTTTTCAACCGTCCGCCCGTTACCCTCGTCCGCTTGCCCTCGTTCGGCGTATGTACAAGCATTTCCAATTCCGGGTAACGCCCCGTTTCCACGGCGCAATAACTGAATAACGCTTGCTGTTCCTCGCTTTCCGTCGCAACGGGCAAATCATTCCTTGCGTTTGACACTTTTAAACACCTCTGTTGTCGTTCTGCTTGTTTCTGTTTTCCGTAAGCGAATTGTCAAATATTCGCCCGCGTTTATATTATTAAAAAGCGGCTCAACTGCCGTAACCGTATAGCCCGGATATAACCGCTCTATTTCACGTTCCGTAACGTTCCCTTCCCGAATATCCTTCGTTGTCTGTTTGCTGATGAACCCGTCGCGGTCTTTCGGGATTTTCGGCGGATTCAGGTTTTTACTCGCCGCCCACCGCCGTACCTTTTTTTCGATCGCCTCTAATTCCGTTTCCGGCTCTTTGACTTTATATCGTGCAAGTCCCTTTAAGCCCTCGTCGTCAAATTCAAGTCTGTATGTATGCGCGTAACCCTGCCCCCACATTTTTTCTAACGTGTCCCGATCCACGCCGCCGCTTAAAATCATATGCGCGTGCCAGCGTCCGTTCGTTTTTCCGCGCTCAATGACGTATATATATTTAAGCTCCGGCAAACCGAGCTTTTTTCTATATCGCTTAATCCGCCGGATATAATTCCGTATTGCTCTTTGTACCTCCTCGTATGTGTCCGGCAAATGCTCATCATCAAAACCCAATCCGATTTCCAAATCCTCACGCGTGAAATTTTGATGTATCATAAATGTCAATCTGTTTTCCCGATATCTTTGATTTAGTTTTTTCTGCACGTCCGAACTTTCCCGATACCGTTTACATCTCTTTCCGGCTTTTCGGAAAACGGGGAACACATGAACATCTAAATAATTACCGTGATATATCCGCCGTTCCCTCTGAACCGTGCGCCCGCCTTTTCTTTTTTTCATAATAATCACCCTGCCCGTATGGTTGATTTATTAATATTACGTATAAACCCTTAAAGCGCCCCGTGGACGCTTTGAGGGTTTGCCGATATATATATTAGGAAGAAAATTTTAATTTTTCTTCCGGATCAGCCGGAGCTGCTCTTTTTTCGCGTTGACCGGCACAACCTTGCAATACTCCGGCTTAAAATCGCCGCTTATGCTCATTCTGCCGATTATCTCATATCCGACCGCCTGCTTTTTCTTTATCTGCCTGTTGTCCTCAGCATCCACAACCGGCATGAAATTCTTCGCGCTCCGCGCCGACATGATCACATATTTTTTATTTGCCATTCTTCCGCCTCCGTTCCGTATATCCGCAGCGCATACACCACCAATGATCGCCGTCGGCATTGCTGACCTTCTTCATAAGCGCCTTATGACACTTCGGACAAATCTTCTTTTCCGACTGCTCGCTCCGTATTTTTCCGTACATCGTTCCCATTACTTCGCCGCCTCCGTTCTGATTAGAGTATAAAATCTCTCCCTTTCCGATGGCGCGCGTTTGATTTCCGCAACACACGGAATAAAGTCATCGTCGCATTTAACCCTGCTGATAATCCGATAGCCGCCGCGTTGATATTCTATTATTTTCCTTTTGTTATCCGCGGGTACCACCGGGCATATGTCGCTATCCGCATCGCGATTATTTGAATCCCACATAATCACATATTCCTTATTCGCCATTTCCGCCGCCTCCGTTCATTATGTCGCGCTTGCAAGCCCTTGTTGGTGTCATTGCCACTTTCATTCTCCCGCCGCCTCCGTTTCCACTATCTCCATCTGTCCGCCCGCGTCGTAAAATCCGGTCTCATCCGACGCGTTAAGCCCTCTGAGCAGATCCGCCGCCCATGCCGACATTTTATTCAGATTAACGCGCATCGGGCAAATAAATCCAATAATACCGCCGTGCCGCACAACGGCAAGAAACTCATGTTTCGCGCTGAAATAATAAATTGTGTCAGATACGCTGTCAAATATTTTCAGCAGCTCCGCGCGGATAAAAAGCACACGCCCATCATCAAGTATAAACGGCTGTAATCCGTCACGGTCAGGCGCGGCTATAGACCATTCCATCGGCGCCTCCGCCTTAAAATCCTTAATCGGTTCAAGATTCCTCGGCGGCTTAATATAACTGTCTCGCTCGTCGTTGCTGATACCTATCGCCGCCGCGCTGTCCTCCGCCGTCCAGTCCTTGACATCGGCGTCGATAAGTCCCGCAACCGTACCGGCGGATAAATAATTGTATTTTCCGTACTTGATAATTTGAATATGCTTATTTTTCTTGCATTGCTTAAGCATTTTTGGTAATATCATTTTAACTACACCTCGCTTTCCAGTAAATCAAACAGCGTTATCTGTTCTGTTGTTTCTTCCGTCGATTTCAAATAACCAACCCCATCGCGGAAATAATCCTTGTTCAATTCCGTTCCGATACCGTACCGCCCCATTTTGACCGCTATATACGGCACCGTAAACAGTCCCGCAAACGGATCGAATACCGTGTCGCCCTCATTGCTGTAACGGTTTATGATACGCTCAACAATATCAATCTGTAGCGGGCATACGTGCATTGTAGCTTTGCGGCGGCTCTGATTTGTATTTAATGTTTTCATGCGGTTTATGTCGTCCCAAACCTCGTCGCTCCATGACGCGGGATCAATTACCATAAACGTCGCCGGGAGCTTGCCCTTCTCGTCAAGCGCATCCGCAAGCTCAACATGCTTATCGTAATCGTATACATTTTCACGGCTATATCGGTTATACAGTTTTCTCAATGTGCCGGGATCTGCTTGAAGTAGCTCATCCTTCGTTACCAATCTGTCGCCGCTCGACCGCCAGAATCCGTGCGCGTCAAGCTGCCACTGTCCGCGCGTATATTCGTCCTTGTTCTTTACAACCGGCTCGTCCGCATAAGCTTTTGACGTGTCCGACGGCAGCTTGCGGAACAGCAGAATATATTCCGGACAGCCGACTCCCATTTTTGAGCCGTCCTTACACTGCTCCGTCCAGCCGAGCCGATACGTCTGATTGTTTTCCCGCACAACGTCGGTTACAACCGTTATCATGCCGAAATACATAAATCCGTGTTTCATATAGTGCTGTATGCACTGCGCGTGAAACGGCTCCATCGTCGGCATACCTGTACCTGTGGCGTTCCCGAACAGAACGCGATCTTTAACGTGTATCGCCGCAACCCTGCCGGGTTTCAAAATGCGCAAAAGCTCCGGCGTGAGATAGTCCATCTGCTCAAAGAATTTCGTCGTAGTCGCGTTATGCCCGAAATCGTTGTAGTTCGCGCTGTATTCGTAATGATTTGAAAACGGTATAGACGTATGTATCAAATCAATACTGTTATCCGCCATGCGCGTCGTTTCCTCAACGCAGTCGTTTAATATGGCCGTATAATGCGTTCCTTTTACTTCCACTCTGTCAACACCTAACTTTCGTTTCAATTCCTCCGCTCCCGCGTTCGACAGTCCGTATTTTTTTATTATGTCAGTCATCTTTGCCGTTAGCCTGTTATGCTGCCGCCATTTCTTTTTGAGCGTATCGAGTATGCCCTGCTCGTTCTCGGTGTAGATGATGTCGATAATGACCGTTTCCGTCTGCAAAAAGCGGTATATCCTGTGTATCGCTTGTATAAAGTCGTTAAACTCATAATCTATACCGAGAAAAATCGCCCTGTGGCAATACCGCTGAAAGTTACAACCGCTGCCGGACAGCTCCTTTTTGGTTGCGAACAAGCGTATTTTTCCGTTTTGAAAATCCACAACACGCCTCTCGCGGATGTCGTAATCCTGACTTCCGTATATGTCCACAACATCGGAAATGGCTTTTTTCAGCGCCTTGCGCTCGTCCTCAAGGTCGTGCCAGATAATAAAGCTGCTTTCCGGCTCGCTGTCAATAATCTCTTTCGCTTTCCGTATTCGTGCGTCCATGCTCCGCCGCTTTTCGTGCGCACACTCTGACAGCGACAGCGCAAGATCCCGCGTAATTTCAAATTGCCCGTCGCGGTTTGCTGTAATGCCGTTATCCTGTAGACAGTGGTATCTCACGTCCATAGGCGGCAGGTCGTAACCCGTATCGTCATAGCCCAAATCCGACGGCTTTGTGATAAACAGCGCCCACGAAGATAACCACATCCAAAACTCATCCTCGCGCTCGGGATACAAAGTTAAATTGTTCGCTTTCGTGCTGTCACGCTTGAAAAATCGCGTCAACGCTTGTCCCGTGTCCATAATTTCAAGATACCCTGCGTAATGAATAAGCTCCTTGTACTTATTCGGCGACGGAGTAGCCGTATTAACCAGTTTATACGGTACGCTCTTGAATTTATCGAGAAACGTCTGGTAAGTCTTACTTCCGAACGAACGCAGCACCGCCGCCTCGTCGAGAGATGTTGCCGTAAAATATTTCGGGTCAATATCACCGTCGCGGACACGCTCATAGTTCGTTAAGAGAATACGGCCCGATGCAGCTTTTACCTCTGTCATGTTTCGCACATATTCGGGTTCGTCCAATCCGAGAAGTTCCACCGCATCGCGCTTAAACTCTTGTTTTACGCCGAGCGGCAAAACTATCAAAGCACGTCCGTCCGTTTTACGCGTGATAATGTTGCACCATTCAAGCGCCTGTATGGTTTTACCCAGACCGAAGCTTTCAAACAACGCCCGCCGACCGCCGCTAACCGCCCACCTAACCGCGTCGCGCTGATGCGGTTTTAATATGGGATTTACCTCGTCGGCGCTGATTTCAAGACCTGTTTTCGGAGCGATGTCTATTTTCTGTTTTAAAAAATCTATGTATTCCATTCCTATCCCCGCCTTTGTCATATCACCAACACCACCCTTTCATCATATTCCGCCCGAACTTCTTCGTTTTCGTTCTTCACCAGCTGCTTGAATTTTCGCTCGTATCGCGCTTTCAT
>CANQQZ010000026.1 GCA_947626135.1 uncultured Clostridia bacterium
TAAGCGTTGAGTCTAATTCCATATCAAATTCCTTTCTTTAGTAATATTACAAACAACTATCTTTTTTAGATATTATACCATAAAATCAATGATCTGTCAAGAATAAAATATCTTATAAAGACACACAATATTTTTTGCAATCTTTTAACTTTTAGTTAACTTTTAGCAAGCATAACACAGTGGTACTCGCCTCTATATAAATCAAAAAAAACGCAGAATATAAAATTATATTTTGCGCTTTTTGAGTACTCTTTCTATACTATTTTATCTCGCACCGCCGTATGAACGCTGTTTTTCGTCTTACGCAAAACACTCCGCTGCGCCGCTGTCCTTTTTGACGAACGCGATAAACTCATCAATATTCGCTGTACATGATACAAATTGCCCGCCGTCAAATTCCCGTTTATCAGTCGTTCTCACCCACTTGCCCTCCGGGAGATACACGAGCCGTTCCGTTTGTCCCTCTTCGAGAATGGGCGCAAACAGAATATCCGAGCCGAACATATACTGGTCGTCCAACGCGTAGCAGTTTTCATCGTCATAAAAATCGAAAAACATCGGGCGCATGATCGGCGTGCCGGTTTCCGACGCGATATTCATATGCTTTATGATATACGGCTTCAATCTTTCGCGCAGCTCGAGCAGATCTTTTAATATGCCGTAATTTCTCTCGCCAAAGCTCCATATCTCGTTGTCGCCGCCGCTTTTTTCAAGCACCTCAGGGTGGCGGTCAACGTGATTTTTCGGCTTTTTCCTCGTGCCGTGAAGCCGCATTACGGGGCAGAACACGCCGAACTGGAACCAGCGCACGATAAGCTCGCGGAAATAATCGCTCTCGATATCGCCGCCGGTGAAGCCGCCAATGTCGCTGTTCCACCACGGAATACCGCACATCGCCATAGACAAGCCCGACACTACGCTTTGGCGCAGCGATTGGAATGTTGACGGAATGTCGCCGTTCCACACGACCGTGCCGAATTTCTGGCTGCCCGGGTAGCTCGCGCGAATGAGGAGCGCGACGTCCTCCACGCCCTCGGCTTTTAGCGAGTCGTAGAATGTTTTCGCGTAGTAGTATGGGTACAAGAGCGCCGTCTGCGCGCCGTTTCCTATATGGAGCTTTAAATTGTCGAACTGCTGCGGATGAACCTCCGGCTCCGCCTGGTCGAGCCAGAACGTTTTTATGCCGTATTCGTAATAGTTTTTCCGCGCCTGCTCCCATAAGAAGCTGCGCGCCGCCGGATTTGTCACGTCGACATACGTCTGCTGACCGTTGAACAGGAAAATGCCGTACTGTCCGTTTTCCGTGCGGACGAGCATATTGTTGTCGTCCATGTACGCGTAATTTTTGCTGTTCGGGTTTATCGTGGGCCAGATAGACACAACAAGCTCGATATTGAGCGATTTCAATTCGTCGCACATCGCCTTCGGGTCGTGCCAGAGCGTCGGATCAAATTCCCAGTTGCCCTGCTCCGTCCAGTGGAAAAAGTCTATAACTATCGCACTGATCGGGAGACCACGCTTTTTATATTCTCTCGCGACCGCCATTAAGTCATCCTGACTTTCATAGCGCATTTTGCTCTGCCAGAAGCCCGCCGCCCATTCGGGGAATTTCGGTGCGAAGCCGGTGAGGGCGCAGTATTTCTGAATTACATCCGCCGGTGTATCGCCGCCGATAATTATGTAGTCCGCCTGATACGCGCTGTCGCATGTCCATAATGTGTGATTTCGCGTAAGCTCGCAGCGTCCTGTGCCGGGGCTGTTCCATAAAAATCCGTAGCCGAGCGACGAATAAACGAACGGCATGGAGCTTTTCGTGTTGTAATGCACCAAATCATACGAGCAGCCCTTGCGGTCGAAGCAGCTTTGCTGCTCCTGTCCCAGACCATAAAAATGCTCGTTGTCGTTTGCCTCAAAAACGGCTTTTACCTGGTAATTGTTCCCCTCGATATGGCGGAAAATGCCGTCGTCCTCTTTTCTTGTGCGGAGAATTTCTTTATTGTTCTTGTAAAATACGAGCTGATAATCGCACCATATTTTTGTAAGCTCGACCGATAAGCTTCCATTTGTAAGCACGGCTTTGCCCGCGTCGCCGGTTATATCGCACTCGGCTTCGGAGGGCGGTATAACCGTCCATGTTTCGTCCGAAAGCGCCGTATTGCGCGACGCGCGGACGCGGATACTGTCACTGCCGTAGGGCTCGATACACACAAGCTTATCCCTCATCGAAAAAGTAATATTATTTTCACCGATTGAAATCTGTCCCATAGCAATATCCTCCGATTTGTTTTATTCGGTATACCTGCCGGCTGAATATTGGCAATATAATGAAAGCCCGCGCTTTTCCGCCAGTATCACCGCGCAAGGTAAAAATCGATTATATTATACAGCGATTGGCAAATAATTTCAACCGGAAATATTAAAATTATAAGCTTTATATTCGTAACGGCTTTCGTTATACAAAAATTGCCGCCTGCATATGTACAGGCGGCAATCTAAAGCTTCGTAATTATTTGCCTTCAACAAGTTTTTCCGTATCAATGGCTATCATAAGCTCCTCGTTCGTCGGAATAACGAGCGTCTTTACCTTAGCGCCGTCAGCGCTTATATCGACCGTTCCGCGGGTATTGTTTTTCGTTTCGTCAATTACAATTCCCATAAACTCCAAGCCTCCTGCGATGGCGCTTCTTGTCGCCGCATCGTTTTCACCTACTCCGGCTGTGAACACGACCGCGTCGATACCGCCCATTGCCGCCGCATACGCGCCTATAAGCTTCTTTACCTGATACGCGAACATATCCAGCGCGAGCCGCGCTCTCTCGTTTCCGCCGTCAGCCGCCGCCGTCAAATCACGGAAGTCCGACGAGACGCCAGAAATGCCCTGAACGCCGCTCTGCTTGTTCATGAGGTTATCGACCTCCTTGGAGCTCATACCTGTGTTAATAAGATATGTTACGACAGCCGGGTCCATCGAGCCCGTTCTCGTTCCCATAGGAACACCGTCAAGAGGCGTGAATCCCATAGATGTATCTACGCATTTGCCCCCGTCTACCGCCGATACCGACGAGCCGTTGCCCAAATGGCACGTAACTATTTTAAGCTCCTCCGGAGCTTTTCCGAGCGTCTTTGCCGCCTCCTGCGACACATATTTATGACTGGTACCGTGGAAGCCGTATTTTCTTATTCCGTACTTCTCATAATACTCGTAAGGAAGCGCGTACATGTATGCCTTCGGAGGCATTGTCTGATGGAAAGCCGTATCAAATACCGCAACCATCGGCACGTCCGGCATAATCTTCTTGCAAGCCTCTATGCCTATAATATTGGGCGGATTGTGCAGCGGCGCCAACGGTGTGCACTTCTCGAGCGCCTTCATGACCGCATCCGTTATCACGCACGACGATGCGAACTCCTCCGCGCCGTGAACTACTCTGTGTCCAACCGCGCCTATCTCATCCATAGACGCTATAACACCTATCTTCTCGTCCACGAGCGCGTCTATTACCATGCGGATGGCGTCCGAATGATCGTTCATCGGTGCTTCTATTTTCGTCTTTTCTCCCTTGCCAACGTTCGTATGCTGGAGATTCGAGCCGTCCATGCCTATTCTTTCGCATAAGCCCTTTGCCATAACCTCATGGGTATCCATATCGATAAGCTGATACTTGAGCGATGAGCTTCCCGCGTTTATAACCAAAATTTTCATTGCGTTTCTCCTTTTTTAAAATTTAATCTCTGGCTGCCGCCTGTATAGCCGTAATCGCCACAACTCCCGCTATATCCTCCGCGGTGCAGCCGCGCGAAAGGTCGTTTACCGGCTTGGCAATGCCCTGCAATATCGGTCCGAACGCCTCCGCCTTTCCGAGTCTCTGCGCTATTTTGTAGCCTATGTTGCCGGCGTTCAAATCCGGGAATATAAGCGTGTTTGCCTTTCCTGCTACCTCCGAGCCCGGAGCCTTGGATGCGCCTACCGACGGTACGATCGCCGCGTCAAACTGCATTTCTCCGTCAAGAGCCAGCTCGGGTGCCTTTTCCTTCGCAAGCTTGGTTGCCTCCTGAACTTTATCCACAAGCTCGTTCTTTGCCGAGCCGTAGGTAGAGAATGAAAGCATCGCAACCCTCGGCTTCTCGCCTACGAGCTGCTCAAACGACTTTGCTGACGAAATTGCAATCTCCGACAGCTCATCCGCCGTCGGGTTCATATTAAGACCGCTGTCGCCGAACACAAACGTGCCGTCCGCGCCGTATTCACAATCCGGTACCACAATTATAAAGAACGCCGATACAAGCTTTGTGCCGGGCGCGGTTTTAAGTATCTGAAGCGACGGTCTTATAGTATCCGCCGACGAATGGCACGCTCCGGAAACCATGCCGTCCGCATCGTCCTGTTTAACCATCATAACAGTAAAATACGACGGATCCTTCATAGTCTCAAGCGCCTGCTCCAGCGTTACTCCCTTAGCCTTGCGGAGCTCATAAAATTTATCCGCATACTCGCTGAGCTTTTCGCTTGTTTCGGGATTGACTATCTGTGCGCCGCCTATGTCTATGCCCTCCGCGTCGCATACAGCCTTGATTTTCGCTTCATCGCCGACAAGAATTACCTTCGCATAGCCCTCTTTCGCAACAATTTCAGCCGCTTTGAGAGTTCTTATATCCTCGCCCTCCGCCAGCGCAATTGTTTTGATATTCTCCCCGGCTCTCGCCTTGAGCTTGTCTGTAAATGCACTCATTTGTTTTTCTCCTTTTCCTTTATATTTAATCGGGCTTGCCGATTTTGCTCTGACCTTTATTATATACCTTTTTCCCATTATTTTCAAGGGGTATGTCTTAGTAAATAGTCAACAATTTGTAACGGCATACTATGTATGAATTGCACATATCACTTTCCGGCGTTTTTATTAACATATCTTGCGCGGAGCTTGGAGGACATGATTTTCTGGCTGCCGTAAAGTCCGGAATAACCCGAGAGCATATAGCTCACGCCGACCGCGATAACAAACAGCATAAGTCCGCTTGCTCCGAATATCTCCACGCTCAGGAAAATTGACGCAAGCGGGCAGTTTAAAACTCCGCAGAACATCGCAACCATCCCCACCGCGGCAAACAATCCCGCGTCCGCGCCCGCTATGCTTCCGAACACGCAGCCGAACGTGGCTCCTATAAACAGTGTGGGAACAATTTCTCCGCCCTTAAAGCCGGCGGATATTGTTATTACCGTAAACATAATCTTTAGCAAAAACGCAAACGGCTTCGCGCTGCCGTCCTCAACGGCGCGCAGTATAATATCCATGCCCGCGCCGTTATAATCATAGCATCCCACAAGCTTTGTAAGCGCGATCAGTCCCGCCGCACCCAGCACGATCCGAAGGTATTCGTTCTTAATCCTGTGCATAAGCTTTTCACTCTGACGTATCGCCCTGCAAAATCCGATGCTCAAAACAGCGCACAGCGCGGCAAGCAGAACGGTAAGCAGCATTGTTGAAGCTGTAATCTGCGGCATGTTCGCCAGCGCAAAGCGCGTCGGCTCGATTCCGTTTACGCGGGTTATTATATAAGCGACAACAGACGCCGTAACGCACGGTACCAGCGCCGAATACTGCATTATTCCGACAACGGAAACCTCAAGCGCGAAAAATATCGCCGTGACGGGCGTTCCGAACAGCGCGGAAAACAGCGCGCTCATCCCGCACATCAGAAGCACGCGCATCTCCTTCTTATCCACTTCAAACCATATTCCTACCTGTGACGCTATGCTTCCTCCCAGCTGAAGCGCCGCGCCCTCCCTTCCCGCACTGCCTCCGCAAAGATGCGTGAGCACCGTGGATATGAAGATAAGCGGCGCAAGCGCTATCGGCACCGTTCTTCCGTCGCGCCGAGCGCCCTCGACTACGGTATCCGTATTATCGTCGTATGAATTAAACGCGTTGTAAAGCCCCACTATCACAATTCCCGCCACAGGAAGAAAATATATAAAATATTCATGCGTCGTCCGCGCATGCGTCGCCCATTCCACGCTCGCGTGAAAGAACATTCCCGTAAATCCGCCTATCACACCGGTAACGGACGCGAGCAGCATCCACCGCCCGAACGAGCGGACATATCTTCCCGCATGCTTTAACGAAGCTAAAGCTCTCACCCAATAATGCGACAGCACCTTTATCACCGCCCGAATTTGTATTTTTTCCCAATGCCGTATTATTTCTCTATTCAGTATATCACGCCCGCGCCGCAATTTCAAATAATTTAGCTTAAAAACCATAAATTTTCTGAATATATTCGTGCCGCGGGAGCAAAATATAAGTGTTGTCGATGATATTCGACACAAAAATTTTTTATTTGGGGAGGGAAATGAAATGAGCAGAAGCAAGATATCGGTACCTGAAGCAAAGCAGGCTATGGAGAGATTTAAGATGGAAGCGGCGTCGGAGGTAGGCGTAACCTTGAATCAGGGCTATAACGGCGACATTACGGCACGTCAGGCGGGTTCTGTCGGCGGTCAGATGGTTAAGAAGATGGTTGAAGCTTACGAAAACAGCATCAAATAAAAGCTCGTAAGCCGACTGTGATTTTTCCGAATCTGATATAACAAAAAGCGGAGTGTTAAGCGTATGCAAACAATGTATACGCCTGACGCTCCGCTCTGTTTTTATCTGAATACTACCCGCGCGTTTTATCCCGAAGACCGTTAAAAATTTCTACGATTTTAAACCGAATTTCCGGTTTTTGACTCAGCAGCCCGTAGGTTTCATCATCGAGCGAATCCCGCAGCATCTTTTTTCCCTCGCTGCTTATCATGCCGTCCGCGTCCTCGGTGAAGCACAGCGGCGGATTGAGCACGCACCACCAATTTTTGCCTTTCCCCTCGCCAAGGACAACGCGCAGACTGCTGTATTCTCCGGAGGGAAACGTCATATCCTTATAAGTCTTTTCGGGAAAATAAAAATTGCCCGAATATGCCTTCGCCGCGTATGTAAATCCGTTTTCACGCAGCGTCCTTTCGGCTGTTTTTCTGAAATCCTCCGCATCCGAGCACTCGTCCGCGCTGTTTAAAATCGCGTCGCGCACCTTTATTTTCACCGTCTGGTCAGCCTCGCTGTCACTGTTGGCGATTATATGCAGCCGTGTGACGTTTTCCGATAAATCCCTTTGTGCACTGTTCGAATACGCGTTCATAGCCGCGCATATAATCATCGACGCGGCAAAAGCGTAAATTATTTTATTCATATCCGCACTTCCTTTCATATTACGATGGTTGACACAAATTTTGAATTTCATACATTTTTGAGCAAATTTTAGGAAACATAATAGTATCACAGCAAATCAGGAGGACAAAATATGAAAAAATTCATACCTGTAATTTTATCCGGAATAGCGGCAATAACCGCCGTTTCCGTATTTCTGGCATACGAGCTGCGGCATGATGCGCGCGCGGCGTCATATTCCGAGGACGTGCAGCTTCTCGCCCGCGCCGTAAACGGCGAGGCGCGCGGCGAGCCATACGAGGGACAGGTCGCTGTCGCGGCTGTAATATTGAACCGCGTTAACCATTCCTCGTTCCCCAATACCATTGCCGAGGTAATCTACCAGCCCGGCGCGTTCACAGCCGTTTCCGACGGTCAGATCAACGTGCCTATAGACCCCAACTCCACGGTTTACAAGGCTTGTCAGGATGCGCTCAACGGCTGGGATCCGTCCTACGGGGCGATTTATTACTTCAATCCGGACACCGCGACAAGCAAATGGATATGGTCCCGTCCGCTTATAGTGAAAATAGGCAAGCATCGGTTCTGCGCGTAAGGAGGCATGGAAATGGAAAAAACAAAAAGTATAAATATATGGCTCTACTCAATTTTGGGCGCGGCTCTTTTGATAGTATTTTTCTGGGGCGCGGCTATGCAGCGCAGCGCAAAGGCTCTTGAAAACTCGGTTGAAAACAACTATAACCGCGCTTTTCACGACCTCGTTTCGTATATTGACGATATAGACACACAGCTCACCAAGGCGCAGCTCGCATCGTCCCCGGCGCAGCTCGCGTCGATTTCATCCGATATATTCAGGGAATCCGCCGAGGCAAAATCATGTCTCGGACAGCTGCCCACATCCGGGGTGCAGCTTGACAACACTGCGAAATTTTTGTCGCAGGTCGGTGATTACACATATGTTTTATCGCAGGGCGCGATAAACGGCACGGAAATTTCCGACGAGGCATATGACAACCTCGCGTCGCTTAACGAACGCGCCGCGTCTCTGCACGGCGCGCTCTCCGATATAGAGGATGAGCTTTATTCCGGCGGCATAAAGCTGTCTGAAATCACGGACGCCCCGGGCTCCGGCGCGCGCGCAGCAGGCTCGGATATTTTAACGGATCTCGAAAACGTCGAAAAATCCTTCGATGAATATCCGGCGCTCATTTATGACGGACCGTTTTCCGAGCATATAGAAAACCGCGAGTCAATAATGCTCAAAAACGCGCCTCAGATTACGCGCAGCGAGGCGCAGCGCAGAGCGGAGGAATTTCTCGGAGCCAAGGGACGCGATTTGAAATTTGAAAGCCTGTCCGAAAATACGGCGATAGAATCCTACGCGTTTCGCAAAACCGACGGAGACAGTGATATTTCAATCAGTGTAACAAAAAACGGCGGATATATTCTTTATTATCTTGACAATACAGATACCGGCGAGGAAAAATACGGAATCGACGAGGCGATAAGCGCCGCGTCCGAATTTTTGACCGCGCGCGGCTTCCCGAATATGACCGACAGCTATTATGAAAAGCACGGCGGTACGGCGACAATCAATTTTGCGTATTCGCAGGACGGCGTTGTATGCTACAGCGATTTGATAAAGGTTAGGGTAGCGCTTGACACCGGGAGCATTACCGGATTTGAAGCAAAAGGATATCTTATGAACCATACAGAAAGGCAGGACGTTGTTCCCGCGCTCAGCGCCGAAGAGGCGCGTCAGCATATTTCGGCGCGGCTCGACGCGGCTCCGTCCGGCCTTGCCGTTATACCGAAGGACAGTATGCAGGAGGTTTTATGCTATGAATTCCACGGCACGTTTATGGACAAAAACTTCCTCGTTTACGTAAATGCCGCCAACGGACGCGAAGAGAAAATATTTCTGCTTATTGAATCCGAAGACGGTATCCTGACCGTTTAACACGCGCAAAAAAACATTAAAATAAGCCCTTCCGGTAAAATTTGTCGGGAGGGCTTTTATCATAACCCGAAAATACGAATGACAGCATAGACTGGAAATCCCTGTCACATTATTACTCCTCCGCCCACTACAATATCGCCGTCATACAGCACGACAGCCTGTCCGGGCGTGACGGCTCGCTGCGGCTCCTCAAACTCGACATGGAGCCTGTCATCTCCTATCTGCCATACCCGAGCCGGCGAAGGCAGCTGCGAATACCGAACCTTGGCGGTTACACGAACCGGCGCGTCAAGCCTGTCCGCGGCAATTAAATTTATGTCCTCGGCGTCAAGTGATTTTGAAAACAAATCCTCGTTATCGCCCAAAACGACCTCATTTTTTTCACGGTTCACGCCGCATACGTACATCGGCTTTGGCAAAGCCAGTCCCAGCCCCTTGCGCTGACCTACGGTATATCTGATTATACCCTTGTGCTCGCCCAAAACGCTGCCGTTCATATCCACAAAGCTGCCGCTCTTGTATTCATTTCCCGTATATCGTTCTATGAACGCGGCGTAATCGCCGTCCGGCACAAAGCATATATCCTGACTGTCACGCTTTTTTGCGTTCATGAAGCCCTGCTCCTCCGCAATTTCGCGCGTCTGCTCCTTTGTCATGCTTCCGAGCGGGAACAGCGTATGCTTTAATTGCTCCTGCGTCATAGAATACAGGACATAGCTTTGATCCTTACGCGGGTCAAGTCCCTTTTTAAGCAAAAACCGTCCGTTTTCCTCCTCCGCGCGCGCGTAATGCCCCGTCGCGACATAACCGCAGCCCAGCTCCTTCGCGCGGTCAGAGAGCTTTTTGAATTTAATGAACCTGTTGCAGTCTATGCACGGATTCGGAGTGCGGCACTGCTCGTAGCCGCTTACAAACCGCTCGATCACGTTCTCCCTGAACTCGTCCTTAAAATTAAACGTGTAATGACGTATTCCAAGCTGTTTTGCAACAAGCTTGGCGTCCTCAACATCAAAGAGCGAGCAGCATGTCTTTTCATTGGCATTGTCCTCGCCGTCAAACAGCCTTAATGTTACGCCCGTTAAATCGTAACCCCGTTCCTTCAGCAGATAAGCCGCAACGGAGCTGTCCACGCCGCCGCTCATCGCGATTATGACCTTATTATTCATGATTGAGTCTTATCATCTCGTCAATGCATCTTTTTGCGTCCCGGATCGTTTCGTTATCCAGTTTTATTTCCTCGCCCGCAATGCCCTTCACGGCGCCGTACACATCCATAAGCGTGGTAAGCTTCATATTTTTGCATACGAGCCCCGAGGAAAGATTATAGAACCGCTTATCCGGACATTCAAACTGCAAATGCTCTGTTATGCTCATTTCAGTGCCTATTATAAACTCCTTCCCGTCCGACTGTCTGGCGTAATCCATAATTCCCGATGTGGAGCCGACATAATCGGCAAGCTTTACCACAGCCGGAACACATTCAGGATGGACGAGCAGCTTCGCGTTCGGATGAGCGGCGCGGGCGGCTCTGACGTCGCTGACCCTCACTCCCGCATGAATGGGGCAGCCGCCGTGCAGCAGCTCGATATGCTTATCCGGCACCTGCTCCGCGACATAAGCTCCGAGATTGCAGTCGGGTATAAACAAAATTTTATCGTTTTCAATATTCCTGACAATCTGCACCGCCGATGAGGACGTAACGCACACATCGCATATGGTTTTAAGCGCCGCCGTCGTATTTATATACACGACAACGGTGTACCCCTCATAAGAGGGCTTTACCATTTCAATCATTTCCTTATCCATTTGCTCCGCCATTACGCAGCCCGCCTCGGGATTTGCGAGGATCACCCTTTTATCCGGCGAAAGTATCTTGACCGTCTCAGCCATGAAGCGCACCCCGCACATTATGACCGTCTTGTTTTGCACGCCCGCCGCCTTGACGCTCAGCGCATAGGAATCGCCGGTAAAATCAGCTGTCTCGAGAATTTCCTGTCCCTGATAGCTGTGCGCAAGTATGCATATGTCGTTTTCGCGCTTAAGGCGTATGATCTCATCCTGAATCTCTCTTATAGTTTTCATGCCAACCGCTCCCGTATTTTAATTTTCTTTCCTTAATTTTACCCGACCGCGGCGCGTTTGTCAACTGTTTTTAAGATACCCGTCGAAATTTCCGTTCGCCGGGTATTTACAACCGCGCAAAAATATGATATATTTATAGTGTATAACTTAAAGGCGGTGATCGATATGAAAATGCGCACGTTGCTTATTACTGTTTTTGCGCTCCTTTCGGGCAGCGCTTCCTTTGCGCGCGCCGAGACATACGAACCGTTTGATCCGTCCTCCGTTATAGTTGCGACTAACCCCATTGGCAGCGCAATGCGTATTTATTCCGACCCCTTTGCCGATTTGGGAATAGCCGAGATCAAAAATCTCGACGCTGCCGGCGCCTCGCAGATATCGCTGTTCAGCGTGCCCGGATCACAGGTATTAAAGCTTACTTTGGAAAGCGGCGGCGAGGAAAACGTTCTAAAAGTCATAGACAAGCTCAATGAGCTGCCCACGGTCAAATTTGCCGAGCCCAATTATATATACACGCTGAGCGATCTGCCCGATGATACGTATTATGTAAACGGCAGCCAGACTTCGCTTGACATAGTGGGCGCGAAATCGGTATGGGACATGGATATCGACTGCTCCGGCGTAACCATCGCCATAACGGACAGCGGCGTTGATATTTCCCACCCTGATTTATCGGCGAATATATGGACAAATCCCGGCGAAGCGGGAGATAAGGCTGACAACGGCATAGATGATGACGGCAACGGTTTCACCGACGATGTGCACGGCTGGAATTTTGTTGACGGAAACAATAACGTCAGCGATACTCTCGGGCATGGAACGCATGTCGCCGGAATAGCGGGAGCGGTCACAAACAACGCATCGGGCATTGCTTCCCTCACCCGCAAAGTGTCCGTTGTTCCGCTCAAGGTTTTTTCCTCCGGCAAAACAACAAGCTCCGAGTTCATTTATCTTGCGCTTAAATATGCGAATGACATGGGCTTTGACATAATCAACAGCAGCTTCGGCGGTTCGGGTAAGTCCCAAAACATTATGAACAGCATTCAAAGCAATCAGGATGCGCTGTTCGTATGCGCCGCCGGCAACGAAACGAATGACAACGATATCCAAAAAACATATCCCGCCTCATACGATTTACCAAACGTGCTGTCCGTCGCGTCGACCGATAACAACGACAGTCTGTCCTCCTTCTCCAATTACGGGAAAACAGAGGTTGATATAGCGGCACCCGGTGAAAACATTCTCAGCACATATATAAAAACCGGAACGTATTTTACTCAGAACGGAGCCGTTTACAGTACGCAGAAGGGCACGTCTATGGCATGTCCTCTTGTGTCGAGCGCCGCCGCCGTAATCAAAGCCGCCGTGCCCGATATTACGCCCTCGGAAATAATACGCCGGATAATGGTATCTTCGGATACAATCCCCGCGTTATCCGATAAGGTCGTATCGGGAGGAAGACTTAATCTGTACGCCGCTCTCACCGCGTCCCCGACGCCCGTGCCGTCTCCGACGCCTGAGGCTTCACCAGCGCCGACGCCTTCTCAGTCGGCATCGGCAGTTTCACGTCCCACGCCGGATGTACCCGAAGCTACCGCCGAACCGGCGGAAAGCCCGGAGCCGGTTGTTGTTTCGCGCAGCGGCGGAGAAATCAGCGTCCGGCTGAACATGCCCGTATCGGATTCCGATGTGCTTATTACGGCTGCCGTACACGAAAACGGCATTCTCCGCGCGGCGTTTGCTCCGGAGGTAAAAAATCTTTCCGCGGATTTCACCCTTCCGGAGGGAATTGCAGGATTACCGGTCACACTTTACATATGGGATTCAAAAATGCGCCCGTACCTGGACGCGCCCGTAACCGTACCCGAGGAATAGGAGAATGCAGAACATGGACGATATAAATACGATTACAGACAGACTCAGCGCCGATCGGGACGCGTCCGACGACGAGCTGAAGATTCTGATAGACGCCGAAAAAAGCGACCGCCTGCGCGAGCTCGCCGCGCGGCGGCGTATGGAATACTACGGCCTGGACGTATACACAAGAGGGCTTATCGAATTTACCAATTACTGTAAAAACAACTGCCTCTACTGCGGTATACGCGCGGGCAACTCCGATCAAAAACGATATCGGCTATCCAAGGATGATATACTCGCGTGCTGCCGCGAAGGATACGAGCTCGGCTTCCGCACCTTCGTTCTCCAGGGCGGCGAGGATTTATACTATACCGACAGTATGATATGCGGCATAGTGTCGTCAATCAAAAGCGGCTATCCCGACTGCGCCGTTACCCTTTCGCTCGGCGAAAAGGAACGCGAAAGCTATCAGTCATTTTTTGACGCGGGCGCGGACAGGTATCTGCTGCGCCATGAAACGGCGGACGAGGAGCATTACGGAAAGCTGCATCCCGAATCCATGAGCCTGAAAAACCGGAAACGCTGCCTGTTTGATTTAAAGGAAATCGGATATCAGGTAGGCTCCGGATTCATGGTCGGGTCCCCGTATCAGACGCTTGACAACCTTGTTTCCGATTTGAGATTTTTACAGGAATTAATGCCGGACATGATCGGCATAGGTCCGTTTATACCTCATGAAAACACGCCGTTCGGCGGCTTTGAGCGCGGCAGCCTGAAAAGAACTCTTAATCTTATCTCCATTCTCCGGCTTATGTTTCCGTATGCTCTTATTCCTGCCACAACAGCGCTCGGCACCATTCACCCTCTCGGCAGAGAAATGGGTATAAAAGCCGGCGCAAACGTAGTTATGCCTAACCTCTCTCCGGTCGGCGTAAGGAAGCTTTACAGCCTGTACGACGACAAAATATGCACCGGCGAAGAGGCCGCCGAATGCCGCGGATGTCTCGAGAGGCGCGTGCAGACTGCCGGCTACAGACTCACTGTTGATATCGGAAACGTAAAGCGCGGGCTGTAAAGGAGATTTTTCTGTGGATTTAAATAACAAATACATTTTCGACGGCAATTTCGGCTTGGAGCGTGAAACCTTCCGCGTCACAGCCGACGGCTCTCCCGCGAAAACGCCGCATCCGTTTATGAACAGCGAATATTTCGGCAAAGATTTCTGTGAAAATCAGCTGGAGCTCATTACTCCGGTATGCAAAAGCGTGGAAGAGCTTATGGAAACGCTCGCGCGTCTGGACGGCGAAGTCAGAAATGAACTGCGCCGCCGCGGCGAATATTTATGGATGAACAGCAATCCGCCGCGCTTTGAAACGGAAAACGATATTGAAACAGCGCGTTTTGACGGCGCCGACGCGTATAAGCTCGAATACCGCATAAAGCTTGAAGAGCGCTACGGCAAGCGCCTTATGACCTATTCGGGAATTCATTTTAATTTCTCGTTCACCGATGAGCTTTTAAAATCAATATACGACAAAAAAAGCGGCTTTGACGAGTTCAAAAGCGCGCTTTATTTCAGAATGTCCAAATATATAAGCCGTTACGGCTGGCTGCTCGTGCTGCTCACCGCGGCAAGTCCCGTGTACGATATGTCGCTTGATGCGGATCATGCCGAAGGCATAGGCTTTGACGGCTTCGCATCCCGCAGAAGCGGAGAAAAGGGGTATTGGAACAAGTTTCTCCCCTGCCTCGATTATACAAGCCTCGAATCATACGCGGCAAGCATTGAAAAATATATCAAAACCGGCGAGCTCATTTCCGCGGGCGAACTGTATCTTCCGCTGAGACTGAAGCCGCGCGGACAAAACAGCCTTTGCTCACTGCTTAAAAACGGGATCGATCATATCGAGCTGCGCATGTTTGATATAAATCCGCTGTCGCCTGTCGGTATTATGCAATCCGATTTGGAATTCGCCCATTATTTTATTATATATCTTTCCTCTCTGCCCGACTTCGATTACACCGACGCTCTCCAGCGCGAGGCGATAAAAAACCACCGCGCCGCGGCGGGCTACGACATCAACGGAATGCTGATAAACGGATATCCTGCAATCGACGCGGCAAGGGGCATACTGGATGACATGCTCGTATATTACAGTGCCGTGCCGCGCGTATGCGAAAGCATACGCCTTCAGCTCGATAAGCTGCATTCCGAACGCCGCTACTGCGTTCGGGTTTATAAAATTCTTCGCGGCGGCTTTATCGAAAAAACTCTTGCGGCGGCAAAAAACGGTACTCATATATTATAGTTAAAATTTTCATCCTGCAATTTCTTTTTCTCCAGCAGGTCCGCTAACGTGATGCCCGAAAGATAATCGACCACTACCTTGTAAAGACCCTCCCACATGTTTATTGTGGAGCAATGCGCGCGGTTAGGGCACATATTTTTTTCTCCTTCAAGACATGCCACCGGCGCCAGATCTCCTTCCGTTACGCGAAGAATATCCGCCGCCGTATATGCCTCCGGCGCCTTTGCCAGCTGATATCCTCCCTGCGAGCCGCGGCGGCTTTTTAAATATCCCGCTTTTCCGAGCGCGTTCACAATCTGCTCCAGATATTTCAGCGATATATTCTGCCTTTTCGCCGCGTCCTTCATTGATACATTTCCGCTTTTCTCGTGCTCGGCTATGTCAATCATGATCCTTATCGCATATCTGCCTTTTGTTGATATTTTCACGTCTTTTCCCCCTTTTTATATAATTCCTATATGAATAATTATATCACAGTTTTTTATCATTGTCAATCCGGCAAATACGTTGACAAATTCATTCGGCTGCTGTAAAATAAAATCAGATCGGTTAACGCCGTTCCGTATAAATTTGAACACCTTTACGGAGGGTATAAATTATGAAAAAAATCATGATACCTGCCCTGACGCTCATCGCCGCGGCGCTTGCCGTATGCTGTCTGCGTATTCTGCCGCGGCGCGCCTGTTCCGACGCGGATTTCGGAATAGAGCCGTATATAAGCCAATTTGACGCTGACGGCGATAATATTGACGATCAGACGGACATACTCAACTCCGCGCATGCCTACATAGCTCAAAAGCCCAAATACAAAAGCAAATACTACGAAGGAGGCTATCCGGATGACGAATACGGCGTCTGCACGGACGTCGTGGCTTTTGCACTGCTCGGCGCCGGCTATGATTTAATGGAGCTTGTAAATGCGGATATCCTCGCCCGTCCGGATGCATACGGGATAGAAACGCCCGATAAAAACATCGACTTCAGACGGGTACAAAATCTGCTCGTATATTTCAGCGGCAACGCCGTCCGGCTGACCACGGACATAAAAGATATAGGCGAATGGCACGGCGGCGATATAGTTATTTTTCCCGGACACATAGGCATTGTTTCCGACAAGCGCGGCAGGGACGGCGTGCCGTTCCTTATCCATCACGCATACCCGGGACAGGTGCGGCTTGAGGAGGATGCTCTTGACGACCGTGAGATAATAGGGCATTTCCGCATAAGGTGAAACGTATATCTGAAATTAGTAATTGACAATCGCATATATTTATATTACAATACTACCATACTAAATCAAAAGGAGACGAAGGCAATGGAGGATAATATTATCATTCTTGAAGACCAGGACGGCTGCCAGGTTGAATTTGAAACTATAGACGTTTTTGAGCTTGACGGCGTAACATATTTCGCGCTGCTTGAGGTTCTTCCCGATGAGGAGGAGAACGATGAGGTTCTTATAATGCAGGTTCGCGGCGAAGATGATGATCTGGAGCTCGTCATGGTGGATGACGACGACAAATTACAGAAGGCGTTTGAGGAATTCTGCCGCCGTGACGCCGAAGCCGGCGCGGGCAACTGATTGAAACACATCTGCCATATATTGTTATAGAAAAGTAATAATTTTTTTACGATTTCCTATTGTAATTTTGATCAATATGTGGTATTATAATTACAGAAGGAATAAGTTCCTTCCAAGAGTTTAACAAGTTAATAAAAAATCCTGGGATTTTACGTGAAAAAGTCTTTTTTTTACCAACACTTCTTAAAAGGGATGCTTTCTCCGTGCGTGGCGTATACGCCTCCTTTCCCTATCGGGACTGCCAGTGGACATATAAAGCAAACGGGAAGCGACCCACCTGCAGCGGCAGGTAGAAACTCGACTTATATAAACGATTATTCCGGGGTTTTTCTTTTGAGGAAATAACAAAAAGCGCTGCGGCTTTTCAGCCGCGCGCTTTTCGTTTCCGCTTTTTCCCTTTTATCCTATGGCAATTTTTCGATAGTATTTTGCCCCGTTTATCCTATACACCGATATTATTCAATTGAAATTCTGAATGTTATTTTATCCGTATCCACCGCTATATTATCGTGATAATACACTCCCGCTTCGTCAAGCGCCGCAAGCATCGCGTCGATATTGCCGGAGGTTACCATAAAGTAATTGCTGTAGCAGTCCGACGCGTATTGGCTGATAACATCAAGCGCCATAGCAAAATCCTCGCCCCTCACGGCAATCATATTGCTCTGATTAAGCTCGTATCCGAGACCGTCGTCATCATCTTCGTCAGCGCCGCCGTCATCGTCTTCCGTATACTCGCCGGACACGGCTGCGTAACCGTCGGTTTCCGACGCTTCGCTTATTTCATACGGGTTCGGTTCATCCTCCGTATTCTCCGGTTCCGGAACAGCCCTACCTGCGCCCCGCGATTCAACGTAAACCCCGCGCGGCAGAGTCATTGTCTGATATTCGTCCCCTTTTTCCTCCGCCTCTTCAATCTGTTCCGATGCCGGAGCGGACGTTTGACGCGCTTCGCTTTCAGCCTCGGTAACAGGCTGCGGATTGGAATATGACGGCGTATTCTCTGCCTGAGCTATAACCGACCGGCTTTGTACGCTGCCCGTTCCGCTTTCACCGCTCTGTGAGCTGCCTGCCGCTCTGCGCGATACGTCCGTTCCGCCTGCGCTCTTCGCGTTTTCCGTATCGGTGCTGTTTACAAATCCGCTTTCTCTTACATTCGGGCGGACTGTAGACGTATCCGAATCGGTCTTTTCATCAGATTTGGACGAAGCTTCCGGGGATATCCTTCCCGCCACATCGCCGACAACCGTGCCATCGTCAAGCGGCGACGCCTTTGTCGTGCCTGCCGGCGCAGCGTTTCCGGTACTGCGCGGCGCGGGCGAGGAAACCGCCGTAACCTCGCTTATTACTCCGCTGTCGTTTCCGTTCATGCGGTCGGTAAGCATATCATAATTCGCTCCGATTACCGCCGCTATCAGAAGACATGCCGCGGCAGCCGAATACTTCTGCCAGTTGTATCTCATATGCCCGACTATTCCGCCGCGTTTTGCCGTCAGCCCTTCAGCGTCTATGCGCGCATTGAGCTTTTCAAGGAAATCATCGGGAACCTTTAGTTCGGGAAGAGTTCGTACCGAGTTTATAACAGAGCGCATAAAATCAAGCTCATGTCCGCATTCTTCGCACTGCGCGGCATGCTCGGACATAAGCGCCCTTTCTTCATCCGACAGGCTTTCGTAATTATCAAGCATTTCGGCAAATTTTTCGCATGTCATATTAAACTCCTCCTTCCCTTCTTATTGTCTTTCATATTATTAGACGTAAAATTATTCAAAAAGTTCCAAATTTTCAGAAATTTATTTTTCTTTTAGAGAAAATGGCTTAACCATGCGGATCGTGCGGTTCACATCTGACAATTTTTGTAAAAATCGTCAGATTACGGTAAGCAGTGGAACGCGGAATAATATAACGAGAAACGGGCTTATAAGACACCCGGCGTCTTGATAAGTCCGTTTTAAATGGATACCCGATGACGGAATCCGTATATTTTTCTGTTTAAAGCATATAACTCCGCGAGGATTTACATCTCGGTTGTAAACCTGAACTCGGTAGTGTGCGAGTATTCCTCGCCTGCCTTTAAGATAGGACCGGGGAAATGCATATGCTTCATGGCGTTGGGAAAGCACTGCGTCTCAATGCAGAACGCCGCGTGGACGCCGCCCTTTGCTCCGCCCTTGTAAGAGCCTTCCGGCAAACCGTTAGCCGTGTACAGCTGCATTGACGGCGCATCGGTATAAACCGTCATTACAACGCCGTTTTCGGGGCATTTCGCCCGAGCCGCAAATCGCATTCCGCAGCCCTCTATCACAAAATTATGGTCATAGCCGCCGAACATTCTTATCTGCTCGTGTCCGCTCGAAAAGCCTTCGCCTATCGGCTTTGGCGTCATGAAATCGAACGGCGTGTCTTTAACGGACAGCACCTCGCCGGTAGGCATACATTCGTCGTCATTCGGCGTAAAAAACGGCGCGTTAATCTGCAAAAGCTGATTATCAATCACACCGCTCCCGCAGCCCGCGAGATTAAAATAGCTGTGGTTTGTCAGGTTAACAACCGTGTCCTTATCGCTGTGCGCCCGATAACAAATCCTGAACACGTTGTCCGCCGTAAGCGAATATGTCACGGTCACATCAAGATTTCCGGGGAATCCCTCGTCTCCGTCGGGAGACCGGAGCGTCAGTATAAGCGACGGCTCTTCGTCCGTGCCTTCCTCCCGCGCCGTCCATACAAGCTTATCAAAGCCGATTTTGCCGCCGTGGAGGTTATTCTCCTTCTCGTTTGGGTTAAGAACGTAGGCTTTGCCGTTAAGCTCGAATTTGCTGCCCGCTATTCTGTTCGCGTGACGTCCTATAATCGCGCCGAGATAGCCGTGGTTTTCAAAATATTCCTCCAAATTATTGCGTCCAAGGACCACATCCGTATGATTGCCGTTTTTATCGGGCACGCGCAGCTTCGTGACGATCCCTCCGTAGGTAATTATCTCCGCCGACATGTCGTTTGCGTTTTCGAGCGTATACGCGTATACAGTCTCGCCTGTTTTCGCCGTTCCGTATTCTCTCTTTTTAATCATTTTTATCCCTCCGTCACTTAATTTTATTCATCCAGCTTAAGCACCGCCATAAACGCCTCCTGCGGAACCTCTACGCTTCCGACCTGGCGCATACGCTTCTTTCCCTCCTTCTGCTTCTCGAGCAGCTTTTTCTTTCGCGTAATATCTCCACCGTAGCATTTGGCAAGCACATCCTTGCGCATTGCCCTAACGGTTTCCCGAGCTATGATTTTCGAGCCTATCGCCGCCTGAATAGGCACCTCGAAAAGCTGACGCGGAATCGAGTCCTTCAGCTTTTCGCACATTTTCCTCGCGCGCGGATAAGCGTTGTCCTTATGGATTATAAACGACAGCGCATCGACCATTTCGCCGTTAAGCAGTATGTCAAGCTTCACCAGCGACGACGGATTGTATCCGCTCAATTCATAGTCAAACGACGCATAGCCCTTTGTGCGGGATTTTAAAGCGTCAAAGAAATCATAGATTATTTCATTTAACGGCAGCTCATAAAAAATCTCCGCGCGGGTCTCATCCATATATGTCATATTTTTATATATCCCGCGCCGCTCCTGACAGAGCTCCATAACGTTTCCGACGTAATCCTTGGGCACCATTATCGCAGCGTCAACCATCGGCTCCTCCATATGCTCGATCTCCGCCGGATCCGGCAGATTCGCGGGGTTATCCACCCAGACCATTTCACCGTTTGTCTTAAACACCTTATAAATGACGCTCGGCGCCGTAGTTACAAGATCAAGGTCATACTCCCGCTCGAGACGCTCCTGTATTATCTCCATATGCAACAGTCCCAGAAAGCCGCAGCGGAAGCCGAAGCCAAGTGCCGCCGATGTTTCCGGCTCGAACATAAGCGCCGCATCGTTGAGCTGTAATTTTTGCAGCGCCTCCTTCAAATCCTCATAATGCGCGCCGTCCGCCGGATAAATTCCGCAGTACACCATCGGATTTACCTTTTTATATCCCGGCAGCGGCTCCAGCGCGCCGCCGCGCGTTGTCGTCACCGTATCGCCGACGCGGGTGTCGTGAATATTTTTTATACTTGCCGCAATATAGCCCACGTCGCCCGCCGCAAGCCGGTCAGCCGGAATCAGACCCGACGGATGCATCATACCGACCTCCACAACGTCAAATTCCGCGCCGGTCGCCATCATTTTTATACGCTGTCCGACACAGAGAGAACCCTCCATAACTCGCACATACACGATTACTCCGCGGTAGCTGTCGTAATATGAGTCGAATATGAGCGCTTTGAGCGGCGCGTCCTCACTGCCTTTGGGCGCGGGAATTTTGTCTACGATAACGTCTAACACCTGCTCGACATTGAGACCTGTTTTTGCGGAAATTCTCGGCGCGTCCTCGGCGGGAATGCCGATTACGTCCTCAATTTCCCTTATTGCCATCTCGGGATTCGCACTGGGCAAATCAATCTTGTTTATAACCGGCGCAACCTCCAGATTGTGGTCAACCGCGAGATACGTGTTCGCCAATGTCTGCGCCTCTATTCCCTGTGACGCGTCAACGATAAGTATCGCTCCCTCGCATGCCGCCAGCGAGCGCGATACCTCATAGTTAAAATCGACATGACCGGGCGTATCAATCAGATTAAGCGTGTATTCCTCATCATCCGAACGCCTGTATTTAAGCGTAACCGCATGCGCCTTAATCGTTATTCCCCGCTCGCGCTCCAAATCCATATCGTCCAAAAGCTGCTCCTTCATGTCGCGTTCGCTTACCTCGTTCGTAAGCTCCAGAAGTCTGTCGGCAAGCGTGGACTTCCCGTGATCTATATGCGCTATTATACAAAAATTCCGTATTTTTTCCTGTCTATCGTTTGGCATTGTGGTTCTCCTGCATTTATTCCATTATAAATTTTAGTTTATCTAAGGTCGGGGCTGCCGCCCCTCCGCCGAAAAACCGCCGTTTTTCGGCAAGCTGTTAACAGTGCGGCGCACTCCCGTAAGCAAAAATCGCATATGGCATGCGTTAGCCTCCCTTGCTAAAGGGAGGGGGACCGCCGCAGGCGGTGGAGGGATTCATTTTTACAGAAAACCACACATTTGAGCGATTTGTTGTAATTATGGAATCCCCCAGTCAGCTACGCTGACAGCCCCCTTTGACAAGGGGGCCTTAGTTGAGCGCCGCCATATGCAAAAGCGCAATAAACATAAATTTATCTTATCTTCTCTATTATACCACACAATTTTTTATTTTTCAAGTACCGCCGCTATAGCTCTTGCGACATCTTTGCCGGCGTTTTTCGCTTCCTCCAAAGTATTTCCGTTGCTGCCGACCTCCAGAATCAAGCTGCCCGTTGTCATATGCAGATTAAACCGTTCGGTTCTTAAATCTATCGGGCGCATAAGACCGGGATACATCAATTCCGCGGCATTTTGTATTTTCGCCGCAAACCTCAGATTCTCCCGCCATTCGGGATTGTAGAGTCCCATGCTGTCCGTGCCCGATACAAGCATTACCTGTGAAGTCGGTACGTCGGCGTTTTCATCCACAACGCGAAGCCTCGTGCCGTCCTCGTATACGAAAGCGTCGCGGTGCACGTCAAGCACAATTTTAACGGATGGATTTTCCTCCATGATCCTCGTTACCGTAGCAAGGGAACGCGTGTAGGAGCCCTGATATGACGGATAATCGTGAAACGTTTCGTCATGATACACGTTTATACCGTACTCTTCAAGTGTTTCGGCAATCACTCTTCCGACCGCGACAACGCTCTTTTCCTTATCGGTCGTGCGTTCCGTTTCGCCCGGCATTTCATCGCCGTTATAACATTCGGTCGTATGCGTGTGCACGATAAGCACCTGCGGTCCGTCGCCGTCAATCGAAAATTTCAGATCTCCGGCGCATAATTCACCAAGATCAACCTCGTAATCGGTTGCGTTGTTTATCTTTAAATCGCCAGCGTCCGCGATTTCCGCGCGCGTCGGGAACGGCGGTCCGCCGTCGCCGTCCGATTCCTCAAACACGTCCGCTCCCTCGCGCTTTGCATCGTCATTTTCCCGATTTCCCTCCGCATCCTCCTTTCCGGATGGATTCGCCATATCCCCCGCGTCGAGAATTGTCTCGGGTCTGTCTAAATCAAAGCCGAGAAGCCTTCCGAGCGCTCCCCGAATATCGGCGATACTGTTTTTCCTTATGCCCATACCTTCCTCAAGCACAGCGCCGTAAGCCTCATGCTCTTCGGGCGGCTTATAATCGCTTACAGCCTCCGCCGCTCCTATCGCCGCCGTCAATACCGATGCGGCTATAATGGTTATTAGCTTTTTTCTCGTTATTATTACCGCCCTGAATCTCATAATCTTGTCCTCACTTTTAAGCTGAACCGCAGCCGCATAAAACGGAATAAACGAAAAATGCGCGGCGTTTATGTACGTCATGCATATAAATGGTATCCGTCAAGGACGCACAGGCTTTATGCGAACACGCTCTTATACTATTCATACGTTAAAAAAACGGTATTATTCTTGAAAAAAATATAAAAAAAGTCTTGCAATCCCAAAATGATTGTGTTATAATTGCGTAGTTATCACAGGTGGTCCTCTGTCATTGAGCGGCATGAACACCTTTTAGGAGGAAATAAAAATGGCTCAAAATGCAACAGAAATCCTTGCTTCCATAAACAAGGACAAAATCAGAACGGATTTACCCGAGCTTGTTGTAGGCAACAATGTAAAGGTATATCAGAGAATTGTGGAGGGTAAGCGTACAAGAACGCAGATGTTCGAGGGTACGATTATCAAGATCCAGGGCGGCGGAATTTCGCAGACCTTCACAGTAAGACGTCTTTCCTACGGCGTCGGAGTTGAGAAAACATGGCTCGTAAACTCACCCAATATCGAGAAAATCGAGATTTCCAGAAAGGGTAAAGTAAGACGCGCCAAGCTGTTCTACATCCGCGACAGAGTGGGTAAGGCTACAAAGGTTAAGGAAAGAATCTAACTTTCCGGCATACCGTAGGGCTATGCCCGCTTACGCGACTTGAGTAACCGCTGAAGGGACATTAAAAAATGTCCCTTTATTGTTTCTCTCGCGAATCAATCGGAATATACATTGCGGCTCCCTAAAGCGGCGCGTATTTCTCACATATTAAAGCTCTATTGTGTTTGGAGGCGTTAAAATGAGCGAAGAAAACAAAGATTTGAACAGCCCTCAGCCCGACCATGCGGCTAAGGAGGAAAAAGAACCGGTGAATATCGGCAAGGAAATATGGGAGTGGATTTACACTATAGCTATCGCGGTCATTATCGCGCTTCTTATAAAGACATTTTTGGTAGATATAGTCAGGGTTGACGGCTCAAGCATGTTCCCCACCCTTGAAAACAATAATCGGCTGATCGTCACAAAGCTCGGGTACGAGCCGAAGCAGGGCGATATAATAATACTTGACAGCACCTACAAAAAACGCGAGGCATATTACGATAAGCTTGCGCAGGAAAAGGGCAAGGATGAGCTGAGCGCTTTTGACAAGCTTTTAAAGAGCCGCTCGCTGCCGTCCGAATACGATAAGATATATTATGTGAAGCGCGTTATCGCGCTACCCGGTCAAACGGTTGATTTGGGCGATGACGGAATGGTTTATATTGACGGTCAGATGCTTGACGAGCCTTACGCTCAGGGCGAAACCCTTTCAATCGATCCGTCGGTACACTATCCGCTGACCGTGGACGACGGAATGGTATTTGTAATGGGTGATAACCGTATGCATTCAAAGGACAGCCGCTCATCCGATTTGGGTCAGGTTCCCGAGGACGCAATCTTGGGCAAATCGCAGATACGCGTATGGCCCATTAACAAGATTTCCATGACACGATAATAAAAGGACCTGCGGTTCACTTGTGAACGGCAGGTCTTTTAAAATAAACCGATAATGCTTTATCAAAAATCTCAATATCTTCAGGCGAACCTTTCAAAATCCGCCCTTATTCATATATTTTTTCCCTCCGAAGGCGCCATACTCCGCGCGCGCAATATACCGAGGATTGTTCGTTATTTGCCGCAGCAGCCGGATTTCATTCCGACGCCTTTTACCGCCGTATGCTTCAAGTCGTCCTGCATTTTATTCAGGGCTTCACCGAAGCGCTGAAAATGTACAACCTCGCGCTGACGGAGGAACTTAATCACTTCGTTTACATCCGGATCGTCAGATAATCTCAGAATATTATCATACACCGCCCGCGCTTTTTGCTCCGCTGCCAGATCCTCGTATAAATTCGCCAGCGGATCTCCCGTAACGGCTATGGACGCAGCGTTAAACGGCGAACCCTGCGAGCTTTGCGGGAAAACCGCATTACCGTTATCAGAATAGTATTCCCATGTATTGAGCTTCTTCCACTCCTCCGGAGTCGTGCCGGCATTGAGCTGTGTCACAAGCGACCCGACTATTTCAAGATGCCCGAGCTCCTCCGTACCGACGTCGGTTTTTTAATGCTCCCGCACAAGTCATCAGCTTCTAACGCTGAATTTAACGCTACTTTCCATTTGTACGGGAGCAGACGTAAATAAATATCCATATGCCTCCTGTCATATACCACTATCTTCTCAACAATATTTTGATAGAATATTTCATCCCTTTGATTTCCGCTGAGAATGTTATTTATGTATGATGTAATATCTTTAATCGCGGCTTCGCTGTCATACGCGTCTTTATGTTCTTTGTCCGCGTCGGTCAGCATGGAATGTAACTCGGCAATTTTATTCTCATATTCCTCTTTCTTTTTCCGATATTCTTCCTTGGTTAAATCCTCGCTCAAATACAAATCAAGCAATCGTTCCGATTTGGAAGTCATGTTTTCAATTTTCTTTTGTATTTCGTTTCTATCAACGGATTCTCCCGCTTCATTTGATAATATTATGCGTATAACATTCGCAAGCCCGTTCAAAATTTTATCTTTATTTATTTCAAGACATTCCACGACTTTTTGTATGGCAATCATAAAATCCTCATCACGAATTTGTGATTTTACAT
>CANQQZ010000027.1 GCA_947626135.1 uncultured Clostridia bacterium
GCGGTTATCGGCGGAATAATCTGGGCGTTCATGCGCGTTATGCACCTGCTCATTGAATTGCTTTGGGACTATATTCCGGGTGTTGCGCATATTCCGGGCTATACGGTACTGATGTGCCTGCTGGGCGGCATTGTAATCGGAATTATACAGAAGAAGTACGGTCCGTGTCCCGATGATCTTCATCAGGTCATGGCAAAGTACAAGCGTGACGGCAGATATCCGTATCATAACGTTCTGATTATGCTGATTGCCGCACTGATGCCGCTGATATTCGGCGGAGCGATAGGCCCTGAGGCAGGTCTTACGGGAGTTATTGTGGGGCTGTGCTGCTGGGCGGGAGATAATTTTAAATACGCAGGCAAGTATATGTCCGAGCTTCCGGAAATAGGAATTTCAGCAACTCTCGGTATTGTGTTCCGTTCCCCGCTTTTTGGATTTATAGAACCGATCGAGAATGATGATGATGAATTCGTCCTCCCAAAAGCATCAAAAACGACCGCGATATTCTGCGCCGTATTGGCGGGTTTCGGTATATTCATGCTGTTGGGCAAATTTTTAGGCTTAGGCGCCGGAATGCCGCATTTTGAAAAAGTGTCGATAGAGAGAGGCGAGCTGTTGTTTGCCGTGCCTGTACTGGCAATCAGCGTTGTCCTTGGCTATATATACATGATTTTTGACAAACTGACACAAGCGGCGGCGAAAAAACTCGGAGAAAGATATTTTATAATGGCGGTTATTGCGGCACTTGTTCTGGGAATAATCGGCACTGTGTTCCCGATTGCAATGTTCTCCGGCGAGGAGGAGATTCAAAAGCTCACCGGGACATACACTCAATATCCGTTGTATCTGCTGTTTATAATACCTGTTATAAAGGTCTTTTTAATAAATATGTGTATAAGCTTCGGTTGGCGCGGCGGAAGCTTTTTCCCGTCAATATTTGCCGGAGTCTGCTTAGGCTACGCCTGCTCGGCTGCGTTCGGTATAGACCCTGTTTTTGCAGTCTCAATATCTGCCGCAGCGGTTATGACCACCATTATGCGAAAACCGCTGGCGGTTGCGCTGCTGCTTCTGTTATGCTTCCCTGTGAGCAATCTTATTTATATACTCGCCGCCGCATTCCTGGCATCAGTAATTCCTGTTCCGAAAAGCCTGAAATAGTATATAATTTGCAGCCGGACCCGCGGCAATATCATGCCGTCCGGCAAATTTATATATCCCGCATCGGAATGATTTTTCTCTTTATCGCATTATCATCTATTCCGGTATACTTTAATTATAACTCCTTCTTTAATTCTCTCCAGAACGGTATAAACACGCATATCGCCGTGAGCATAGCTGTAAGATCCGCCATAGGCGTCGCCCACGCTATGCCGTTTACGCCGATCAGGTGATTCATTAAAAACATCAGCGGAACATCGAGGCAGCCCTTCCTCAGAAGTGACAATATCAGCGGAGCGACCTTCCTTCCGACGGACTGAAAAAGCGTTATGATAATCATTGTCACGGAGATGCACGGTCCGGTCACGCAGATGATACGCTGGAATGTGCTGCCGTATTCGACGGTAAGCGAATCGTTTATAAACGCCTTTACTACCGGTCCCGCGCACAGCAGCAAAAACGCCGTGCCCGCAAACGCGACGACGAGGCTGTAGGCGAACGTCGTCTTTACCGCCGACATCATGCGCTTGAAATTTTTTGCGGAATAGTTGTAGCCGATAAGCGGTATAACACCCTGCGACATTCCCGTCGCGATGGCGTATGTGAGCATATCGACCTTCTTAGCTATGCCTATTCCCGCTACCGCTTCGTTACAGTAGGACACCATAAGGCGATTCATGCAGATATTTGAGAACACGCCCATTATATTCATAATACTGCTCGGAAGCCCCACCATAAGCACCTCGAACGGGATCTTCATGCCAATCGTATAATGCGCGGGATTTAATGTAAGGATGGTATTGTTCCGTTTCCTGATAATCAGTACGATAAAATAAACTGTCGCGGTGAGATTTGATAGCATCGTGGCGATCGCCGCTCCGGTTATTTCGAGCCTGAACACGGAAATGAAAATCGGGTCGAGGATAATATTGAGTATCCCGCCCATCGTCATGCCGAAGCTCGCCTGCTTCGCGTAGCCCTCCGACCGCACAAGATGCGCGAGCGCCGCGTTCAATACCGTCGGAGCCGCGCCTATCGTTATCGCCCAGAATATGTACTGACTGCAAAATCCGTATGTGTCTTCGTTCGCTCCGACAGCAGGAAGTATCACGTTTTTAAGCAAAAATACAACAATACCGTACAGAACCGCCGCCGCTCCCGCCGTCCACACGCTGAAGGCGCAGGCTCTTTTTGCCTTGTCGTTATTTCCCATGCCGAGCGATCGCGATATAAGGCTCGAGCCGCCTATGCCGAACAGATTCGCCATACCTGTGAGCAGCACGAACAGCGGCATACACAGCGACGCGGCAGCTACCTGGTTCGGGTCGCCTATCTGCCCGATGAAAAACGTGTCCGCCATATTGTACACGACCGTGATAAGCTGGCTTATTACCGTCGGCACGACCAATGAGATCACGGCTTTGTTTATCGGCGTGTTTTCAAATAATTCCTTGTTGGTTTCCATGCTCAATTCTCCTTTGTGATGTTATCAAGCGCTCTTTGCAAAAGCGTATTAAATGTTTCTATTTCATTATCCGTCATGCCGCTCACAAGCTGCTCCTCGACCTCGGCGGCGGTCTGTCTTAGCTTGTTGTCAAGCCTTAACCCCTTTTCCGTCGGCAGAATTACGCTTTTCCGGTTGTCGTTATCCATGACGCGGCGCGTGATCAGATCCTTGCTCTCGAGCCTTTTTATAATTCCCGCGACGGTCGACTGCGACAGACGCAGGCTTTCCATAACATCCGCCGCGGTGATTTCACGGTCATGATGATTTTTCAGAATAAAACGTATTGCCTCGCTTTGCGACGAGGTCAGATCCATAAACTGCGTTCTTTTGTTTTTAAGCTTTGTCACCGCGTTGCCGAGAAGTCCTATTTTGCTTGTCGTGCGGAATTGCGAATTGTCTATCATAACTCTGTTCTCCCGGAATATAATTATCGCATACGATAAATCGTATGCGATATAAGTATATCATGTAAATGTGAATATGTCAAGTTTTATAAGACATATAAATATTGACCTAACCAATTGTATTCGAAAATACGCACGAGCCGATTACCGACATTAACACCTGGGAAAAGGTGAATGCTCTTCGCAAAAACAAGCACAGACCGACGGGAACAAGAAGGACAAATATGTTTTCGGGCATTGTCTGCTGTGCCGACTGCGGACAAAAGCTGTACTGATGCACAAGCAAATACTTTGACTTGCAAAAATTAACGCCGGCAACATTAAACGATATGGTCCAGCGCGTTTACGTCCACGCATCGGAAAAGATAAACGGCAAACGGATGCGGCAGATTGATATTTACTATTGTGCCAATGTCGCTGTTTCAAAACGAAAAGCAGGGTAAAGCCGCATTATGCGGCTTTACCCTGCAAAAACATACCTTACTGTTTTATCTCACACCACCCTTGCCGGGGGATGTTTCTCCTGCATAATAAACCAACAATGCTCCGGTTAACGTCCCTTTGGATTAACGATATCGCGCCAGTCAAGATCGCCGCGTTCAAGTCCGTGAATAAGCACCTCCGCCGTCGCGGAATTGGTGGCTATAGGGATGTTGTGCATATCGCACAGCCTGAGCAGAGAAAATACGTCCGGTTCATAGCTCTCCGCGCTGAGCGGATCGCGGAAGAACAGCACGAGGTCAATCTCGTTATAGGCGATACGCGCGCCAATCTGCTGGTCTCCGCCCTGCGGCCCCGACAAAAATCTGTACACGCTCAAGTCCGTGTTTTCCATGATGATTTTGCCTGTGGTGCCGGTTGCGTAAAGTGTGTGCCGCGACAGTATACCCTGATAAGCTATGCAAAACTGCGTCATAAGCTCTTTTTTCTTATCATGAGCAATCAGCGCGATGTTCATCGGAACCCCTCCTTTTCAACCTTTAAAAATATGCCTGAGTCTGCCAAGAAAACCTGTTCTTTGCTCAAATGCCATTATGGGGATTTCCCTGCCCAAAATACGTCCGGCTATATTGGAAAACGCAGTTCCCGCCCGCGACGGTCCGTATTCCGAAGCAAGCCTGCCGTTAAAAGCAGCCGTTCTTATTTCGTCATCCTCGGGAACGATCCCAAGCACGGGAATCCGGAGCATATCAACGCAGTCGTCCGCGTTCATCATAACTCCCTTATGTATAAGCTCGGGACGTATCCGGTTTAATATAAGACGTATATCCTCTATACCGCTGTCCTCTATAACCGATATTACTCTGTCCGCATCGCGCAGCGCGCCGGCATCCGCCGTAGTTATCACCGCCGCCGCGTCCGCGCCTTCAAGCGCATATAAAAATCCGCCTCCTATTCCCGCCGGAGCATCAATTATACAATAATCGAAACGCTCCCTGAGCCGTTTCCAAAGAGATGAAAAGGCATTCGGGTCAAATTCCGCCGCCCCTCTCGTCTGCGGGGCGCTGAGCATATACAGGTTTTCACGCTCATTATCCCTTATGAGCGCGTCATCGAGAGTACAGTGTTCTTCAATCACATCGCATATGTCGTAAACGACCGAGCTTTCCAGCCCGAGCGCTATATCCAGATTGCGCAGTCCCATATCCATATCTACCGCCAGCGTCAGCTTGTCTGACGCTGCAATCGCAGCGGCAATATTTGCGGCGGCAGTCGTCTTACCGGTTCCGCCCTTGCCCGACGCAATCAGAATAATTTTTCCCATACAGTCCTCCTTCGGAAGAATCGTACCCCGTGATTATATTAACATACTTTTCACGGTTTGTCTACAATTTTAACAAAAATTCCTCGATTAAAATATCATTATTTATCAAATGTGCCTTTTTTGTTCCAAGAGCACCCACGGAACCGTCCGACGCGTCGTATCTGGACGACGCATGAGCTATCCTCAAATCCGTCGGGCGCATGTCAAGCGCGATTATATACGCGTCTCTGTTTCCCATACAGCCCGCCTGCACACTGCCGCGCAAACTTCCCATAACTATCACGTTTCCGTTAGCTATAAGCGTTCCGCCGCGTTCAACGTCTCCCACCAAAACAAGATGCCCGTCCGATTCCACGACTCGCCCCGAGCGCACCGTGCCCTCGTAAAAACGCGCACGGCTGCTTTTGAAATTGCTGGTAACAACGTCGCGTATGCGCTCAAACTGCATCGTGCTTTCCTCATCAATGCCGTTCTCCTCGGGCTCCCCGCCGCTCCCGGCGGCTTTTTTTTCTCTCTCCTGCTCAAGCCTGTTTATTTCGCGTACAAATTCATCGGGAAGCTTTACGGTATCGCCCGTTCTTCGCTCTCCGTATAAAATCGTGCTTTCCGGAAGCAGCGCGCGGACTACCGCCTCAAGCCGTATCGTATCGCTTTTGCTGAGCTCGCGCCCTATAAAATACATATTGCAGTGACCGGTTCCGAAAAACTTCCGCCATGCGCGCAGCTTTTCCTGCAAAGCCGTAAGAAGCTCCTGAAACGGTACTCCTTCGGCAAGATATATTTTAACTCCGTCGCCGGTACCCTTTAGCTTTATAAGCTCCTCCATATAAACTCCTCCTTTTATACCGCGTCCGGTACTACCTCACCAGTCCGCCCTGAGGCATTGCGGCTGCGCTCGCCTCAGGCTGCGGCGAGGGCTGATTAAGCTTAAAGTACGCGTCAAATATATCCTTTGCGATGTAGCCGGCGTTAGTGCCGCGAACGCCGTGCTCAAGCACGACCGCGACGGCAATTTCCGGATTGTCGAACGGCGCATATGCGATGAATATCGCATTGTTCGATCCGTTTCCGACCTGAGCCGTACCCGTTTTGCCTCCTATCGGTATCGCGTAATTTGAGAATATGGAGCTTGCCGAACCCTCGTCCACAACTCGCTTCATACCGTTCTTAACAGCGTTCAGCACATCAGGCGCTATATCGACCGACGCCTCCGTCTGAGGATTAAATTCCTTTACGACTGAACCGTCCACAGATGAGCGTATGCTCTTTATCAGATTGACCTTATGCCGCGTACCGCCGTTTGCTATAGTCGCGGCGTAATTGGCAAGCTGCACCGGTGTAAACAGGCTGTAGGACTGCCCTATCGCCGCCTGAAGAGTATCGCCGTCGTACCAGTCCTGACTTGTGATGCTCTTTTCAACCGACTTTTTATACTCCGGCGTCGCCATATGCCCGGCGGACTCCTCCTCGAGTTCGATTCCCGAAAGCTCGCCCAGCCCGAATTTCGCCGCATACTCGTCAAGCGCCGATATTCCGGTACGCCTGCCGGCTTCATAGAAGTAATAGTTGCACGAATTTTCCAGCGCAGCCGTTAAGTCCTGCGGACCGTGCGTCAGCTGGTATTCGTTCCATATCCAGCATGTCGGCTGATAACCCTCGTAATATCGGTACACGCCCTCGTCATTTATAATCTCGTCAATTGTCAGGTTCCCGGTCTGCACCGCCGCTATCGCCGTAAGCGGTTTAAACGTCGAACCCGGAGAATACAAACCGCTCACAGCGCGGTTGACAAACGGATGTGCCTCATTTTCGAGATTCTCCTGATATTCCTCATAAAACTGTGACAAATCGTAAGTAGGATACGACGCGAGCGACAGCACGTCGCCCGTGCGCACATCTATCGTCACAGCCGCTCCCGCGTCGCAGTCGTAGCCCTTGCCGTCCGTCTGGAGTGAGCTTATCGCGCGGATATTTTTAGCGAGCGAATCCTCCGTCACGCGCTGAAGCTCGCTGTCAAGCGTCAGCACCACGTAATTGCCGGGCACGGGATCGGTCGATACGGAATCCTTTTCATTATCTATGTCCGTTATCGAGCCTATCGTGCCGTCCTTGCCGCGCAGATAGCTCTCAGCCCATTTCTCTATTCCCTGCTTGCCGATTATGTCATTATAGCCGTAGCCCTCGTCGGAATGCTCCTCGTATTCCTCGCGGCTTATAACGCCGGTACGTCCGAGAATATGCGATGCAAGACCCGGCTGCGCGTACTCGCGCACATAGCTGTTTATAATTGAAACGCCGCTCAATCTGCTCTGGTTTTCCTTTATACGTGTAACAGTTTCCAGTCCTATATCGTCCGCGAAGGTATATGATATTGTCGCCGTCATGCCGTATGCGTCCGCGCCGTAGCGCACGGCGATGATCTGCTTTTGCATATACTCGTCAAGGGTTCGGTCAATTCCGTATATGGTTTTATATGCCTCCATTACCTGCGCGGCGCTCATATCCGGCTTTATGCCCTTATTTAAATACTTATTGTCCTTAAACCATTCGCTGCACTCGTCCTCCGTGCTGCCGTCCCCATTCTCATCGCTGAATATAAACTCATACGGGTAATCGCTTATCGGCAGCTCGTTATAATATACGCCTCCCGTGGACGTCATTATATCGACAAGCGTTTGTATTACCGCATTTTCCTCCGCATCCTCAAGTCCAACGTCCTGCATGACCACGCTGTAGCCTATTTTATTCATCACGAGCGGGGCTCCGTATCTGTCCAGAATTTCGCCGCGCGGAGCCTTCGCAACTATATTTGACACGAGCCGCTCGTTTGCCGCTTCGTTATACCGGGCTCCGTTAACGATTTGCAAATCGAAAAGCTTGTAGATAATAGCCGCAAGCATAACCGCCATTATTATTTTTATTATCAGATATCTTTTACTGCTGTCAGGCATTTTTTTCTCTCCTATGAAATAATGAGCTTCTTTGCCGTATCCTTTATATCAAAGCATTGAGTAAGCGCCGCGTATATCAGCATGGCAAGCGCCGCGTTTATAAGCGCCTCCGGCACCGTGTTATATAAAAAGTACCATACATCAAACGACAGCGCCCCGATCATGTACAGCACCGCGCCCCCGACCGCCGTAATAAGAGCTGTTCCTATTCCGGCGCGGATAAATCCCGCGGGCTTATGCGGCGCATCGTATGACATATACGTAATGACCGCCCCCACGGCAAACGCAATCATAATTACAACAAACTCGTCCGCGCCGACCGCGCTCGCGATTATGCCGCATATGACCGCGATCACCACCACCGGCTTTAGACTGCGCTCATAAGCCGCGTAGGCGATTGTGAACGCCAGCAGCAAATCCGGCGTGATCCCTTTTATATTCACAAATACGGACAACACCGTTTCCGCAATTGTGATACCCGCTATCCACAAAAACAATTTAAACTGCTTCATATGCGTTTCCCCTTACTGCGTTACTCCGTTTATAACAAGCACCTCATGAACGTGCTTAAAATCCACGCTCGGGTTAATCGTCGCATAGCTTATCTGTCCCATGCTGTCCGAATTTATATCCTTTATAGCGCCTATGTTAAGTCCGGGTGGATAAATATCCGCGCTGCCGGAGGTTTCAATCAAATCGCCCGCGATGATATTTACCGACGGATTGATAAATGTCATTTTGCAGCTTCCCTCCTTCAGCAGCTCCTTGTCTCCCTCAAGCACCGCTATGTCTCCCGTGCGCGTTATGCGTACACCCATAGCGTTATCGGGATCGAGCACAGTCGTCACCATTGACCAGTTCGCACCCACCTCGGTAATCATGCCTACAACGCCGTCCTGCGTAATAACGGTATTTCCGAGAGCTATGCCGCTCGAGCTTCCCCTGCCTATCTCAATCTTGTCATACGTGCCGCTCTTTGAATAGCCTATTACCGGCGCGGCTACGGTAGAATAGCCGCTCATGCTGCCTTTAAGTCCCAAAAGCTCCTTGAGCCGTTCGTTTTCCTCGCGGAACTGCGCGATATCGCGGTTCTCGCCGCGGAGCTTCGTAAGCTCGGTGTTCAGGCGCTCGTTTTCCTCACGGTAGCTGTCCATTTCCCACAGGAATGTCACAACGGAATACGCCTTTCCCGCTATATACGATACTCCGCTCTGGAACGGCGAAATGATAAGCCGCGCCGCGCTCTTAACGGGATTAAATCCGATAAAATGAGCCGCCGCCGCAATAATAAGCACCGCGGCTGTAACCGCGGCAACCGCCTTCTTTTTGAATAATGATGACATTGCAATATCCTTCCATAGTTAAATTACGCATACTATTTTACCTTTTCAAGCGAGCGTCCCGTTCCGACCGCAACGCAGTCAAGCGGATACTCCGCCACATGCGTCGGTATTTTTGTCCTCGCCGTTATAAGCAAATCCAATCCTCTTATAAGCGCGCCGCCTCCGGTCAACGTTATGCCGCGCTCCATAATATCGGACGCAAGCTCAGGCGGCGTATTTTCAAGCACATATTTTATCGCCTCGATCATTTCATCCACGTTTTCGCTTATTGCCTCGCGTATCTGCTCCTCCTTTATGACCACGGTTTTCGGCAAGCCGCTCGTAACGTCGCGTCCCTTTACCTCTATCGTGGTTTCATTCTCCCTCGGATACGCGGAGGCGGCGGTCATCTTAATAACTTCCGCCATCTTATCGCCTATGTTTATTCCTTCCTCTTTTTTAAGATAATTCACAATCGAACCGTCAAGAGCGTCTCCGGCAATCCGTATTGATTTCGACGCTACGATCCCGCCGAGTGATATTACCGCAACCTCGGTGGTTCCTCCGCCGATATCGACAATCATATTGCCCACCGCGTCGTCAACGGGCAGTCCCGCGCCTATTGCCGCCGCCATAGGCTCCTCCATCAGCACCGCTTCCTTCGCGCCCGCCTGAACGACCGCCTCCTCGACCGCGCGCCGCTCCACCTCGGTTATTCCGGACGGAATGCAAACTATGACCTTCGGCTTGAAAATACCCTTTACGTTCGCCTGCTTAATAAACGCCCTTATCATGGACTGCGTTATGTCAAAATCCGCGATAACTCCATCCTTCATCGGACGCACCGCAACAATGTTTTCCGGCGTTCTTCCTATCATTTCATTTGCCTCGCTGCCTACGGCGAGCACCTTACCGTTATATTTGTCAATCGCGACGACCGACGGCTCGCGCACCACGATTCCCTTGCCCTTTACATAAATAATCGTATTTGCCGTACCCAAATCTATTCCGACTTCTTTTGATAAAAACCCCATTTTTCTTTCTCCTTCTTACCAATTATTTGTTTTACATAACCGCCGCGTCAAACTCGTTTCGGAGAGTTTTCGCTATCTCCGATACCGGAAACCCGACCACGTTAAAATAATCGCCTTCTATACTCTCTACCAGCAGCGCGCCCTTGGCTTGTATTCCGTAAGCGCCGGCTTTATCCATAGGCTCTCCCGTTTTTATATACGCCTTTATCATATCGTCCGAAAGCCCGCGGAATTTTACCTTTGTTCTGACGCTCGAGCATGTTGTTTTCGCGTCCCTTATCCGCATAATGCAGTACCCTGTGTAAACCTCGTGCTCCCTGCCCGACAGCGACGCCAGTATTTTTTCCGCATCCGCCTCGTCCTTCGGTTTACCTATAATTTTAGAGTCAAGAACCACTATTGTGTCAGCGGCTATTATAATCGCTTTTTTATTCTTTAAAAACTTCTTAGCCGTTGATGCGGCTTTGAGCAAAGCAAGCTGCTGCACGTAAATTGACGGCGGAACACCGGTCGGATTTATTGCGGATTCATCCGCGTCCGACACCGCCGCCTCAAATTTATCGGAAATTATATTCATCAGCTCCCGCCGGCGCGGAGACGCGCTCGCGAGTATATAATCTATCATTTCTATTCAACACCTCTGTAATAATGTCCCCTTGTAAATTCATTCTGCCCGAACGGATTTTCTACCCGTTCGCCTTCGAGCGCTCTTTTGTAAAGCCGCAGTATCCGCGATGCTTCCTGCGCGCTTTCAACCGTAAATATAAGCCTATGCGCGTCCGCGCCCACGCTTAAAATGTCATCCGTTTTGTCGGCTGTGAAAATCGGCTTCGAATTTATGATCCGCGCGGTATGGCTCGGCGTACACAAGACGGGAAAGACTTGATTTTTTCTGTCCCTCAAAGCATTTGTATTTTTGTGTCCCCTGCATTTTCCCAAAGCCTTTACCGGACAATTTTTCGTAATCATAAGCGTCAGCCTGCCGTAAACTATTATCTCACACCTTGCCGATGTGTCTGCCGCGGCAGAGCGCGCTTCGCCTATGTTCAGCTCCGGCGACAGCGTCACAAGCTCCGCGTCCTTATATGCGTCCGCCGTAAGAGAGTTGAAAACGTTCAGCCTCCATCCGCCGTAAAGCTTCCTGCCTTCGTAACAGAGCATCGCCGCGGGCGATTGTACCATAATATGTTCTGAAGCCATTTCGGCGCCGTCAAAAATATCCTCCGCGCGGAGAACAATTTTTGTGTCCCCGCAGTTATCGCTGATTGAACCGTATACGTTTTCCGGAACATACAGTATATCTGCACCCGCCTCAATACACGCCCTTGCCTGCTCCGCCGTTTCGCATTCCGCTGTCAGCATGACGCACTCCGGAGGCGTTTTAATTTTAGTGTCCCCGCAATACTCTTTTTCTCTCTTTTCCTTTCTTTTTATCCTCTCCGCGGCAAGCATTGCGCATGCCCTGCGCCGCGTCTCGTTTATCTCTCTTACGGGGATCGTAATATTACCGTCGCACTCAGCGCAAATCTCCTCCGCGTAAAACGGCTCGGAGCCGAGCTTATTAAGTCTGTCGGATAATCCGTCGGAGCCGAGCGGCACATGCCGCGCCGTCTGCGCCTTAAACGTCCCCTCAGCCGTAACGCTGTTATAATCCCTGTCGGTCATTGTAACGCGCAGCACATCATCCTTTTGCAGCGACGCGTATATCATGACCGGTATTTTCCGTATGTTTGCGTTTTCCTCCGCGCGCCGCTTCGCTTCGGCGGAAAATACGCCGTCCGAAACATTGCCGGGCGTTTTGTGGCTCATCATCGACGCGCCTATTCTCCCGGCAAAATATCCGTCGGTAAATCCCGAGCGCGAAAACGCGCTTTTAAGCTCCGCCATATCCTTATCCGTTACACTGCCGCCCCGGTCAAGATATTTTCTGTAAATGCCCGTCACCGCGCTCACATATTCCGCGCGCTTGAGACGCCCCTCTATTTTAAGCGATTTGACTCCTATTTTTTCCAGCTCCCGAAGTCTGTTCACAAGCGCCAAATCCTTCATGCTCAGAGCATACGCATCGGTTTTTGCATTTTCGCTTATAAGCGTATATGGCAGGCGGCACGGCTGCGCGCAGCGTCCGCGGTTCGCGCTTCGTCCTCCGATAATGCTTGACATCAGACATTGTCCCGAATAACACATACACAGCGCACCGTGCGCGAAAACCTCGATTTCCGCCCTCGTATTTTTAATTATATACTCAATTTCATTTTTCGTCAATTCCCTGGCGAGAACTACCCGGGAAAAACCCGCTTTCTCAAGGTATTTTACACCCTCCGCGCTCGTCACGGTCATCTGAGTGCTTGCATGGAGCGGCATGTCGGGACAAATTTCCCTGATAAGCCGCGCCGCACCCAAATCCTGAACTATAAGCGCGTCCGCACCCGCGCGGTTCAGCTCGCGCACATAACGCGCCAGCTCTTCAAGCTCGCGCTCCTTGATAAGCGTGTTAACCGCGACATGAAGGTCAACGCCGTACAAATGGCAATAATCCGCGCCGCGCTTTATTTCCTCAAGCGTAAAATTATCAGCGCTCCTGCGCGCGTTGAACGCCGGACCGCCGATATACACCGCGTCCGCGCCGGATTGCACCGCCGCTGTAAGTGACCGGTAATTGCCCGCCGGAGCGAGCAGCTCAATTCCGTTTTCCATTGCCGTTATAGCCGTTACGCTTTGAGCCGTCCTGCCTGCGGCGCTCCGCGTCGTTCAGCCGCGCCTCGAGCGAACGTATTCTTTCCTGCGCGCGGCGAAGCTCGTCCTCTGTTTTTTTGAGCTTTTCCTCCGCCTCCTGCTCGTCAAACGACACCTGCGGCGTCGCTTCCTTCAGGCTTTTTATCTCCGCGTTTGCGCGGACAAGCTTATCGGAACAGTTCGCAAGCTGCTTTTGCAGGATGCGCCCCGCCTCCTCGCATTTATAATACTCGTCGCAAATATTAAGAGCAGCCAGCACAAGCGGGCGTTCACCCAAAATATTCTGTCCGTTTTTTAACACCAGTCCTATCTTTTCCTCTATATGCTCCGCGAGCTTTTTCAAATATTCCTCGCTCTCCTCGGCTTTCAGCGCATACCGACGCGAGTTTATTATAACCTCAACTCTGTTCACAGCCATTGGAACACCATCCGTTTCTACATAATTTTCCCATAATATAATATTATACTATAAAACTTCCGAAAAAAACAGTAGTAAATCTTAAATTTTTGTTACAAATTTCTCCCTTTTCCCTTACAGTCCCGCAAAAACTCTTTATTCTGTCAAAACGATAATATTTTTTATTTATCGGGACTTTGCATACGGCTGATTCTAAGGCGATGCGAATGCCGGTAAATTGTGATTTTTTAAATATAAAAAGGCGGCAAATGCCGCCGATTTATTTTTGTTAAAATTTTTTATATTATTCTATTATGATATTTTCCACCCCATGACGCAATATAACGTTTATCAATTCATTTCGTGAATAATTGGTCTCGGCAGCAAGCTTATCAAGCTCGGCTAAGGTATCTTCTTTAATGCGGACTGTAATTATTTTGTTCCCGTCCTCGCCGCGCCTCTTTATTTTTAAAGGTTTTATCTCCATACTGACACTTCCTTTATATATTATATCATTCTACATACTAATTATACCTTGACATTTTAATGTAATGTATGCTATAATTAGATCGTTAAATGTAATACAAATATATATTATAATATATATTGAGTGTGAAAGAGTGAATTGTATGAAATATTGTACAAAATGCGGTTGTGAAATAGAAGATAATGCTGTTGCTTGTCCGAAATGCGGTTATCAATCAAATCCCGTGCAAGCAACGGCAATAGCCAACCCCGTCAGAAGTAGTGGAATTGGTATAGCGGTACTGATTTTCTCTATTATAGGATTTCTGACCGGATTTATGGGCATTGGCATTCTTTTTGATATTGTTGCCGTTATATTAGCAATAATTGCCTTAATAAAGTCCAAAAGAACCCCTACAAAAACAGGATTGTCAATAGCAGGACTTATTATTGCCGGGACTTCGTTGATATTAATGACTTTTACTTTTGGAAGCAGTTATATAAACAATGTATTGGAAGTAAAAAATGTAGAAAAAATGATTGATAATATCGGTCAGGTTACCATTGAAAGCGAAGAAGCTATAACTGCCGCCGAAGAAAGTTACGAAGCTCTTTCTGAGGAAGATAAGGCTAAAATCAGTAATTATGAAACACTGGTAACAGCAAAAGAAACGTATACTCATGTACGTAGGGAGGAAATGCTGGCGGAAGCACAGCATATAGGCATTGTCGGCATAGCGATGGATGCTGAAGAAAATATCAATATTGCAAAAGAAAACTATGATAATAAAATAATTACCACTAATGTTGTCGTTAACGAAATTAATGAAGATAGTGTTAGGTGTGCAGGTTCATGGGGTTATATGCTTTATGCATTACGAGGTGTAGCAATTTCGGATACGATTATTTATTTTGCCGATAATGACGATTTACTTAAAGTAAACAAAGGCGAACAGATAAAAGTAGTTGGGCAAGTTGAGGTTTCCAGCGATATTCTTTTCTATTTACATAATGCATATTTACTTAGTGATGAGGAATACGCGCAAGTGGATAATAAATCAAACTGAAAACCATATGACGGGGCGGCAAAACAAACCGCCCATTTTAAGCTAAGCTTAACGTTCGGCATATTTGTAAATATTTGCCGAAAGGGAACATCAGACGTGTTTTGTCAAGGTGTAAATTCATATTTTTTTCAAAGCTCAGGCGAACCTATCCTTCAATTCTGCGAGCAGACGTTCCGCGATAGGCGTAAAAACCTGATACTTTCTCCAAATCAAGTACATCTTTGCCTCCAGCTTCGGTGAAAGCGGTCGGAACACAAGTCCGCTTTCCGGACTCGTATCAATCAAATGGTCAAAGGTCAGCAGGAACCCCAAACCCTCCTTGACAAACAAAGATGCGTTATAGGACAGACGAAAGGAGCCTTCCAGACGCAGCTTGTCCATTTTTTCTCCGCCCCAGCGCGGAATGTCCCGTTTCCACCCTTGCTCCGAGCAAAACAGCGGCGGTCCGATAACGTCATCCACAAGAATACTATCCTTTTTCGCTAAAGGGTGATCTGCGGGTATGACGAGTCCCCATACATCCGCTTTCGGGAAAGTGAGATAGTGATACTTTGCTGTATCCGGCTCCTCCGCAAGCACGGCAAAGTCAAGAATACCCTTGTCCAGCTTTTCCGTGACCTGTTCCGTATCTCCGCTGCTGATGTGGTAGCGCAGTCCGGGATAAATCTCTTTGAAACGCTTGATCTCTTGCGCAAGATAACGAATTTGATAGGACTCAGCCAGCCCAAAATAAATATCTCCGCCGGTTATATCGTCCAATGACACAAATTCACCAACGATCTTATCCGCCATCGAAACCAAATCTTCCGCCCGTTTTCTGAGAAGCATTCCTTCCTCGGTCAGTGAAATGCTGAAGCTGTGCCGTGAAAACAGCTTTCTCCCAAGCTCGTCCTCTAATGCCCGCAGCGTTTTGGACAGTGTGGGCTGCGTAACGTGCAGAAGCTCCGCCGCTTTGGTCATGTTTTCTTCTCTTGCAATGGCAAGGAAGTATCTTAAAGTACGAATTTCCATATTGATTCCTCCTTGATATTCATAAAAAGAATATCACGATATTCATTATACCCATTTGCGAGAGAAATGTCAATGTGTTATACTGTAAACGTCAGAAAAAAGTCAGACTCGAAAGGGTGAGATTATGTGCGAACAAACGGAGCGTCTGCTTACAGGTATGGCCGACGCAGGATGTACGCAAGAGGAGATTCAAAGAGCCAGATGCTTTTTGAAAACGGGCAACCTGAGCGAACTCACAAAATTCCTCAAGCAATGCCGCTGCGGTCTGCTTGACCGGATGCACGAAAGCCAAAAGCGGGTAGACCTTATGGATTATCTGATACGGAAAACGGAAAAACAATCAATGAAATAATGAAAGGATGGGAAACATCATGAAAAAAGAAGAACTGAAACTGACGGCGCAGTGGGATAAAACCTTCCCCAAAAGCGAGAAAGTAGACCACAGCAAGGAGACCTTTGTGAACCGTTACGGCATCACACTGGCGGCAGATTTGTATGTGCCGAAAAATGCGGGAGGCAAGCTCCCGGCGATTGCGGTATGCGGCCCATTCGGAGCGGTCAAGGAGCAAGCGGCAGGACTATATGCCCAGACTATGGCAGAGCGTGGATTTTTGACGATTGCTTTTGACCCCTCTTTTACCGGTGAGAGCGGTGGAAATGTCCGCTTTATGGCGTCCCCCGACATCAATACCGAGGATTTTATGGCGGCGGTGGATTTCCTGTCGCTGCACGATAAAGTCGATCCTGACCGAATCGGTATCATCGGCATCTGCGGCTGGGGCGGCATGGCGCTGAATACGGCGGCATTGGATACGAGAGTAAAAGCGACCGTAGCCTCTACTATGTACGATATGACAAGAGTGAATGCCAACGGCTACTTTGATACTGAGGACAGCGAGGAAGCCCGGTATCAGAAGCGGGCGGCCATGTGCGCCCAGCGACTTGCGGATTTGAAAGCGGGAGATTACGCCCTCGGCGGCGGTGTGGTTGATCCGCTGCCGGAGGATGCGCCGTTCTTCGTGAAAGATTATTACGATTACTACAAGACGAAGCGAGGCTACCACGCCCGCAGCCTCAATTCAAACGGAGGCTGGAACGTGATCGGCTGCGAGTCCTTCCTCAATCAGCCCATTCTCCAATACAGCAATGAGATCAGAAGCGCCGTGCTGATCATGCACGGTGAAAAGGCGCACTCCTGCTATTTCAGCAAGGACGCCTACGCTGCCATGACAAAGGACAGCAAGTACACGGAAAACAAGGAACTTCTTATTATCTCGGATGTCGTTCATACCGATCTGTATGACGGCGGCGGGAAGGATGCCATTCCGTTTGATAAGCTGGAGCGCTTCTTTGCAGAATATTTGAAGTAAAATACAGATTGGGCGTTGATTGTTCCAGATCAGCGCCCTTGGTTTAGATTAGGAAAGGAGAATTGCAATGATGAAAAGAATCGCTATGCTTCTTTTGAATTTTATCTTTTGTCTCACTTGCTTGACCGCTTGTGCGGCGGAGAGTGACGACAGCTTTATCCTCACACTGCAAATCGGAAATCCCAACATGACAATAAACGGCATCGAAAAGCCCATTGATGAAAACGGTACAGCGCCGATTCTTTCGGAAGAAGGGCGGACATTGCTTCCCGTTCGTGCTGTAGTGGAAGAAATGGGCGGCGCGATGGCATGGGACAGTGAAACGCAAACTGTACTGCTCGGATACAAGGAAAATGTGATTGTCCTTGAAATCGACAATCATACTGCATATCTCAACGAAAGCTCGCATGAACTTGATGTCGCTCCGGTTATCATAAACGACCGCACAATGTTGCCGATAAGATTTATTGCGGAAGGCTTGGAATTTGATGTGGAATGGGACGGAGATACGCAAACGGTTACAATTACACCTAAAAACGAGGAGGTTTAGATGATGGAAAAACTTATATCTGTTATTTTGAGTTTAATCATTTGTGTCGCATCCGTACAGTTGAGCGTGTTTGCAGAGGGAGCGTTCCCTGCGCACGAGCCCTACGGCGAGGGCGTTGGTGCTATGCCGGGGCGGGTTGTATGGGCGCATGAACCGGACGCGGTAGACTGGGACGGAAGCGGATACTGGTGGGAGCCGGACAATTTTAACGAGGACGTTATGCGGACTATGATTTCCGACTCGATTGCAGCACTTGGCGGTGCTTCGACGGCAGCGGACGGCTGGAGGGCGCTTTTTGAAAACCGCAACGAGCGAAACGGCGACAGCGGCGGCTACAAGCCGGGCGAAAAGATCGTCATCAAGGCGAATATCAACGGCTCAGCCGTAATGGATAACGACACCTCCGGCAGAACAAATATGAGCTATACCAACCCGGTGCTGCTAAAAGCGCTGCTTACCTCACTCGTTACGGAGGCAGGCGTTGCTCCGTCGGATATTACGGTCTATGACGTGTCGCGTCTGTTTCCCGATTATATGGAAAAGATGTGTACTGAAGGTGCTTTGCGAGGCGTGAATTTTGTAAACCGCGATAACGGAGTCGCTGATGAAAGTGCGCCTATTGTATGGTCGCATGAGTTCAGCGGTGCGGTGAATTATCTTCCGACCTGTGTGACCGAGGCGAAATATATGATAAACTTCGCAAACCTTAAGGGACACAGCTATGGAATTACGCTGTGCGGTAAGAACCACTTCGGCTCGTTCATAAACGGAAATGCAATGCGTCCGCCTGAGGGGGCTAATCTGCATGGGTGGCTGACGAGAAGTGAAATGGGAATTTACAGCCCGCTCGTGGATTTAATGGCGAACAAACACCTCGGCGGCAAGACGGTTTTGTATATGCTTGACGCGATTATCTGCGCACCGTCGGAGGGCGCGTCGATTACAGCGAGCAATTCAAAATGGCGGCAGGAGCCGTTTAACGGAGATTTCACCTCAAGTATATTCGTGTCGCAGGATCCCGTCGCGATAGATTCGGTGGGCGCGGATTTCATCATCAACGAGTCTGCCGTCACGGATAACAATTATGCCGCACGCGATGTGTCGAACGAGAATTATCTGCACGAAGCGGGACTTGTTAAAAATGCACCGTCGGGCACGGTCTATACCGACAGCTTCGGAAAAACGATTACCAATCTGGGCGTACATGAGCATTGGAACAACCCAACCGATAAGCAGTACAGCCGCAACCTCGGCAAGAACGAGGGCATAGAGCTTGTCATGGCGAAACAGTCCGCCGACGGAAATGTAACGACGGAATATGACAAGGACAACGGTGAAATTACGGTTCATAACGCTCCCGAAAACAGCACTCTGATTACGGCGTTCTACAAAAACAATGTTTTATCGGACGTAAAGCTACATAAGGGAAGCGGCACATTTACGGTAAATATCGGAGAAGGCGCCGAGGTTGCGGATAAGGCTAAAATATTTTTATGGGATATGAAAACGATACGCCCATTGGGCGAGGCAAAAGAAATTATAGCGGAGGCTGAAACAAAAATGAATGTGCAGGTAGGAGACGCAGTATTTACCGCCACGTTTGAGGATAATACAGCGGCCCGCGAGCTTGTTGCGATAATGAAAGAAGCGCCGATCACAATCAACATGAGTGATTATGCCGGATTTGAAAAGGTAGGATCACTTGGCAGAAGCCTTACGACAAGTAACAGTCAAATGACGACAAGCGCAGGCGACATAGTGCTTTATAACGGCAATCAGATTGTTATGTTTTATGGCTCAAATTCATGGAGCTATACGAAACTCGGACATATTGACGATTTGACGGACTTTGAGGAAGCTCTCGGCAGCGGCGATATTACAGCGGTGTTCTCTGTTGCGGAATAACGGCATTAACACTATATCAAAGAATGGTGTCGCTGATATTATGGACGAGGACGACTCGATGACTGTTTCCGCTCCCACCTATGGCGGGATACGGCGTCGCGATCAAGGATATGTCTAAAAACGCAGTAAAATCAAAGGCTTTAGAAGCGAAAACTGACAAAGTAATTATAGTATGTTACCACCCCTCAAAATGGGGTTCTATTGTTCCACTTCTGTCATCATTTTAGCCGAAAGAAATGCCGTAAAATCAGCGGTTTGAAGCGCCCAATCAGGTGCTTGCACAGGGCGATATGGTTTTGGCTGTTTCCGAGGGAACATTCGGAGGCGCTCCGACTGCCTACTATGATCTGTGGCGTGTGGAAAACGGAAAGATTGCTGAGCATTGGGACGTCATGGAAACGATTGCCGACAAGTCTACATGGCAAAATCAAAACGGTAAGTTCTAAGGACTGTTATGATGGGAAGTCCTGCAGACGAATTGTCACATGGCTTCCCATCTCTTTTGTGTGGAGGACGAAGTAATGAATTACCTAAAATACTTAACGAAAGAAATTCATACCGTGGTTGCGGCAACGACCGATGGCGAGGGACTTCCCGTTACCTGTGCCATTGATATGATGGATGCGGACGAGGACGGTCTGTATTTTCTGACCGCCAAAGGGAAAGGCTTTTATGACCGACTGAAAAAGGACGGATATATGGCTTTGACGGGGGTGAAAGGCGAAGATACCCTATCCTGTGTGGCGGTGTCCGTTCGTGGAAAAGTATGCGAATTGGGAAAAGCACAGCTTCCCCGGCTGTTTGAGAAAAACCCCTATATGAACGAGATTTATCCGACCGAAAAATCCCGTCAGGCGCTAACGGTATTCAAACTTTATAATGGCAACGGCGAGTGGTTTGATTTATCGAAAAAGCCGATAGAAAGAGCGTCATTTACCGTTGGAAAGGCAGAAGAAAAAGAAGAAGGTTATTTCATCACAGAGAATTGTATCAGCTGCCACACTTGCGAATCGGTCTGTCCGCAGGCTTGTATTGATTTTACGACCACACCCGCAGTTATTGTGCAGACGCATTGCGTACACTGCGGAAATTGCTTTGCGGTCTGTCCCGCAGCGGCGATAGAAAAGAGAGGGTAACATGACACAAAGTGAAAGACAGATTTATTTAATTGAGCGACTTGTCACCGAACAGACGCAGTATCGGGATATACAGATTCCATCAGATGAAACGGGACAGAAAACGCTGCTGCGCTCTCTTTTGAACGTCCGCCCGCCATATCCTATTGGGGAGGATTTTCTGACGGTGCAGGACGCCTATCTGCAAGAAGAAACCGCACAAAAGGGTATTACCGATATTACGGATTTGACGCCTATGGAGCCGTGTATTTATCTCTGGCGGGGCGACATCACAACTTTGAAATGCGGCGCGATTGTAAACGCCGCCAACAGCGGTATGCTGGGCTGCTTTGTTCCCTGTCACGGCTGTATTGACAACGCCATTCACACCTATGCCGGGGTGCAGCTCCGGCTTGCCTGTGCCGAGATGATGAAAGAGCAAGGACAGGAAGAGGCGACCGGCGGCGCAAAAATTACGCCTGCCTACAATCTGCCCTGTGCGTATGTTATTCATACGGTCGGTCCAATCGTGCGCGGCGTGCTGACGGAAACAGACAAAAGCCTGCTTTCGTCCTGCTACCGTTCGTGTCTGAAACTGGCGCAGGAAAACGGCATAAAAAGCGTGGCGTTTTGCTGTATTTCCACGGGTGAGTTTCACTTCCCAAGCGATAAGGCGGCGGAAATTGCAATACGAACAGTAAAAGAATATAAGGAGCAAACAGGCAGTAAAATTGAGGTGATCTTCAATGTTTTCAAAAATGCAGATTACGAAATCTACCGAAAATTACTCGGATAATATGAAACGCCTTCGGGAGGCGCTTGATGCCGCCGAAGCGGTCGTGATCGGTGCGGGCGCGGGACTTTCCACCTCGGCGGGATTTACCTATTCGGGCGAGCGGTTCCAAACCTATTTTGCGGATTTTATCGACAAATACGGCTTTCGGGATATGTATTCCGGCGGGTTTTATCCGTTTGAATCTCCGGAGGAATTTTGGGCGTACTGGTCGCGGTACATTTTTATCAACCGCTATACGGACGCACCAAAACCGGTGTATGAGGAACTGCTTGCATTGGTAAATAACAAGGATTATTTTGTAATCACAACAAACGTAGACCACTGCTTCCAAAAAGCGGGCTTCGATAAAGCGCGGCTGTTTTACACGCAAGGCGACTACGGGCTGTTTCAATGCTCCGTTCCGTGCTGTCAGGAAACCTTTGACAACGAGGACGCAATCCAAAAGATGATGAAGCAGCAAAAGGAACTGCGGATTCCGTCCGAGCTTGTGCCGGTTTGTCCCCATTGCGGAAAGCCTTTGACAATGAATCTGCGCTCCGATGATAAATTTGTCGAGGACGAGGGCTGGCATTTGGCGGCGGAGCGGTATGAAAATTTCCTGCAAACGCGCAGCGGAAAGCGAATTTTGTTTCTCGAACTCGGCGTCGGCTACAATACGCCGGTCATTATAAAATATCCGTTTTGGCGCATGACGGCACAAAACAAGGCGGCGACCTATGCCTGTATCAACTACGGCGAGGCGGTCTGCCAACGCGAAATCGCAAAGCAGTCCGTCTGCATTGACGCGGATATTGGAAAGGCGTTAGCGGAATTGGGTTCAAACAGCTATTCCACGAAAGATTTATGAACATTTTTCTCAGCGCTTAGCATGGGAAAAGAGCGCTCCGATAAACCGTTGTTTATTCAGAGCGTTTTCACTTTCACGGCGCTTAACTATTTTATTATTAAATTTATCGTTCCCACTCATCACGGGACTTTCGCTTGCGTGGGCGGGGTTCGGATTGGTCGTGCGGGTGGTAGAGCGCCTTGCGAGTTTTCTCCCACAAGAGGGATTTCCGCTCGTTTTCCAAATCCTCATGGAGCAGGCTGTCGTCCGTGCGGCGCTTCATGTTTTCAAGCAGCCGTGCGGTCGCTTTCGGTTCACGACTTTTTACATACTCGTCAAATTCGCCGTCTTTCTTGGGGCGAATGGTGAGGCGTTCATCAATTACGGCGATTTTGTCTGTCGGCTCTACGCTGCTTTGCACCTCGGCAAACTCCGCAATGGTTTGGTCGATTTCTGCGCTGTACCAGTTTTCCTGTTCGCTCAACTGTTGCAGCACCGTTTCCGTTTGAGAAGTATATCCGTCATACTTCTTTAACTCGGCGGCGCTCTTGCAGTTCAACCGTTCTAAAGTCTGCTTCCGCTCACGGTTCAAAGTTTGTATTTCTTCCGTAAGTTGTGCAAGCTCCTTTGCCAGTTCCCGGTGCGGTATCACTTTGTAGGCGGGAAGGGCCTTTTTGCGCTCCAACAGGATGTTGCGCTGCGTAACTTTTGCGGACAGCTTTTCTGCAATGGCAGCATACTTGGCGAGATCAGCTTTTGTCTGTTTAGAGCGTTCAGAAGTGTTCTGCTTTTTCAGCTTTGTATCGTAAAGATGATAGAGCGACACCATGATATTTTTCCGTATGGTTTCCAAACGGTCGGCAATAGCGGGAACGGTATTTTTGACTGTTTCCGCAAGTGATTTCACCAACGCTTTTAATTGCCGCAACAGAGCGTTATCTTTTCGGATTTGCCTATTCAATTCGCACCGCTCCGAAACACCGCCACGCTGTTCAATAATACGCGCGGTCACACCCTCGTGGATTGTCGGCTGTTCGTCTATACCCCTGAACGCAAAACTGCGGCAGTCAACACGAGCGCCAATATTTTTCTGCTCTAAAGATTTGTTGACTGCTTCCTCCCACGCTTTGCGGAAAATAAAAATCTGTTCTTCACTGTTCCATTCGGCGCATATCGGGTTTTGTCTGCCAAAACGCGTACTTTTCGGATTTTTGGAAATTCTCTCTAAATTCTGCGCCTCGACTTCGGTAGGTGTTATATAGATTTTCTTCTTGCCAACCTTATATTGATATTGTTTTCCCAACCTTCGGCTTGTGCGCTCTTAAACTCGGCTGCGGTAAATCCACGTTCCTCATCGCCGCGCTTGCAAAGATACTCCTTCTGCGTCTTGGGCTGCCACTTGCCTTTTTCATCGAGCGGGCGAACGGTCAAGAGAATATGTGCGTGGGGATTGTGTCCGTCAGTGTTGTGAATACTTACGTCAGTATAGTTAAATTAAGGAACAAGATTTCACAGCTCACGGGTACATTGTTTGATAAATCATGGATATTACTCATAGAAAGGTGATGTTAATTATGCGAGGACAACGAATACATCTTAGAGTTTCACAGGACGAATACGACCTTATCCAACAAAAGATGGCACAGAGCGGATGCGTCAATATGAGCGCATATCTGCGTAAAATGGCGATTGACGGCTTAATCGTAAAGCTTGATATGTCGGATATGAAAGAAATATTGCGCTTGCTTCAGTATAACGGTAATAACATAAATCAGATTGCGAAACGGATGAATGAGTCAAAAACTGTTTATTCCGGCGATATAGATGATATTAAAGAAAACCAAGCTGAGATTTTGAAAACAATCAGAGAGATTTATTTGAAGCTGTTGAAGCTATAGCTCAAAATAGGACGCACCCGAACGGCAAAAAAATCGGCTTAAAAAGCTTTGTAAGATGCGGCGGCTGCGGTCATCTTATGAACAGCTACGGCAGAGCGGACGCAACGTATATGCACGTCTACGCACTACATACGGGTGGATTTTCTCGAAAAGGTTGTATTGGGCGAGATACGCCGGCTGACAAAGCTCGCCACTCAATACGAACCGCAATTTGCCGAGCTTGTTATGGGACACTCGATAAAGGAAGCCGAGCATGAGCGGCAGCTAAAGCAAAAGACGCTGGCAGAGCTTCAGGCGAGGGACAGGGAGCTTGATAATCTCTTTGAACACATTTACGAGGATAACGTAACGGGCAAAATAAGCGATGACAGGTTTGCAAAGCTGTCTATAAAGTACGAAGCGGAGCAAAAGGAAGTTTCGGCAAAAATTACGGCGCTCCAAAACGAATTGGACAGCGACAGGAGCAAAGCGGTCACTTCCGATATGTTTATGGCTTCCGTCCGCAAATATACGCGGGCAAGAAAGCTAACGCCGAGAATGCTCAACGAGCTTATAGAGAAAATCGAAGTCCATCAGGCGGAAAAGATTGACGGCAAAACCGTACAGAAACTTACAATTTACTATAACTGCATAGGAAATATAGAAATCCCCGACCTTGACAAGCTGCCGGAAAATAACGTATCGCTTCACACAAGGCAGGGCGTTGATGTTCACTATGCGGCATAGACGGATTTATGCGAATAAAAAAACCGAGTGTCCCTTTGGATCACTCAAATCCAATGTGAACACTCGGTATGGTCGGAGTGACGGGACTTGAACCCACGGCCCCTAGACCCCCAGTCTAGTTGATTGAAAAAAAGTGCGTTAACCCGTTGTATTACCTGAATAAACGGCATTTTTAAAATTGTTACAAAGTTATTAAAAAAATCGTTTATTTAAGGGGGGTGTTGCACGTGAAAAAGGTTATTTTGATTGATGAGGTCATAGCGAGAGTCGAGGCGCTGATGAGCGAGGCGC
>CANQQZ010000028.1 GCA_947626135.1 uncultured Clostridia bacterium
TTCGATTTTACTGCTACTACTGCTACAAAATGTGAAAATCGTTTAAACATAATGCAGGGCAGGCAGAAAATTTACGCCTACACGCTTCGTATGACAGAAACCCCTGCCTGCCCGGTTACGACTGCGGAGCATAGAACATTTTGCTCAGTCGTAGTGTCCGCCGCCCGCTGTCGCCATATGCTGAGGACGTATACCCGTATGCATATCAACCGACAGCGGCGTCGGACCTGATATTACGATTTTATTATTATGATAATACATTATGGGCACAGGACTGCCGTCGGTTTATGAGCCGTACGGCGCGAAAGATATATAAATATACACAAAAACAGTATTGTAACCTGCCGATTATGTGAAATTTATTGACTTCAGGGTACATCCGGAGTATAATGTAAGCGTACCAAAATACTCTTTGGCATAGTCGGGATTGGATACAATACCGGTATGCCATTTTTTAATGGAGAAAGGAGTATTATGGCAAGCATACGAAGAAGAGGAAACACGATACAGATACGCGTATCGTGCGGCTACGACATTAACGGCAGACAAATTGAAAGGACGAAGTCATGGACTCCGCCGGAGGGTTTGAAGGGCGTGCGGCTGGAAAAGGAAATAACCCGGCAGGCTGTGCTGTTTGAGGATGAATGCCGCACGGGACAATTCCTGGACAGCTCTGTTACGCTAAAGGATTTCACCGAACGCTGGATGCGGGATTATGCCGAAACCCAGCTTAAAGAAAAAAGCATTAAGGGATACAACGACATGCTTCCGCGTATCGTTCAGGCTTTGGGGCATATACCGCTTAATAAGCTTCGCCCGGCTCATATTCTGAATTTCTACTCCAATCTTTCCGAAAACGGAGTGCGTCAGGACACAAAATATGTTCCGACTGTAGATTTTAAAGCCCTGCTCAAAAAGAAGAATCTTTCACAGCAGCAGCTCGCGGACAAGGCGGGCGTATCCATCAAATCCGTAGCAGCATGCGTCAAGGGCGACCATGTTGCTAAGTCCACCGCCGATAAGATATCCGCCGCGCTTGGGGACAAGAAGCTGTTTAAGGCGCTTAACCCGAACGGCAAGCTTTCCGAGGCTACCATATTAAAATATCATCGTCTGCTGTCGTCTATTCTGACTGCGGCGGTGCATTGGCAGGTTATACCGTATAACCCTTGTGCAAGCGTAAAGCCGCCGCGTATGAGGCATAAGGAAGCGGCTGTGCTGGACGAACAGCAGTCGCGGGAGATTTTAGACGCACTGGAGGACGAACCGCTCAGGTATCGGACGCTTATTACGCTTATCCTGTATTCCGGCATCCGCGTTGCCGAGGCGTCAGGGCTTACATGGGACGATATTGATTTTGAAAACGGATTCATAGACATAAATAAAACGCTCAACTATACGCCGCGCAAGGGCGTATATGAGGACACGCCGAAATCCGAGTCATCCGCCCGCGTGATTAGCATCCCACCTAATATCGTGGAGCTGCTGAAGCAGTACAAGGAGGAGCAGGAAAGAGCGAAGGAATTGCTCGGCGACCGTTGGGGCAACAGCACCCGCGTGTTTGTGTCCGAAACGGGCTACGCTCTGCATCCGAATACGCCGGGGAAGTGGTACCACAAGTTTGTAAAGAAGCACGGACTTGCCCCAAGCCATATACATACGCTTCGCCATACCATGACGACGCTGCTGCTCGCGAACGGCGTCGATTGCGTCACCGTGTCCAAGCGCCTCGGTCATGCGAGCCCGGCAACGACAAAGGAATTTTACGCCCATGCGAATCGTCTGGCGGACATTCGGGCGGCGAAGAAAATGCAGGAGATTTTGCCGTAACAGATACCATTCCCGCGCATATCATAACGCAGGTTTCCATAATAATAACGGTCAAATAACGGTCAAAACTCCGATTTCGGCTCTAACACAAAAACCGCATAGGCGCACAAATGGCTTACCTATGCGGTTTTTCATGGAGCTGGTAATGGGACTCGAACCCGCGACCTGCTCATTACGAATGAGCTGCTCTACCAACTGAGCTATACCAGCATATATGCGGGGCAATCGAATTGCCCCGATAAAAGCATATTTAATTGAGCATTGAACGCACTATGGCGTTAATCTCCTTGCCGTCAGCCACACCCTTTGTTTTGGGCATAACATACGACATAACCTTTCCTATATCCTTAATCGTCTTTGCTCCCGTCGCAAGGACTGCCTCCTTAACGATTTCCTCGAGCTCCTCATGGCTTAACTGCCTGGGCAGATAACTCATGAGAATTTCCATTTCTTTTTTCAGCTGCGATATCAAATCATCGCGTCCGCTTTTTTCGTACTCCGGCAGGGAATCTCTGCGCTGCTTGAGCTGCTTCGCAATCACATCCGTAACGCCTTCGTCGTCAAGCGTTATTCTCTTATCGACTTCAATCTGCTTAACGCCCGCGCGGATAAGCTGCACGACGTTCTTTTTGATTGTGTCTTTTTCCTTCATTGCCGACTTCAAATCATCATTGAGCCGTTCCTTGAGTGACATTTATGCCATCCCTTTCTTTTAATATCAGGAATTAATATTTTCTTTTTCTTGCCGCTTCGGACTTTTTCTTGCGTCTAACGCTCGGCTTTTCGTAGTGCTCGCGTTTTCTGATTTCAGACATAACGCCCGATTTCGCGCATTGACGCTTAAATCTGCGAAGAGCACTGTCAAGCGACTCATTCTCTTTTACACGTACTTCAGACATTCTTATCCCTCCCTCCGGCAAGTCAATTAGAAAAAGGACTTGATGGAAAGCCGTATGAATTTTTCATACAACATTAAATATTATACATATATTACAGACAAATGTCAAGAGCTTTTTTGTCTTTTTTCTTATATTGTTACTAATTGATTACTTAACCGGCGGGCCAGCCGAATTCACGTCCTCCCATCAGATGGAAATGCAGATGATTAACCGTCTGACCGCCGTCGGCGCCGCAGTTGTTAACCACCCGGTATCCGTTTTCGGAAACGCCCAGAATTTTGGCAATCCCGGGGATCGCTTTCCATATTGCGGTCACATATTTCACGTTGTCCGCCGTGATTTCGTTTGCCGATGCGATGTGCGTTTTAGGCACTATCACGACATGCTCGGGCGCGGTCGGCGCGATGTCGCGGAACGCATACACCATATCGTCCTCGTACACCTTTGACGACGGCACCTCTCCGGCAATTATTTTGCAGAATAAGCAGTCCATATTAAAATCCTCCTTTATATTTATAAAATGCTCTCCGGCGGCTTAGTGCCGCCGGAAAAAGTCCGGTTAATCGGCAGCGGGCGCCTCGATCGGGCGGAGAGTGTCCGCCGTCCACAGAAACGCTCTTATGTCGTCGGTCTTATCCTCGTCCGGAAGCGCCTCCAGCTCAATATTGCCGCTGCTGTTCGTGTAAACGGCGTCAGAGACGCTTCTGCACGCTTTAAAGGCTCCGTTTTCGTATGAGGCAAGTATAAGCCTTACTTTGCCCTGATATTCGGAGGACGCGTTTGTAACCTCGGCGGCGGCTCCTCCTTCGGGAGTGAACGTTACCGTTCCGGTAAGCTCGCTGCCATTGCCCATAGGCGCGGGCTGCGCGGGTTTAACGAATCGTTCGCCTGTTTCGCGGGCATGCGCCTCTTCGGCGTTCAGAGCGTCAATTTTTGCGAATGTCACGTCGACGATTGTATTTTTAACGCCTTCCTTCCACTCTACCGAAACGGACGCCTTGCTGCCCTTTTCGGCGGGGACCTCCAGCGCCTCGCCGTTTATGTAAATCGTATCTATCGCGTATCCTTCGTCGGGAGCTATAGTGAGAACGGGAGCCTCACCGTCCGGCGCGGTGCGGATAATGCCGTGATCGTCCGCAGAATCGGACGTTACTGTTCCGCCGGCGTTGTTAAATACCGTTACGGTCCCCGTTTTATCGGCTTTCTCCTGCTCGGTCATTTCGCTTGCGGTTATCGCGAACGGGCTGAAGGAGCTGCACAGGATCACAAGTCCGTACTTTGTCACCTCGCACGGGATCTCTTCAACGTCTGTGGTATTCCCGTGCGAATCCTTTATAAAATGATACGCCGTAAACTTCACGCCCTCATCCTCCGGTCCGTAGGGCGCCGGGAATCCGACGCAGAGTCGCACGCTTGTGCCGGTTTGGAGAATATTCTTGTTGCATATTGTAAGGCTCAGGTCATACGTGCTGCTGCTTAATATCTCGCTGCCGGTCTTTTCCTCAATCATATCGTTCATTGTGCCGCTTTGGGCTTTGCCCGTTTCCGAAACAACGAGCGCGATTCTGTTTGAAAGGCTTTGATCCGCCGGCAGACCGTCGGACGTTGTCCAATCGTTCACGGAAATATCGGTATTTTCCATAAGCTGGGGCTTAGCGAATAAATTCCAGAAATACCCGCGTGAGCGATACGCACAGACCGCCGAGCGGTGAGATGTGACGAACGAGATCGTCATGGGCTGCATACCGCTTACGGCGCCCTGAAGTCCGGTTATCGTTATATCATAAGCAATCGTATCACCTGCCCATGATTCGTCGGGCGTCAATGTAAATTTAATCGTCCTGTCGCCGACAAGGCGCATATCCGATACGACCTTATCGACCCTTACGTTCCCGAGCGCCGCGTTATCGATTTTATCAAATGCCGCGACGGTGAAGTCGCTTCCGTATCTGAGCGGAATTTCCGCAGTCTCGTTTGCGTCCGCGAGCGCCGCCTCGGGCGCGGAGGTCCTGACAAGCGGCTGGTCGTATATTATTTCGCACTCCTTCGAGCCGTCCTCGATATAAAATCTGCCGGACATAGAAGGCGTGGACCGCTTAACGAACGGCACCGGATACTGAACCTCATACGGATTGTACAGCATTCCCGTCTGCTCGCTGAATAAGGTGGGATCGCCGGTGAAATATTGGTAATCAAACCGCTCCACGGGATAGGGGTCCCACGATTCGGGATCCTGCACGTCGGGATTTTCGGGGATTGTCTGTCCCGGATACCAATGACCCTTCGGCGGGATATCCGTTACGGCGAACTCCATGTACTGCGACTGCCACGCCGGGAACAGAACGTATTCATCCGTTTCCAGCTGTCCGAACTCCTGAGGGTCGTAAAGACCGGTATCGGCGTATATCCATCCGCTGTCGCTGTATTTGCCGCCCTCCGTTTCGGTATTCAGCCCGTAGAACTTCACAAGTATGTACATTTTATCTGTTTTAGCCGCCTCTGTGTAGCCTCTTCCGTTATAGCTGACCTTGAAGGCGGGAGTCGAGCTTGACATATTCGTATTAAAGGCTTCGTTGCAGTCGCTCGAATACTGGACGTCAAGACCTCCGAGCGAGTATACGGTATCAAAGCTGACGCCGCTCATTTCAAGTACCGGATACTTAAACGCAAATCCGCATTCGGACATTTCTCCGCTCTCAACGTGCTGTCTGTCCATAATATCCGCTCCTACAAGCAGGTATTCCGTCGATTCATGACCGCTGTCAACATCGTTCATATGAGCTCCGTTGAACACGGAGGGATCGTCAAACGTGGCGTCAACTCCGTACCATACGGAATTTTCTCCCTTGCGGATTTTAACGCAGTTCCACATATGCAGCTCGGGCTGATCCTCGGTATGCTTATAAACGCCCTGGACCGTTACGCACGGAATATGCGCCTTATCGAGCACGAGCTTCATGGCTTTTGAATACCCCTCGCACAGGCTTTCGTGCGCGACGAGCGGTCCGTAAGCCGTTCTGACGTGACCGACGTTTTCCGGCTGACAATGCTTCGGGTCGGATTCGTTCGATGTGTCAAGCTTATACACGGTTTCGCGTATCATTTTATCGTGAATTGCCGTAATTTTCTTCTCATCATCGGTTTTTTCCCTGTGCTTTTCCTCATAGGAGGTTCCGGGTCTCAAATCGTTCAAATCGAGCACGATCGGCGTGCCGCTCGGACCGGGACTTGCCGGAGCCTCGCTTTGCCCCGCCGGAGCCTCCTCCGCAGACTGACCTCCCTCAACGGCTGCGTTTCCCACGGATACAAGAACGTCCGCGGCGGCGTTGATCTTATCGATTGCCGCCTCAACGTCGGAGGAGGAGGCGTAGCCTTGTCTGTAATAACCGTTTTCCCTGCCCGCTCCTATGGAAGCGGTGTATGATCCGTCCTGCTTCTGCGTAACGGTAATAGTCATAAGGTCAAAATCCACCCAGAATACCTCGGGATGGTCCGCGCAGAAGGCGTCGCGCGCCGCTCCGTAAGCGTTTAAAAGCGACTTGTCGCCGTTGTCGTAGCCCGCCAGCTGCGCCTGCGTTACGACGTTGTTTTCCGTAAGATTATATGAGCCCGCGCCGTCCTTGAGCGTTCCCGATTCGTACATATCGAGCAGCGCGTTATAAAAGAGCTTCGCCTCGGGACGAAGCTGATAATAAAAATAAATATAATGCTGTTCGCCGTCCGCGCCGGATTTCCATTCCCCCTGGGAAATCTGCGGCTGTGTGACCTCATACGCCGCCGACGCGGTTACGGCATCGGTGAATGCCGACGTAAGCATAGCGCATGAAAGCGCCGCCGCAAACATTTTTTTAAATTTCATAAATTTACCCTCCATAATAATTGCTCGGCTTGTAAAGGCGTGCCGCGCCGTATACAAAAATTCCCGCCGCCGTAAACGGGCGGCGGGGATTTTCAGCCTATTTGCTTTGCTATAATTTCATCCACAAGCGCGAGCGCGTTGTCGATTTTCGAGGCGTCTCTGCCTCCGCCCTGCGCCATATCCGGCTTGCCGCCGCCTTTGCCGCCCGCCGCCGCGGTTATCTCGCGTATAATGCTTCCGCAGTGAACGCCCTTGGCTACAGCGTCCTTTGTCGCCATAGCGACAAAGGTGATTTTATCCTCAAACGTTGTCGCGAGCACGACAACCGACATGGGATTCTTTTCCTTTATATTGTCCGCCATAGATTTCATTTCGTCCACGCTGCGGTTGATCTGCGCTGTGGTAAGGCTGATATCGCCGATGTGCTTTATGCCCATCATGATATTTTTTGCCGCCGCCGCGGCGATTTGCTCCTTAAAGACGCTTATCTTTTTTTCGAGCTCCTTGTTTTCGCTTACAACGCTCTCCGCCTTTTTATCCACCTCGGCGATTATATTTGTCTTAAGAGCTGCCGCGGTGCGCTCTACGAGCGCGTCCCTTTCGGCGATATAATCAAGCACACCCTTACCGGTCAGTGCCTCGATACGGCGGACTCCCGCCGCCACGCCGCTTTCGGATATGATTTTAAACAGTCCGCACTGCGCGGTGTTGCCAAGGTGCGTACCGCCGCAGAATTCGACGCTGTAATCGCCCACCGAAACGACTCGTACCACGTCGCCGTATTTTTCGCCGAACAGCGCTATAGCGCCCATCTTTTTCGCCTCGTCGATAGGCAGCTCGCGTGTGCTGACATTTATGCATTCCAGGATTTTTTCGTTTACCCTTTTTTCCGTTTCCCTGATTTGTTCCGTGCTCATCGCCTCAAAATGCGAGAAGTCGAAACGCAGACGGTCGCCGCTCACAAGCGAGCCCGCCTGTGCCACATGATTGCCCAGGACGTCCCTGAGCGCCTGGTCGAGCAGGTGCGTCGCCGTATGATTGCGGCAGATGTTCATGCGCCGCGTCTTGTCAACGGCAAGCCGGACTTTATCCGATATGCAAAACGAGCCCTTCTCCACGCTTACTTCGTGAAGATAAATATCATCCGCGCCCTTGCGCGTATTTGTAACCGCGGCTATGGACTTATCGGAGCAAATCATGCCCGTATCGCCGACCTGACCGCCCATTTCCGCGTAAAACGGAGTTTTTACCGTCACGATTATTCCCGTTTCTCCTTCTGAGATAACGGAGCTTACCTCACCCTCCGATACGATCCCGACGATTTCGCTTTCGGACTCAAGCTCCGAGTAGCCCGTAAATTCGGTTTTTTCGGCGTTTTCAAACACGTACACATCCTCCGAATCCCAGGACGAGCCGTCCTTGCGCGAGCTGCGCGCAATCTCCTTCTGCTCGTTCATCGCCTCGTTAAAGCCGTCTATATCGACCGTCAGCCCCTGCTCGGCAGCCATTTCAACCGTTAAATCGAGCGGGAAGCCGTAGGTGTCGTGAAGCCTGAACGCCTCGCCGCCGCTCAGCTCCGTTTTGCCATCAGCCTTTGCCGCGTCCATATATTCCTTTAAAACCACAAGCCCGTTGTCTATGGTCGCGTCGAAACGCTCCTCCTCCTTGCGTATGATTTTTGTAATATATTCTTTCTTTTCCTCAAGCTCCGGATATGCCGACGCGGAGCATTTGATAACGGTTTGCGCTATTTCATACAAAAACGCGCGGTTGATATTGAGAAGCTTTCCGTGACGCGCCGCGCGCCGCAGCAGCCGCCTTAAAACATAGCCTCTGCCCTCATTTGATGGGATAACTCCGTCGGATACCATCATAACGGTGCTCCTTATATGGTCGGCTATTACGCGCAGAGAGACGTCCTTTTTTGCGTCCGTTTTATAATCTGTGCCGGCAATGCTTGATATATGCTTTATAACGTCCTGAACCGTGTCCACCTCAAATAAATTGTCTACGCCCTGCATAACGACTGCCAGACGCTCCAGACCCATACCCGTGTCGATATTGGGGTTGGGGAGGGGATTGTAGTTTCCCTCGTCGTCCTTATCAAACTGCGTGAATACGAGATTCCATACCTCCATATATCTGTCGCAGTCGCAGCCGACGGCGCATGTCGGCTTGCCGCAGCCGTATTGTGCGCCGCGGTCGAAATAGATTTCCGAGCACGGACCGCACGGACCCGTGCCGTGCTCCCAGAAATTATCTTCCTTTCCGAGCTTTACTATTCTGTCCGGCGCTACACCCACGTGATTGATCCATATATCCTTTGCTTCGTCGTCCTCCTCGTAGATTGATACCCAAAGCTTCTCCTCGGGTATTTCCATGACCCTTGTGAAGAATTCCCATGCCCATGACGTCGCCTCGCGCTTAAAATAATCGCCGAAGGAAAAATTTCCGAGCATCTCGAAAAACGTGCCGTGGCGCGCTGTTTTTCCGACGTTGTCAATATCTCCGGTGCGTATGCACTTCTGGCAGGTCGTAACGCGTCTGCGCGGAGCAGTTTCGGGATTCTGAAACCACGCCTTCATCGGAGCCATGCCGGAATTTATCAAAAGCAGACTCGCGTCGTTTTTCGGTACGAGCGGGAAGCTTGCAAGCCTGAGACAGCCCTTTGTCTCAAAAAAGCTTAAAAATTTCTCGCGTATTTCATTTACGCCCATGTACTTCATTTTTTGTATTACCCCTTTTTATATTATTGTCTTAATATGCGCTTATTGCCGTATATACATATCCGATGCATGCGTGTTTCCGTACATATCCTCGGTTATATACTGATACGCCGCCCGGTTGTCGATTTCGACAGGACCCGCGGATACTCCCGTTATGCCTATGCGGAACGGATCGCCCTCCTTTTCGGCTATGCCGCCGTAAAGCTCAAAGATCGGGGTTATTTTGTCTCCGGTTTTGAGCAGTCTGAAATCGCGGTTGTCAAGCTTAGTGCCCGGATCCACGCCGGACCACGCGCCGATTACCTTATAGGAGTCCGTATTATCTCTGTAGGTATGCGTTATTCTTATATTGGAGCGTTTGCCGTTCAAAATGACCGGAGCGGAATAAATATCGAATCCGAAGCCCTTTTCGATTCGTTTGGCATATATGCTGTGCCCGTTTATACCGATAGTTTTTTCCGGAAACTCGGTTGTGAATATCGTTCCGTTCAAATCGCCGTCTATGTTATATTTTGTGCCGACCTTGTAGCTTTCACCGGTCTCGGGATCGTGGGAATACACGTCGAGATATATGTCTCTTATAAGCAGCTGCTCGCCGGTCGTGTCAAGCTCAAGGCATCCGTCGGAGGTTTCCTGAAGGTACGTTGTAAACTGCGGCATATATTCGCAGTAGGTATAGTATGTCGGCGTTGACGTATAATCCGGTCCGCCCGAATCCGGAGCGGCGTTTACGGATGCCTTCCGCGCGTATGTAAGGTAATTGCCGCTGGGGGAGACGGCGCTGTAACGGTTTATGCTGTCAGCCGTGCCCGAAAGCGGGAAATATACTCCAAGCCCTTTGACATACGGACGCGCCGCGCCGCTCACGCTGTAAACGACAATTTCATCCGTGAGCGATATAAGCAGATCAGCCGTTGCGCCCATATCGCTTAGTATCGTCTCGGATAAGTTTTTGAGATCCGCCATATCCGTATAGTTTTCACCGGCGGACTGAGCTCCCGCATGCTCGGCGTATGTCAGAGCGCGCTGCATTCTCGCCGCGTTCCCGAAATCATCCATTGCAAAGGACATCATGCCCGCCATGCCGTCAAACGCCTGCGTCAGCTCGCTTAATCTGCTTAAATCTGTTACGGCGATTGTCGCCGTCTGCTCCATGCCGTATTTGTCGCATTTTGCTATATAGCTGTCGCACAGGCTTTTGCCCGCGTCAAGCGCCGAAGCGGACGGATTGCTTATCAGATAACCCGCGAACGCCTTGTAGTCAAAGCCGTAAGGACACATCATATCCTCCGACGCGACAAGATATTTCGCGTGAGGCGCGAGCTGCGACGCCGTTTCTATGCTGGACATGAACGAGGAATCAAACGCCGCTATATCAAATTGAGCGCGCGTTTCGCCCAGCGCTACGGCGGCGTCCTCAACAGTGAGTATTCCGCCCGAGATATCGTCAAACGCCGCGCCGTTCGCCGCGCCGCCGCCCTGTCCGTTCACTATAAGGGCGTAATGCTCGGCAGGATATGTTTCAACTCCCCATTTGAGGAAATCCGCAAACACATTTGAGGAGGACATGTCCTGCGCCGCCGTTTGAGCGGCTAAAAACATTGAGCCCTTCTGCATAAGGAAGCGTTGGTTAAAGTCGGAATCTATTCCTTCGACGCTCCAGCCCGCGCAGCCTCCGGTTTCGACCACAAAATGTATATTTTCGCTGTAATCGGCGCTCATAAGCTCATCGAGCATTTCCTCCGTGACTGCGGAATCGGTAGTGCCGGGACAAAGATATATGAGCACTGTCCACGTGTCGCCCGTCGAGGGCTTCGTTTCGCCCTTTTCAAACACTACCGTCGGTTTGCCGCACGATGCGGCAAGGCAAACCGCCGCAATAAGCGCCGATACGGAACAAATCAGTCTTTTTATCATTTTATTTTATCCTTTCTTTCGAGGAAAAAGGAGAAAGCGTTTATACCAAGCCAAATATCTCCTTCGGAATTTTGCCGCTCCCGCGGACCGATACAGAAAAGCGCCGTAAAATGACTATGAAAACATAGCATAATACGGCGCTTTCATAATTAGTCCTGAGCGGGGGCTCCTACCGGACATACGCCCGCGCAGGCTCCGCATTCAATACAGGTATCCGCGTCAATAACGTATGCCGCATCACCCTCGCTTATCGCGCTTACGGGGCACTCGCCCGCGCAAGCTCCGCAGCTTATGCACTCGTCAGCATTGATTTTATAAGCCATTTAAAACACCTCCTTATCTAATACACCTCACAAGTGTTCCTGAATTTTATTCTACCACAAAGCGCCGTGTTATTCAAGCATTTTTTAGCCCTAACCGAGGTTTTTATCTATTTCCTCGATTTCTCTGTCGCTGAGTTCATCGTCACGCTGCCTGCCCGCGCTCAAAATTCGGAGCTTATCGACATCGTATTCTCTGATTACGTCCTCGCCGCCCTCCGATATGCGGACCCTGACGAGCCCTCTGAGCAGACTGACGCTTTCGACCGTACCCCTGCCGTCCGGAGTTTTAACCGTAGCGCCGCGCCTCGGACTGTTTTTGCTCAATTCCTCATATGTATCCTGCTCGTACTTTAAGCAGCACATCAGTCTGCCGCACGCGCCGGAAATCTTTCCGGGATTTAAGGATAATCCCTGCTCCTTCGCCATTTTTATGGAAACGGGCATAAACTCATCCAGGAACTGCGAGCAGCACAGGCTTCGTCCGCATACTCCGTAGCTGCCCATCGCCTTCGATTCGTCGCGCACGCCTATCTGACGCAGCTCTATGCGCGTTCTGAACACCATTGCCAGATCCTTGACAAGCTGCCTGAAATCCACCCTGCCGTCGGCTGTGAAATAAAAGAGCAGCTTGCCGCGGTCAAACGTGTATTCCACGTCTATGAGCTTCATTTGGAGCCCGTTATCCTTGATTTTCTCAAGACATATCCCGAATGCCTCTTTTTCGCGTTCGCGGTTTTCGCGGCAGCGCGCGTGGTCCTCCTCCGTGGCAAGACGAATAACGCTCTTTAAAGGCTTGGTGATTTTGTCGTCTCTTATCTCGCGTCTGCCTATTACAACGTTGCCGTATTCTATGCCGCGGCTTGTTTCCACTATTACCTTGTCGCCGGGCTTTACGGGAAGACTGCCCGGGTCAAAATAGTATGACTTGCCGTTAGGCTTGAAACGAACTCCGATTATTTCTGCCATTTATATGAACCTTCCTTCATTTTTGATGTTATTTCCGCGGCAAGCGTTTCCGACGGTTCGAATACGACCGTTCCCTGCGCGGACTTGCTTTTGTATACAAGATAATACGTGTTTTTATTTGAAAACACGGTTTTCCGCATTTTATATATCGGTTTTATCGGTTTTACGGGACGTTTTCTCGAGAACAGCACAATGTGCTCATATTTTATCCGAACCGTTTTTTCTCTGTGCCCGATTTTCCGCGTAATCAGTAAGTCCTTGCCGCGCGCCTCGTATGTGAACGACGCGGCGCACCGGGTCAGCGCAAAATACACGATTACGCAGCCTGCGGCTACGGCGCATACGGTGAGGGTCATATTCCATCCCGCCGCCGCTGCCTGTCCGCCGCCGGAATAAAGCCTCATGGCAGTGTCCGCCAGGTCGTAAGCGGCTATGAGTGCAAACGCCCATAACGCGATAACGACAGCCTCCTTGATTCCGGCAGAATTTTTTTCCGTCATGTTCCTTCCTCCCGAGTCCGGCTTGTCAGCGTTATTATAACGCTTTTTGCCGAAATTGTCAACTGCCGCGCCATATCGCGGCATACCTTAACGGTCCGCGCCGCCGCCCCGCTTTAAAATCCGGCGTCCGCAAGCAGTCCGGCGGCGGAGTCCGCCGCGTGTTCGGGGCTGAGATGATGCATATTTTCGATTCGCCTGAACCATGTCAGCTGACGCTTTGCGTAGCGGCGGCTGCCGCGCTTTATCATCTCAACGGCGTCATCTATTGATATTTCCCCTTCAAGATATGAAAACAGCTCCTTATAGCCTATTCCCTGCATGCTCTGCATATCCCTTGTGCAGCCCATATCCTTGAGGCGCTTGACCTCGTCTGTAAGCCCTTCGGACATCATAATGTCAACGCGCCGGTCTATCCGCTCGTAGACCGTTTCCCTGTCCCTGTCGATACAGAAAAAAAACGCGTCGTATCTGCTTTGCTTTTTCTTGGTTTCATCCTGATGCTCCGATATCGGTTTCCCCGTCGCGCGATAGAATTCGATTGCGCGTATTATGCGTTTTAAGTTATTCGGATGAAGCCTCTTTGCGCTCACGGGGTCAAATTCCGCAAGCATTTTCAGAAGATATTCTCCGCCGTTGATTTCGGCGGCGGCGCGCAGCTCGTTCCTGAGCGCGCAGTCGGCGCGCGTTTCTCCGAAGGTGATATCCTTTGTCACGGCGTCTATATATAATCCGGTGCCGCCGCACATAACCGGCGTTTTGCCGCGGCTGACGATATCCGCTATACATGCGTGAGCGTCCCGGGCGTATTGCGCGACGCTGTATTCCGAGGTCGGCTCCGCAAAATCAATCAGATGATGTACGGCTGCGGCGCGTTCGGACGCGGTGGGCTTTGCCGTGCCTATATCCATGTATTTATAAATCTGCATACTGTCCGCGGATACAATTTCGCCGTCAAAACGGTTTGCCAGCTCTATTGCCAGCGATGTTTTCCCCGACGCGGTCGGACCCGCGACGACTATCAGCGGGATTTTTTTCATACTATTCTGCCGAACTCCTTTTCAAGCTCCTTTTTTGACATCGTTATTATTATCGGTCTGCCGTGAGGGCAGGTGTTTATATTTTCAAGCCGCAGCACGCGGGAGACAAGCGTCTTCATTTCGTCCGCGCTCATTTTCATATTCGCTTTGACCGCCGCCTTGCATGCTATGGTATAAAGAAGCCGCTGCCGCCTTTCGCTTATGAGCTCCTTTTTATGCATTGCCGCCTCGCTTATGAGCTCGAGCAGCAAGTCCTCCGTTTCTCCCAGCTCCGTTTCGCCGGGCACGGCGCGCACCATAACGGTGTTCTCGCCGAACGCCTCGCAGTCAAAGCCCATATCGTAAAGCGTATCGCTTATCGTTTCAAACGCGGCGTATTCCTGACCGGTCATTGAAACCACGACCGGCTCTATAAGCATCTGCGAAAACGATTGTTTTTTTTCGAGATCCGCCTTCAATTCCTCGTATTTTAAGCGCTCATGCGCGGCGTGCTGGTCTATAATAAGCATTTCATCGTTTTTTTGGGCTATTATATACGTGTCGAATATTTGACCGACTATCCCGAAATATTCGTCCGCGAACACGCTTTGCTCCGTTTCGTCCGTTTTGCCGTCGTTTTTTTCTGATGACGGATCGGCGACATACCATAAATTTTTTTTCTCTCCGTCGTCTTTTGCGGCGCGCCCGGCTTGAGATGAGCCGCTGTTATCCTCGATAAACGGGTTGATTTTAGGATTGTAACCGGGCGTTTCGGGACGCCTTGTTATATCGCGTATATCAGGCTCCGCATGTACCGGCGGCTGATTTGATTTCGCATTTGAGCGCGGTGCTTTTCCCGCGTCATGCGATTTGCTCACCGGATAAAAATTGCTTTGCTTCGGCAAATTGGCGGTCAGATCGGAAAGATAGAGCTGAGCGGAGCCGTTTTTCGCCGGCTTTGTTTCCTCGTTCCGGACGCGCTCTATTTTCGGAACATTCGCCTCCCGGTAAAGGGTGTTTCTCACGGCGTAATACACCGCCTGATAAACGAGGCGCTCGTCGGAGAATTTAACTTCCAGCTTTGTCGGATGCACGTTTATGTCAATAAGCTCCGCGTTAAGACCGATATTCAAAATTACGGCGGGGAACTTTCCTATCATGATTTGATTTTTATACGCTTCCTCGGCTGCGCGTATAATTACCGGACTTTTTATATAGCGTCCGTTTACGAAATAGCTCTGATAATTCCTGTTCGGGCGGGATATGGTCCCCACTCCCGCGAGACCCGTCACCTTAACGCCGTCCTGCTCGTAATCCACGGGGAGCATATGCTTCGCGTAATCCCTTCCGTAGACGGAATAAACCGCGTTTATGAGGGAGCTGTCTCCGGCGCTGAAAAGCTTTTCCCTGCCGTTTGATATGAGCCTGAACGATACGGACGGATACGCGAATATAAATTTTGTCATTATATCGGTTATATATCCCGCCTCCGTTGAATCCTTTTTAAGAAATTTAAGGCGCGCGGGGGTGTTATAAAATAAATTTTCAACAGTGATATCCGTGCCCTCGGGCGTCCCGGCGTCCTCGGACGCGATGAGCTCGCCGCCGCGGCACGTGACGCATATTCCGCTCATGTTACCCTTTTGCCTTGTGCGGAGCGTCACCTGCGCGACCGCGCCTATGCTTGAAAGAGCCTCTCCGCGGAAGCCGAGCGTGTAAATGGCGCAGAGATCCGCGTCGGTTTTTATTTTGCTGGTCGCGTGGCGCAGAAAGCATATTTTCGCGTCGTCCGCGCTCATTCCGCAGCCGTTGTCGGTTACGCGCAGAAAGACGGAACCGCCGTTTTGTATCTCGACGGTTATTTTAGACGCGCCCGCGTCAAGGCTGTTTTCGACAAGCTCCTTTACGACGCTTGACGGTCGTTCCACAACCTCGCCGGCGGCGATTTTATTCGATATTTCGCTGCCTAAAATATTTATAACTCCCATTTTAATTTCCCTTCGCTTTATTACTCAGCTCGTAAAGCTTGTTCAGTGCCTCTATCGGCGAAAGCGTCGTAACGTCCATAGCCGAAAGCTCCTCCGCGATTTGCGCGGCGGCGCTGTCAAACAAATCGACCTGATTTGCCGCCTCCGTCCTTTTGACGGTATTCTGACCGTCGGCGCTTCTTTCGCCGTTCTCGATTTTTTTAAGAATTTTTTTCGCGTTTGTTATAACCTCGCGCGGCACTCCCGCCAGGGCAGCCACCTCTATGCCGTAGCTGTCGTCGGCGCCGCCGCGCACGATTTTGCGCAGAAAGGTGATATTGTCACCGTGCTTTTTGACCGCGATACGGTAATTTTTTACGCCGTCAAGCTCGTTTTCCAGCTCGGTCATTTCATGATAATGCGTCGCGAAGAGGGTTTTCGCGCCGATTTTCTTTTTGCTGTGTACATATTCCGCGACCGCCCACGCTATGGACAAGCCGTCGAATGTGCTTGTGCCGCGCCCTATCTCGTCAAGTATGATCAGCGAGTTTTTCGTCGCGTGCTTCAATATATCGCTGACCTCTGTCATCTCGAGCATAAATGTGCTTTGTCCCGACGCGATATCGTCCGACGCGCCGACGCGGGTGAATATTCTGTCCACAACGCCTATGCTCGCCGATTTCGCGGGCACAAAGCTGCCGATTTGAGCCATAAGCGTAATAACGGCTACCTGCCGCATATACGTTGATTTTCCCGCCATGTTCGGACCGGTTATTATAAGCAGACGGCTGTCGTCTGTGTTAAGAGACGCGTCGTTCGGAACGAACAGCTCCTTTGACATCTGCTCGACCACGGGATGACGCCCGTCCGTTATGCTTATCGCTCCGCTCGAATTTATCTCGGGGCGCGAGTAGTTATTTTTATACGCCGTTTCCGCAAGCGAATAAAGCGTATCGGATACGGCGATAATATTAGCCGCGCGCTTTAAGCGTTCAATTTGCGCCGACAGCTTTTCGCAGACCTCGCCGAACATGTGTATTTCCAGCGCCGTCACGCGTTCGGAGGAGCCCAGGATCAGATTTTCAAGCTCCTTGAGCTTCGGCGTGATATACCTTTCCGCGTTAGCCAGCGTTTGCTTTCTTACGTAATAATCCGGCACCTTGTCCGAATACGACCGCGTTACCTCTATGTAGTATCCGAACACCTTGTTATATCCTACGCGAAGCTTCGGTATGCCGGTTTTTTCGCGTTCGAGCGCCTCGATTTCCGCAAGCCATTTTTTTCCGTCCGTCATTGCGATTCTGAGCTTGTCCACCTCTTCGCTGAAGCCGCGTTTTATAACGCCGCCGTCCCTTAAAAGCGCCGGCGGCTCGTCCACGATCGCGCGCTCGAGCAAATCGCGCATATCCTCGAGCCTGTCAAAGCCCTTTGACATGTCGGAAAGCAGCTTCGAGCGCGTTTTTGACAAGGCGCCCTCCAGCTCCGGAAGGACGGCAAGCGTCTCGCGAAGCGAAGCCAGATCCTTCGGCGTGGCGTTTGACAGCGAAATGCGGCTTATTATGCGCGAAATATCATAGGTTTTGTTTAATATTTCCTTAAATTCATCGCGCAGCATTAAATTTGCGTGCAGCTCGCCCACCGCCTCCAGACGGTTATTTATATCAATCGGATTTATAAGCGGTTTTTCAAGCCATTGCCGCAGCATTCTCGCGCCCATCGACGTGCAGGTTTTGTCAAGAACCCATAAGAGAGAGCCGCGTTTTTGCTTGTCCCGCATTGTTTCGGTAATCTCGAGATTGCGCCGCGCGGCGGCGTCCAGGTCCATATATTGCTCAACGTCGTAAACCGTTACGGTGTTTATATAATTAAGACTTTGCTTCTGCGCGTATTCAAGATATCTGAGCATTACTCCGGCGGCTGTTACGGCAAGCGGCTTATCCTCCAGATTAAGCTCGCGAAGCGACGTTTTTTTAAACTGCGCCATAAGCTTCCCGGGAAGGGCTGTATCATCGAAAAAGTCATCGTTGCGCTCGTCCGCGCGTATGTTAAGACGCAGCTGTACCGGCTTTTCTATAACGCGCGCCGCCGCGTAATTCGCTATTATTTCTTTCGGCTCATACCGGGACAGCTCGTTAAGCACGCTGTCGGCGTTCGTCACCTGTGTGACGAATATCTCGCCTGTCGATACGTCGGACACGGCGAAGCCGAATTTATCCTTTTCCGCGTACACGACCGCCAGATAATTATTGTTTCTGTCATCCAATAAAGCCTCGTCCACCACGGTACCGGGGGTTATGACGCGGATAACCTCGCGCTTTACGATACCCTGCGCCGTTTTCGGGTCCTCTACCTGTTCACAGACGGCTACTCTGTAGCCGCGCTCTATAAGCTTGGCAATATAGGACGACGCGCTGTGATAAGGCACGCCGCACATAGGCGCGCGTTCCTTTAATCCGCAGTCCTTACCGGTAAGCGTGAGCTCAAGCTCCCGCGACACTCTGATAGCGTCGTCAAAAAACATCTCGTAAAAATCACCCAGCCGGTAAAATAAAATGCAGTCGGCATATTCTTCTTTTGTTTTCAAATACTGTGCCATCATCGGCGTGACCTTTTCCGCCATTGTTTTGCTCCGTTTCCGTTCCGCTTATCAGTGACAGCCGCCGCATGTGCTGCAATCGTGTGTGCAGCTGGGGTCCTGTCCCGTGATATAATAATTTATAAGCCGGTTCATATGTTCAATGGTTGTGTCGAACGCCTTTTTCGCCTCGACAAACTCCCTTATTGTTTCGCTTTTTTTCACAATTTCCTCAAACGCGAGCGTATTCTGCTTTATAGCGTCGGCGCGCTCTATTTTTCCGTTCTGCATATCGCGCGCCAGATTTATGCGCCTGATGTTGTATTCGCGCATTAAATCCGCCGCCTCTTCGTCCTGAGACTGCTTAAGCTCCGCCGCCTTGTAACGTTTCATTTCCTCCGACTGCTGTATGGCTTCGCCCAGCTCTCTTGCCTTTTCCAAAATCGTATCCATTTTTCATGCTCTCCTTTTTATTCCGCCTGTTCGCCGTTTAGGCTCCACGTCATGGCTTGTGTTATTTTTACCCTTACATATTTTCCTATAAGGCTTTTGTCACCTTTGAAATTAACTATTTTTGAGCTTGCGCATCTGCCGGATAAAACAGTGTCGTCCCTGGGGCTTACGCCCTCAACGAGGACCTCCTCTATCCTGCCCACATATTCCTCGTTTTTGCTCTTCGATATGGCGTTTTGCACCTCGAGCAGCCGATTGAAATTCCTGTGGATTTCACTGTCGCTCAGAACAAAGTCAAGCTTTGCCGCCGGAGTGCCTTCGCGGCGCGAATATATAAACGAAAAAATATGGTCGAACCGAACCTGCCGGAGCACGTCCAGCGTGTCCTCAAATTCCTCGTTTGTCTCGGTCGGGAATCCGACTATTACATCCGTGGAGAGGAATATATCCGGTATTCTTTCCTTAACGCGCCGGATTTTGTCAAGATATTCCGCTTTCGTATAGCCGCGGTTCATCTGCTTTAAAACACGGTCGTTTCCGGCTTGAAACGGCAGATGAAGCTGACGGCAGAATTTATCGCATTCCGCCATAGCGTCTATGAGCCTGTCGGACAAATCCTTGGGATGAGACGTCATGAACCGTATCCGCTTAACGCCGTCGATGCCGTTTACCATACGGAGCAGATCCGCGAAGTCAACCTCCGTGTCCAGGTCCTTCCCGTAGGAATTGACGTTTTGACCGAGCAGCGAGATCTCCGTGCAGCCGTCAGCCGCGAGGCGCTTAATCTCAGCCGTTATGTCCTCCGGCAGCCTGCTCCGCTCGCGCCCCCTTACGTATGGGACGACGCAGTATGAGCAGAAATTGTTGCACCCGAACATTACCGAGACCCAAGCCTGATATTTGCTTTCGCGTTTTGTGGGAATATCCTCGGCTATTTCGCCATCCGAATTTTCAATGTCCGTTACCGTTTTTTGCGAGCGCATAGCCTCATACAGAAGCTTTGGCATACGGTACAGAGCGTGAGTGCCGAAAACGAGGTCAACGTGATTGTGCACACGCTTTATTTTTTCGGTTATATGCTCCTGCTGTACCATACAGCCGCACACGCCGATTATCATGCCGGGGCGCTCCGCCTTTATGGGCTTTAACAAGCCCAGCCGTCCGAGTACGCGCTGCTCGGCGTTTTCCCGAACCGCGCAGGTGTTATATATGACCAGATCCGCGTTTCTCTCATCGTCGGTGAAGCCGAATCCGGACGCCTCCAGCATTCCGCGTATGCGCTCCGTGTCGTTTTCGTTCTGCTGACAGCCGTAGGTGCGCGTATACGCAAGCCGCTGTCTGCCGTGAGATGCGGCGAATCGTTCGTTTTCCTCCCTCAGCGCGTTCAGGTACGCGCGCTGCTCGTTCATTTGCTCCTCTGTTACAGTTTTTGCCATGCTCCTCTTCCTTTAAAACTCATAGTCAACGACCCTGCGCTCGATAACATACGGCTTTACAGCCGACGCGCCGACCGCCTTATGCGCCGGGTGCCGGATATACGCCGCCAAATCATCGTGCGTGGCGAACGTTGAAACGAGAACAACATCGGAAACGGTGTCGGTATCGTTCATATTTATACCGACTTCAATATCGGCGATCTCTTCTATTTTGTCCTTTAAAGCCTCAAGTCCTTCTTTGATGGCGGCGGCTTTTATCGCCCTCTCGGGCGTATCCTCGAGCCGCCACATCACTATATGTCTTACCATAAAATATTCGCAGCCTTTCCGCCCGCCGTAATAATTTCCGACGCTCCTGCGGCGGGCGCGCAGGACGTCGGCCGCGAAGCCTGAGCGCGCGTCATTGGGGCGGCGCGGCAAAATATCTTCGCGGACGGTTTTTTGACCGCGTGTTTTTCACGCAGCCGGTTCTTCGCATAATCATATTAATTATACCACATTTTATAAATTTTTTCAATAAACAAATTGTATTTATTAAAAAAATATGGTATACTATGAATATATTATAAAAGCTAAGAGGAAAATCATGAAAAAAATAATTAAAGCCGCGGCGTTTGCCGCAGGCGGCGCTCTGCTTGCGAAGGGGCTTGACGACAGGCTTGAGACCACAAGCTACAGCGTGTATTCGGCGAAAATCCCCGCGGAGTTTGACGGGTACAGAATAGTTCAGATATCGGATGTTCATAACGATGACGTGCCCGGGCTCATCCCGGCTGTACAGCTCGCGAAGCCGGATATAATTGTATCGACCGGCGACCTTGCCCATGATAAGGGCGGATATGAAAAGGCGGTGTCTCTCGTGGGGCGCCTTGCCGAGACGGCTCCGGTGTACATCGTAAGCGGAAATCATGAGGAGTGGCGCGGCGACAGCCGTGAGCTTGCAAGAGCGCTTCTGAGCGCCGGCGCACAGCCGCTGGACAATAAAACGGTCATTCTCGAGCGGGACGGCGCGGAGATAGGGCTGTCCGGCATAGACGATCCTTTTTCGGTAATGTCGTGCAAAATCCGTGATTTTCTCGATAAAGCGCAGGCTGCGCTGAGTCCGTCTGACGGCTATAATATATTATTGTTTCACCGCGCGAACTGGCTGGACTATTTTAAAGATTCGCGATTTGATTTGATTATTTCGGGACATATGCACGGAGGGCAGGTAAGACTGCCGTATATCGGCGGAGTCGTATCGCCGCGCTCGAGCTGGATGTCCGGCAAGCCTGTATTTTTCCCGAAATACGTGGGCGGCAGATACACGGACGGAAAATCCGAATTTATAGTCAGCCGCGGGCTGGGAAATCCCATGCCGGTTCCAAGGGTATTCAACCGTCCGGAGCTGGTCGTGATAACATTAAGGCATAAGGAGGAAAAATAAGATGGCAGGATTGCTGAAAACTGTTTACACATGCTTTCCCGGGGGCAGGCACAAGGCTCTTACAATGAGCTATGACGACGGACGCAGCTTCGACAGGCAGCTTATAGAAATTTTCAATCGTTACGGCATAAAGGGCACATTTCATTTAAACGCGGGGCTGCTCGGCGACGGCACCTACGGCGAAAGGATAGGCTTTGATGAGATACGCGGTTTATATAAGGGGCATGAGGTGTCCTGCCATACATATACTCATCCGACAATAGAGCGCTGTCCGCTTGAGCAGGTGGTGCAGCAGATCATAGAGGACCGGAAAATACTCGAGGACGCGGCAGGCTATCCCGTGCGCGGAATGAGCTATCCGAACGGCTCGTACAGCGAGGATATAAAAAGGCTTTTGCCTGCGTGCGGCATAGAATATTCGCGCGTGGTGGGGAATACGGATTCGTTTGCTATGCCTGAGGATTATCTGGAATGGACGTCTACCTGCCACCATAATCATAACCTCATGGAAAACGCGGAGAAATTTCTTAAGCTCAATAAAACCCAGTATTTGTATCTTATGTATGTATGGGGTCACAGCTATGAGTTTAACGATATGGACAATTGGGAGCATATCGAGACCTTTTGCAGGATGATGGGAGGTCATGACGATATCTGGTACGCTTCGAATATCGAGATTGTCGATTATATGAACGCGGCAAAGCGGCTTAAATTTACGGCGAAGGCGGACACGGTATATAATCCGTCCGCGATGAGCGTATGGATATCGGTTGACGGCAAAATCACAGAAATTCCCGGCGGGGCGACGGTAAAGATATGAGCGCGGAAAGCGATTTGTTCGCGCCGGTGAAGCGTTTGTTCGAGGATATGGGCTACTCGGTAAACGCGGAGGTGAAATCGTGCGATATGACGGCTGTCCGGGAGGGAGAGCTTATAATAATAGAGCTGAAGAAAAATTTATCGGTTCATTTGCTCGAACAGGCGCTTGTAAGGCAGAAAACGGGCGCATCGGTTTATGTTGCCGTACCGAAGCCGAAAAAATACAGTCCGCTCAAATTCCGCGATACGCTGTATGTTCTGAAAAAGCTTGAGCTGGGACTTATATTTGTCGCGCTCAGGGGAGAGTTTTCATATGCCGAAATAGTGTGCGAGCCGCTCCCGTTTGTACCCGCGGCGGAAAATAAGAGGAGGAGAGCCGCGATTTTGAAGGAAATAGAGGGACGCTCGATCGATACCAATACCGGCGGTGTAACAAAACGGAGGATCGCCACCGCGTTTACGGAGATGAATATTCATCTCGCCTGCGCTCTCGATATTTTCGGAGACATGTCGCCCGCGCGAGCCGCGGAGCTGACAGGTATTGAAAAGGCTCAGTCCGTGCTGAGTATGAATGTGTTTAAGTGGTTTAAGCGCGTTTCGCGCGGCGTTTATTCCGTTACCGAAGAGGGCAGACTCGGCATAATGGAGTATCCCGAGCTTGAAAAATATTATACCGACCGTCTTATGCGGAGGAGGGAGGAGGAAAACGGATAATCCGAGAAATATTTGTCCGAAATCCTTGACATCGTCCGCCGCTTGTGGTATACTTGTCAATGCTTGAAATATAAGCCGATGTGGCGGAATTGGCAGACGCCCGGGACTTAAAATCCCGTGAGAAGCGATTCTCGTACCGGTTCGACCCCGGTCATCGGCACCACCAAAGCCCGATAATACATCGGGCAACGGAACAAGGAAACGGCTTTAGGGCGCAATTTCCCCTTTGCAGGGGAAAAATGCCATACATCGGTATAACATCACCGAGGTATCCGTATTCAGGGGGACGCAATACACAGTTTCTCAGGCGGCGTATGTAGTCCCAACGCGGCAGGGGCGTGAACGTGTTGCAATGACATCTCGCGCCCTATCCACGTTCTTATTTCCGGCTTTCGCCCGCGAGCTTCCAAGCCGCCGATTATATTATACTGCAATTACGGCATAGCAGTTGACGGCGCGCCCAAGCCTGCCCCGAGCCTTAAAGGACGTTCCGGGCTGATTTTATGCAGCGGCACAGCCAAACCCGCCCTTTATTGACTGGACATCCCGGTAAAAAAGGGCGCACGAAAAACACCATAAGTTATTGACTTTTTTTTTCACCTATGGTACA
>CANQQZ010000029.1 GCA_947626135.1 uncultured Clostridia bacterium
AAATGTCTTAAAGGATAAGCGAAAATATATAACTCTATAAAATACCGTTTCGGAAAGGAATGTAATAATTATGAAGCATTTGAAAAAAATTCTGTCAGCGGCGCTCTCGGCAGCCATGCTTACGGCGTCAACACCGGCGTTTGCCGCGCCTTCGTCTGGCAATGCAGCGGACGACGCGGCGCAGAGAGCGGCGGAAAGACTTACAGAAAGCCAAAAATACTTTTATAATCCTTCGGGTATAAGCCTCGCGTCGGGCAACGAATATCCCGAAAAGTTCGATTTGCGCAGCGCGGATCTTGACGGAAACGGGGCAAAGAATTATGTCACACCCGTAAAAGATCAGGGCTACTTCGGCACGTGCTGGGGATTTGCAGCAACCGCCGCGGCGGAGACGAGCATTTTGACGGAGCTCGGAATGTCGTATGACGAATGGAATAATGATGCGTCGTGGGATATGGATCTGTCCGAGCATCATCTCGCGTGGTTCGCAAATGTGGCTCTCCCGGAGGACGACGGCGATCAGGGCGGAGAAGGAGTATATTTTATTGACCCGCCGGAAACCAGCGGTGATGTTTTAAACTACGGCGGCAACCATACAACAGCAACATCTGTGTATTCGGCGGGAGTCGGTCCTATGCCTGAGTATATGTTTCCTTACCGCGGCAAGGAAGGCAATATAATATATACGGGCGGCGAGCCCGATGTTTACAGCCCTGATGATGACTGGAGCCTTGACGAAAGCGACCGTTTCGGACAGGTATATCCGCTCGAGGAAAGCTTTCTGCTGCCTTCTCCGGCCCAATTCACATACGACGAGGCTGCGGAGAAATATAATTACGAATATAATCAAGCCGGAACGGACGCGATAAAGGAGCAGCTCATGAACGGGCGCCCGGTAACCATCGCCTTCGCGGATGACACGTCAACTGCGGCGCAGATAGGCGAACACCACTACATAAATCCCGAGACATGGGCGCATTATGTGCCGCTGAGTTATACCGAGGACAGTGAAAACGGCGAATCGGGAAACCACGAAGTAACGATAGTCGGCTGGGACGACAGCTTCCCGAAGGAAAATTTCCTTGAGACGCCTCCGGGAAACGGAGCGTGGATCGCAAAAAACAGCTGGGGCAGCGACGAGAGTGAATTTCCGAATAAAGACGATTGGGGCGACCACGGATATTTCTATATCTCATATTATGACCATACCATAGAGCCTCCGGAGGCGCTTGATTTCGACGTTACTCCCGACGAGGCTGCAAGCGGCTCTTATTACAGCTTTAAGTATGACTATATGCCTGTTTTCAGATCATATAAGAATAATCTCTTTGACACTCCCGCGTCAATGGCGAATACGTTTGAAAACGGGGAGGCGGAGGTGACGGTAAAGACACTGACATTTTACACAGAGCTTCCGGGAACGGAAACCACATTCGAAATGTATCTGCTCAGCGGCGAAAGCACATCTCCGACCGACGGAGAGCTTCTGGCGAGCGGAACAAAAACGTATCAGTACGGAGGCTATCACCGTTTTGATTTGGAGGAACCCGTTTACATACCGGCAAACGCAAAATTTTCCGTTGCTGTGACCAACAAGACCGCGGACGGCAAATATGAGGTTACAAGTCAGGAGTACCCGTCCGAGTTGAATGCAAAATCTTATAAGGTTATATACAATTATAATACAGATTATGCGAAAGGTATTGTAAACCCGGGTGAAAGCTCTATAATGACCACAAATGAGAGCAACGAAGCCGAATGGGCTGACTGGGGTGAAACAATCGCGGCGGATAATGAAATAAGCGAGGCGTGCCTTAAGGAAGTTGGATTTATGGACGCGCTTGCGGAAACCGAAGCCGCTCTTGAAGCGTATAAAAATGCCGCTGATGAAGATCATAAAAGTCAATGGCAAGAAAAAGGTTTGGCGCTCGACATGATGAGGGCAGCAATTATGAGCGGTAATACAGCCGCTTTAGGCATTGCTCCCGAGGACGCGGAAAGCTTCAGCGACGCGGCTTTCTATGCAAAAGACAACTTCCCGATAACAGTTATCGCGGAACCCGTCAAAAGAGACCATATCCTCTATTACGACAGCGCGGCAGGCAAGCTTTACACGAAGATGGATTATGACACAAAGGAGTTTTCCGATCCGATAGATAATTTCCCGGGCGCGATTTGCGAGGGAAACAAGCTGACGCTAACCTCGGACTTCCAGTTTGTGACGGCGGCAAAGGACGGGCTGTTCATAGACGGCAACACAACGCTATACGTTCCCGAGGGTGAAAATCCGTCGATAGTGAGCGCCGCCGACGGATTTACGGGCAGCGATAAGCTGAACGAGTACACCGGAATATTCGCCGCCGACGGTAGCACGATAGACATAGACGGCAGTCTTACAGTACGCTCAGGCACGGGTACGGACGCGTCGAGCCGTGCCATTCTCTCGGACGGCGACCTTACGATAACGGGAAAGGGCAGCCTTACCGCAGTGAGCGGAAGCACGGAGCATGACGAGACGGCGGAAGCCACGAGGGCAGACTCACTCGGAATATATGTATACGGGGATTTGGATATATCTGTTGCCAATGTCCTCTTCAGCAGCGGCGGCGCATACGGATTAAGTCGTGGTATAGTGACCGATCCGGCGCACTCCGTGACCGTAGGCGAGGGAGCTTCCGTCACAGCGCAAAGCGGTGAAAACCGGGGAGAAGGAGAGTTTTACGATCAATTTGACAGCACAGCGTGCGAGACGAGCTATCTTACAGTCAAGGACAATTCGGGTTTTACCGCTTCGGCGACGGGAATAAATGGACATAACACCTTCGGATTGATCATGGCGTGCGGCGACGCCGCTGACGGCACAAATTATAACGGAAGTATTACGCTGGAAAACAACAGCACTCTCGCGGTGAATGCCGACGGCTCTGACCGCAGCTTCGGTATTTCATATTATTCAAACGCATTTCTTCCCGTAGAAATGGACAGCAGCTGTACGTTTATCGCTGAGGGAACAACGAAAGCATCAGTCGCCAATCTTGCCGGTGTTACGGCAACGTCCGAGGACGGCAAGATTTTGGCGCACGCAAGTGGATTGACAAACAGCTATGTTGACACGGACGGAAATATTGCGAAGTATATTGAATTTAAAAACGCGGCGGACGTCGCCGAGGATGACAAAATACTCTATTTCGACGGCGAAACGGGCAAGCTGTATTCAAAATACGACTTCCACACCGGTGAAAAGTCCGACCCTGTCGAAGTAGCCGGCGCGATATGTGACGGGAAGACACTGACGCTCACTTCGGATTTCCGTTTTGTCACAACGCATGAGGACGGATTGTATTTGAGCGCAGGTTCAACGCTTTACGTTCCGGAGGGCGAAGCTCCGTATATCCAAAGCGCCGCGGATGGATTTACGCGAACCGATACCAGCATTTGCGCGTCGGGAATAAGCGTGGTCGGTGACTTAACGCTTGACATAGACGGCACTCTTACGGTAATCGCGGGAGACGGAGTAAACATTGACAGCTTTGGCATCGCCTGCGAAGGCAATCTGACAATAACCGGAAATGGCACTCTCAACGCCTTCGGAGGAAATACCTCGTATGACGAATCGGTACAGGACGGTCAAACAGGCTCAGCCGGAATACTCGCCTATAAAAATATCGACATATCAAACGCGGAGGTCAACGCCTACGGCGGAGACGCATACGAAGACAGCCAGGGAATAGAGACATGGGCGAATGGTTCCCTGACAATCAGCGGCGGCGCAAACGTTAATGCGGAAGGCGGCTCAAGCACCGATACAACATTTAAGAATGCGGGTATCGGCTGTGATGTAGGCGAACTCATCATAAAGGACAATTCAAACCTGACCGCTTTGTCAGTCAGAGATACGGGCACGGTTCACGTAGGACTTCGCCTTGACGGCGATTTTACCGATGATGACGGCACAATATACCAGGGCAGAATTAAGCTCGAAAACAACAGCTCTCTCACGGTAAGGGCAGATAACTCGACAAATGATTACGCTATTTATCCGTTCGATGGACCGTTTGAAGGCGCCATAAAAACAGAAATGGACGACAGCTGCACCTTCACCTCAGACGGAGATGTGGGAGGATTCGCCGAGCTTAAAGGAGTAACGGCAATATCCGAAGGCGAGGTTGTGACATTTGACGGCGACAAGTGGGGATGTTACATCGACGCGGACGGACACGCCGCAAAGAAAATATCGTTCCGACCGCTAAAGACCGAGCCATCGTATTCGGGCGGCGGCGCGCACAGCGCGGGCGGCGGCTCAAGCAAGCCGAAGGCGACGGCAACGCCAAAGCCTACGGCATCTCCCGCCCCGAGCGCAACAGCCGCCCCGAATGCGACAGCCTCGCCTCAGGCGACGGATATACCTCAAGCCACGCGGCAGCCGTCAGCATCCGGTACGCTGCCGTTTACGGACGTTGCGGAATCGGATTGGTTCTGCGACGCGGTAAAGGCAGTATACGCGGAGGGTATTATGAACGGCGTGAGCGATACGGAGTTTGGTCCGGATATGACGCTTACGCGCGGAATGCTTGTGACGATAATCGGACGCATGGAAAACGCACAGTCAAACGGAGCCTTAATGAACGACGTTGACCCGAACGAATATTACGCTCCGTATGTCGCATGGGCGGCTGAAAACGGCATTGTTTCCGGCATGGGCGATGGCACATTCAAGCCCGGCGAAAACGTGACGCGGGAACAAACCGCGGCGATATTGTACAGATATATGAATTATGCCGGCGCGGACGTATCGGTCGGCGAGAACACGAATATATTAAGCTACATAGACGCAAATGATATAAGCGAATACGCGGTATCCGCGATTCAGTGGGCGTGCGGCGCGGGTGTGATGAACGGTTACACCGACGGAACACTTGCTCCCAAAAACAGCATAACCCGCGCGGAGTTCGCGGCGATACTCGCTCGGTTCGAGCCGCAAAGCACCGCAATCGACTACTCCGACGCGGCAAACTGGGCGTATTTCGAAAGCGGTGATACCGACAAGACCGCCGACGTGTTTTTCGTCTGCCCCACCGTCTACACGAGCGGCGGCAACATGAGCCTTTCGGACGAGAAAACCAAATCGAACTTCCTGGGGGCGATCAATATGGAAAAGGGAATATATGACGACGACAGCCGATTCTTTGCTCCGTATTACCGTCAGGCCGGCCTTGAAGTCTACAGCATGGATGAGAGCGAAGGAGAAAAATATCTTGCGTCCGCTTACGAAGATATAAAGGACGCGTTTGAATATTATTACGAAAACGTGAATGACGGCCGCCCGATAATACTTGCGGGATTCTCGCAGGGCGGAGATATGTGCATAAGACTTGTGAGAGATTATTTCGCGGACAAATCGGTCCGGGATCAACTCGTGGCGTGCTACGCCATAGGCTGGAGGCTCACCGAGGACGAGACAAAAAAATACCCGCAGCTTAAACCTGCTGAGGACGAAAGCGACACCGGAGTTATAATCGCGTTCACATGCGAGGCTCCCGATGTTGACGATTCTATAATCATACCGAAGGGCACAAAGTCACTCTCGATAAATCCGCTTAACTGGAAAACCGATGGCAATCCCGCAGACAAGAGCCTTGATCTTGGCTCATGCTTCACCGACTACGGCGGAAACATCAAAAACGAAGAACCCGCCCTGACCGGAGCATATATCGACGATGTGCGCGGCGCGCTGAAGGTCACCGATGTCACGCCCGAGGAATATCCTCCGGGACTCGATGTGTTCGGCAGCGGAGTGTACCACTTGTACGACTATCAATTCTTCTATCGCAATCTTGAAAAGAACGTGCGGACAAGGCTTGACGCCTTTAAAGATAATCGCGATTGATATTTGATATATAATATGACCGAAAAATAAGGGAAAGTGAGGAACTTGAATTTACCGCATATTAAGCTAAAACTAATCGTTTTAGTCTTGCGATATAAGACGTTATCATTATCAAAAAAATCCAGTCACGAAATTCAAGTTCTATACCCGACGGCGCGAAAAATGACAGTTTCATAATAAATAACAGAAAAAGCGTAATATTATGTGAATATATAACCCATAATATTACGCTCTTTTTATGCGATATGAATAAATTTTTTGTTATTTAGCTCAACAGTACACTAATTCCGCGAATACAATATCCTCCGCCTGCGATTTGCAAGCATTGATTAAGCCCACCCATTTGAGAGGGTTTGTCCGTTTGAGTTCCTCCGTCGCTCCTGCCGATTTCATCAGTTCCGGCATCATCAGTTCTATCCTCTCTCGCGCTGTCTTGTGGATTTCGTTCAGATGCTCTGTCAGTTTCCCGCAGAGCATTAGTCTGTTCCAAAGCTCAGGATTGTGCTGTTTCAGATAATCCTCCCTCATCAAGCCGTACTTGCCGTATGTCGGCTTTGTTGTGGGATAACTTATATTAGCAAGTAATTTCAAGTTAGCATAAGATACAATAAAGGACGAACAAAGGACAAAACGGAAAATCAACGAAAACGAAAAAATCCTGAAAGCCGCATTATTGCTGGCTTTCAAGGCTTTCAAAGCTGGTGGAGCTTGCATACACAAAGGCGAACTTGTTGTGATTGGGCGATGTTTTAGTGTTTTTATAAAATTATAACGCTTTTAGCTCTTCCATCATAGCTTTACAGCGGCGGTATTTCTCTTTCCATTCTGACGCTATCTCTTGAACGCATTCCTCTTCTCATTGCGGCAATTCGCGCATTTTGCGCAAAACTGAAACAATGCTCTTGTACGCTTCTCGATTCGACGTAATCTCTGCTTCGTTTTTTACATCAGTTGCATATTTATCAAGTATTTCTTGAGGGAATAGCGAAACCAAACCAAGTTGAATTTAAAGGCGAAAGATATTCAGTAAGCGCTCTGGCAAGTAAAATATTAATCGAAAAATATCATTGGAATGAAAATACTAATGTCAATGGATGGCGGTATTTTATCAAAGATAATGTGGCGTTAAGCGATTTGTGCAATAAAATAGAGAGTTCTGTGGCTGTTTACTATCCGGGGGTTTTCGTTAGACAAAAATCCCGTCCGCTATTTTTGCGAACGGGATTTTTAAAATGTCAATTAACGTTTTTTCACAGGGAAAAACACACGCGTTTCCCATTTCGACGGCGGGATTTTGTCAAAATGCGACGTTACGTATATCTCATACGGCGGCGCAGCTATCTCATAGCCGTTTTCGCTTATCCATTTTGTCACCGCCCCGTATGCCTCCGGAAGCTTTGAATACGGTCCGTAATGTACAGTCGCGGCGCACGCTGCGCCCGGCATGATTTTGTCCGCCTTATCCGCGTCCGCGACTCCGAGCGCAAGCTCTATATCGCTGTTTTCGGGGTCAAACTCCTTGTCGTGATAAACCGCCAGACATACTCCGTCAAGGACTATATCCTCATCCGCAACACGCTTATAAAGCGCGCCGTAATACTTACCGAAATCGTCTACACCCATATTCTGCCGACACGATATAACGTGTCTGTCCTCCGTTTTTACAATTTCAATCTTATAATCATTTTGATAACTCATAATATTACCTGTCCTTTCCAATTCTCTCACATGCGCGCTCAGCTCGGAAAGAATATCCATCGTTTCGTGAACCGACTTCCAGAGCGTGTCGCGCTGCTTCATCAGATTTGATTGAATTACGTCCTGACAGGAAATCATGTCTCTGATGTCGGACAGTGCAAATCCGTAATATTTGAGCTTATTTATAAGCAGCATGAGTGGAATTTGCTCCTCACTGTATTCGCGGTAACCCGTTTCGGGATTTACAAACGCGGGTTTTATAAGCCCGATTTTGTCATAATGGCGCAGCGCCTTCACCGTTACCATACACGTCTTGGAAAACCGTCCTATCGAAAGCATTGACATTACCTCCTGTTTTAACGTATTTGTTCCGGAACAAGTACATTATACAGTATCCCCTTACGGGAGAGTCAATAGGTATTTTGAAAATTTCTTGAATTTTTTGCGGTTATAATATTACCTTATTTTCCTTAACCATATTCAAATCCGACAATACAGCTTGTATTATGCTCATTTTGTATCACCGCCAAATCCTGATTTCTTGCATTATACCACAGCCGCCGCCTGATTCCAATAATCATCCCCTAAAACTGAGCCTTCAATATCTCCGCGAAATCGCTTATGCACTTTTTCGTGTTGTCAACCTTCCAAAACGCCCCATAGCGCGTTCTTACCGGTCTGTCGTTTCTGATAAGAGGCACGCGCGTTATCGCGTATTGATCCACATCGCCGCCTTCTGCCGGCATAAAACCGTTGCCGCCTATTATCATCAGCCGCGCTTCTTCGAGATTTTCCGCGGCTAAAAATTCGCTCTCTATGCCGTAGATTTCCCGATAGTGCGTCTGCTCGTGCTCGAACTGATTTTTCGACGAAATAAGTATGCACGGAGTATTGCGCAAATCATATACACTTATCTCCTTAAGCTGCGCAATCGGACTGCGTGACGAAATTTCAATACAGCATGGTATTTCCGCGAGAAGCTCGTTTACATACTCATCCGAAAACGCGCGGCGCTGGTCATTCATCGCCAAATCAATGCCGCCCAGACGCAGCATATTATATATTTCCTCGTGTGTACCATTCTTTATGTCGAGCGTAACTTCGGGATGTTCCTCTGTAAACTGCGCCACGGCTTTTTGAAACTCATTGCCGCCGTAGCTTTTTAAGTACCCGACGCGGAGCGTATCTTCGCCGCCGCGCGAAACGCGCACCGTTTCACGGCATAGTCTGTCCAGATCCGCCGTTATGAGCAGGCTTTTTTTGTAAAAATACTCGCCCGCCGGAGTGAGCGTAAATTTTCTGTTTTCACGCTGCAAAAGCATTACTCCGAGTTCGCGTTCGAGTGATTGTATCTGCTGCGAAATTGCCGACTGAGAAATAAAACATTCCTCCGCCGCGACGCTGAAGCTGTTATTTTTTACCACCGACTGAAAATATTTTATCTGCTTTAGCATGGTTTCCCGCCTCCAAATTAAAGCCCGATCACCTCTCCGGCTTCGACTATCAGCGCGCTCGGCGTCACAAATTGCTCCGCTCTCTCGCGGTCAAACAACTCGCCCGGTGACATATGAATGGGAACTGTGTGCTTCGCGCCGATAAGCTCCGCGCACTCGACCGCTTCGGGTATGTCCATGTTAAAATGCCCGTCGATCGGCAGGAACGCATATTCGATATTCTTGTCCTTAAGTTCCGCCATTTGGTCTGTCTTTGATGTGTCGCCCGCGAAATACAGCGTTTTGCCGTTCACCGTAACAAGATAGCCAACGCACTGCTTTACGTCGTGGTTCTGATTATACGCCTGCACAGGCTCGATATGAACACCCGCGAAATCAAGCGTCTTATAGCCGTCGTCCGTTATCGCGTCGCTGTTTTGGAAAATCACACAGCCGTCCGACTGCGGCACCAGGTCGATTTTGTTGTGGTCGGGATGCTGATGCGTAACGAGAATTAAGTCCGCTTCTTTGTCGTAGCCCTCGCCCGCATACGGGTCGATATAAATGACCTCGCCCGTTCCAAGCGTCAGACGGAAGCTCGCGTGTCCCTGATATAAAAGCTCTGCCATTTTGTTTTCCTCCTTGTTTTCCGTATTGTTTTCGCTGTCCTTATCGATAGGCGCGGGTGTCTCAACCGGCTCATCCGCCGCTTTTGTGATTGTTATGATCCGCTCGCTCTCGTTCCAGTCTACATTGAATTTGAAGCTCTCCGCGATAAATCGCATCGGCAGCATTGTTCTCTCGTTTATAATCGTAGGCGCGGTGTCGAGAGTCTTTGCCTTATCGTTCAAATATGCGGTCGTGCTGTCTATCGTCAGACGAATTTCGTCATCGCCGTATGTAAGAGAGGCGGTTTGCGTATCACCGTTCCATTTAACCGTGCCGCCCATCGCCTCAATAATCGCTCTTATCGGGACGAGTGTTCTTTCATTTACGATCACCGGTGCTGTACCGCGTCCGGGGTCTATTTCCTGTTCTGTTCCGTTTACGGTCATAACGGGATTGTCTATCCGCATTGTCATGGTAAAATCCGAATTTTCCGCCGCAAATCCGCATAATGACAAGACGCAGAATATTGATACCGATAAAATAATTGACATTATTTTTTTCATTTATTCTCACTCCTTACTTTATGTTCTGTATATTTTGATTTATCCAAGCCGGAACTTTCCGTTTTTCAGCGCGGCTATCGTACCGCCGTCAACGAGCAGATCCGTTCCCGTAATATAGCTTGCCGCGTCGCTCAGTAAAAATGCGCCCGCCGCGCCTATTTCATCGGGCGAGCCTACGCGTTTTGCCGGAGTTGCGTCGATCATTCGCTGATAGCCCTCTCCGTTAGCGTTAAACTCGTCATACGCGAGCGGCGTTACGATAATGCCGGGACTTATAGTATTTATTCTCGCGCCGCGTTCGCCCCATTCGTGTGCGGCGGCATACTGCACCTGCAAATGGTTTGCCTTTTTGGCGACAATATACGCCGTGCCGGAATTTGTGATACGCTCGCCTGATAAGCACGGCAGCTCCGCGAGCTTGTCAGCCGGAGTGGTCATTATCTGCATTTCCTCCTCCTGCGACAGCGGCGGGAACATATATCCCGTCTGACTTGAAATCAGAAGTCCCGCGCCGCCCTTTGCGATAACCTTTCCGAACGCGTCCAGCGCGTATGCCGAACCGACAAGGTCAAGCGCGATGATCTTTTCCGGCGACGCCTGATTGGGCGACGCGCCCGCCGTATGAATATAATATTTCACGTTTCCGAGCGACGCCGCTTTCTGTGCAAACGCTTCGATCGACTCCTTACTGTTCGCGTCCACGACCTGCGTTTCCACAGCGTATCCGTAGCCTTCGTATTCCTTTTTTACCTCCGCGAGCCGCTTTTCGCTTATATCTCCGAAAAGAATTGTCATTCCCGCGCATACCCGGCGAAGTATCGTCGTTCCCATGCTGCCTGCTCCGAGCAGTACGGCTACCTCTTTGCTGTCGTTTCTGTCAAAAATCATTTTTATTTTCTCCTTATTTTTAACGGTCAGGATCATTTTATAGAAATCCATTCGCCGTTTTGTCAAACCGACCTTTTCGCCCATGCTGCAACCGTTTTTTCGGATTTAGCCGCGTCCGCGCCGTGAACGGCAAGACCCTTTCCGAATGACGCGCCCGCGCATACTTTCTTTAAATCGCGCTCGCAGCTTCCCAAGCCGCTGCCCTCGTGCGTCATAACAGCCATCACCTTTTTGCCGCTCCAGCCGAGCTTTTCAAGCTGTGTGAACATCGCCATAGGGAATGTACCCCACCAGCACGGACCGCAAACGAAAATATTGTCGTAGCCGTCAATGCCGTCAAAATATTTTTTCAGCTCAGGTCTTGCGCCAGCGCGCAGCTCCGCCTTCGCGTCGTCGATACATTCGTAATAATCCGCCGAATATTCCTTTACGGTTTCAATTTCAAACAGGTCGCCGCCGACCGCTTTTTGAATAAACTCCGCAACGATCTCCGTGTTGCCCTTCGCAAGATTTTCAACTCTGCCATTCACATAATTCTCGCCCCTGCGCGAATAGTAAATAATAAGATTTGCCATTTTTATTCCCCTTTCTGTTTTCACTCACAGCAGCGCCGCGCTTACCTTTTCAAGCTCATCGCGTATTTTGATATGCTGCGGACACACCTGTTCGCACCTGCCGCATTTGATGCATTTATCCGCGCGCTTCAAGCCGTGTCCGTCCACGAGCCAGTTCATCTGACCTGCCGCCGCGTCCCTGCTGTATAACGTGCAGTAATTCATCGCGGTGAACGAGCCTGAAATTCCTATCTTTTCGGGGCATACCTTCACGCAGTAATTGCATGTCGTACACGGTATCAATGGAATTGCTGCGAGCGCCTCGCGCGCCTTTTTAAGTGTTTGCTCCTCCGCTTCGCTCAATCCGCCAAAATCCTTCATAACGGCTAAATTATCAGCCATTTGCTCAACGCTGCTCATACCCGAAAGCACGGTGATTATGCCTTCGAGATTTGCCGCGAACCGAATCGCCCACGACGCGCACGACGCGTTAGGCTCGGCTTCCTTAAATACCTTTTCCACAGGCTCCGGCGGGTTCGCGAGCATACCGCCCTTTACCGGCTCCATGATAACGACCGGCTTTCCGTGCGCCCTTGCCACCTCATAGCAGCGGCGCGACTGTACCGCGGGGTTGTCCCAATCGGCATAGTTTATCTGAAGCTGAACGAACTCCATTTCAGGGTGGTCATTCAGTATCTCGTCAAGCTCCTCCGGCGTGGAATGGAACGAAAAGCCCATATGCTTGATTTTGCCCTCGGCTTTTTTCTCTTTGATCCAGTCCCACATATTGAAATCGTCAAACACCTTCGTCCTGAACTCGCCCAGATTATGCAGAAGATAAAAATCGAAATAACCCGCGTCGGTGTTTTTGAGCGATGTCTCAAACTGCGCGATTGCGTCCTCGCGCGTTTTGCAGTTGATCCACGCTGCATTTTTCGTCGCAAGCTGATAGCTCTCGCGCGGATAACGCTCCACAAGCGCCCTTCGTATCGCGCTCTCGCTCTCGCCGTATGCCCACGCCGTATCGAAATATGTAAATCCCGCGTCCATGAACATATCGACCATTTTCTTTGTCTGCTCAATATCGGTCGCCCTGTCCTTCTGCGGCAGACGCATCAGACCGAATCCGAGCTTTTTGATTTCTTCGCCTAAATATTTCATAATAGTACCTCCGCTAAAATTTTATTCCAACAGGATCATCAACACCATTGTTATAATAACTGCCAATACCGCATCTGTAGATGCCATCAATCTTTCTTTTCCCATTATTGTTACTTTTCACAAATTTTATCTACTAAATATTATATCTGTTCTGAAATGAAAAATCAATTCGAATTTTTAATGGATTTTATAAGTTTTGCTTATATGATTGGGATGACTTCCTTATTGTTTTATCATTAAATATGTTTGACTCAATTATAAATATAGGTGGTTTACTTCTAACCGAAAAGTTTTAGGTGGGGACAAAAAAAGTTTTATCAGAGTAACAAAGTGAGAAAAGTAGGCTAAAATTTTTTCCAAAAACACGAAAACGGCTCTAATGAACCTCACTGATAAAACAGTATAATAATTATTTTATTTAACAGGCTGTCGAAACAGGATTTAGAAGGGCATATCGTATGATTTTTTGCGATATGCCTTTTTGCTACATATATGTGTCCTCATTTATAAGATATTTAGAATGCTGAAACCCGCATAAACACTTGCTTTTTCGAGAGCAAAAATGCCAAAATCAACGTACCCTGTATAGTTATATCAACTACCCGAAAATGCGGTTTAAAATTTCTACAAAAAATCACACTCGTCCTTTTTCATGCGGATTAAATTTATATCCGCCGCACGAAGTCAAAATAAATTCGGGCTCGGAGGGATTATCTTCAATTTTTGCTCGAAGGCGATATATGTGAGATATTATGCTTCTGTCATCAACCGCGTCAAAAAGCTGCTGAAATATCAACAGCTTTTCAAGCGATTATATGAATTTAATCAATCCGGATAATATATATAATTGGGCTGCGCATAGATTATAACATCCAATTCGCTTAATTTCCTTATCGCGTCAATTACCCTTTTACGGCTGCCGTTATTAAGCGTCAGAATACATGCCCTGTATTTGCGTCCATTGTCATACTGCGGTTCTCCGCTGCTGAACAAGAAACGGCATTCGCGCAAATTAAGCTCCGGCAGCGTTTTATTAAAATAATCGAGGTAATATCCGCAAAAATCATCTGAAACAGAATCGTCGTCATATATACCGACAATTATTTCGTCCGTTTCAAATTCGTCTCCCTCGTATGGGTCATCGTATGTAAATATCCGATTTTCGGCGAGCGGTGTCATTGTGCCGAGAGCGTCCCATACGAACGCTTTTATACTTGCTATTGGCGTATCGGACTTTTGAATATTCACGCCGCACGAAAAACTCGTACCAGTCGGCAAATCGGCTTTTATGTAGTTCAGGCTTACAAGCACGCCGGTTTCGTCATACGCCGCGACGATAAAATAATCCTGCCCACTGCGGTCGGCGATTTTGGTAACGTCCATATCTACAATAAAGCCCTTATCGGTCGGGATTTCATCGTATTCCTCACCGCTTGCGGAAACAAGCTTTAACGAATTTATCGTGTACGGATATGTTTTTGGGTTTACCTCCGTAAGCTGTACGACATTGTTTTCGCCGTTCACAATCATGTAATTGTAGTTGTCGCTGTGGAAGTACGCGCTGTAATCTTCGCTGTTTACGCCCGTCACGCTGATCGGATTGCCTATTGTCGGCACAGCCTCGGTGCTTACGCAGATATACGAGCCTTCCCAAATCGGCTCGGCTATCGTAACGGTTCGCCCTTCCCTCAGCTCGAGATTACAGCTTTTCCCGTCCGCATTCATATTAGCGCCTATCGTCATTCTGCCGCCGATTTTAAATTCGCTTGATACGCGCACGGCGCTGTCGCATCTGTTTGCGGATATAATACAGTTGCGCAGCTCCACCGGAGATATGGCGTTAAGCGCGTGCCAACCGGTATTGCCGGCAAGCATACAGTTTTCCAAAAGGACATTTCCATTGCTTGCAAGAACAATTCCCGCGCCGTCGTCGCCAACCGCGTTTATGTTATACATTTCAAACATATTGTCCGACGCGATAAGCATACTGCCGATTATCGCGCCGCCCTCGATCGGTATGTCGCCGTTTTCCTCGTCGAGCGTCCACAGCCCGTCATCGCCCGCGCTGAATTTGTGGATCGTGTCAGTGCAATCGGTAAGTCCGCAGTTGTCGCAGGCGGGCGTTGCGGTCAGCGCCACGGTGCCTGTGCCGATGTTTTGTATAATATGACCGTTCATACAAATATACACACCGTCAATGACATTCAGGCTGTTTGACGTTATAATGTCATTCGTGAGATAATAATATCCCGCCTCTTCCGGCAGCGCGTCCGAGCTGTCCCACGCCGTCCACGTTTTGACCTCGTGGCCGTCCGCGCAGTCCTCGTCGGCGCATATCCTATGTATATGTGGAGTGTCGTCACATTCAATCAAAAACTCCCTATCAGCCGCATAATTAAGTATTGGCAAAACAGCGCAATGCGAGGTAACACCGCCTGTGAGCGGTTCTTCGGGGATTAATGATGATAATTTGAATGTAACTGGATAGTCTTTATCATACACGTCATAATATCCCGACGTAACCTGCCGCATACGTTGATTGACAGGCTCAACCCATTGTATGAACAGCATATATCTGTTTGAATCCGTGGGAGAATTAAACAAAATATTATAATCAGACATTATTTTGTCCAAGTCATTACCCGAATAACGCTCCCGCAGTTCCTCATAAGAATAGCATTTAGTAATGTACGGCTCGCTTCGCGAGTCGAGTGTACTTACGTCTATATCAAGTCCGCCCGTATAATAGTTCACATTGTCTACTGTGTTAGAGCCGAGAATCTTCGCCAAATCAGACATTATATGGCGAATGGATATTTCCTTGCCAAGCTGAGAATTATCCACTTCAAGCAATATTATTTCGGGCGCTCCGTCAGCGGGAAAGAGCGTGTAGTCTCCGAGCATTTCAAGGTCAATATCAAATGTACTTTCTCCCTCATCGACGGAAAGAACTCTGTACCGCAAAGCGGTACTTCCGCTTTCGTCCAAAAAGATAAGAAACTTATTCTTAAAAAAATCCTCATCATATCTTTCCGGCTCATCCATATCTGAGGGCAGCTCGTTAACGGATTGAACGACTGTAATCGTTTTTTCCAAATCTTTGCCGCTGCACGGAGAATATACAACATTATATTTAATTTCCGCCTCATTAGGGTCTCGAGTGTACGCTCCCGCGCTCATCGGCGCGGCGTATACCACGCATATCAGCATTACTACCGCCATAATAATACTTATAAATTTTTTCATAATGATTCCTCCGATATAATTTTTTGATTAAACTTGTTAATTATTTTATCACAAAATTTCATTTACGCACGCGAAGCAACGTGAATTGGCAATTTAACAACGTGAAATCAAAAAAGGGGCTGTCCGCCCCTTTCATAACGGTTAATTTACCTCATAAATAATAAACGAAAGCACAAACTCGCCCGCGTTTTGCTCGACGCGCAGCATATTGCTGTACTTATTCAGCGTTTCCCGAATGTTTTTCAAGCCTATTCCGTGATTTATCTTATCCGCCTTTGTTGTTTTAAGCAGGGGATTTTTTGCTTCGCTCATAGAGTTTGCGATTTTGCACATCAGTGAGCCGTTTTGATAAATGAGACTCACCTTGATATATTTATCATCTTGCACCTTGTCACAGGCTTCTATCGCGTTGTCGAGCGCGTTGCCGAAAATCACACAGCAGTCGGAGGAATTTATTTTTAAATTTTCGGGTATCTGTACATCGGCGGAAAAATCAATGTGTCGTTCACGCGCGAGATTTCGCTTTGCGGTGAAAATTGCGTCGATAACGGAATTACCCGTGTCAATAATATCGGAATTTATATTTGCGTAGTCTGTAAGGCTGTCGAGGTATTGTAAGCATTCGTCCTTTTTACCGTCCTCAACGTATGACTTAATTGAGATGATATGGTTTGCCAAATCGTGCTTTAATTTTCTCGTCTGCGCCTGAGCGGCGGTTATGTCATTGTAATGCTTTATCTGCTCCTTTAACTGCACCTCGGTCAATTGCTTTTGGGTAATCAGCGATTTTTGCTTAAAGGTGTTCTCGTACAGCCACAAAATAATAACTGTCGCGATGCTCAGTCCGAGAGCGCTGACCATCGCCAGATTTCTTATATACGCGCTCGGATTTTCCTCAAGCATTTTGCAAAACGCGTACAGCGTCAGTGTCGTTATTCCGAACAGAACGGCGAACAATACCCAGTAGCTTATATCGGCGCCCACCGCCTCGCGCTTAAACCTGAAACAAATGTATTTTATTACTATATACAACAGGAGCTTTGATAAAATCACACCCGTCATTCTCATCGTTCCGGCGGCGATAATAGCGGATGTATTTGTGTCAAACAGAATTGACAGTAAAAGCAATATAACCATTTCGGTTATTGTCTCTATTGTAATATTCAATATCGGAAGAAGTATATGCGCCTTTATGCTGCCTTTGTACAGAAACGAATACGCGATTTGAATAACGGTTATGGCAAGGAGATTAAGCAGCGTTACCGGCAGAAGCTCGGCGCTGATATTCGTCAGTATTCCCGTAATCACCACTCCGACAGCATAGACAATTTTATTCTGATTTTCGCGGCGTTCCATAAATGTTTCGCACATCAGGAAAAGCAGGTAAGCCTCGATAAATCCCGTTGAAATATCGACCAATTCATATACACTCATATCAGCCGTTTCCTTTCCTCGAACAAAAACACCTTATGTTCCAGTTCGTCTCTGTATTTGTCGCTCACAGGTATGGGATGATTATATCCGCGGACGAATAACTCGCTTTTCGACACGGCTCGGATATAATTTATATTGATTATATATGAACGGTGTACCTGAACGAAAATATTCGTGTTAAGCTGCGCCGCAAGCTCTGACAAAGCGGTGTATGTCGTGTGCAGCTTATCCCGCGTCTGTATGCAGGTGTGGTGATTTATGCTTTGCAGAAACAGAATGTCCTCGTACAGCAGACGCACCTTTACTCTGTCCTCGCTGAATGACAGCGTGAGCTTGTCCTCCTCAATTCTATCAAGAATTTTGAAAAACACCTTTTTGAAATCCTCGAAACCCACGGGCTTTACAAGAAACCGAAACGGCGAGCAGACAAAACTCTCCTGCATATATTTTGTGTGGTTTGTAACAAACACGATAATGACGTGCCTGTCCATACCGCGTATCTCATTGGCGACGTTAATGCCGTTTGCCCCGTCCATTTCCATATCGAGAAAAACCGCATCAAAAACACAGCCGCTTTTCCGATACACTTTCAATAAATCCTCGCCGGACGGAAATGTGTCGTATTCAAAATCCGCTTCGCCAATTTGTTCAAGATACCGAGACGCTGTTTCGATACACTTTTTATCGTCGTCGCATATAGCAATCCGCATATTCTCACCCGCCTTTTTTGTGTAGTAAATCCATTATACCGCATATTTGTAAAATTTTCAACAAAAACTATTGCTTTTTCATTTCCATTGTGCTACAATATATTTGTATAATTGTCAAAGTAATAGAGCAATTTTTGAGCCTTTCGGCTAACCTAAACGCCATAATCATGTCAACAACCTCCGCAGCGTCACTGCAAGGAATTCTCTGCCCTATGTCCGTCGTTATTACAAAATCCGCCTGTGTCATTCTTCATCTTCACCGCCTTTCTGTACGCTGTTAAGACGTAGCCTATAATATCCCGCGTTCCCTCTATCGTATATCCGCGGGACTTGCAGTATCTCGCAGCGATCCGCGTCAACTGCGCAATATCATGCTTCAATACAAAGCCGCGTTTTCCTTAAGTATCGTTTCCAATATGAAGTGGAACGACTATATTTCTTTCGATACCATAGAAAGCGTTTTCTGCACTTGATTGTGATGCATACAACATTCTTTAGTTTGTGCTGGATTTGTAAGATAACGATGGGCGTTGTTAGTATATTAATAGAATTGCTGAAAGAGAAGAAACAATTATGCCGTACTGGTAAAGTACATCTTTATCGATATGATTTTTCAGGCTTTGATACAAAACCGAAGAATAATTGAAAAGCGCGTCTTTACGGTGTAAAATCTGCTCTTGGAGCATGTTGACAGAACGGGGCAACCCAGCTATTTTTATTGCTTTTAACTGAAAAAAAACATGAAAACATTATATTTGGTAGGAAATGGTTTCGATATACAGCATGGTATTAAAACCTCATATTCCGAATTTAGAAATTTCTTAGAAATGCATCATGAGGCATTTCTAGCAAATTTTGAGTCTATGTATCACATTCAGCCTTTAGATGATACAGAGCCTTGGTACAGCGAAGCAGCACATGAAAGATGGAAAAAATCTGTATTAAAAGATTTATGGCAAGCATTTGAGGAAGAAATAGAAAATCCAGATGTAGATGGAATGCATGATATGGCAAGTTCAATTGCTGAGGGGATGCCCGCAGAAGACATAAAAGACACCCTCGATATTTATTGGAAAGACCAGTATGGATTTTCATCAGATTTACAGCAATATGTACTTGAGTGGTTAGAATCTATAGATACATCATCTGTGTGCCCTATTAAAAAGAGTTTCATAGGAAATTATTCTGATGTTTTTATTAATTTTAATTACACAGATGTCCTCGAACGAGTATATGGGATAAAAATGTTCTTCATTTACATGGAGGGGTGCAATCATGTTCTAAAACACCACCTATCATGGGTCATGACGAGGAATATTTTAAAGCAACGGGTAAACATTTTGACGGGGAGAAACCGGCGAAAAGCGTTGACAAATCCGACGGAAGTGGTATAATAAAAACAGAAGGGCATGTTGTCGAGGGTAAAAATATAATCGGCGAATGGACGCGGCGCGAGGGCTTTGACAGTGCGATTGATGATATTGTGGATTATCAAGGTTTTAATGGGAAGCCGCGTATTGTGAACGGAAAAGACGAGTTCGATGCTCTTGTAGACAGCGACCATTTTATAGGCGAAAGAACTATTAGAGCTAATACAAAAGAAGAGCTGGACGAGTATTTATGGCAACTGAAAGAGGATTATTTCTATATCAACTGCGGAGTTGGCGGCGCTCAGTACGGACAGGGAATGTATTGTGCGGCTGACTATACAAAAGGAACAGTGTCAAAAAATGGATTTGACCATGAAATATGGCAATATGGTAATGAGGGGTCGCACCAAGCTACAGTATGGCTTACTATGGATAAATCTTCTAAGGTACTGGAAATACCCGAAAGTGCAGACAGACAGGAATGTTTAGACTACGTGTCAAATCTTTACACAACAGCATACAGAGACAATAAACTGGATAAAAATCCTGAACTTAAAAGGCGTTGGCAGGAATATGACAGCAAAATGGAAGAGGTTCGAAGGTTAAATATGTCCGACAAGGAATCTGACTGGGATAAAGCAGATTTGTTATCGGAAAAGCTTGACGAGGAATATTCGGACGTTTTCGATTTTGTACATGAGTACACAAATGCGGACGAAGGCAAAAATGCCGGAATAATGGCGGCGGAAATGGGTTATGATGCTATTAACGCGGCGGGACATGGCGAAACAGGCAGCTATACCGTCGTACTTAACAGAACAAAGTTGATTATATGCGGAGGTGACGATTATGTCTACAAACCAAAGTAAAATATATCTGGCGAACAACAAGGAGGGGCATTTATGTGGCTATGACGCAAAAACCCATAGATGCGTTGATGTTCCGCTATATACCGGGTGCGATGTAGAATATGTTCGTCAGCATGAAAAAGAATGGCTCGGTCAGCTTGATCCGAAATATGAGGAGTAAGGGAATGGATATAGAATATTCTAAACAAGCCGTAAAGACCATAAAAGGGCTTGACCGCTCAGCAAAACAAAGAATAAAAGAGGCAATAGAAAAGATACCGCATGGCGATATAAAGCCGCTAAAAGGCAGTAAGGATAGTTTTCGTCTGCGTGTGGGCGATTGGCGTATATTATTCTCTTATCAAGGCGAGAATATAATGCTGATAGAAAAAATCGCGCCGCGCGGCGGAGTATATAAGGGGGTATAAAGATGTCACCTATAAAGAATCAGTTGGTAGATGTTATTGACATTCTGCCGGAAGATGAGCAAAGGTTATTGCTGGAAATAGCGAAAAGGTTCATATCCGATGATATGGCGACCGCTGACGATTTGGCGGCAATTCAAGCCGCGCGCGAGGAATATATAAATGGGGAAACCGTAAGTCATTCGGCTATTGACTGGAACTAAAAGACAAAAAAAACAAATACAGCACACAAGCACGTTCAAACGGACGTGCTTTTTGTATGCGCTGCCCTAAGCATGGCGGAAGCCTAAATTCACGCCTATAATCGTTCCGATCGTTTCAAACCCATATGAGAGAAAGAACGCTATCGCTATGACTACCCAATAGCCGACCTTTTTAAATATGCTCTTCAAGCCTTTGTTGCTGTTTTCCGTTCGCGTATATCGCGACTTTATAACCCCGGTCACGTAATCGACAATGTTAAGCGCGATAAACGCCGCGAACAAAAACCAGTATGTCCCGAATGCCGCAGTCAGCAGCGTAATCGCCGCCGCCCATAAAAGATTTACTTTTTCCAATATTTTTTCCATTAAAATTACCTCCGTTTCCGCATAAAAATACCCCGCACGGATTTTTCCGCACAGGGTATTGACAAGCACGATAATTTATCGTATAATAAATATAGAATAAGGACGCCGCTTTAAAGGCGGTTTTGCCCAAAGGTTATGCTATAAAAGTAGCCGTAACATTTGGCGATGGGCGGCTACTTTTTTATGTTACGAATTATCTCTAATACGACGATAATAATTATCAATTGTATAAGTAAATTCATGTCCATAATATCACCCCCTTATTCAGAGAGTGACAAAACCGCCCTTAACGTCCTTATCTGTATTCTCTTGTCAATACCATTTTAGCATATTATGTTATTTTTTGTCAAGCTTGCATGAGCTCCTTCGCTTCCTTTTCCGTTATATACCCCGCCTTGACGAACGTGTCCAGATCCGCGGCGGAATAAATCCCCATACGGTAGTACATCTTTATCAGCGCCTTACTCATTCATACCACCCGCCTTTATCTTCGCTATTTCCAGCATAAGCATTGCATTGATTTCCTCCTGAGTGGGCGCGTTTTTCATCTCATTGTACGCTTCCCCGCCCATTTCAATCGCCTTTTCCAGCTCTCCCGCGCGCAGCTGCTCCTGCGTAAATATCATGCCGTCAAGCCATTCATAGCCGGTGTTGTCGACCTCAGCTACAGCCGCGTCGGGATAGCTTTTAAGGAGCTCGTCCCGCTCTTTATCGCTTGCCGCTAAATACACAGCCGGACTGCCGTCATGCGTCGGCGCGTCCGCTACCGTCAGCTCGTATTTCACAAGCTGTAATTCGTCTCCGTAAAATCTGTATTTCATATTACGCCTCCTTACTGGTACCGGTTATTGCTGAACGTATTCGTATTGCCGCCCAAATTCGTATAATTTGTACCGAAGATAAAATTATCGGATATGTCGTTGTACGTGCCCTCAACGTTAATCGACTTGGTACAGCCGGTAATAAAATTATCGGCAATTTTATTGTATTGGTTATACGTCTGGATCCCGATGCCCGTGCTGTCGATATAGTTGCCAATCACAGCTGTCTTGCCGTATACCTGAATACCCTGCACGGGATTGTCCGTGCCATTGATACGGTTATGGGCGATTATGCAGTCCGTTCCCGCGAATACACATAGGAATTTGGCGGACGTTGGATAACGTCCGATATTGACGCGAACCCGCTGTTTATGGCGGCGCTTACGGCTGTTCACGGCAAAGCCGCGTATGAGGATTTGGTAAAGACTATGAATGAATACGCCGAGCAGTCGGACACAAATATAGAAGTGCAGAATATGACCGTTCTTGCTTACGACTTTGAAAACACCATGAAAACCGTAACGGACTTCCTGCGCTCGGTAGGCTTAAAGTGGGAGCGCGTACCTATGTCGGATTATGTGACGGAAATCGGAAGTCTTGCGGATTACTCCGACGAGGCGAAAGCAAATTACATAAAGTCGCTTGAAAATGTGTACATCTGGATTTTCACGCCTGACGAAAACTTCAAGGAAACGGAAGAGAACTACGAAAGCGCGTCATTCGGCGTGACGGCAAACACTCATGGCGGCGAGATGAAGGTCGTGCTTCGCGGCAGACTTGACTCCGTAACCGCGCCGGAGCTTCTCGGGGTTTACGAGAAAACGACTGCCCGGGAAAAGGTTGAAAAAATCGTCGTTGACGCGTCCGAACTCGAATATATTTCGTCAGCGGGACTGCGTGTGTTGCTTATCATGATTAAGCAGGTCGGAAACGGCAATCTCGCCGTTACCGGACAAAACGAAACGGTTCAGACCATCTTCGACCAAACGGGATTTGCCGACTTGATAGCATAATTTCCACAGATAAACCAAATATTTTTCTTTTAAACTTTCTATTTTAAAGTAATAAATATCCCCCGGCAAAGCCGGGGGTTTTTCAATAATCGCCCCATAGGGGCTCAGAATACAAGCCACGCCTTGAAAGGCGT
>CANQQZ010000030.1 GCA_947626135.1 uncultured Clostridia bacterium
CTGTCTGTCTGTCTGTCTGTCTGTCTGTCTGTCTGTCTGTCTGTCTGTCTGTCTGTCTGTCTGTCTGTCTGTCTGTTAAGATTGTATCGGATTTGATAGTATATGTCAAGTCTTTTTCATCATTTTCTTTACGAAATTTTATAACATCAAACTGTTCAGGATTATATTTGTCCAAAAATGTTATTGGTACACCCATATCCTCGAAATAGTCACATGGAATATCCGCCACCCTATCTACATTTATTGCATCATAATTATCATACTTAGGATATTCCTCTGGCGTGTAATGCTTGTACATAATTAATTCTTCATGTCGTTTTTTTATGTCAAGATTTGTAAACCAACAACAATTACGAAATTTAACTAATCCAGTATGTTCGTTATAAACCCCTTTAGCAAATACTCTGTCACTATTAGGAACTGCAAAATATGCATTACCGCCCTTAAAACCATACCCTAACCATATTTTATTATCTTTTAATAAGGGAAATATCTCTTTATATGTTATTGCATTCAAACTTGCTATAATAACAAACTTTTTCTCATATTCGATAAGTTGATGAACATACTCCCTAAACAACGAAAATGGCGGATTTGTCACCACTATATCCGCTTCTTTCAACAACTCAATACATTCGTCACTTCGGAAATCGCCGTCTCCCTCCAATAATGCACACGTATTCTTATGATTTATCAACAAGTATTCCACATCAGAAAGATCAATACGTCCATCCTCATTGTAATCAGCCACTTCTGTAATTTCAACCTTATATGGTTTCCTTTCATTATTGGGCAGTGTATACGTCTCTCCTTCATCTAATAAACTTAACTGAGTGTACATCAAAGAGGATGTGGCATAGCAGGTTGTAATCAATTTCTTTAATCCCAACACATTAAAATTCATAGCAAAATATTTAAAAAAATTGCTTTCGTATGGATCATCACAATTACAAAATACAACTTTATCTTTAAAATGCGCTTTATAATGGCGCAGCTCATTTTCTATATCTGAAAGCTGCGTATAAAATTCATCTTTTTTTGCTGCCGCAGCCCTGTGTAAACTTTTGTTTCCCGCCATTGTGTACACTCCCCTTTTTACCACATACATAATAGCACACAAAACGCAAAAAGTCAACATTACCATTTTTAATAAATGTCAAATTCCTCCCACGTCTGCCGCCTGGCTTCGACCTCCGCCATATTGCGTTCTTTTACGCGGGCAAACGCCGCTACCGGATCGTCGCCTATGTCCGCCCAGTCGTTTAACGCATTGTGCAGCTCCATGTATGCCGACGATTGGTCGTTCAGTTCCTTCGTCTGCTTCTGACGCAGCGAGAAGATCTGCTCTTCAATGTCCTCGATATCCTTATCGTTATCGCGGAATTGTTTTTGTAATTTAAGCCATTTTTCGAGCTCCTGCGTCGTCGTTACGGCGTGGGTTTTGGTGTAATGCATCCAGTTATCCCGCGCCGACGTGAACGCGTCGGAATTTTCCTTGCCCGAAGCGTAGCGCGATATGCCGAGTCCCGACATGATTGCCTTCGTCTGCCGCGCCGTGTATACCTTCGCGCCCTTCGACAACGGCAAGATAACGTCGCGCCCCTCCGGGATAAATGCGCGCCCGCGGTCGATGATAAGCTCCCTCGGGTCCGCAATCCCCCGCTGGTCGTTCACCATCGCTAAGCCCCCGGAGAAGTAGTTGGTGCCAGTGGCGTTCTGTTTTGGCACATCGCCGGTAGCAGTATAGCGTACCGTCACATCTATAGTTTGAGAAAGGGCTTTTATTGATGCGTCCGCGCTCGCAGTGTCGGCACTAACGGGAACCGTTACGTTTTTTTGGTTTAACGCCGCTATTTTTCCGTCAGCTTGAGTAGTGTCAGCATCAACCGGAACTGTTGCCTGCTGTTCTCCGGCTTCTGCGGTAACTTCTGATAAATTGTTATCAAAAAAATTTATTGGCGCTTCCGTGGGTTCAACATCAGGTTCTTCGACTTCGCCCACAGTATAATCTATCGGGTGTTCTTCCGTTTCAATATCCGGTTCCTCGACCTCGCCGACCTCGTAATTTATACTGATTGTGCCGTCCTCGCCCTGCTGAAGCTGCGCGATCACCTCTTTTGCCTCGTTAAGTACGTTTATATCGCCGGTTTCAGCGTCGACCTTGATACTTACGGCGCCCATATCCTTAAGCTCGGCAATCGTCTGTCCAACCTCGTTTATGACGTCAATGCCGCCCGTTTCGGCGTTTATTTTAACGGATATGCCCGACTCCGTATCAAGATGTTCTATTGTCTGGTTAAGCTCATTGACAGTATCTACTCCGCTGCCATCCGCGCTTATCCTGATAGTATAATTTTCAGGGATAATCTCCATTGCCCGCGCCACTTCGGTAAGTTGTGCCGCCGTCGCGCCCGATTCCGCGCCCATCTGCAAGAACTGTGATTTTACCGCATCAAACGCCTGCGACCCCTGCGCCGCCGCATCCGCGACATTTTTAAAGCCGTTCTGAATAAGCGACGTTCCCGCCGCGATCTCCGCCGCGTTCATTCCCATTTCCGAAGCGGCTTTGGAATAATTGCTCTTGATGCGGTCAATTGAATCGCCGCCCTTTTCCATAGCCTCGGACATGGTAGAAAATCCGCTCATTGCCATAGCCGCGTCTATGCCGTACTGTGCGGCGGATAAACGACCCATATCTATGGCATATGCCATATTCTTAAAATCTTCCGTGAGATTTTCAGCGTTGCCCTCTGCCGCGTCAAGCTTTACTGCGTCAACCATCGTCGCCGCAAAATCCTTCGCGGTATCGGTATATTCCTTTGACGATGCGTCCAAATCATCAAGTCGCTGTTTGTATTCCTCCGCGCCGGTTTTCGCTTCTTCATAGCTTTTCCCGGCTGACGATATAGCTTTTAAAGCGTCATAATAGTCTTGAATAGATAATACTTCCGGCAGTAGTTTGCTTCCTAAACCCGATTCCTCGCGCAGTGATTGCAGCAGATCATTCGACCCCTGCAAAAACTCGTCCTGCGTTAATGCTCCGTCCTTATATTCCGACTGTAAGTCACGAAGTCCCGCTTTTAAATCAGAATATGCGATCTGCAATTTCGACGCCGCGTCATAACTTTTTTGCAATTCGGCTCTGTTGCTTTCGTAATTTTGGAATGTATCGGCATTGTCGGAAAGATAGCTCTTATAGTCCGCCACGTCAAGCCGCAGCTCACTCCGCGAGCGGTCGATTGCGCGGTCAATTGCGTCCTCGGCTTCGTCTATTCCCGCCGTATCGGAATTTATGACAAGGTTGTACTCGTTTGCCAACAGCTCCGCAATTTCCTTGATACGCGTTTTTGCGTTTTCTATTTCCTCCTGCGAACTGTCATCGGAATTAATCGTAACCTTTAAGTCGGATAATTCTTTTTTATACGCGGTAAGCTTTTGCAGCCCTTGAACATCCTCCTGCACTTTTGCCGCGCTTTCCGACATTCCTTCCGACCACTTATATGTGCTATCGTACCAACTGTCATAGGCGAGCTTCGCGGCTCCCGCAACCACAACGGCGCCCGCCGCGGCTGCGCCTACCATGCCGAACCCCTTCGCCACGGACAGCAGCTTCGCGCCCGCGCCTCCGGCGGCGGCAACCTCCTTTATCTTACCGATGCCCTCGACAACGCCGCCGACGGTTTTAATCGCTCCCGCCGCGCCTTTGGACAGCGCGCCGAGTCCGACCGTGACCGCTCCGGCGGTAACCACCGCCCTTTTCCCCGCGTCGGGCATTTTCGCGAGCCCCTGCGTCATTTTCGCGATACCGCCGGTTACGTCAACGACCGTCGGAAGCATTACCTCACCTAAACTGCGCCCCGCCTCAACGACGTTATTTTTCGCGATAGCCATCTTCGACGCGGTTGTCTCCGCCTTCGCGTTGAACTCGTTCTGCAGCGCGGTATTTTCATCCCACGCCTTATTTGCTCGGTTTATCGCGTCCGTCAGAACCGCGAAGCCTTTATCGCCCGCGAGCGCCATAAGCGCGCGCTGGTCGCGAACGTTATTAAATCCGAGCTGCGTCAGTACTCCGACCTGGTCTTCGCTCTCATTCAATCCTTTGAGGAAATCGCGGAACGCACCGTCCGCGTCCTTGCCCCACGACTGCTTGAACTCCTCCGCGCTCTTGCCGCTGATTTCGGCGAACGCGTCAAGCTCCTCGCCGCCGGACGAAACAGCGTTCTGCATATCCATCCAGATACGCTGTAATGCGCTGCCGCCCGCCGCCGCGTCAATACCCATGCTTGACAGCGCCGTGGAATAGCCTAAAACGGCTTGTGTCGACATGCCTATGGTGTGACCCGTCGCGCCCATATCGAGCGCCATATCGACGATCTCCGCCTCTGTCGTAGCGAAATTATTGCCGAGGTCGACCACCGTCGAGCCGAGCCGGTCAACGTCCTTCTGCGACGTGTTCGTCACGTTCATGAACCGTGCCAGCGCCTGCGCGCCCGCCTCGCCGGAAAGGTTCGTCGCTGTGCCGAGCTGCGCCATTGTTTCGGTAAAGCCTAAAATATTTTCGGTCTGTATGCCCAGCTGACCGCCCGCCGCCGCAAGCTCGTTAAGCTCCGTCGTCGTCATGGGGATCGCGCTGCGTCCGTCTCTGCCGGTGGTTGTAAGGTCGATTATGCCCTGCCGGATTTCGGCTAACTGCTCCGGCGTGCCGTCCACGGCTTTCTTTACGCCGGCAAAGCTGTCCTCGAAATCAATCGCGAACTTCGCCGCCGCAACCCCGCCTGCGCCGAGCGCGAGACCGACGTATTGAAACGGTTTTGTAACGCTGTCAATTCCATCTCCGACGGATTTAATTTGCTTTCCCGCCGACTGCCATTCCGCCGCAGTTCTTTTTGTCCGCCGCGTATTCTCGTTCTGCGTCTTTGTTGAGTTTTCGACCGACTCCGAATAATCATCCGTTGCCTTTGTACCGCGTTTGACCGCTTCCGCGTTATCGTCAATTGCTTTTGTACCTTGCTCCGTTGCCGCCGTGCTGCCGTTCTGTGCGCCGGTCAATCCCGCGAGAGCGCCCTGCGCGTGAGAGACGGCGCTGTCAAGTCCCGATACGTCGCCGGTTATCCGCACGACAAGTTCATCTGTTTCCGCCATTTACGCCGTCACCTCCTATCCGAAAACAGCCCTGATATACGGACTGCCGTAATTCTGCTTCGACGGTTTTCTCTGCTCTTTCATACCATCGATTGTGTCCATCATGTCAAATAAAATTTTAGGGTCCTGCCGCGCCACCGTATCGGGCATAATTCCGCGTTCCAGATACAGCGCCGCGTAAATGTCCCTTATTTTTCCGCCTCGTCCTCCGTTGCCGGAGTTTGCGCGTTTTTTCCCGTCGCGTCCTCTAAGTACCACTCGAATACCTGACGGCACATTCTGTACTTCTCCGCGATGCAGCTGTCGAGGATATCCTGCGTCGCGTCCGTGCCCTCGAAAAGATAGTCCACCGCGTCGGAACCGATACGCGCCACGCTGTTTGTCTTGTTTCCGACCGCTTTACCATCCTCGTCGTAGTCCTGCTCAACGTGCCTTTCGCTCACGCGGCAGAACGCCTCGAAATTCCACGGCTTGGAAACGTATTTCTTCTTGCCGTGCGTAAATGTCAATACTCTCTGCATTATGTTTCCTCCTTAAAATTTCGGGGACACTAAAATTTTAGCGTCCCCATTCGCATTATTTTGGTGTCCCCGACAGACTTATTCCGCCGAAGGAGTATACGTTATATCCGTGAACCACTTCTCGGCGATTTCCGCCTTTTTCGTATCGTCAAGATTTGTATCGTCAATGAAATAATACAGCGCTCCGTCGCTGATGCGCTTTGCCGCCGTATACGTAGTGGTTGCCTCGGAGTGTTCCGGCGCGCCGTTGCCGGGTTTTGTTCTCGCGCCGACTTTAGATATGAAACCGTACTGACCTTTATATCAGCGGAAATATCTGTGAATGCCGTTCACGCGTTCCGTTCTCCACGCCACGCCGAAATACGGCGCCGCCGTTTCCGTTCCAACCAGAACACCGCCGTTCTCATCGACCTTCAGACCGCGCCATGCCGCGTCTACTGCGGGCGGAATGTCAGCGTTTGTGATCTCGTGACCTATGTTTTCAACATAACTCGACGAATCATACGCGCCGTTATCCGCGTCGAATACGTCGGCGCCGCCCTCGTCCGTCGGCGCGATCTCTACCGTGCCGGGAAGCGGCACGGCTGTACCGTATGTAATTTCCCCGTCCTCCTCGGTGATAGGGAAAAAATGTGTATTTGTCCACGCCTATAGTGGGCAAAGGTTTTCTTGTCTTTGTAGGCATTTTTTATTCCTCCTGAATTTAAACATTAAATATTTTTGAAAACCGCATGGTTCGGTGATAAACATAGTCCTCTCCCGGTTTCCCATCCGGTTTTACGTCCATTGAAAATTCCCGCGCCCAGCCGTCGGTGACCATCGCGTTATTGACCTTAGTCGAAATCTCGCCCGTTTCCGGCGCGACATCTGACCAGATATCGACAACCGCCGTGCCGCACTGTATCATCTCGGCGTTATCCGCCGCGAACGCGGGGCGCTCCGTAAGCTGATAATAGCTTATTATCGGGAGCTTATCAAAATTTTCGGGATAGTAGTAAACCGCTTCGCAGTCTACATTTTTCAGCGATTTTTCTATTTCCGCGTTAACGTCAACCATCGCCTTCATCCTCCCTTACAAACTGCAAAAGCACCTCCGGCGACGTCCACGGAGCGACGTACACAATGCGATACAGCCGCCCCTGCGCCCTGACATAATTTCCGGTCTTTATATGCTCGTTGTAACCGCAGAACATACGCGCCTGACATTCCTCCGCGACGCCGTAATCCTTCGCCGCCATATCGCCGCCTATCGGCTGCAAATCAGCCTTTATCGCTGTCAGCACCGTTTCCTTCGGCTTGCCGCGCTCACTGTACCCGCCGCCGGAGGTGCGTGTCAGAATCTGCGCGTCCGTGGTGTAAAACCGCTCAAACACACCCGCATACTTTTCCAACATCGCTCGGCACCTTCCCTCTGCGGTTGATATACGGCTTTAATCGGCTGTGGAACTTGTCGAGTATCTCAAGCTCCGACAGACCGGAACTGTCAAAGCTCACCGACCTATTGCCTTCCGTCACTGACTTTTCAATTTTAGGCGCGGCTTCGCTGCCGTAACCCTTCGCGCGGTACACGTCCGCGGCGATCATCGGCAAAAGTCCGGTAAGCTGACGCGGCATGAAGCATAGCCTCCGCGTCGTCAATCAAAAAGGACAACAGTGTATCTTTACTGTCGTCCTCTATCCCGAGTAACATTTTTAGTGTCCCCAGCGCTTCCGCTTTAGTGTCCCCGTCAGGACTGCATTTTGGTGTCCCCATTTTTACCACGTCCTTTCGGCAACGGCTTTACCTCGACGAATCCCGAATTTTTGTACGCCGCTATCTGAATCTCGTTCGTAAGCTCCACCGTCTCATTTCCGCGTTTGAGTGTCATAATCCTTGTGCACGTAGATAGCCGCCTTCTTGTTGTTCAGCACAAATGCATCGTAATAAACACGACCCTCGACGAGCCAGCCGTTAATGCCGGGCGGGTTGTCGTGGATTTTGTACTCGGACAGCTTCACCGGCACGACTGTCGCGATTTTGTTCGTGATAATAAACAGCGTATTCTCCGGCAGATAGCTGTCCGGAACGAGAATCAGCGGCACTCCGTCAACCTGTCCGATCACGCCCTTGAGCGCGATATTCTGCGCCATATCGCCCTGCTTCACGAATGCCGGATCGAGCTTGATAAGCTTGTAATACGCCGCCGCAACATAAGCAACTCTGCCCGCTACAGGAACCTTCTGATTGGTCAGCTCCACCTGCGCGTCGAGAAACGCATCGTAAGCGTTTTCTTTCGTTACGTCCGCCGTTGTGGTCTTGCCCGCGCCCGCCGCCATTTTCGACAGATGGTAAATATCGATTTCCGGTACGATAACCTCGTCGATCTGACGCTGGAGCGCCGCGCCCGCACTGTTCGCCATCATCGTATCGTCGTAATTGCCGCGGTCGATGGTAAACGTGAAGCTTCTGTCGCGAGCAAGCGTCATTTCCTGTACGCTGTTTTCCAGCTCCGACGGAGTGCCGTAACGGCTCGCGCCGGTTCTCTCGTAATCGTTCATTTCCGCCGTGGGAACGCTGTAAACCTTTACCGTTTTAACGCCGATAAAGTCATAATCGTTGTTTACGGCGGGCGTCGTAACCGCGCCGATTTTAAAGCGTTCGTCGATTTTCGCCGAATATTTTTCGGCATAATTGATTGCCATAATTTTTTACCTCTCTTTCTGAATTAGCCTCCGAATCCCGCCAGAAACGGATCCGCCGGCGGTGTTCCTCCGCTCGCCGGAGCCTTGCCCTTCAAACGCTCCGTGACCGCCGCCTCGATAGCTTTGTCGAACGCGGTCTTGAAACTGTCGATATTCGCCTTTGTTTCGTCCGCGTCCGCGCCGGTCAGCATTTTTGCGAATTCGACCGGCAGACTTTGAGCCGCAAGTTGCTTCGTGCAGTCGTATTCAAGCTTTTCGGCGTTAAATTTTTGCCGCTCCGCCTCAAACTGCGCCTGCTCCTCCTTCCGAGCCGCCGCCTCGCGTTCCGCCGCCGTCATTTTCGACTGCTTTTCCCATTTCTCATGTTCCGCCGCGAGACGCTTCTCGAACTCCTCCGCAGCTTTCGCGTTTGCGGTCTTTACCGCCTCTGTAACGCGTCTGTCCGTTTCCGCTTTAAATTCCTCGGCTGTGTATGTTCTTGTGTCCAGTGCGGCGTTCCCGCCGCTCTGCTGCCCCCGCTGGTTGCTCTGCCCGGTTGCGTTATCCGCCCCCGCCGAACCCCCGGCAGTTGCCGTATTAGTTTCATCCATCGTGAAACCCTCCTTGAAAAATATTAAGCCTGTTTAACGACCATTGCTCAAAGTCAATTATTTTTTTCTCATTTCTCCAATACGAGCCTTAATTTCCTGCATTTCAGCGCGTACATCTCCAAACTTCTCGTAAAGATGTTTTATATCTTCGTCAAATTTTTCGATATATGCTCCAATCGTTATACTCTTATTCATACCTCCACCTCCCTTCTTTCCGGCATATAAAAAGCACACCGTTTCCGATGTGCTTGTAAACGATATTTAGTTTTTATAAGCGTTCCGGAACGCCTCTATTATTTTCGGCACGTTGTTTTTTAGCGCCGGAACGAGAAACGGCTGCGCCGCCTGTCCCGACGTGGTGTAAAACCGACCGCCGCTGTAATACGTCCACGTCTTTTTGGTCGTGTGTGCGACGGATTTATCACCCTTCGAGCCTGTACCAAACTCGACGTAAATTCCGTATTCGACGTTTGTACCGATTACGGCGCTGTTGCCCTCGACCGCGCTTGTAATGCTGCCCTTGAGCCGCCCCGTGTCCACCGGGCAATTATCAACCGCGTCCGCGCGGACGACCTCGCCCGCCGCCGCGAGCGCGTTCTGCAGCTTATCGCCGCTCACGAGCTTTTGTAAACTGTTCATAACGCCGTCCAACCCGTCAATGCTTATCTGTATTCCCATATCCTCACGCCCCCATAGAAAAACCGCCTTGATTTCTCAAAGCGGTTTTAATACAAAGTGGACTTTGGCGGGCGTCGCCTCTCCCGCATCTCTCAGGGCAAAGCCCCTGTCATACCTTCGGCGTGTGGTCGCAACGAAATTTACCACCTCAAAGTCCTTCTTAGCATATTCACATTATAGCATAATTATTTCCGTTTGTAAAGTATAATTTTATTATTGATGTAATTCTCCCATCTGCTTTCGCTTATTTCCCATGCGGATATAATTGAATTTTTATATCTTTCTTTGTCGGATGTTGTATGCACACGCAAGACTGTTTGTATTCTTATATCCTCAAGTTCCGAGCGTTTTAAAATTAATCCTGTATTTTTAGCGTCTTTTAAAATATAATCGGGTTCTTCGACAGCATCTTTCAAGTAAGGACTGATTCGTTCATAATGCCCCGGATGATGTTCCTTTATATGTTCTATGCGTTCATCCGTGATAATAACCTCATCCGTTGTTATATCTTTTGCGACGCATTTGTATATTTCCCTGTCAATTTTTCCTATAAAATTCACACCACTTACCGCCGTTTCGACATTCTTTGCCTTTATTATACCACTTCCGCCGGATTTGTCAACGCTTTTCGCCGGCTTCTTACGTGCGGCTTTTACGTTCGCTTCCATCGCCGCCCGCTACTCATCGGTAAGCCCCGCCTTCCATTCCTCGAACGTCATAACGCCGTCCAGCCCATCAATACTTATCTCTATTCCCATATCCCCACGCTCCCATACAAAAAGCACACCCGAAGATGTGCTTATAAATGATATTTAATTTTTGTATCACGCCGACATAACGTACTCCACAAAATCTTTATTTAACTGCATATTATATTTATCAACATAATATGGTATATCGGAACGCCATTCGTAAATTCCGTCAGTCTGATACGTCAATTCCCCGTCTATAACCTCACCCGAAAATACATCGCGGGCGTGACCTGCCGCGGCTGCTGTAACCGTACCGCTCCTGAGGTGTTGTAATATTTTGCTTTTATCTTTCATGGGTTTATCAGATGTAATTCCGCGAATATATTCCGTGTCGGTAAACAGTTTTTTTACATCACATACCTGTTTCATTTTAATCACCCGCTTTCGGTTTAAATATTTTCCATTCTCCGTCATTGATGCTTGGTGTAACGCCGATAGTCAATTCACCGTCCGGCATAACCCATATAACATCTGACGGAGCCATAACGTTCACATTTAATAAATTTGCCAAACTCTGAGCTGTAGTCGCACCCTCGGCTCCTGCTTCACAAGCTATAAGGCGTATATTTCCGCCGTAATAAACATCACTCTTTTTGAGTATGTCGGCAAATTCATGTACTGTATAATGATACTCTTTACCGTTCTTATCATGATAGGCAAAGCCGGTTTTATCTCCGTGGATAACTATATCTTCATAATCGTCAATAGGCTTTATTTTATCCGCATTTTTATAAAGCTGTTCAGACGAATTTATAAATCTTGTCGATAGTGCTTCGGCATTCATAACGCTGTTTCCACCCCTCATATTCATTATACCACTTCCGCCGGATTTGTCAACGATTTTCGCCGGTTTCGTCCGCGCGGCTTTTACATTCGTCTCCATCGCCGCCCGCTACTCATCGGTAAGCCCCGCCTTCCATTCTTCGAACGTCATATCACCGTCGACCTTATAATTTTTTCCGGTTTCGGGATCCCGGGCGATACGCGTTTTTGATATAGCGTCACCCATAATCGTGGTACAGCGGCAATTCGGATGTATCGGCGGATAATTCACGCCCTCTCGCGCCGCTTTAACCTCGAACACCTGACCGTCGAGCGATCCGCACGTCTCGCAAGTCCGCTCCGACAGCGCCGCCGCGAACCGATATTTTTTAATCCCTATCTCGTCATACGCCGCCTTTTGCCCCGCGTTCATAAAATGCGCCGTTTCCGTCCGCACAAGCCGCGTCGTGGAATATAAAATACCGTCCGCGCTCTCGCTTCTGGCATATTCCTCTAACTGCGCCGCCATGCGGTTTACGCTGTGCCCCGCCGTTATGCCCGTCGTAACGGTATTCTGCACCGCCTCGGTAAATCTGTCGTTATGGTTCCATACGCGGTCGCTGTAATTCGCGCCGTTCCACGGTTCTTTTAACGCCGCGTTGATCGCCCGCGTCGGCAGAAGCGAAAAATCAACGCCGCAATTTAACCCCTCGGCTATGTTATAAACCGTCGTGTAATATGATTTCTGGAGCGTTTTTGTATAAAGCGTTTTATGCGCCGTTACAGCCGCGTTTGCCGCGCGGGTCATCTCTATAAGTATCCGCGATTTAACGCCCTCTAACCGGCTTATCCGCGCTCCGTAAGCCTGCGCGTTTACTCTCGCGAGTATTTCCGCCCGGCGCTCAACGTCGGTCGTTTCCGCGTATATCTGCATAAGCTCCGCGTATGTCTTATCGCTCCCGGCGGCGTTCAGCAGCTTTATTGCCTCATCCTCGGGAATATCATTCGCGGCATATGCCGAAAATGTGTCGCGTATATCGGCGTTTATCGCTTCGATCGCCCGCTCGTATGCCTCGACCGTTTCCGCCGCGGCCTCCGCCGCCGCGTTTTGTATCGCCGCCTCCAGTGCCGCCGCGCGCGCTATCCAGTACGCTCTACTCTTCATCGCCGTTTACCTTGTATCGCCGCCGGTCGCCCTTTGCCGCCGCTGACGCGAACGCCTCCGATTTTTCCGCCGCCTCTTTTTTGGCATTTTCCGCCTCCTCCTCGGCGTCGGTAACGAACGGTATCTGTCCGAGCAGCGTTTCGCTTGACACGAGCTTTTCGAGATTGGTCACCATCTGCGAAATCTCCAGCTCGTTCGCGGGCAGATTACGCTTGAATTTCACATCGATCCTATGTATCGGCACAAGCGCCATCGCGCCCTTGACGTTTAGGAAATTGATATACAGCTCCGCGCGGCGCTTTAATCCCCTCGAAAGCTGCCGCTCCTTGTCAAGCACACGCTGCTCAAATCCCAGCAGCTTGTACTTTATCGCGACGCCCGAGAGGTTGTTCCCGAAGCTCTCGTCGCTCAAATCCGGCACCGCCGAGAACCTGTGTATATCGCCCTTCAAATCGTCGCGCAGAACCTTTATATCCGCCTCGGTCATGACCTTCGACAGATATTCCGCGCTCGCGTTTTCGAACTCGCTCATAAGGATTTTTTCTTCCCTCAGCTTTTCCGCCTGTTCGCCGTCAATCTCAACGTTCCGCAAAAACAGAAACGCGTCAACAAACTGCTCCTTGTCGTTCACACGGTCGCTCATCAGCGTATTGTAAGCGTCAATCGCCGGTATCAGCTGCTCAAAATCGCCCTGCCGCTCGTCATTGTTCGTGTATTCAATCAGCGGAACGCCGCTAAAATAATGCGGCGCGGTGTCCGTCAGCTCCATATTGTCAAAGCTGTCGCCGTCACGCCCGTATGTGTACGCCGTTTTCGCGTCATAAACGCGGCACTCCGTTCCCGTCACGTTGCCGTCAATGTCGTATTTGCGGTAATAATACACGCCTAAAACCGGCTTGTGCTCGCAGTCGCTGCCGTACACAACAAATGCGTTTTGCGGCGGTAGGAGCGCGCTGTGCGGGTCGCTGTTATCGTCCGCATAAATCAGCTCGTAAGCCCTGCCGTGTATGCTTACGTTTTTCGCGATTTTATAGTCAAGCGACGCGATATCCTGCACCAGATAATTGTCCTTCAAAGGCTCGATGTCGTAACCCTCGCTCGGCGCATATGTGACCGCGTTGCCTATCAGATACGACGTTGTGATGTCGGTGATGTACTTCGCGTGGTTCAGCACGATTTTGTTGTTCGCCGTGCCCTCGGACTTACGCTGCCGGTTTAAAATCGCGTGCTCGCCTCGGTAATACGCGTCAAGCTTCGCATACTTCCCGACCGTCGCCGCGTGCCGCTGTATCAGCTTCGACAGTATTTCCGGCGTAATGCCGTTCTCAATCAATCCCGCGTCAATTATCATAATCCTAACCGTCCTCTCTCTATTACTCTCGCCTTTTTCGACGTTATTTCGTCCTCCAGCGCGTACCGCGCCGCGTCTATCGTATGGTTATCCTTGTCCGGATATTCCGCCTTGAAGCCATCGTTGTTATCCGGTTCGAGTGAATAATTATAAAACTCCTTCGCCGTGTTCGGGCACCGCTCGCTATCGATTATGATTCCCTCAAGCGACTGCAAAAATTTAATGCCGTACTCGATCGAATCCGGACCCTTCTTCGCGCCGCGCACACGCAGACCGTAACCGCGAAGCTCCGCTATAGACTTAGGCTCCGCGCTGTCGCAAATGATCGTCTGACTGTACGCGTATCTCGAGTTTATCATTTCCGCCGCGCGTCGGTTCGACAATCCCGCCTGGTATATCTCATCGAAAATATACAGCCTCCGGCGCACCCTGTCGTAATGCCCGACGATATACGCGAACGGATCCGACGCGTAACCAAAGTCAATACCGCGCTTTATGCGGTCGAACGCCGCTATCTCATCATCCGCGATCCGCCGCATTGTAATATTCGTAAACACCTCGCCGCCGGTTCCCGTAACCTCGCCGAGATATTCATGCGCGTATAATTCCGGCTTTGTCTTTTTCAAATGCTCCGCCTCCCGTATAAAATCCTGCCCCAGCCACGACGCCGGAACGTCTAAATATGTGCTGTGGTGCGTCAGTCTGTCGGCGCGTATTTCCTCCGCCTCGGCATTGACCCAATTGCGCTGTGACTGCGGCGGGTTGTAGGAATAAAATATAACGAACCCGTCGCCGCCGCGCATAAGCGATTGATTGATCGAGCGTATTTCCGTCATGCCGCCGAACTCCGCCAACTCCTCGTACCAGATGTATTTGATATATCCCTTTTGTACCTTCGTCGATTTTATCTTCTGCGGCTTGTCAGCGCCGCGGAACAATATCCGCTGACCCGTTGGTATATAGACCAACTCCATCGGGCTTAGCGTTTCCCGCCATAATTCCGACACGCCGAGAATATCGATCGCCCAAAGCAGCTGATTGTAAACGCTCGTCCGAAGATTGTCCTTGACCTTGCGTATCGCGACCGCGTTCGCGTTTTCGTCGCGCATGATGCCGAGGATTATTTCGACGCTGATAAACGACGATTTTGTCGACCCGCGCCCGCCCTTGAGCCAGTAATGCGTGTGCCCTCCGCGCCGTAAGTCGCTGTGCACAAAATAAAACGCCGGCGCGATTATTTTATCAAGCTCCGTCATTGTTATCACCGTTTGCAAATCCGTTCACGACCGGCGGTGGCTCGCAGTCGGGGATATTGTCGATAATCTGCACCGGCACCGCGCCCTCGATCTGCGCCTTATCGGTAAACATCGCGTAATGCCGCCCGAGCATTTCCGCCGCCTTTAACCGGTCTTTCACTGACGGCAAGCCTTTTTTAAACTGCTGTTCACCGTCGCCGATAAATATAGGGATATTCTCAACCTCATGCTCGCCGCGCATAACCTCCGTTAAAAACTCTATAACCTCGTTGCGCTCGGCAGTCTTTTCCCGATGCTGCTGTTCGTCCCATTCCTTGACCGCCTCCGCGATGTCATTTTCATGCAGCAGCTTATATGCTCTTTGCTTTGCGCTTCCCGGCGCATATCCGGCGGCGACTGCTGCGCGCGCGCCGTTGCGGTCTATAATGTATTCGTCAAAAAATCGTTTCTTTTTTCCCATCAGCACCGTCTCGCCACCTCCTTTATCAAATATCAAAAAACAGCCTGTGCAGACTGTTTTTCTATAACACTTATGTATTTCCCGACCGGTTACCCATCGCCGCCGCCTCGCGCATTGTTTCAATTATCGCGCGCGCGTACACACGCGGCACGGTAATCCGAAGTAGTCCCGCTGCGCTTTTTTGTGTGTTTACCCGCCTCTGCCCCTGCGGCATTTTATCCCTGCCGCACACCGTGCCTATACTATATCCATTTTAAATTATAACATGTCATTTTCGTCTTTTTCGTCATTTTTGAAATTTTTTTAAAAATTTATTATGTTTTTTCCGCGCATACTGTTCATCATGATGTCCAATCTTAAACGCGATCCATTGCCACGACGGGCGCACCTCGCCGTCTATGTACCGCATACGAAATATCCGCCGCGTAAGGCTATCATCTATACCGTCAATAAATTCTTCGACCCGCCTTTGCTGTCGCCGCAGCTTACGCCGCCGCGCTAACAGGCGGCTGTTGTAATCACTGCGCTCCAATCCTGATATGCTCATTTTTCGTTTTGTGTACGGGTATTCCGAGTCTGAACCGCTTACCGCATCCGTAACCGTGTTTTCTTTTATCTTTTCCTCTGTTTCCCGTATTTCCGCACAAACAGAGCGATATTGTTCCAATTCTTTCTTTGTCATTCCCGCAAACTCCTTTTATAACATCAAAATGTAACGGCAATATTAAGCACCGCCGCCGCAAGCCAATAAATCATTTTCCGCCAATCATGCGCCGCCGCGCACGGGATCGCCGCCGCCACCTGCAGAATTATCAACATCAGCGGAAATATTTTCGTTCTGTCAATCATTGTTTCGCCGCCTCCCGCAAACTTCTCAGCTTATATTCGATAACGATTTCTAAATTTTTGTTTCTTACGCTTATCCTCTCGCTTTTCCGGGCGTCCAAATATGCCTTAATAAATTTCCATGCATCCTCCCAGCCATAACAGAACGCCGCCGCATAGCCGTATTCGTTCAGCTTGCGAATCCATTCCTTTTGTTCCGGCGTTTTCTTACTCCCGCGCCGCCGCTTTAATTCAATCATTAACCCGTGGTAACCGCATGACGGTAAATAAAGCGTAATATCGGGATAACCTTTTCGCAGCCCCTCTTTTTTCAACCGTCCGCCCGTTACCCTCGTCCGCTTGCCCTCGTTCGGCGTATGTACAAGCATTTCCAATTCCGGGTAACGCCCCGTTTCCACGGCGCAATAACGGAATAGTGCTTGCTGTTCCTCGCTTTCCGTCGCAACGGGCAAATCATTACCTCATAGCAAGGAGTGCTTGTTTTTGCATTAATTACTTTGACGATGTTTCCGTCTATTGTCGAAAAATCACCGAATCTGCAAACAATCCGCCGCGCATAACAATATTCGCAATCGTGATAACACCCCGTAACCGGGTTCCAGGTGCTGTCGCACCATTGCAGGAAACAGCAAAAGAGTATAAAGCATTGCGTGTGCGTTCGTGAATCCATTTCAATAGGTTATATAACCTATTGAAGAATACATATGTATTCTTCAATAATCTTTAAATAAAGATTATGAAGAAGGTGCAGCATGGGTTTTGTGAATACTTATGGTGAATTTGTAAAGATACACGGTAAAAATATGTGTGTATCTGTTGAAGGGACGGGGGATGAGATTTTGTCAATCTTTCCCTGTTCCGGCACACCGTCTCCTATATTGAAGATGAAAGCATTGGTATCTTTTTCAAGTAAGAAATATACTGTTGTTACAGTTGAGGGATTCGGAAGCGGGCAAAGCGACAATCCCAATACGGTTAGGACGGTTCAAAACATTGCAAAAGATGTACACAGTGTTTTACAAAAGTTTGGTTTTACGCAGTATTCGATAATATCTGATATTCCTACGGTGCTGTATAGTATGAGCTATATTCAAAATACCCGAACGAGGTAAAATCGCTTATCTTAATAGATATGACTTCTTCAAGGTCATTTATGAAACAGCTCATATTTAAAGATGCGTCGTTGTTTGCAAGACTAAGGTATCTTCTTAGGAATACAGTACTTGCAAAAAAATGCACACGCATATTGGCTAAAATATCATTGCTGAGGGTAAAAGGGTATGTATACAGCAAGCGTGACATATTTACATATGAATTATTATCCGTATTGCAGTTGTCACGAGATTTCTCACTGGAGATAACAGCGAAGCGGCAAAATGATACGAGTATGTCATCGGTGGATATTTTATTGCTTGTATCAAGGAAATCGGAACGATTATTAAAAAAACGTAAAATCCAAACAAATGAAATGTTTGCAGACTGCAAACTGAAAACAGTGATTTTTAAAGGCAAAGGAAAAATTCATTTGCAACAACCAGAACGAGCGGCGCATGAAATTGAACAATTCCTTGATGCGTTAAAAATACCGAATTTGGTTAAATGAAATACAGATTATGGGAGTTTGTTGATTGCGGTATTAAACTTAGTGAGGTTATCACATATGCGTTGGCGCTGAATTTATACAAATACCGGCTATAATACTAAAAGACTTGTAATTCTGCAAATGAATTTAACCAATCCAAAAAGTACAATCATTATATAAAGCTGGTTCTTTTCATTATATACAAAAAGAGAAACCATATTAAATCATACCCAGATTTGACGGTCTTGTGTGTGATTAGTACATGGAATCTCTCTTACTATAAGTATAGTTGACTTTCTTTGATTTGTCAAGTGCTTATGTAAGTATTTTGTTGCTTTTGGAAAATAAGCGTTGAAAAAAGAAAGGATTGAGCAATATGAAAAAGTTTAAGAAGATTATCGCATTGGGTTTAGCTGCAATGGCAGCAATTTCGGCTATGAGTATATCTGTGTTTGCCTCTACAGATAATATAGGCAAAAACGGAATTACCACTTATAACCATCCTGTTTATGGAGAAATCGAATGGGATTTGTCGTTGCCTGAACCAGTGGAAATTTCATATGATGAAATTGTTCAGCAAATAAAAGAAGATAATAATTCATCACGTGCAATCACAGAAACAGACATTCCCTGTATGATACCTAAAAATAAAACTGGTAATGAAGGCAATGTAGTGGGTTATTTTACAGCAGATGAGACTTCAGTATCATTCGCTGTGAAATCCAATGGTGGCGGAAAAACTTATAATGTTCAACTTTATAGAGACAATGGTTCAGGTAAAAAGCCTACGTTAGTAGGTGCATATGAAACACACCGTTTCGGTTCGGGTTATTCACAAAGCGGGTTAACCAAAAATAAAGATTATTACTTTGTTATAAGCTCGGATGATGTTCCTGATGATGGTGCAAATGGCACATACACATTGAGAACATACTAATAGTTAATATAATGTAATACCCTCTTAGACAGTATACCATCGGATAGTTATGCTTTTGAATGGTATTATGGTAGAATATACCGGTTGATTGATAACATTGCAACTTATTCAGAATAGATGAAAGAATGTTATTTATCAAATTCTGGGAATCAAAAAAATATGAAATAAAAATGACTATGCAGGAATGAAGCACGTGGAACTCTTAAATCAATTATTATTCTATTAAATACTACCATACAAGTGTTAAAAGACTCATTATAAATTACAGTTTTAAGGTGCCTAAAAAGGTCGAATTTGTCGAATAACTCATTTGACAAATTCGATTTTTTATATGCTGAAAAATATTCAAGGAAAAACACCAGTATATATTTACTTTGCAATATTTTTAAAATATTAAATTTACCCCCCCCTAACAAAACGTGCCGTAGTGCTATTTGTTCGTTTTTGTCGGTCACGTAATAAAACTGTTATTTTGAAGTGTGTCATATACTTTTATACCTTTGCGGAAACCAACGCTAAAAATCCGCATAACACCTTAATTAAAAAAGCCCTATTACGTGACAACGCATGACGTATCGACGGCATAATCAACAACTACAGTATTTTTGTTAAGCCGTCATAATGTAGAAATTTTTAGGAGCATTTTGAGGGATAATCAATAACTTATATGCCAATAGTCAATTTTGTCATTTTTAGCCTTACAAAAATAAGCATTTATGCGGATTTGAAATCCTAAATTTTATACACATATTCATACAAAAATCCCGAATTGCTGTTTTATGTCTTAATTTTCCTATTCCACCGCAATAAACACATTACACACGGAAAAGGAAGCGAAGGAGCTCGCGCAAGCTTGACAAAAAATAACATAATATGCTAAAATGGTATTGACAAGAGAATACAGATAAGGACGTTAAGGGCGGTTTTGTCACTCTCTTATATAAGGGGGTGATATTATGGACATGAATTTACTTATACAACTTATTATTGTAATTGTTGTATTTGAAATTATCAAGAACATAAAAAAAAATAGCCGCCCCAATTTCCGAACGGTAGCGGCTATTTAAGCACTATATTCGGACAAAACCGCCTTTAAAGCGGCGTCCTTATTCTATATTCATTATACGATAAATTATCGTGCTTGTCAATACCC
>CANQQZ010000031.1 GCA_947626135.1 uncultured Clostridia bacterium
AGTTTTATTTCCAAGACTTATAGCTTGAAGCTTTACCGAACCCCCGGACTATCCGGGGGTTTTCGTTAGACAATAAAATAACCGCCTTGTAGTTGGACGCTCAGGCGGTTATCTAAAAAACCCACGAAGCGGCTAACCGTTTTTACGCTCGGCCGTTTCTCTTTCTATTGATATTATACTATTAGTTTTATCTTTTGTCAAGTTTTAATGCGTAATTTATTTTCCCGCCTCTATCAACAGCTTTCTCGCGACGGTGAATGTCGCCATATCCACGGTAGGCATATCACGGTAGCAGGTGTCGATTGAAAACTGCTCATCGGGATTGAATGTCGGATCTACTGACTGATAAATACGAATATACGCCTTAAGCCGTCAGACTGGATAATCGACACTCCCGCGACGATAGAGCAAAGCGGCAGCAAGCATAAGGAAGGGAGTATAATGGACTTAACATATCGGAACCGCACCCTTGTTGATATGGTGCGCATCGATAGAGTCAACTTCCTTTGCATAATCGGAAGCAGACAGTGACAATAAGGCTTTTACAAACTCCGCACCCAAATGTCCATAGGATTCAGCGATTGCACTTTTTATGTTTTCTGCATGAATACTGCTGTCAGTCCAATGACAGTTAAATTCAAACAATCGGACATTCGTCCCATTTATACCATCAATCGTGCGCATAGGAATCTCTCCGCTGGATAAAATGTTTACAGCAAATTTTGCGTGTTCCTCGGTGTCTCCCATGCGTTGCTTCTCGTTCCCGTTGCTTATCAAGTAAATTAGGTCAGTCGAGTCATTTTTGGAGACGCCCAACTCGTCAAAGCACAGCGTCAAGCCATTCACTCCGCATAAATTGTTGATGAGTGCGTTAGTGGTCGTATGCCATGTTTGAGCGATTCCACCCGTATTGATTTCAGGTGAACCCCATACAGAGGCGGCAAGTTTAATCATCGTCGTTTTTCCTGTAGTGGAATCTCCGCCCATGTGAAAAATAGACGTCAATTCGGGGTCTAAAAAGACTGCTAAGGCACTTGATACCGAAAAGGCGACTATTGTCTGGGCTGGAATACTCGGAATGACAAATGGTTTCAAAGCGTTAAGATAATCCGAATAAGCCCCTTTTTTAGCCAAATTGTAATTTCCGGTATACGATACCTTTACAGCGTTTTTACTGCTCACAGCTTCTGATAGTTGGAAATATTTTTTTCCTTCATATTCCTTCCAGCCGAGTTCCTTTGTGACTTCTTCGAGGTCGAGTTGTTCCTCGACTTCAAGAATCCAATCGAGAATCATCTTTCGGACATAAGAATCCGAGAACGGGAATCCATATTTTGATAATTCTGCCAGCTTGGACGACTGAAGCTGGTCGCGTGTAATTATCTTATCGACGCTTTTTTCGCGATATTCTGCATGAAGGTACATACAGATTTCGCCGCTGTCAACATCGTGCGTCACTTTTTTGGGATAGAAGTGAGCCGACAGGACTTCCCGTGAGGTTTCCTTGCCTTTGTTGTTAAGGCGTATAAGATAGAGTGTTTCGGTTTCATTATCGAAATCGTAATTGGTCATATTGCAGACCTCCTTCACAAAATATTAAGTTTGCAACGGAAATGTTGAAATTCCGATGACCCCTTAATTATTTGTTCTGTTCGGTTTAACTTTTAATATTTTTACCATATAATCTCTCGAATCCCCTTAAGGTGACCGCTGTTTTCAAGTCGATATTCCGGGAGCAGAAACTGCGTAATCCGCAAAACCTCTTTAAAACCCCAGTCACATTTACCCGAAAATCTGTTCTGTACGGTTTTTTCGTCTACATCAAGAAACTCCGCCAGCGCCTTATTTGAAATTCCTTTTTTTGTCAACTCTCTTTTTAAATTATCATACATTTTTATCACCTCCATTTGCCCTGCATAGCTATCTTTATTTTCATTATGCGCCCCTTATGGCAAATTGTCAAGAGTTTTTTTGCCTTTTGTGGCAATTTTTTTCTTGACAACGAAAAAACCTTATGGTATCATAATGATGAGAGGTGAAAAAAATGTTTTTAAATACCTTAGAAAAACTGATGAATGGACGTGGGCTTAACAAACATTCATTTTCGTTACAATCCGGCATACCATATAAAACTATTGATAATTTTTGGAAAAAAGGATATGACAATGTAAAATTAGGAACATTACGCAAAATAGCCGACTTTTTTGATGTGACTCTTGACTTCTTAATTTTTGGAGAGGAATGTGAATTTACACCTGAACAACAATTGTCGGTATTGTTCGCTAAGCTAAATAAAACAGGAAAGTCAAAGGCTATCGAATATATAGAAGATTTAGCTGAAAACAAAAAATATACAGACGCGCAGCCGGCCATATCTGACGATATAATCAAAGAATTAAAGAAAGAAATACAAACACCTATAAATTCAAAATAGAGTTTATATTCCCCATAAATGGGATTGTAAATAGATATATCATTTACTACACGTAAGAAAGGATGTGTTTAAATGAGTGAAGCGCAAATAATATATACTAAATCAGCGCGAAAAACCATAGAAAAATACGACCGTCCGACAAAACAGCGCATACGCGCCGGAATTGAAAAACTGTTGAACGATCCGCCCGAAGGTGATATAAAAGCTCTGGAAGGTTATACCGATGGACGCTGTCGTTTACGAATAGGTAAATATAGAATTATATTCCGCTTTGATGACAACGGTACTATACGAATATTGTATATACTGGACGTTGACAGCCGAGGCGACATTTACAAGTAAAGGAGTGGGAAAAATGTCTTCAAAAGCACTTGAAATTTCAAAGATGATTGATATGCTCCCCGACTCGGAGCAAAACCTTGTTTACGAATTCATTAAACGAATAATCTTGGCGTGGGATCCCGATTTTACAAAGGTAACGCCGCAGGAGCGCGCGGCTCTTGATGAAGCCGATGCCGAAATCGAACGCGGCGAGATATACTCGCACAACGATATAAACTGGGATTAAAAAATCCCCCGGTTGCTGGAACAACCGAAGGGATTGAAATAGAGTGTTATGGTATAACACCTCACGCAAGGTTATTATACCATAGCACTCCCAAAAAATCAAGTAAGGAAGTGTTATTTTTATGCCAAAAAGTACGAGAACTAACACGGCGAAGTGGAACGACAAGCGAAAATTGTGGTACATCGCCGTCCAGAAGGACAACGTGCGCCGGTTCTTCTATTCGTCCACGCCGGGGCGGACCGATCAGCGCGAGTGCAACGCCAAAGCCGACGCATGGCTCGACGAGGGCGTCGAGAACCAAAGTATTAAGGTTTCGGCGGCGTTCGACCGATATATCGACAATCTGAAACAGACCACCTGCAAAGACCACTACGCCAAATATGAAGGCTACGGCAGAAACTACATCAATCCCGTAATCGGCAGCAAGCGGGTAATCAAGCTGAACGAGCAGGATATTCAGGACGTCATAAACCGCGCATATGCAAAAAATCATCTCGCGCAGAAGACCCTTGTCGGGATGCGCGCCTGCCTTATGCAGTTTTTGAAATTCTGCCGCAAAAATAAATATACTGCGCTGTTCGTTGAGGATCTCGAGCTTCCCAAAAGCGCGAAACGCCCGGAGCATAGTATCCTGCAGCCTGACCAGCTCCGGCGGCTGTTCGAATGTGAGAACACGGTGCTTAATCACAAGGTCGTTCCGGACATATACATCAACGCCTACCGCTTCGAGGTTCTGACAGGGCTTCGCCCCGGCGAGCTGTTCGGCTTAAAGTGGTCCGACATATCCGGCGAAATCGTGCATCTCCGGCGATCGATTAACAAGCAGAACGAAATCACCGCCGGCAAAAACGACAATGCCCGCCGCACGTTCCGGCTTACGCCTATCGCCCGCGGCGTGCTCGACGCGCAGCGCGCAATGATTGACGCCGCCGGTATTGAATCGGAATACGTATTCTGTACGCAGTGGGGCGATAATCTTACGCAAAAGCTCTATCGCTCGCGCTGGATCCGCTACCGCGATTACAATAAAATCTCCGACAGCGTCACACCTTATGAACTGCGGCATACGTTTGTGTCAATCGTCAAGTCTTTGCCGGAAGGCATGATTAAAGACATCGTCGGGCATTCGCAAAACATGGACACCCTCGGCACATACTCCCACGAACTGACCGGCGACATGGAGCGTACCGCGAACGAAGTTTACAACGTATTCAATAACCTTATCTTTGCGGAAGAAAACAAAAGTGTTGTAAAAAGTGTTGTACAATGACATGCAAAAAGGCTTGAAACCTCACGATTTCAAGCCTTTTATCTGGTGGGCCATCAGGGACTCGAATTGTAGAATTTGATTTTTGCGGTTTTTATCAATTCCTCAAAATCGGCTCTATTATGCGATATTTGGCAGATTAGCTTCTTGTAACTTATTGCAGCTTTTACTGATTTTTCATAACATTAAAGGACAAATAAAGGACAGGATTTTTGTGATTTACCCTCTGCATTTTATTTTGATTTTTAGCTAAAAATTATTATAAAATTACAAATATAATTTTACAAATCTGATTGAGATTGTTGCAATTATCATGTAAAATAAACCTATGTATAAGCCATATAGATTGCTCTCGGTTTAACAGCTTTGTTTCAGGTTCTGACTTCAGCCATTGAAAGCCACCGCCATTTAGCCGTTTATACAAAAGCAGAAAAAATCATCATCCCATAACAAATCCTTGATTCTGTCTCTTTGCCTACCGCAAAACAGGAACAGACCGCGGCTATACTGATTTATTCTATAATTCTGCTTTCTATGATATCCAATACATCAATGGAACGGTATAAATCCGTGTGACTGCATACGATTATATCCCCGCACGGCTTTGATTCCCTATAGCATTTTAATCCCTCTATTGTGGCGTTGAATAACTGGACTGTATTGTTGCAGGAAGTTCGATGGATATGTTTTCACCATAATTGTAATTTGCCGATTATCATAGTATGGCATAATAACGCTTTTGCTATGCGCGGGAGTATTGAACAAATACAAAAAAATATTACCCCTGGTCAAAAACGTTATCGGAATACTGTATGATCCCGCAAAGAGTCTGATTTGGTTTTTGGACTAAATCAGGCTCTTTGGGTAGTCGCGGGTTTATTGATTGGATACAGCTATTTTATTTATTGCTCATTTTCAACAATTTTAATTATATAAGATGCACCGGGCAAATAATATTCTAAAGAGTCAATTTCTTGTCTCATATTTCCAGAATGAATAGAATTACACAATATTTTTATCTCCGATTCGGAAACCTCAATATCAAAATCATTCTCTAAATAATGCTCATCAGGTAGATCCATAATCGAAAAATCAATCTGCTTAGGTCTTCCCCATTTTTGTAAAACATCTGTAAAAGCGCAGAAATAACTAAATGAATTAATGTTTATATCCTGGGAATACTCTATACCATACTCTTTATTAGATTTTTTAGTATAAATATTATGTAATAGTATTGCAAAAATTGAATCTGCATAGTTATCCATTTTTACTAAATCACCATTAGTGTTATTAATATTGTTCCAATCATTCCAAGCCAATCTCATATTACGTGAACGTGGTTGTTGTGCACATTTCATGATGCTTTTGCAAAATACTATTGATCGAAATACTATGGAAGCCGATATTACTCCATGATCAAACCGAGAATGACCCAAATGATACTGAAGTAATTGACCTATTTCAATACCCAGTTTGCCAGCACATTTACTTATTTGTTCATATAGAGTTTTGGCAAAATCATTGCTATCATCAAATCCAAAAAGATTTATCTGTACTGTATTATCATCTAAAATATCAATATATTTAAATTTGTCAAATTCACAATTTAATGTTTTTCGAATAGATGTCCTCAACAAATTTTGATAATGTAAAATAGGATTTGGTATACCCTCACTATCTAAATAATACGATGTAGCTGCGTTTAAAACTTTAGACTCATCAGTCTGTGCTACGCTTTGTTTACAATTTTTAATAATGCCTGTTATATTTCTATATTTTTTCTCCTTAAAAATTTCCGTAATAACATCTATAATGTTACTCGTAATAATATCTTTCAGCGCTTTTTCCAAAGATTGCTCATAACATGCAGTTTCCTCAAAAGACGATGCCATCGCGTGCTTTTTATTTAACCAATTTCTGACGGTAAAACACTCATAGTCAATGTTATTTTCCATATAATTCATCGTAATGTGCATTTTTATGTCTTTAGGAATGCATGCATCATAGGAAGTCACCTCGCTTTTGAGATATGCCGGCATAATTCGTTTTATTATTTCTGCGGGATTTTTTATGTAATATTTATATATAATATTGTCACTGATTAATTCATAATTATTGTATGGTATAATATCTAACAGATAATAATCTTTAAAAATATTGTTATATATATAATCAATAGTATCATTTTCTTTTATGATATACGCAATTGGCATGCCAAGTTTATCAATATATTCTATTAAATAATCCTCATCTCCAAACAAGCACGAAAAAGCATCAACATCATCCTTTGAATTAATGCCATCTATTTGTATATATTGGCAAAATTTTGACAATCTATTTGTTAAATCTGTACTTGTTAATATTTCTTTATCATGTATCCACTCTATATTAAGTATCTTCTCCATATCAATATTAAATTGTCGTTTACTATTATTAATATGATAAACACTGGTTATTAGCCTTGCTATATTACGCCTAACATATTCATGTAAGATTTGCTCTTCGATATCTTTATAGTCTAAAAGCATACTATTTTTACTATAACCATCTTTATCCACATAACATTCAAAAACATATCCTATGTCATGATAAAGCGAAAATATTCTCCATTTCTCCAAAAAAGATCCTACTTGTTCTTTAACATTAGTTCCTGCTGAAGACTTTGTTAATTTAGTATAGAATAACGTAGAGTTGAAAAATAAGTATATCCCTAATATATACAAATATATGCTATGGATTAGATGATCTTGGGGGATATACATATTATCTTTTGCAAGAATGTCTTGCTGTGTAGATATTAGATTATTTGTTAGAAATGATGGCATTATAATATCATCAAATACTTGCATGTATAAATATATTTTTTTTGAATAATCTAGCTTTACCGACGAATCAGAGGCTAATAAAAAATTTTTAAAATATAATTCACATGGCCATATCTTTTTATAGTAATATCTATAAATTTCTGCATCACATAGCACATGTTTATTTTTTATAAGTTCAACATAAAATCTTCTATTAATATTATTCATAAAACTATACCTCCCTTAAAAATCATCCAAAAACATAGGTATATATTCTTTGCTATATCATTAATACCATGGTATGTTATTAATGATGCCTATGGCATATGATATATGTTGCACATAAATTGTTAACAGCAGAATAGTAACTATTTTTTTTGTCTACTAAACAATATTTATCTATCTCATGGTTGTAAGTATAATACTCAGCTATATTAGCATCTAATTGCTTCGCATTTTCAAAAGTGTCAACACCAATTTTTAATGGTAGACGACCTATGTTAATTTTTTTCAGGTAATAGCCTACAAAGATCGTTGCACTTTTGACATCACTGAGTTTTCCTAATAATTTACTATTATTAAACCGTTTATCATTTTCAATAATAGGTAAAATAGGTTTAATATATGTGTCCACAGCCTTAAGACAGTCTTTGACTCCGTGCTGTATTGCCTTTATTGGATCAGAAGTTCTGCATCTTGGTTCATTAATTGTCACTGCATGTACTATGCCATCATTATATGAATCGAAAAAGCAGTCAACAAATTTATATGCATACGGGTGACTTTTAAACTGTTTTAAAAAATTTTTAATGATGTTTCTACAGTCATCAGAAATTAACTGATATTTTCCACATTTTTTTAACGCGTACTGCATACGTAAACTTAAGGCATCTTTAAGTAAATTGCGCAGAAGTATTAGTATATCCTCTGTTAAGTACAGATTATTGATTTGGTTATATACTATTTCTAGTTTTGTATTTCTAAATGGCGTTAAATTGCCTTTTATTGGTCGTCCATTTCTATGCTTTTTTTTATTATTTGCTTTCATAATTATCTGTCTCCTTTCCAATATACAGTTATACAGGCTTTAATACACTTTTCCCTAAGAAATATTTAAACCATACATTTCCCAATTTATACATTTTGACATGCTAACATTGTCGAATTTTTAGGCATAATGCCGAATTTTAAAAATACTATTTATCCCAATGCCACTTTATGATATAATAATTTAATAATATGATATATTATGTTTTGAGTAATGTCAAGACGATTTGTGTAAAATAATAATTTTTTAGATAGACACATTGTTTTTCTTGTCTGTCTATTTATCTAAACCCAAAGAAAGGTGTTGTAGGATGAAGAATAGCTTCGAAAAGAATCGAAAAGAATTTGGACAATTGATACGAGCAAAAAGAAGAGAGATATATCCTTCATATAATCAAGATAAATTTGCTAAAAAAGTTAACGCACTGATTGAAAGCAAACATATTTTTTCTTTTAATCAGAAGAAAATTAGCAGATTAGAATTAGGAGATGTGTCACTAAAACTAACAAAAGATGCCATAAAAGCATTACAAAAAATATGCAAGCTTCAAGATGATGATATAAAACCAATTATGGATGAATTGGAAACAGACGCAGCTGACAATAAATCAATTCCTAACATAATCGCTTATGATAAAGGAAATTTTATTGTCGATTCAAAACATCCAGAGTTTAAATCTTATCTAGGGGATTATCATTGTGTATTTTTTTCTACTGATTCATCGGTCAAAAAATATGTACGAGCTTTAATGAATATTTATGTTGATAATCAGAATAGTAATTGTAATGTAAAATTGACAATATACGAAGGAAATGATGAGATTAAATGGTATTCCGGAATTTTTATGATTAATAATTATTATAATATGTGGTATTGCATATTAATTGGCGATAACAAGCAGGAGGTATGCATGTTAGCATCTGCCCATTCAAATCACTCAATACACAATAACTTCCTGAATATAGCACTGGTTATAACCACTTCAGCAGGATTTCAAAAACGTCCAACAATGCATAGAATGTTACTTTCCAGAAAGAAAATAACCGGTCAAAAGTTATCACTTTTATTATCGCAACTAAAACTTAATAATGATACAATTACTATTTCCGAAAATAAACTGCGGCAATTAGAGCAAGATGTAAAGAAACACATAGAAACTTGTACTACAGAATCGACTAAAGCGAAATATGAGGCCTTATATGCCGGTATACAACTTATATATAAATTAGGGAAAAAAGAAACCTACTATACTATTGACGAATCAATAATATATGATAGTAAACAATTATCCCAAGATACTAAAACACGAGGATTTATTGTCTCCACAATGCGACAATCAACTGACAATGATTACTATAATAAAGTAAGTCAAACTATACATGATATTTGTGCGGATATAATTGGGAAATAATATCTATATTTGTCATCATCCAATAATCGTAAAAGTTTGTTTAATATATATTATAGCTTAAGTATTACAAAAATTTTCTTATTCCTATAGTATATATTAACGGACAAAACGAAAAATCAGCCAAAATGAAAAAAACCCGAAAGCCGCATTATTGCTGGCTTTCAAAGCTTTCAAAACTGGTGGGCCATCAGGGACTCGGATTGTAGAATTAGCTTTTTGCGGGTTTTGTCAATTTTTCAAAATCGGCTCTATTATGCGACATTTAGCGGATTGGCTTCTTGTAACTTATTGCAACTTTTACTGATTTTTCATAACATAAAAGGGCAAATAAAGGACAGGATTTCTGTGATTTACCCTCTGCGGAATAATTTATATCATAGGAGGACAAGTTAATGAAAACGCTATTCGAACAAATCGAAGGAACATATGTGCAGGACGGAGATTATCTTATACCGAACCTGTCCATACCAGACAGCAAACCAATCGGCAAATACGGTATGCTATGCAAAAGCTATCTTAAAAATCATCGACCGCTTCTCTATAACAGTCTGTTCACTTCAGGCAAGCTATTTGACCATCTTGCCGACATCGACCACCAAGCTGACGAATTAAAGGACAATTTATTGCCTAAATATATGGCAAAATATGAAGTGACCGAGCGGCTTAAAGCCGATAAGCCGATGGAATGGGTGCAGCTGATGAATATGATTGCACATCAGGTTAACGAGGCTATTTTAAAAGATATTGTTAATGTGTTTAACCAATAATTTATTACAGCAGCCTAGTAAATACAACAACGGCGGCGGGATTACACACCCGTCGCCGCTGTTGTTCGCGCCGTCCACATATCGGCGCTGTCCCTTTACCCTATACCGTCTATTCCTCAATCGTTGGCTCGGACGGGGTCGCGGCATCAAGGATTTCCTTGACCTCCTCCGCCGACATTCCCTCGAAAAAGCCCTCGTAAACATCGTCGCCGGTTAAAATTTTTCGCCGCCCCTCGAACGGGATTTCGCTCGTCGTGTACGCCACCATGCAGTCGAGAGCTTCGCCGATGTACCGCAGCGGAATGTACGTTAAATCGTTAACAATCACCGCCGCCGTGTCCATTTCAATCGGTTCGCCGTTTTTGTACATGATTTTGCTGCCGATTTCAAGTGTCAGCACATTATCGCCGCGCGTGACCGTGACGGTGCGCGTCGCTTCGTTCCAATCTACCTTTGCGTCCAAAAGCTCCGACACCGCGCGGACGGGCATCTGCGTGCGGTCGTTTTCGTCAATAAATATTTCCGCGCCGCCCAAATCCGCGCGGACGTCGTTAATGGACATGAAAAGCCCCTTGTCCGGCGTATTGTGTACCGTTATCGTGTCCTGCCATCCGTCGCTGTCAGCCGTCGGCTGTGGCTTTGTCGTTGCCGCCGGAGCCGCCGTCGGTTCAACAGTCGCCTTTGACTCTGCCGTTACCTTCGGCTTGTCTGTCTGCTTCGGCGTGGCTGTAGGCTTTGGCTTATCGGTCGGTTTTTGCGTAGTCTGCGGCTTCGGTGTGGTTTGCGCGATTTCGCCGTTGTCATCAATGTAGGAATACGAACCATCATTTTCATCAATTTCATTTCGCCGCTTTTGGTGTGCAACAAGGTCAGATTTATATGCATCAACCAGTTCATCTGCTGCGTACACTGTAAGCGCATTAAAACCTATTCGAAGGCTATAACGATCATTATCATCGTAATAGCCTAAATATACGTCATTTGTAGGTATCACATATTCACCTTTGTCTGTTTGCACATAGATGAGGGCTGTGACGGGATACTGTATACGCACACTACGTATATCTTTTGGTTCTCCTATATTAGCTGCACTAATTATATCTGCAACAGTTTTATGGTCATATATTGTAGAAAAGCCAAGTTGGTCTGGCAAATCTACATATACAGCATTTGACACATTAGCGCTACTGTCGTTATACAGGTATTCTCCTACAATCTTTTCTCTTTCTATAACTGGTATATGCAAGGTATCTGTTTCTATAAGCTCAGCCGCAAAATTTCCCGAATAATTTTTAAACATTGAATAATTGGTAAAGTCATCATCATTTTTTACTCTGTATCTTCTGTAAATTAATTGTGGGTCTGTAAAGGTCTTTACCTCGACATCATCATTAGTGATATGACTTTTAACCTTTGAATTAAGCAGGTTATTCATAGCCTGCCCATTCAACGATGTTTTTCCAATCGCCGTAGCTATATCATCTGTATTTATAGTTGCAGCATGACTTGATATACACATTGAAAAAGTCATAGAAATCACGATAAACATATACAAAATCTTCCGCATAAATATATACCTCCTAAACATATATCAGTAGCCGTGATGAATAAAATTTCATCACGGCTACCATATTGTATAAATGCCGAGTTACTCTACTTCACTAACGCCGACTGTTCCGACGGAATTCTGCACATCCGCTATTGTATATGTCTTTCCGTTGTTAATATCAGTCAATGCCGGATTTGCGTCCAACGGAATAATGTATTCGCCGTCAACAGTTTTTACGCAAAGTGCTTCATCTGCAAAACCGCTTATTGAAATATAACGTATATCAATAGCGTCGGTTATTCCTTCAGCACTCAGCTTACTTTCAATTTCATCGTCTGTCATAAAGCCAATACTGCTGTTGTCGTACTGTTTCACTGAAGCAATATACCATTTTCCTTCACGTGCTGCTGCGCGTTGCAGGATTTCGTCTTTTGTTGATTCGTTATTGAAAGTCAGGCTGTTAAGAACCTTTTTAACCTCGTCAACGGGCTGTCCTATGTTCAGCCTCGCCATGCCCACAATGTCATTTCCGTTTTTAATAGGAATATAGTAGTCATACGTATCTGATAGGCTATCGTAAATAGATGTAGAATCAGAATCGTCACCTATTACATAATTGGTAACGGAATACTTTTTAACAACATCATTTATGTCATGCGAGATATTTTCCTCTGTTATGGTCTGTATATCACCGTTTTCATCAACATACTGTACTCCGTTAAAAACGCTGTCAATCATACTGGTATCCAGGTCAGCGGTAGTCGCCACGATTTCTGCTATATCAGCCTTAAACGTATCCGCCGACAACTGAGGCACTGCAAATGGAACCGCACCAACGCTCAAACTCGTCGCGATAATCCCTGCTGAAATGATATGGTATTTTTTCTTAATCATTTTGTTACCTCCGTTCTTTAATATGCGCATACAATGCTGTCGCCATTATAATGCGTTGCATATCCGTCACCTTCATAACCTCTGGTGGTAAAGTCGTCATAGTCCACAGTATAGCTCGAACTTGACAATTTAGGGTCACGAAATGTAAGCGTATTGCTTGCAACATTTACACCGCTAAGCAAGAGGTATCTTGATGCCGATTCTACATCAGCTTCCCAATTTGCCATACGCATAATCATCACGTCTTGGTCTTCCCATATAACTTTTAAGCAATCAGTCATACTGGGAACATTACTGCTTTTTACTACAAAAGCAGGATTTAACATCTGGGTTCCAGACAAAATGTAGTTAGCAGCATTTGCCACTTCCTTTAACGCCGTTGCTTTGGTTGAACCTGCTTTTGCATTTGTCGGTGTACCACTATCCGAAATCTTGCCGCTCTGGATATACTTTGCCGCCATATTAGCTGTTCTATTGGGAGCTAGGGATGTTGTTACATCGCGATAATACTTATATTTTCCTGCCATTTCAGCGCAAGCTGCCCAATCAAGATTGTCACTGGTTGCTTTAACACTTGTTGCAATATATGCGGAATATCCGTTTCTACCTGCACTTCCCGTGAATCTGTATGCTGTACTGGAATAAGCACCCGTTAAGGAGTATACCCTAATATAGTATGTACCTGTTTTATCTAGCACCCCGTCCATAACACGATATCCTGATGGTGACAGTCTCGGTGTCATATTAAGCATTTTAGGCTGCGCTCCACTTACGTCCTGATAATAAAGTTCATAGCTGAACGGCGAGCCCGATGGCATATCTCTCAATGTAAATCCGTATGCCATCGGTGTCTGTGAAATCGTAAACTTGTACCACACACTCGCGTCGCTACTACTGATTTTATCGGTTGTTCTGTTGAAACTCGTTCCGATGTCAATCGCACTCTCATAGCCGGTATCAAATGCCAATCCCGGGATAGTCCAGAAAGACAGTAACATAGCTACTGCAAGTACCATTGATAATAATCTTTTTCCTTTCATTTGTTATCTTCCTTCCTTTATTATTTAGTTTAGTAGTCACATGGATTATTCCCACGTAACTGTCATGCCCATCGCCTCGGCGACATAACGGAGCGGCACATATGTGCGGTCGCCTATAATTACCGCAGATGTGTCCATCTGCACGGGTTCGCCGTTTATATTCATAATATCCGAACCGATTATAAGCGTTATTTCCGTGCCGTTTCCGTTGACGCTGACGTGTTGGTTTTCGCCATTCCAGTCAACCGCCGCGCCAAGACTTTCCGTTACCGCGCGCAGCGGAATTTGTGTGCGTCCGTTCTCATCTATAAACGGCTTAGCATCCGGAAATTCAATTACATTTCCGTCTGCTGTAATTTCCAACTCTCCGTTAACCGATTTTACCGTTAAATCCGCTATGGGAGCTGCTGTTTCTTTCGGATTTGACGTTTCCTCAGGAACATCTGTTTCACCGTCATAATAAGGCGTATTCTTAAACGCTTCCTTTGATACAAACATTCCGTCCGCGATTTCCACTTCGGTAACGCCCGCGCCGCCAAACGCTCCCGCCGATATTTTCGCGCCGCCCTTCTCGATAACCACCCTTTTAAGCTCGTGACAATGCGCAAACGCATTCGATTCGACCGTTTCGATTGTCGCGGGGATCGTTACCTCCTTTATCGCCGCGCTCTGAAACGCGCCCTGCTTTATTGTCTTAACGCTTGCCGGAAATGTTACCGTGTCAATATCCGCCTCCGCAAACGCGCCGACCGCAATTTCCTTTACGCCGTCCGGAACGGTGGGATTTTTGTCCGTACCGTTATATTTCATAAGAACTCCGTCAATTATCGTAAATTCCTCCTGTTCCGCGCCTATAAGCTCCGCTCCGAACGAGGAATAAAGCTGCGGCGTAGCGTCGCCGTTAAATTCGACGTGCTTTAAATTCGTGCTGCCGAAAACGTGACCGAGATGCTGCGCGCTCTTGAGCTTATCGGGAATATTGACCGATTCAAGCGCTGTGCATTGATAAAACGCCTGGTTGCCGAGAGTTTCAAGTCCCGACGGCAACTTGATCGACTTGATTTTTTCGCAGCCAGAGAAGCAGTGTTCGCCGATGCTCGTTACCGATTCGGGGATTTTTACCGATTCAAGCCGCTTGCAGTCACAAAACGCGTATTGGGCAAGACTTTGAGTGCCGTCCGGGATTGTGACGGACTTTAAATTCGCGCCGGAAAACGCAAATTGTCCGATATATGAAATATTCCCTTCAAAATTTACCGTTTCAACAGATGAGTTATAAAACGCGTATTCGTCCACGTGGTCGAATTTTTGCGGGATCGTGACGCTTTTAACCGTATCGTTATGCGAAAACGCGCGCGCTCCCACTTTGGCAATTTCCGCAGGGATTTCAAATGCTTCCGCGCTGCCGCAATATATTGCAAGCGTTTTGCCGCCGTCGATAAGGATATATTCCCCCTCGTAATTTTTAAGCCACGGAGTATTTTCAAACGCGTCCGCGCCGATTGATTTAATCTTTTCCGGCAGCCAGTTCAATGCTTCAAGCGCCGCGCAGTCTTTAAAACAGCGGTCGGGTATTTCCGTAACAAGCGGAGGAACGGTAAATTCCGTCAGCCTCGGACAATCCTGAAACGCGCCCGCGCCGATTTTTGTTACGCTGTCCGGCAGTGTTATTTTTTTCAATCCCTCAAGATACGAAAACGCGCCCGCACCGATTTCCGTTATGCCGTCGGGAACAACAACCTCTGTAAGCGAACGGTCCGTTTTATAGTTGTCAGCCGACGAAGAAGCGTAATCGCCGATTTTTGTCACCCTTTTGCCGTCTATCTCAGCCGGGATTTCCATTGTCCGCGCGTTTCCGCAGTCATAATCCACTATCGTGATTTCGTTGTTTTCGACCGTGTATTCGTATATTATTCCGTTGTTTTCGTACATCGGAAAATCACCGTCGTTGTCCGCGAATGAAACCGGCGTAATCATCATCACGCTTATAAGCCCCGCGATTAATCCTTTTACCTTCATTTGTTATATTCCTTCCTTGTATTATTTAGTTTAGCAGTCACATGGATTATTCCCACGTAACTGTCATGCCCATCGCCTCGGCGACATAACGAAGCGGCACATATGTGCGGTCGCCTATAATTACCGCAGATGTGTCCATCTGCGTCGGCTCGCCATCTATGGTCATGATATACGAACCAATTGTAAATGTTACCTCAAATCCGTTCTTGCTTATTGTGGCAAGCTGTTTTCCCGCATCCCAGTCAACCATCATGCCGAGAGCTTCCGCCACTGCCCGAACGGGAATTTGGGTACGGTTATTCTCGTCAATGAATGGCTTTGCATCGGTAAATTCAATAGCCTCTCCATCAATCGCGAGAGTAACACCGTCTGCACTGTGTACGGTCAATATGGGCTCTGTGTTTTGCAGTCCGTATTTCATATCCTCGTGGATTTTATCCCAATCAATTTCGTCTATGGAATAATCATAGCCGACAATATCCCCGTTTTCATTATAGCGAGGCGTGCCTTTATGCGGAGCCGCCGTCGGTTCAACAGTCGCCTTTGGCTCTGCCGTTACCTTTGGCTTATCTGTCGGCTTTGGCTTATCGGTCGGTTTTTGCGTAGTCTGCGGCTTCGGCGTGGTTTGCGCGATTTCGCCGTTGCCGTCAAGATAAGTGTCCGTGTCGTTATTGCTGTTGATTTTCTCCGCGTTTTTCGCGCGGGCTGCAAAATCAATTTTCAGCTCCTTAACAAGCTCGTCCGCCGGATAGACCGTCATTTTTTCAAATACAATCCTGTGCGAAAATTTCCCGTTTTCGTCATAATAAAAGATTGTCATATCCTGTAATGGAATTATGTATTCGCCCTGTGCCGTCGGCGTATACAGCACATCGTCTGCCGTCTTTTTTATGCGCAAACGCTTTATATCGGTCACATCGCCCACGTCCGCCGCGTTAATTGCCTTTGCGATTGACGCGTAATCATACGCGGTGCTGCTGTTATCAACAGTAGATTCTCCTATTACCTCGCTGTCGGTTACAACCCCCGCCTCGGCATATATGTATTCGTCAACGACCTTTCCGTTTTTAACCACCGGCAGATACCACGCTTTCGCGTCATCAATCAGCGCCGCGAAGCTGCCGGAGTATTTTTCAAGCTTATCGCCGTCGAGTGTGTATTGCATATAAATCTGCTTCGGGTCGGTGAAGTCACGCGGATATATGTCCTCCTCCGCTGCCTTCAGGTTCAGTACGTGTTCAAGCCGTTCGCCTGTCGGCGCGTTTTTCGCTACAATACCTGCAATATCGTCCGCGTCCGCCGCGTATACCGCCGTTCCCGCGAACATCACCGCCGCCAACGCCGCCGCGATTAATCCTTTTGCTTCCATTTTCATATTCTCCTTCATCTTTGATAATATTTTTGATAATATTTACTATAGCATACTTCTTTCCGGTTTTAAAGTCATGTGGCATACTTTACACAAAACAGGCATACTTTACACACTTTTAAAACTTGACAAACAAAAATAAGCCGAGGTTACGGCTTATTTTTGTTCGGTTACTTAATTATCAATATCCAATAGTATATGACAACAAAACTCACCGGATTCTTCAAAGAACTGTATCATTCCGTTATATTTTTTTACTACAGCTTTAATGCTCTTAATTCCTATACCGTGCAATTCTTTATTTTGCTTGGATGTTTCAAGCTTTTCGTTATCGCTAAGGACCGATTTATCAATACTGTTTGTAACAAGTATTGATAAGTAATTGCCATTGGTTTGAACATCAACCGTTATTCTCCTGTTATCTGTTTTTTCCGCGGCTTCAATCGCGTTGTCGAGCAAATTTCCGAATAATATCCCTGTGTCAACCGCGTTTAGAGTTTTAAGCGCATCCTTCTTTTCTTTTATTTCAATATATATTTTTTTCCGGTTGCATATTACTATCTTTGAATTGACAATAGCGCTAAACGCGTCGTTGCTGCTGCTTATGAAGTTCTGTACCTCCGGAAGATAATCATTCGTCAGACTTTGTATATAATCCTTCGCGTCGGTGTACTTGCCGGAATCTATATAATTGTAGATTATCAGCAGCTGATTTTTCATGTCATGTTCCGCCGATTTCATCTGTCTTACAAACGCGTCGGCATTTTCAATATTTTTCCTGGCATTTTCATTATCTTGTTCCAGCAGCTTAATTCTCAGTTTTGTTTCGTAATCCTTATTCAGCCGCGTAAAAAAATAATATGTAATAATATTTGCAAGCAATATTCCGGACATTCCACACAATATATATCCCGATATTTCCTCATAAGCCATTGCGGCAAACATTAACGCGCTTAATGATATTACCGATATTATAGGAATTAATATCAGCATAATCCATGACTGATTGTCCAGCGGATTTCTGTACTTGTATCTTAAAATAATTTTGCACGTATAGAATAAAATCACTTTAGTTATTATAACCGCTATTATTCTTGTCGAATTGAATACCGTAAATATATCGTTAGGATCACACTTCATAATAGAACAAGCTATAAGAGCCGTTCCCAATCCAATAATCATATTAATGATTTCAATTAACGCACAAATCCATAATTTTAAAAGAATACTGCCCTTTAGAAAAAGCAGCGCATATATGAAAAAAACAGCAAGGTGAATTAATGACCCGACACCTTCAAATGAAACGAAATGATTTGTTATGCTTACTTCAACAAAAAATGCCAGCCATGCTCCAAAAAAACCTATTACTCCACGCTTATCCCGATATTTTATTCCAAGATAGCGGGTCAAAAAGTCAACGATTATAAGCGTTTCGATTAAATTAACTCCCAACTCAAATATAATTCTTGCCATACTCATCTGCTCCTTATAAATCGCTGAAACTCATTCCTAATATATTCAAGTCTGTTTCTGCTTACAGATATTTCCTCACCGCTGCTTAAAATTACGCTCCTGCTTTTTATTTTTGAAATAAATCTACAGTTTACAATTACGCTGTTTTGTATTCGGATAAAATATAACGGATATAACTGCTGTTCCGCATCCGAAATTTTACAGCGCACTTGAATTTTTTCGTTATTTTTATTATTGATTAAAACGTAATGGTTATATGCCTGAATATATGTAACCTCATTTATATCTATAAACGCAGGCTTTCCTTCGGTGTTCAGCGTATATATATTTTTTTCTTGTTCATTCCGAGAGTCGATTTTGACGATAAGTTTGTTCAATACAAGTTCCAAGTCCTGAATATGGCTTTTTCTTACAAACCAAAAAGGCTGATACTCCCACGACTGATAAACTTTGTCCTCATGACTGGTTATGAAAACAATAAGCGCATCTGTGTTTATTCTCTGGAGTTTTTCAGCCGCTTCAAACCCCGACATCCCGGGCATATCTATGTCCAATAAAACAGCATCAGCAAATGCTTCTTTGCTGCGCTCTATTAAATCATTTCCATTGATGAATGTTTCTATATTGCAGCTTCTCAGGCGTTGATTCAATAATTTTTGAACCGTCTCTTTTAATGTTTCAATAAAGATACGATCATCATCGCAAATTGCAATATACATATGCCAACCTCCACTACTACCGGATTAAGTCTATCATATACGAGCCGTAAAAGCAAGTCCCCGCGCGGGATTTTCCATACAAACTTCCCTCTAAATAACTACACTCTTTCCGATATATCCCGCTCAATCTCAAACCGCTTGCTCCTGTCCGCACGAATCCACTCCAGTATCTCACTCTTTTT
>CANQQZ010000032.1 GCA_947626135.1 uncultured Clostridia bacterium
TTTCTGCTTACGGGAACGCTCTGCTTGCGCCCCTTGTTAAAGGGGAGAGGGCCAACGAAGTTGGCGAGGGGATTCCGTAATTACAGCCAATCGCTTAAATATGCGGTTTTTTGTACCCATGAATCCCTCCACCGCCTTCGGCGGTCCCCCCTCCCTTTGACAAGGGAGGCTAACTCCCGCCATACGTGATTTCTGCTTACGGGAACGCTCTGCATCATATTTTCGGCGGAGGGGCGGCAGCCACGACATTGGGTAAACTAAAATTCACCGTTTCCGGTACGCAAGCCTCACCGCCGTCACCGCCGCGGCGATTGAGCATGCCGACGCGATCCATATCGGCACGACCACCGACGACGGATTCCCGCCCGCGGCCGCGCGCATTGACATTATCGTCGTCGGCACGAGCTGAAACGAAGTTGTATTCAGAACCACAAGCATCGCCATCATTTCCGACGCGCGCGCGGGATCCGCATTGACCCTGTCAAACGCCGCCATCGCTTTAATTCCCGCCGGCGTGGCTGCGTTGCCCATGCCGAGCACGTTCGCGGTCAGATTCATCGCTATGTGGCTTCGCGCTTCGCCGTCCGCGTCAGGGAACAGACGCGCCGTTACCGGACCGATTATTTTTTTTAGCAGCGAAACCGCGCCGCAGCCCTCCATAATGCGCATTATCCCGCACCAGAAGCACATAATTCCGGCGAAGGATATCACCGTTTTCACGCCCGCCGCCGCGCCCTCCGCTATCGCCGCGGCTGTCTGCGCGGCCGTGCCGTTAACAGCCGCGAATATAAGCGACGCGCCGATCATGGCGCACCAAATATAATTCATGATCCCCACCCCGAAAAATTATATTTGCAAACGCGTGATTTTATGATACAATATAGAAAAAAGATTACCGGAGGACGCTGTTATGTACGGGTACAAAACCTACCATGAAAATTTAATGCGGACGCTGATAAACTCGGTTCACAGCTCTCTTGCGTCCCACGCGTATATTTTTGAGGGCGAAAACGGGCTTAACATACTCGAATCGGCGAAGCTGTTCGCTATGGCGCTGACCTGTCAGAACCCGGCGTCGGCTCCGTGCTGCTCGTGCCGCAGCTGCGTGGAATCGCGCGCGGATACCAATCCCGATATAATCCTCGTCGAAAAGCCCTCCGACCGAAAAACCATAGGCGTCGCACCGATACGCGCGCTGACCGACGACGCGGCTGTGAAGCCGTTTTCCTCGCCGCGCAAGGTGTATATCATACGCGAGGGGAATCTCCTCACCGAAGCGGCGCAGAACGCGCTCCTGAAAACGCTTGAGGAGCCGCCCGAATACGCTGTTTTTATCATCATAACAACAAACAGCTCCGTTTTGCTGCCGACGGTGCGCTCGCGCGCGTCTCTTATACATTTCCCGCCGGTGCCCGACAGCGTAACGTCCGAATACATTAACGAAAAATATCCCGACGCGCCAAACAAGGATTTCCTCGTAAAATACTGCGCCGGTATTCCCGGACTCGCGGACATCGCCGCGGAAAATGAGCGCTTTTATCCCATACGCGACGACGCCCTTAAAAATCTGCCGCTGCTGCTGACGAAAAACAGGCTGTGCGCCTTTAAAATACGCGATTATCTTGACGCCGAAAAGGACAGCGCCGACATGATTCTCGATTTCTGGATTTCCTATCTGCGCGATATCCTCGTTATCCAGACCGGCGCTCCAAAAGCCGTAATTAATACCGACGCGCTCGGCGAGCTGCGCGGCCTCGCGCAAAAGCTCGACCCGAAAATTACAGCAGGGGCTCTCGGCAAACTCTTTTCCGCAAAGGAAATGCTGCGGCGCTTTGTCAGCATAAAATCCGCCGCGCTTTATCTCGCGCTCGGAATCAACGGCTCAAATTGACAAATATTTACAATTATTTACAAAATTTATTTGACATTTTCCGGTTTATATGATATAATGTTAACCGGGGTGAACATTAAACAGGGGGAGGTGGATTTAATGAAATCGCTTGGTATAGTCAGAAAGGTAGACGAGCTCGGCAGGATTGTACTGCCGAAGGAGCTGCGCACGAAATTTGAAATCGCGGAACGCGACGCGCTTGAGATTTACACGGACGAGGATAAAATTATTCTCAAAAAATACGAGCCGTCCTGCACTTTTTGCGGAGATGCAAAAAACGTATTCTCATTTAAGGGACGCAATGTCTGTCCCGCTTGTGTTAGAGAGCTGACAAATTACAGAGAGGGCTGATCGGACGCGTCCGATGGTCTGACGATTTTAAAATAAATCCGAAAAAGAGGCGTAACGCCTCTTTTTTATTTTTACCGCCGCGCACGATGCTCCCGCTATTATCCTCGCGCCTGACGTTTGCGATTATGATATCCCGCGGTTGTCCTCACATCTGACGTTTGCGATTATGATATCCCGAGTGGTTGCTCTCGCGCCTGACGCATACACGGCTGCGCCCCCTCCGGCGCCGCTGTCCGGCGCGCATACGCCCCGCGGGTCCGCGGGCGTTCGGGATTTTACCGTAAAAAAGAACCAACCCCGACAGGGCTTTCGCCCTGCGGGATTGGTCATTATGCGTTATGCCGCGTATATTGCGTTAACCTTCGATTAATCAGTCAGCTCTTGTCGGAGGAATGATTGTGTATCCCTCTGTGATGCTGTTGCTGTCAATCTTGAGAAGCGCGAACGCTATATCGTTAGAACCATAGGTCTTGCCTGCATTGCTGCCGTCATAGTTGTAATCCAGCGTCCAGTCGATATAGTCGCCGTTGTTGCCGTCAGCATAGAGCGTCTTATTGCTGGTCGAAGTCTTCTGAACAGAAGTCTTGCTGGCAAGGTCAGTTCTCTGGCTCTCATACTTCTGATCGAAGTCATAGAGATATACATTGCTGTCAGAATCGAAGCTGTAGTCAGACTTAACATCCATGTACGATACTAAGTTATCGTTCTTATGGTTAAGAGTAGCGATTGTTACGCCGCCTGTGGTGCTGATAACAGGACCGAAGGTGAAGAATGCGAACTCGCCCTTACCCTTATTGAAGTTCTGATACTTAAGCTTACCGTTTTCATCGGTATCATCAAGCGTGCTGGATACCGGAACATCGTCGTTGATGCAAGCATCGAACTGAGAACCGTTTGCGCCGTCAACCAGGTCGTTAAAGTTATCTACATTTGAAGCAGTATCAAACGCGTCTCTTACCAACGCGGTGTAGTTGCCGCCGTTCATGTGATAAACCTTAGCGATTGTCTTGATTCTGTTGTCGGTGCTGAGCTCGTAAACGAATACGTCACCTGTGTTGAACTTCGGTGCCTCCTGCTGAGCATATGTGGTAGCATCGATGTCAACTACGAGATCCTCAAGGTCGCCGTTGGTGTATACGGACAACAATGTTGTCTCGCCATCGCCGTAATCCGTTGAAGATACGGAGTTAACTACAGCCATAGGCGAATCAATGCCGATGCCGCCTACGCCGCTAAGTACGATTGCGAAGCTGAATGTGCTGTCGCTCTTCGACTTGCCGTAACCTACAACAGTGTACTCGGAGTCAGCCTGGAACGAACCCATTACCGAAATATCTCCGGTGCTGCCCGTTACCTGCTCGCCGTCCTTATCTACGTAATCCGTAAGGTCAAGAACATTTGTGTTCTCATTGAATCTTACGCTTCCTACTCTGTTCGATGAAAGCTGATATGTGCTGTCTACAGCCTCAGTCATATCCTCAGCCAGACCGGAAATTCTGAGATCTCCGCCCGATGTGATTGTGTAGTTAACTACACGCTCCATAACATTCTTGCGGGTATCTGTTCCGTCGAGCCTAAGCTCAGCATCTGCCGGCTTGTTATAAGCATACTGCTCGGCAGCCGTTCTGAATTCATCTATGCTCTGCTTATAATAGTCATAAGTGTTAACCGAACCGTCAGCCTCTACAAGTCTTACTCTGTATGTCGAGCCGCCCTCAGCTGTGAACATGCCGTCAACTATACCGTAGAGTCTTGAGCTTGCGCCCTCCTCATAGTGAGCGATATAACCAAACGCGTCAAGGCTTAAGGTGTACTCTGTCGAGTTTACAAGAACCGGATCGCCGTTGGAATCACCGAAGATTCCTACGTTTGCAACATACGAATCATCGCCGATGAAGTACTCCCAACCGCCTGCTACGTCGTTCTTTCTGTTTCTGGAAACAGTACCTGTTACCTTGTTCTTGGAAACAACGGCTGTAACATCTTCATCAGAAAGGTCGGTTACGCCCGGCTTTGTCTGAATCGAAAGTACGTCATACTGCTCAAGCTCTTCATAGCTTGTAGCGTCGCCTGTGAAGGCTACCATTCTGTCCTCATCAGCGGGGTCAAACTTGAGCTGCGGTCTTCTGATACCGTCAGTCTCGTCGAATGTGATTGTTACCTCACCCGCTCTGTCAACAACAACCTCGTTAACAACAGCATCCTGATAATATGTGATCATTACGTCATCATACTTACCGTCTGCGCCGTTCGATCTGTTGCCGTTTACGGGCTCGCCCTGATAGTCAAGGAGAGTAACGTTACCTACATAGTTGTTTGTGATGTACGGCTGAGCAGCAGCCCAGTCAGCTACCTTGTAGCCGTTTACATAGTAGGTTGTCTCTGTCGGGCTCAAATCATAGTTTCTCGGATTTGTGCCGCTCTCGTTTGTGAATGTGATTGTGTTTGCAACCTTATCGTTATACTGGTTGGTAGCAAACTCTAACGATCTTGTGTTACCGTCGGTCGGTGTATATGCAAGAAGCACATACTCGTCATCGCCGGTGTCCTCAATAAGCATTTCAGCATACTGGTTAAGATGAGCAGCCGCGTCCGTGTCGCCTACGTCAGCGCGTGGATACTTTGTAGCGCTGGAGCTGTCATAGCCGAAGCCGAATGAGAAGCCGTCAAAGTTTCTCGAACGCATAACCGTGATAAGAACCTCATCAGCGTCTGTTGTGGAATCTGTGAGCTTCGTACCTGTTACACGGCCGTAAACCTGATATGTATTATGCTTTGTTGTAGCAAGCGACTTCCAGAAGTTGCCCTGTCCGGGGATTGCTCCGTCCTTAACCTCGGGAGCATAGCTTCCGCCCATAATACCCTGCTGCCACTCGCCTTCACCGAGGATCGGGCAGTTAACGGTAGCATTGTCGATCAGGATAGCAACCTGACCTCTGTTAAGCTCTGTGTCATTGCTCGGAATCGAGAATCCGTCGAGCATGCCGATAGCGCCCGCCTGAGCAAGATATCCGTTCGGATATCCCGAAGGAGCAGCCATTGACTCATAACCCAGAGAACGAACAAGCATTGTTACAGCCTGCGCATAAGTTACAGTCGCGTCAGGAGCGAATGTGCCGTCGCCCATACCCTGAATAAACTGCGGGTTGATTGTGTTGGCTACAGCTACGTAACCTGCTGCCCAGTGGTTGTGGTCAACGTCTCTGAAGTTAGTGTCGCGACCAGCCATTGAAGTTGCAGCGGCTTCGCTTCCCAAAGCTCTGATGATCATTGTGGTCATCTCGGCTCTCGTTACGGCTCTGTCCGGCTGGAATGTGCCGTCCGGATCACCCTCAACGATGCCCATACCTGTGAGCTGGTCAACCGCCTTAGCGTAATCAGCCGTGTCAGGAACATCCGGGAAATCAACCGCGAGAGCAACAAAAGAGCTCGTGGATAAAGCAAGTGCAGCAATAGCTGAAATTACTTTTTTGAGATTTTTTTTCATTGTCTCAAATCCTCCCTTTTATTTTTGCTTTACGAGGAGCAAATTTCTTATAGCTCCGGCGGTGCTCCTCTTTGCCGCCGTGAACTCATGAATATCGGGTCCGCTGCCCGATATTTCGACGCGCCTTCGGTTTTATTCCGACGCGCTCGTATACAGTTTTGAAACAACTGTATCCCCGTAATACCCTTTGAGCGTTTACCTGCTTTGCCCGAAGATACAGGGGTTAATAACAATTTTCCGCATAACGCTTCTACCCAATTATCAGAAAACTGCTATTTAATATTGTACTACCCAATTTAAAGATTGTCAATATTTTTTTCAGCCATTTTGACGTTTTTTTTATTTTTATAGGTATTTCACTAATAAAATCACGCCGCCACGGCGTTTTTATGCAACTTGTCTGCCCCCTCGGGCGGCAAGCCCCGCAGCGCGGCAACCTTTACAGGGTTTCATAATGTTAGACGTAAAAAAAGCTTATTTGTTCCACTTTTTTTGAAAAATTTTTTTGAAAAAATTTTAAAAAACGGCGTAAATACAAGATATCTGAGAAATATCGGTAATTTTGTACAAGATGTTGTGGACGCGTCGGAGAAAATTTTTTTCACGCTCCCGGCGCGGATTTGATTTTTTTTGAGGAATGGTATATAATGAGAAAAAAGGAGGAGTCGGATATGCCCGTATTTAAAAGAACAGCGCCGAGCGTAGCCGTAAGCGCGGATTTTATAGAAAATCATATGGTAAGGGCAAACGGCTCTTACGTGAAGGTATATCTGTACGCGCTGCTGCTCGCGGAAGAGGCACGGACCGCCGAGCAGTCCGATATCGCACAAAGCCTTAACCTTCTCGAGAGCGATGTGAAGAACGCTCTTGATTATTGGAAGGGCGAGGGGCTTCTCTCCTACGACGGAGACGCTGTTATATTAGGAAGCTGTCCCGCCGGGGAGGAGGACGGCGCGCGCGTATCCGCGCGCGAGGCGGAAAAAATTATAAACGGCGACGAGGAGCTTCGCGGAATGGTTGCCCTCGCGCAGGAAATCATGGGAAAGCCACTTTCACCCCGCGATATCGAAACGCTTTTCTGGATGTACGATTCTCTCGGGCTGTCGCCGGACGCGGTGCTCATGGTGCTCGAATACTGCGCCGGCAAGGACAAGCGCTCCGTTCCGTATGCGGAAAAGGTCGCCGTAACCATGTGCGAGCGCGGGATCAACACGGTTGATGCGATTGACGCTTATATACGTGAGGAAAAGGAGCGGTCGAGCCGGTTCTATTCGCTCAGGCGGCTTTTCGGCATAGCCGACCGTCCGCTGACGAAGAAGGAAGAGGAATATCTCAAAAAGTGGACAAACAGCTTCGGCATGGATGAGGACGTCATCGCCCTGGCTTACGAATTCTGCATAATGCAGACGAATAAGCTGTCGTTTCCGTATATGGATACGATCCTGTCAAACTGGAACGCGAAGAATATACGGACCGCGGAGGCTGCCGAGCGCGAGCATGAAAGCTTTAAACCGGCGTGCGCGGAGAAGGCTTTCGGCGTGTATAACGATAACGTCGACCATTCGGAGCTCGAGCGGCTCATGCGCGAAAAATACGACGGTTGACAACGGCGTCCGCCGCTGTTATAATAAAAACGCAGTAAACCGGACGGTCGCGGCTAAGGCTGAGGAAAGTCCGGGCTTCACAGGACAGGATGCAGGCTAACGGCCTGCGGAGGCGACTCCAGGGACAGTGCAACAGAAAATAAACGCCCGCGCGGCTGCCTTCGCGCGCCGGAGCGGGTAAGTGTGGAAATGGGAGGTAAGAGCCCCCAGGGATGATGGCGACTGAATTCCCGTGTAAACCCCATCCGAAGCAACTTCGGGAACGTTAAGCTTGTCCGGCATGTTCCCTCAAAAGGCTTGAGCGCGCGGGTAACCGCGCGTCGAGATAGATGACCGTCTTAAACGACAGAACCCGGCTTACACGTTTGCTGCGGAACAAAAACCGCCGCTTGGCGGCGCGACATACGAGAGTATTGTCAATGATATCCGGCAGTCTGCCGAATATGGCGCAAAAAAGGCATACCGCGATTTTTAATTGCCGTATGCCTTTTTTACTTTATTCCCGAAAACGCGGATCCTGTGATTCCGCGATATTTGAGCCGGACCTTTTTGCTTCGGTATGTGCCCGGCGATTTTATTGCCTGACCGGCACGGCTTTGTATTTCCGTTTATCGCGGTGCGCATACCTCTTGAACCCTCATTGCTCTGTTGTACCTCAAAAGAATCCGCATAATCTCTGATTCCGCGCCGCCGGTTCAAAACAAAGCGGGGAACGGCGCAGCCTGAGCTGAGCCGTTCCCCGCAAATCAAATGTCAATGTTTTATCTCATGCCGCCGGCATAGTCGGTATTTTAACCGAAAACAACAGCTTATCTCTGAACTCGTCCCGAGCCGTCGCCGCCCGCGAGAGTTTCTACCTCCTCACGCGTTACGAGATTGAAATCGCCCGGAATGGTGTGCTTCAAAGCCGAAGCCGCAACGCCGAACTCGAGCGCGTCCTTGAAGCTCTTGCCGTCCACGAAGCCGCAGATCGTGCCGCCCGCGAAGCTGTCGCCGCCGCCTACGCGGTCGATGATCGGAGAAATCCTGTATTCTCTTGAATGATAGAACTCCTTGTCCGCCGCGGAATAAATGCACGCCGACCAGCCGTTGTCGGAGGCGGAATGCGATACGCGCAGCGATGAAATCACATATTTAAAGTTAAACTTTTCAACCATCTGCTTGAAAATGGACTCATATCCCGCAAGATTTAACTCACCCGAGGTAACGTCGGTGTTCTCCGGTTTGAAGCCAAGAACCTTGTCCGCGTCCTCCTCATTGCCGATGCATACGTCAACGTACTGCATGAGGTTTGTCATAACCTTCTGCGCCTTCTCGCTCGACCAGAGCTTTTTGCGGAAGTTCAAATCGCACGAAACGGTTACGCCGTGAGCCTTTGCCGCCTTGCAGGCAAGCTCGGTCAATTCCGCCGCCGCATCGGATACCGCCGGTGTGATGCCGGTAAAATGGAACCAGTCCGCACCCTCAAATATGGCGTCAAAGTCAAAATCGTCGGCTGTCGCCGTGGAAATCGACGAATGAGCGCGGTCATACGTAACATTCGACGCTCTCATAGACGCTCCTGTTTCAAGGAAATAAATCCCCAGTCTTTCGCCGCCCTTAGCGATATGCTTCGTTTCAACGCCGTATTTTCTCATCGCGGCTATCGCGCACATACCGATCGGGTTGTCGGGAACCTTCGTAACAAATTCCGCATCATGACCGTAATTCGCGAGCGATACCGCCACGTTTGCTTCACCGCCGCCATAGTTGATGTCAAACTCGTCAGCCTGAATATACTTTTCGTTGTTCGGGGTCGATAATCTGAGCATTATCTCGCCCATTGTAACTACCTTTGCCATTTATATATCTCCTTTATGTAATTATTATACAATGATTATTTCTTTAACGAGGCGCGCGCTTCCTTGATCCTCTCGATGAAAATCTTCGCGGTTTTTGTTATATCCTCGTAATCGCCCGTTTTTGCACCCTTTGTAAGCGATGAGCCCGCGCCTACCGCGATTGCGCCCGCCTTGATCCATTGGTCAACATTGTCTACGTCAACGCCGCCGGTAGGCATCATCTTGCACTGAGGCATAGGTCCCTTTATGTCCTTGATGATCGTCGGTCCGAACAAATCAGCCGGGAAAATCTTGCATACGTCGGCGCCCGCGCGCATAGCCGTCATGCATTCCGTTATCGTCATGCAGCCGGGCATATACGGAACTCTGTATGTTCCGCAAAGCTTTGCCGTTTCCGCGTCAAAGCCGGGGGATACGATGTAGTTAGCGCCCGCGAGAATGGCGATCCTTGCCGTCGGAGCGTCAAGCACGGTACCCGCGCCCAAAAGCATCTCTCCGTTTGAATACTTTGCCGCAAGCTCCTTCATAACCTGGTCCGCTCCCGGTACGGTAAATGTAAGCTCGATTGACGAGCAGCCGCCCGCAAGACACGCGTCGCAGATTTTAATGGCTTCTTCTCCGCTCTTTGCTCTTACAACCGCCACAAGACCGCTGTCCTGAAGCTTCTGCAATACCTGTTCCTTTTCCATAAATAACTCCTCCTTATATAAATTAAAAATCAATTATATATATTTTACCACAGCTGCCTTATTTTTGCAACAAAAATTATGTAATAAGCACAAAATTTTAATTTCCGCGCATTTAAGAAAGCCCGCGGATTTTCCGGAAACACGGCGCGGCGGACCCGGGGACGTATCACTCGGCATATATAAAAGGCATATCGCAGGATATGCCTTCTTCCGGAACCGTGACGGTTAACCGCGCTGTCTTTGCTTAAAATATATCGTCCGCGTTTTCGATAACATATTCCGGGTTAAACTTATCGGAATTAACATACTCGAAAATGCATTTTCTCAGATGCGCCGAGGGCAAATCGCCCCCGGTTAAATCGAATCCGCAGAACAGCAGCCGCGCTTTGCCCAGCCTTGCCTCAAACAGAGGCGACACGGGCGTGCAGAACACGAAATTCGGAACGACCTCGACTATAGGCTTCAAGCCCTTTAATCCCGAAATATCCGCGCCCAGCGAATTGTCCAGCAGCGTTTTCCACTGATAATCGGGATATTTTTCCGTAGGAAAGCCGCTGAAAACAGGGTGCTTATAATCAATAATCTCTCCGCTGGGACGATTTGTCGGAAAATGAACCGGCGACCAGAACACCGGCACAAAGCTGCCTTTTACCGGATTTTCCAAAACATGCGCCGTCACTATTGCGGCTCCGCCCGTCTGTGCGGCGGCTGACAGCTCCTCCCTCGACGATATGATTTTCGGCACGCTGACCTTTTCCGGCTCGGGATACACGTAAATCCGCCATGAATTTTCATGTTTCCCAACGGATAAAACGACCTTCAGCATCGCCGCCTCTTTTATTTTATCAAGACGCACCGATACCCTTTTTTCCGACGTCGTTTTATCGTAAAACAGCTCCCCGCCGTTATAAATCATGAGCCGGAATTCGGGATTTTCTGTTTTTGCTTTACCGAAATCGTATAAATCAAGCTCCGCCTCAAGCGTTTCCGTGTTTTTAAATATGCGCCGCGCCTTAAACAGCGGTACGGTGTCGCCGCAGAAGCGTCTGAACTCCTCCGGAGAAATCAGACCCTTGCTCTCGAAAAACACATCCAGAATTCCGACTGTCGCCGTGCTCTGACCGGTGTAATCAATAAGCGACAGAAGCTCAAAACCGCCGAAATCCTTTGTTCTGAGCGCCGCCTCTATATCCTCTTTATAAAGCCTTACAGCCATTGCGCCCGACGCGGCGACATATTCCTTAAGCCGCGGATATAAGCCGCGGGCAATCATATGCCTGCGTATCGCGTCAAAATTTACGGGAAGCATATTGCCCGTATATTTTTCGCATATATCCACATCCGGATACGAGCAATACTGACCCATCTCAAAGGAGATGACCGGAGCGTTGGTCTCAGACACGGCTTTGGCGTAATCGAGGCATGTGCTCCGCGCAACGTCGTCATGCAGATTTTGTATGCGGATACGATTGCCGTTCGCCTCAAACGCGCACAAATAATCCTCGCATTCGAGGAGCGGGTGGTCAAAATTCGACGTGACCGTATAAAGCCTCCGCGTATCATAGGCTCGCATCTGCGCCGTTATATCGGACAAAAGCTCAAAATTGCCCATTGTTTCGTTTCCGTTCGAGAACATAATAAAGCTGGGATGATTCCCGTAAGCCTTTGAAATCACCCGCGCCTCGCGCGGATAATACAAATCATGAACGGGATCGCTGCCGTATTCGAGCGGTGTAACGTCCTTGTTCAGCCACAGCGGCATTTCAACGGAAATATACATCCCCGCCTCGTCAGCCGCGTCAAACGCGCATTCGGGCGGACACCACGCGTGAAAACGCACATGGTTTAAGCCGTATTCCCTTATCACGCGGAAGTTTTCGCGCCACAGGCTGATATCGGTCGGAGGATATCCCGTTAACGGATACTGCGCGCAGTCTATTGTGCCGCGCAGTGAAATCTGCCTTCCGTTCAGCATAATTTTTCTGCCCTCGGTTTTAATTTCCCGCATACCGAACCGCACGGATTTCTCATCGGAGCTGTCCTTTGACACAGCGCGGACGCTGAGAGTATATAAATTCGGCTCAAACTCGTCCCACGGTTTAATATCGTCAATGTCAAGCTCGAATGTCTCCGGCTGGCGCGAATTGAACAGCACACGCTCAAAATGCTTTTCCCCGGATCTTACGCCGTCGGGAGCCGTAACGGAGAGAAAAAATTCCGCTTTGCGGCGTTCGTCGGGTTTGCTTACGCCGCTTGCCGCGGTCAGCCGGACGCGCGCACCGCGCGCGTTCGGATAGACCTGTATATTTTCGATATGAAAAATCTCTTCGTACTGAAGCTCCATTCTGCCTATAATTCCGTTCCAATATCCCTGAGTATCGACGCTGTAGCCGCTCGCCATATCGGCGATATTTAAAATATTGCGGTTGTCGATCCGCAGGGTAATCGTATGTCTGCCGGGAGTAATAATTCCCGTAAGATCGTATACGTGCGGCGCGGATAATTCGATTATGCGCCTTCCGGCTTTTTTCCCGTCAATCCACAGCTCGGACGCGATGTTCACGCGCTCCAAAAACAGCCTCACGCATTTGCCCTCCGCGTCTTCAGGGACGTCAATAACGCGCCGCAGCCAAAGCGGTCCCACGTATTCGTATCTCTCCCGCGGCGCGCGCACCGCCTCGTTTGTCAGCTCGCCGGAATATTCGGTTTTTTTTCCGATTTGGTTTTCGCAGGTTGACCCGGGCAGAATAAATCCGTCGTTTTTCAGCCCGCGGCAATAAAAACCCCCCGATATCCCTATATCGGTTTCATCTGTTTCATAGCTCCACGCGCCGCTTAAATCTATACATTTCATAAATCGTATCCTCTCTTAAATTTTTCATCCGAATATCGTTTACGGCTCCGATACGCTTCGATTGAGAAAACCGCGGATGCTCCGTCTGATGCGTCACTGAACCGACAGCACCGTATAGCCCTGCTCCTCAACGGCGTTCTTAAGCGTATCGCCGCTCACGTCCTTTGCCAGCGACACGACCGCCGTGCCGCTTTCGTGGCTTACATCGGCGCTCTCCACGCCGCTTACCGTTTCAAGCGCATTCTTTACCCGCGCCTCGCAGTGCGGGCACATCATTCCTTCGATTTTTAACGTTTTTTCCATTGTTCTTGTCTCTCCTTTTTTATGTTTTATTTTTTTATCTTTTTTACTGCTGTGTATATCCAGCAGATTAAGCCTCAGCGCGTTTGTTACCACACAGAAGCTCGATAAGCTCATTGCCGCCGCTCCGAACATCGGATTCAACCGCCAGCCGAACACCGGTATCCAAACCCCCGCCGCAAGCGGTATGCCGATTATGTTATAAATAAACGCCCAGAACAGATTTTGACGAATATTTCTCAATGTCGCGCGGCTCAGGCGTATTGCCGCGGGAACATCGGACAGACGGCTTTTTACCAGCACCACATCCGCCGCGTCCACCGCTACGTCCGCTCCCGCGCCTATAGCTATGCCCACATCCGCCCGGGTCAGCGCGGGCGCGTCGTTTATACCGTCGCCCACCATAGCGACGCTGCCGCTCGATTTGAACCGGCGCACGGCATTTTCCTTGCCGTCTGGAAGCACTCCCGCTATGACCTCGTCAACACCGGCAACCCTGCCTATCGCGTTTGCCGTTTTTTCATTATCTCCCGTAAGCATCACAACGCGAACGCCCATATTTTGCAGCTCTCTCACCGACCGCGCGCCGTCTTCCTTTATAACGTCCGCGACAGCTATCACGCCGAGCAGCTTACCGTCAATGGAAAAATATATCGGTGTTTTTCCGTCGGCTGACAGCGCTTCCGCTCTCTCCCGCTCACCTGCCGGTATACGCGCGCCTTCGCTCACGAACCTGTAATTTCCGCCTCTCAATTCGCCCTGAGCCGCCCTGGCTGACAGACCGTTCCCGGCTGTCTCCCTGAAGCCGGATACCTCAAACGGCGCCGCGCCGTCCTTTTGCGCCCGTTCCTTCACGGCTTTAGACAACGGATGCTCGCTGAGACGCTCGAGCGAATATGCCGCCGATAAAAGGTCCTCTTCGCTCACGCCGTCCGAGGGAAGAATGTCCGTCACCTTAGGCTCGCCCTGCGTTATCGTGCCGGTTTTATCCAGCACGGCGGTCGTTATCTTTCCCGCCGCCTCAAGAGAAACAGCCGTTTTAAACAAAATTCCGTTTTTGGCGCCCACTCCGCTTCCCACCATTATAGCGACCGGAGTCGCAAGTCCCAGCGCGCAAGGACAGCTTATAACGAGCACGGAAATCGCTCTCGCAAGCGAAAACCCTGCCGTCTGTCCCGCAATCATCCATACGGCGAACGAAACCGCGGCAATCGCTATAACCGCCGGAACAAACACGCTTGAGACCCTGTCGGCTATTTTCGCTATTGGCGCCTTTGTGGCGGCAGCGTCCGAAACCATTTTTATTATCTGTGAAAGCGTTGTGTCCTCCCCGACACGCGATGCCTCGCATTTCATGAATCCCGATTTGTTGATCGTAGCCGCGGAAACGGTGCTTCCCGCCGTTTTATCAACCGGTATGCTTTCGCCTGTCAGCGCCGACTCGTCAACCGCGCCGCCGCCCTCTATGACCGTTCCGTCGACCGGTATGCTTTCGCCCGGGCGTACCACGAATATATCGCCCTTCTTTACCTGCTCCGCCGGCACTGTCTTTTCTTCGCCGCCGATAATCACCGACGCCGTTTTCGGCGCAAGCTTCATAAGCCCCTTCAGGGCGTCGGTAGTTTTCCCCTTTGACCGCGCCTCGAGCATTTTCCCGACCGTAATAAGCGTCAGTATCATTGCCGCAGACTCAAAATAAAACTCGTGCATATATCCCATAACCGCGTCCGCGTCGCCCCGCGCCTGAGCGAAGGTCATAGCGAACAGCGCGTATGTGCTGTATGCAAACGACGCGCCCGCCCCGAGCGCCACGAGGGTATCCATATTCGGCGCGCGGTGCGCCAGGCTTTTAAAGCCGCTGACGAAAAAACGCTGATTTATCACCATGATCATACCAGTCAGCAAAAGCTGGATAATTCCCACGGCTATATGATTTTTCTCCAGTGCTTCGGGCAGCGGAAATCCCCACATCATATGTCCCATAGAGATATACATCAATATCACAAGGAAGACCACCGACCACGTGAGCCGCAGCCGTATCGCCGGGGTTTCCTTATCGGCGAGCGCGTCCGAACCGGACGGAGCGTTCCCGCCTTTTACCGACGCGCCGTAGCCCGCCGCCCCGACCGCCGCGATTATATCGCCCGCCGCAGCCGTCCCCTCTACTCCCATAGAATTTGTCAGCAGATTGACCGAGCATGCCGTTACGCCGCTGACGCCGGATACAGCCTTTTCCACGCGCGCCGCACATGCCGCGCAGCTCATCCCCGTTACATTATACTGTTCCATTGCGGCTCACCTACCTCATCAGCTTTTGCAGGGTTTTGACAAGATCGTCAATCGAGTCCTCCCTGCCGTCTTTTATATCCCGCGCCACGCAGCCCTTTATATGCGCGGCGAGCAGCTCTTTATTGAACGCGTTAAGCGCGGCGGTCGCCGCCGATACCTGCATGATTATGTCGGTGCAGTACGCGTTTTTGTCTACCATATTTTTTATGCCGCGTATTTGCCCTTCAACGCGGTTTAAACGATTTATAAGCCGCCTCTGCTCCTCCTCCGTCCGCTCCTTCGTGCGCCGGGCGCAGCAGCTTTCGTTCTGCTCCTCCATATATTTCACCTCCTATACCCTCACAGGGTATGTATATTATATACCCTGTGAGGGTATTTGTCAACGCCTTGTATATGATTTTAATGATATTTTTCTCGGGTTAAGCAATAATTATTTACGCATATAAAAAGCTCCCGTCATTATCAGGACGGGAGCTTTTACTCTGCCGAGAATTATTAATCCTCAATTTTTATAACTTCCTTGCCGTTGTAATATCCGCAGAACTTACAAACTCTATGAGGTATCTTAAATTCGTGGCACTGGGGGCACTCCACCATACCGGGAAGCGAAAGCTTCCAGTTGGCGCGCCTCTTGTTTCTTCTTGCTTTTGAAACTTTATTCTTAGGTACTGCCATTTTGATACACCTCCATAATTTCTCCGTATTTAATCTTCGTTTTTAATCATATCGGCTAACGCCGCCCAACGGGGGTCTATATCAACGCCTGCGCATCCGCATTCGCCCTCATTCAGATCCGCGCCGCAGACGGGGCAAAGGCCTTTGCAGTCCTCACGGCATAAATAGCGCGGCTCGAGATTCATTATGAAATTATTCTCAACAATCTCGTCCAGCTCTACCGCAGAGCCCTCAAAGACAATTATGTCCTCGTCCTCCGGAACGTCCTCGTCACTGCGCATGAGCGTTTCGGAAATCCCGAATTCAATCGGAACCTCAATATCCTTCATACAGCGCGCGCACTGCGTTATTATAACGCCTGCCGCGTCCGCATTCAGCGCGAGCGCGCCGCCGCCGGAATTAAAAACGCTTCCGCGCACGGTCAGTGGCTCCTTGAAACGATAGCCGCTTCCGGAAAAATTTATTTCCGCAAGCTCCGCCTTGCCGTCAAAGGAGACCCTTCCGCCAAATTCCTTTAAAACCGATGATACGTCAACAATCATTGATATTCTCCGTTCGGGCTGTCAGACTAAAACCGGAGTAAATTACTTCAATTCTACCTTAGCGCCGGCATCCTCGAGCTTAGCCTTGATGGACTCAGCCTCATCCTTGGAAGCGCCCTCTTTAACGGTGTTGGGAGCGCCGTCAACAAGAGCCTTTGCTTCCTTAAGACCAAGACCTGTGATCTCTCTTACCACCTTGATTACGCCAAGCTTAGCAGCGCCCGCATCAGCGAGAACCACGTCAAATTCCGTCTTTTCCTCAACAGCCGCAGCGCCGTCGCCCGCAGCGCCCGCTACCATGACCGGAGCAGCCGCCGATACGCCGAACTCATCCTCCATCATCTTTACGAGTTCAGCAACTTCCAATAACTTTAACTCCTTGATTGAATCAAGAATCGCATTTAAATCTGCCATTTTTTTATCCTCCAATTTTAAAATTTGATTTTTTCCTTTTTGATTATTCTGCCGCCGGAGCTTCCTCCGCCGCTGTCTCAGCCGGAGCCTCCTCCGCAACCGCTTCAGCCGGAGTCTTCTCCGCAGCCGCCTTAGCTATAAGATCGGGTATCTCCACACCTTCGTCCACTATGGTTTGCAGCAGACGAACAAGATTTGAAACGGGTGCGTTCAAGCTGCCCATAATCTTGGCGATAAGCGTATCCATATTCGGTGTTGCAGCGAGCTTTTTGATTTCATCCATGCTCATTACCGCGCCGTCCATGAAGCCCGACTTGATCTCAAGCTTTTCATTCTTCTTCGCGAAATCCGCGATTACCTTTGCCGGTGCGACCGGGTCCTCAGCCGATACCGCAATGGCGGTCGGACCGTGAAGCACCTCGTCAAGACCGTCAAGTCCCGCTTCCTTTGTGGCAAGCTTTAAAAGCGTGTTCTTTATTACAAAATACTGAACCTGCGCCTTTCTGAGCTCGTTTCTGAGTTCGGTGTCCTCCGCAACCGTAAGACCTCTGTAGTCAACAAGAATACCCGTCTGAGCGTTCTTTAATACCTCCGCTGTTTCGGCAACCTGTGCCTTTTTTGCTTCCAATACTTTTGCGCTTGGCATTATTTCACCTCCCAATTAAGTAATCAGCGCCTATCTGTTTTTCCGGCTGCGCCGGAAAATAAGAAAGGCTCTTTGCCGCAGACGCAAAGAGCCGTAGTAATTTCGATACTACTTAAAACCCTCGGTTGGACTTACATTTCATGATTGAAAAAGCCTACTGTCTACGGATTATTTTATTTAACTGTGATATATTACCACAGCGAAACGCTTATGTCAAGTATTTTTTCAGAATTACTGAGCGATCCTCGCCGGATTAATCTTAACGCCGGGTCCCATAGTCGAAGCTACGGTTACGGAGCGCAGATACTGACCCTTTGCCGCCGCGGGCTTCGCCTTAATAACGGCGCCCAAAAGCGCGTCAAAGTTTTCCTTGAGCTTATCCGCTCCGAACGACGCCTTGCCTATCGGGCAGTGAATTATATTGGTCTTGTCAAGTCTGTACTCGATCTTACCTGCCTTAATCTCGTTAACGGCTCTTGTAACATCCATTGTTACCGTGCCCGCCTTCGGCGACGGCATAAGACCCTTGGGACCGAGCACCTTACCCAAACGTCCGACAACGCCCATCATGTCGGGTGTCGCCACTACCACGTCAAACTCAAACCAGTTTTCCTTCTGAATTCTCTCCACGAGATCCATCTCGCCTACGAAATCGGCGCCCGCGGCTTTTGCCTCGTCAGCCTTCGGTCCCTTGGCGAAGACCAATACCTTAGCGCTCTTACCGGTTCCGTTGGGGAGGACTATCGCTCCTCTTACCTGCTGGTCGGCGTGTCTTGAGTCAACTCCGAGTCTGATATGCGCCTCGACCGTTTCATCAAATTTCGCTTTCGCGGTCTTTGTGACGAGCCCGATAGCCTCGGCTACGTCATACTGCTTTGATTTATCTATCAGCTTCGCGCTGTCCTGATATTTCTTTCCTCTGAACATTTCATTTCCTCCTTCGTGGTCAAACGAGTCCCGGACTCTCCCACTTATTCTATAACTTATTCTCCTACCGTTATGCCCATGCTGCGGCACGTTCCCGCAATCATGCTCATTGCGGCCTCTAACGACGCCGCGTTCAAATCCGGCATCTTCTGCTCGGCAATCGCCTGCAAATCAGCCTTTGAAATCGTAGCGACCTTCGTCCTGTTGGGAACTCCCGAGCCGCTGTTAATCTTGCACGCCTTCTTGATAAGAACCGCCGCGGGCGGAGTCTTTGTTACGAACGAGAAGGAACGATCCGCGTATACCGTGATAACTACGGGAATGATAAGTCCCGCGTCATTTTTTGTACGCTCGTTGAACTCCTTTGTAAACTGCGCGATGTTGACACCATGCTGACCTAACGCCGGTCCCACGGGGGGCGCGGGCGTAGCCTTGCCGGCAGGTATCTGTAATTTGATATAACCTTGTACTTTCTGTGCCATTAACGGCCACCTCCTTGAA
>CANQQZ010000033.1 GCA_947626135.1 uncultured Clostridia bacterium
TCTCTATATTATAGTACCAAATTTACCCGCGGTTGTCAATCCCCCGCGGGTTCAGTTGAATCAACCGAAACCGGCACGGTCGCGGCGGACGCTACCACGCTCACTGCATCGGCTGATACGGAAATATCGCGTTGGAATAGCGCAGGAGCGGACACAAATAACGCGGCTAAGGAGACAATCCAGCTTGGAAGTTCATTATCAGAACTAAACTGGAAGGCTATGGGTCTTTTCAAATTCACAAAACCTGCGGACAAGACCAAGGAGGTTATACAGGCTACCCTGAGATTATATGTTACGGCAGCAGACGACAAGAGCAGAGAGACCGACGTCAAGGTTTATTCCACGGGCGAAAGCGATTGGGACGCTACAAAGGTTGTATATTTTGCTGCGGATCCGGGCAAAGACAGCATTTACACTGCTGATTCGGCAGACGCGACGCTTGCGGGTACAGACAGCGCTATAGGAGCGCTCGGCGACCAATTGGGCGATACCGTTACTGTTGCCGCAGGAGACAATGGCAAAGATAAATGGATTGAATTTGATGTAACCGATTATGTTAAGGCATATGGCGCGGACTATTCGTTTGCGGTTATTGCAGACACAAGAACGGCAGGCGGCATTATGCTTGCATCGAGCGAAACAGCTAACAAGCCTCAGCTTGTAATTTTATACGGAAACAACAATTCAACAGCTACAGCTCCTAAGGCTAAGCAGACAATTACCGTTACGCCTCCAGGAGAAGGCACTCTTTCCGTAAGTCCCGCTAAGAATGTCCGTGAAGGAGATACAGTTACAATTACTACGACTGTTCCCGACGGCAAGAAGGCGGTTCCGACAGTTAAGAAAACCGCCGGTAATGACCCTGTTGATATCACACCCGACAGAGAAGATCCGAACAAGTTTACATTTACAATGGTAGGCGAGGCTGTTACGGTTGCAATGACCACAGCGAGAGCTGACGCGGCGTCTATTGAAATAACCGGTCCGGATCAAATTCAGAAGGGTCAGACAGGCACATACACCGCTAAGGTTCTTGACACTGCGGGCACAGAGCTTTCCGATGCGACGGTTACCTGGTCGGTAAGCGACAATCAGGATTCGTCAGGCACGAAGTTTGAAAGCAATACTCTTACTATCAGCGGTACGGAAACAGCCGAATCCGTTACTGTAACCGCAACGACGCAGAAGGATATGACTGTTGATGCCGGCGATAGTAATAAAATCACTCGAACTAAGACTGTAACCGTTTCAACTGAAGCCGTATATACGATTGAATCGCTTCCGGCTACACACGGCAGCTTTACTGTTGAAGTAGGCGGTCATGAGACGACAAACGCTACGGCGTCGGATACGATTACGGTTAAGACCACTCCCGATGCCGGATATCAGGTTGCATCCGTTAAATACGGCGCAAACGGTACAGAAAGTGACGCTACCACCGGTGAAGCCAATAAGAGCTACACAATCACGGGTATCAGTTCTAATATTAAGATTGGCGTTACATTCGAGCTTGCTCCGCTTGCTATAACCAACGGTTCCGACGCGGCAGGTATGGACACTAACCACGGTAAGATTACTAAGTTCAAGGCAGGAGAGACTGATAGCGCGACAACCGCAAAAGCGGGCGAAACTGTTGAAGTTTATACCGAAGCTGCGGCAGGCTATAGAGTTACGGGAGTAACTGTTGAAAAAGCCGCGGGCGGCGCGCTTGAGCCTCCTGTTACGGCAACTGTCAAGGAAGGCACAACGTATCAGTTCACGATGCCGACGGAACCTGTAAAGGTATCGGCGACATTTGAGGAAATTCCGTATGAGGTTTACGTTCGTTATGTAACCGATACGGAAAGCGCTGAAGCAACAACGCTTTGTACGAAGAAGTATGTGCCGACCGAAAAGCTGACCGCCGGTGCAAACCAGATTACCTTTGGCGAGGACTTCAATATCAAAGTGAACGGAAAGCCCGATGGCAACAAGAAGTTCAAGAGATATAAGGTTGAGGACGCGACGAAGGTAACAAGCGAGCAGACTGTTACGATTAGCAGCGAAACGACTTACTATGACGTAAAAGTCGTTGAGGACACAGAGGATACCAAGGAATATTACTACTTCAATGACTTCTCGCAGTATTCCAACAGTGCCAATATGGAAACTGACGGTCTTGAACTTCCTATGAATGTAGGCTGGAGCAAGAGCGGCACCAATCACAGCGACAGTGATATACATAGAATTTTAGCTACGGTTGATTCGCACTCAAAGGTGTATAATGCATATTTGGTAGGAAAGAACTATAACAATAACGGAGTATCCATTGAATCAACCGAAACCGGCACGGTGGAGAAAATAATACCGTATGAGGACGGCACTATCACGTATGACGACGGCGAAGCCAAGGTATTTGACGCGCTTGGCAGATTCAAAAACTCCATTGCTGGTCCCGACGCGCAGAACACGACGAAATACGAGCTGCTTGAAGTTGATGGCGGCACCGGACGCGGACAATATGTTCCGTATGACGGCAACGCTCTTACGGGTAACGATGTAAAGGTTACCTTTGACGTTAAGATGCAAAGAGTATCGTACATCAACATCTTGGGCAAAAAGTTTGCGGATGGCAACGACGCGAATAAGGATCCCTCGTCAGATCAGACAAATCTTATCGCTTCGATCGGTACCAAGAACGAAATAAGCGGCTCAAATTCAGGTAAGCTTGGCATTGTTGAAGGCGCTACAACATTCAAGGAGCTTGCTGACCAGGATATCGTCAATAACTGGTATCATGTTGACGCGGCTATAGACACTACAACGCAGAAGGTAACGCTGAAAATCTACAAATATAAAGCAAACAACAATTATGCGGAAGAAACGCCTGTTTACAATAACACTATAGATTTCCTTGACAAGTCCAACTCGACCGGAGTTGTCGGATTATCGTACTACAGCCCATCCGGCAGGGTATCTATAGACAACATCTATATGTACGGCTCCTCCGCGGCGGATATAAAGAGAGTTAAGGTTATAGCTCCCGACGCCGCAGACGGAACGCTTTCAGCCGATAAAGAGGTCGTAAAGAAGGGCGAGGAGGTTAACATTACCGTTGCAGCAGCAAACGGCAAAAAGCTTACAGCCTTAAAGGTCAACGACAAGACCAAGGACGAGGACGAAAACCTCTCCGAGGAAACGCCCAACACCGCATATAAGTATACGGCGCCCGATCCGGCAGTGGATATCACGATTAAGGCGGAATTTGCCCGCGCCGATGTTAAGGCGGAAGGCGGCGTAACCGTAAGCGGAGATGAATATGTTCAGATCGGAAAGACCGCGACATATACCGCTAAGGTAGTTGACGACGCCGACCACGAGCTTACTGGCGACGATGCAAAGGTAACATGGTCGCTTGAGAACGGCACGGCAAACGTTAAAGCCGACGGAACCTCCATATCGGCTGACGGTGAGCTGACAGTAGCGGCGGATCAGCCTACCGGAACGATCAAGGTTGTCGCTAAGGTTAAGAAGGACGTTACCAGTGAGGATTCAACCGACGCTAATATGGTGAAGGGCGAGATCACAGTTAACGTTACTCAGGACCAGGTATTCAAGGTTACAAAGGAACCTGCTCAGAACGGCTCATTCATTTGCCAGGTAGACAGCGGAGATTCTCCGATCGTTACGGATAAGCAGACGCTTACAATCATACCGACAGGCAGCGAAGGCTATGAGGTAGACAAGGTTTATTGGAGATATGCAAACCAGGAGGCGGGCTCAAATCAGGAAATCACGTACTCTGAGGGTTACAAGCTCGTGGGATCCGGTCTCACCGGCAACGTTGTTATTACCGTTACGTTCAAGTTATCTGATTATAAGATAACCGTAACCGCCGAGAACAGCGCCAAGCTCAAGTTCAGAGTTGACGGCGAGGAGGGAACATCCGGCACAACGCCCGTACATATGGGTCAGACAGTTACGGTAATTCCCGCCGCGGCAAGCGGACAGAAGGTCACCTCGATCACTCTTGAAGATGACGGCGAGAAGAATCCGACGGCAACAGGCAACAGCTTTATAATGCCGGCTGCCAACGTTACTATTACCGCGGCGACTCTCGACGAGAGCTTCACGGACGGTTCGTTCGGCTCTCTCGATTTTGACAGTGCTACTCAGGTTTCCGATATAGGAACTGTTGCAAGCGGAAACGGCGGAATACGATACGGTACGCCTACGATTGAAACGGCAGATGTATCGGATAAATTCCTTAAGGCCGCTATCAAATCCGATGAAGCGCAGCGTTCAAAGGATTTCATCACGCTGACAAGCCCGATAGACTTTACGGCAAGCGACAATGCGAAGATAACCTTCGATATGATGTTTAACGCACAGACTACGGATAGTCACGAATCGTTTGCCGATTTTGCCCTGACGAACTCCGATGACAAGGTTCTCTTCTCCATGAAGGTAGGCACGTCCGATGCGCTTAAAGCAGGCGTTTACGCGGGCGGTTTGGTAAACAAGACCACAACAGGCACCTTTGATACCGTCAGCGCTTGGGGCAAAAACGAGTTCCTCGCAAAGGACGGCGTTCCTTCACCTCTTACAAAGGACGATGCTGAGCTGACCGTTAAGGCTGACACGTGGTATAACGTGGAGCTTTCTCTTAAGGATAACAAGATGACTGTTTCCGTAAACGAGAAGGGTCAGGAGGATAAATACACTGCAGAGCTTGATATATCCGGTCTTAAAAAGGATATTAACGCCTTTACAATTCTTAACGAGCATGACAAAGATAAAAAAGGCGCAGGAACATACGGCGCTATTAACAATATAGTCGTAAAGGAATCCTGGGCGGAATAATCGAGTATTATAAAACAAAAAAGGGAACGGCTATGCCGTTCCTTTTTTATGCTCCGATATGTGTTAATCCAGCACATAGACCACGCATCCGCGTCTGCCGAAGTTATTCACGCTGCCGGCGGAGCCCTCGTAGCACAGGTCTATTCTGTTGCCCTTTATCGCGCCGCCGGTATCCTCGGCGCTCGCGACGCCGTATACCCACGAGCCATCCTCGGAGGTGACATAAACCGTCGAGCCCAGGGGTATAACGCTCGGGTCGACCGCCACAATGCCGTATCTTAACGGATTACCCATAGCGGATACGCTGTATCCGTCGTTTTCGGCAGGCGATGTTGAGTATGCCGTTGCCGTCATATGAATTTTGCGCGAGTAGCTTCTGCCGTTTATCGCGCCTCCCGTGTCGGAAACACTGAGCGTTCCCGCGGCGGAGGGCTTTGTCACAACGGGAGCCGGAGTCGGGTCCGGTTTTTTCGAGCCGACGGCTATAACCGTTTTCTGCGGTTCCTCGGTGATAACGTTGCTGACAACCTCGCGGTAAAATTCCTCGCCGGCGCGGTAGGTGACGTTTGAGCGAATCTCGCGCACACCGGCTTGTCCCTCGTTGACCACTCTCGTTTCGCCCTCGGGAAGCTCCGGGTCGTCAACATATTCCGTCTCCTGGGCTATTTCCTCGTTCACCACGTCCTCAGTATTGCTGACCGAGACGAATTCGATTCTGCCGCCGTCAGCCAAATCACCGCCTTCGACAAAAATTTCGTCGGTCTCGGACGGAATATATCCTGCCTCCACAAGCGCGTCGCGGGCGTCCGCTTTCGTCACGACCGCTCCGCTTTCCACGCCGTCCGCAACGATGGTTATTTCCTTGCCGCGGGTGATTATAATCTCCTCATTATCCGAAACCTCCTTGTCCACCGGCACGTTTATTTTATCGTGCTCGCTTATGTCCATGTTTTGCTTATCCAGAATTTCGCCGACGCTGCTTCCGGAGAAGGTGTAAATCGTCCTGGTTTCATTCGTTCCCTTAAACTCGTCGATCTCCGTGATGTTGATCTCCTTTGCCGATGCGGTAAGCACGGCGCCCGTTGTAATTACAAGTATGGTAATTATAGCGACGATTGAAGTTTTTCTGCGTCTTTTCCTGCTGCGCACCCGGGCGGCGCGCCGCTCATGCATTTCGCGAATAAGCTCATCCTTGCTTTTTTCCTGCGTACTCATAATATACTCCTTTCCATATTTAACTATTATACACCATATTTGTTACAAAGTCAATACTTTTATTTCATTTTTGTTACAAATGGTGTAATATTTGTAACAAAAGTCGGCTTTTTACGGGATTATTCCCATATTCTGTAAATTATATGCAAAAAATTTCCAAAAGATTCCAAATATTTCAATTTTTTTGCAAAAATATTTATTTATAAAATTCGTATCAGCGCGTCACAAAACGGAAATAATAGGAAAAGAAAGAACAAGGAGGCACGGAATGAAGAATTTAAAACGAAAGGTAATGATTTTAAACAACCTCACATCGCCCTATATCAGCGAAGCGATAATCATATTAAAGGACTACGACCCGAAATTCGACACTAAGGCGATACTTGACGCGGAGCGGATAGTAAACGAATATCTGCACAAGGAAAACGGACGGCGCGATGAATCCGCCCGTCCGTGGAAAAAAACGCTTAAATATGCCTTATTGCTCTTAGCAATGGCGCTTTGCTTTGTTATTGGCTATCTTGTCCGCCGGTAAACTCCGCGTCCAGATTAGCGATACAGCTTTGATAGGCATCCGCGCTGCCGGAGGTCTTGTCATACTCGAAATCATAGCACAGAGCGCCGTTTGAGGTTACGACGCATTTACGGTGTCTGACGCGCGAGTCTGTTTCATAGCTTACTATATACCAGTTGGTGCCGGAGCGGTTCTCCGTTACCGAGCCGAGTGCCGATACGCTGTCATAATACGCCGTCATCATATCCCGCGCGTCGCCGGAAGCTTTTTCCTCGGTAATCGTCATAACTGCTCCGCCCGGCGCGTCCTCGAGCTTTATAAGCTCGCCGCCGGAGGGGGTGGTTTGAGTAAAGCTTTCCGGATAAGGACAATATATGCCGTTGTGCTCAAGCATTCTGAATCCCATTCCGGTATATCCGCCGGAGGAGGAAACGGTATTCTGACCGCTTGTCTGCGCGGCGGGCGATGACTGCGCCGTGTTTTCGCTTACAACCTCGTCCATGCTCTTTATGGATGAATTTTTGGTCATATACACGTATGCTCCAGAGGCGCATACAATGCCTAAGATAAGAATTGCCGCGGCAACTCCCATTGCCGCCGCGCGCCGCCGCGCCTTACGCCGCTTGACCTGTTTTTTTATCTCCTTCGCCTCGCGGCGCTTCTTTCGGTTGATCTGCTCCCTGTGCAGCTGCTCCGCCTGACGGCGGTTACTTTTGTTTCTGGACTGCTGTTCACGGCTTTTTGCCACCGACTGACCGCAGCGGTCGCAGTAAAGAAGCCCTTCCTTTATCTCTCTTCCACATTGAATACAATATATCTTTTCTGACATATGTAAAAATCCCCTATCTATATGTAAACATGTTAATTTTTAAAATTCTACCATTCATTATACATCATTCCGTCGGATTATTCAATAGATTTTGCCGATTTGTTACACTCTTATTTCAAAAAAAATACAAAAATCACAGATATACTACAGCTCGATTTCATAATTTTGTAACACTTTTGTAGATAAAATGATAAATTCCCAGATAATAACAGCCAAAAAAAGGAACGGGCGCAAGCCCGTTCCGATTTTTATGCGTATAAGTAATAATCCGTGACGTCGAATTATTCACCTGCATTGGGGACAACCGTAATATCGTCAAACGATATAGCTCCCATTGTCTTGCCTAATGTTATATCCATTTTTGCAAGATTAGCAGCGGTTGTCTTTCCGGTAGCATTGTCAATAACAATCTTACTGCTATCAATGTTGGTAAGCTTATACGTTACATTGTCTGTCGAAGTATTGCTAAAGTCAACAGTAGCCTCAAGCTTAAACCAGTTTGAAGCCTGACGACCGCCGTTACCGTTTATGGTCGTTTTCTTATCACTGCTGAATGATGCATTATCAGATGTAATCTTCTCGGCAGCAACCGCGTTTGTTGTACCGTCGCCGGCACCAATGGTAGCTGTAACATTTGAATCTTTATCCATAGACATTGACAATATCTCCGTTCCGTCAGCGCCGACAAGCGAAAGCGAATCATTCTTGTCACCCGAGCTGCCCATTTGATATACTATCGTAATATCAACTTTACCGTCTATTCCGGTCTCGCTGAATACAAGCGGAGCGCCGCCGGCAGCGGAATTTGATGTCGAAGCATCTGATTCAACTGAACCCGCGGGGGAGCATGCCGCAGTCCACGGCGGCATGGTAATATGTATTATCGGAGACCGGTGCAAAATATCATCGCAAAGCCTGTCGCCGCCATGATAAGCCCGTTTATCGTATTAATCATTGTATCCCATATCGGTACGCGCGGTAAAGCTCTGCATTTTTCCGCTGACAGTGCCGTAATTCAGGCGGTCTCCCCTACCAAATTTCTACCGGTTTCCGACGGCTTTGCCAATCCGGAAATCACGCCTGTCAAAAAAGCGATAAAAATCGCTCAAAAAGAATCGGCATAGCCGGATCTTTCCGGGCTATGCCGATTTTCTTTACAGGATCAAAATTTTCCCGCCGCGCCGATTTTACGGAACGGTTTTTCGGTTGCAGGATTTATTCTTTTGTAACGACTCCGGTTCTGATTTCCGATATGCCGTTTTGCTTACCCGCCATCTTAACGATATAATCGCCTGCATCGTCGGCGGACGCGGGAATATCAGTCAAATCGGCAAGCGACGCGCCGGTGTACTGATTAATATAAACGATATCGCTGTCCTGAACGCTTGTTGTTACGGTACCGGGCTTCACAACCATTACGATGACCTGAGACGCCGCGTCAAATTCGGGCTTAGCCGTAAAGCTGAGCTTGCCGTTATCAAACGCAGCCTCAATCGTGCCGTCATCCTCCGTTACCTCCACGTTTTCGCTGTCGGACGTCATGGTATAAACCCAGATATCGTACTGATCCGAGCCCGCGGCTGTAATGCCGCCCGGCATCGGCGCGTTGACCGGAATACCCACCGGCTCATCGCCGTCGTTATAGCGGGCGATATTCTTCGCCGACATCTTTCTTGAGCTTACCGAAACCATTTCGCCCGTAGTCTTATCGTATACGGCAATGATAAACGTTACGTTATCGGAATACGCCACGCCCTTCATCACGCCGAGCTGTACCACAGCGGAATAATCCTCGTTAAATCCAATCGAATCAATCGTAAAGATATCATTCGACTGAATATCAACCTTTACCGAATCGTACAGAATGCCGTCAAGCGTCTGCACCCTTAAATATACCGTCTGCTTCTCCGCGAGCGGGTCAACGGTCAGCTTGCCCGTCGCCGAATCAACCGTGACAAGGTCAGAACCGAGAGGCGCGGTGTTGTCACCGTTATATACGACCCATCTTATAAGACCGGCAAGAGTATTTCCGAACGGAACTCCCTTCCACAGAGCCGTAACGCTGCCCTGGATCGACTGACCCGCGAACATGGTGCTCTTGTCAACGTTTGCCTTAAGCTCATCGGGAACAATTTTGGCGCAATACACGTTATCAACGCAGGTGTTTGGTTGAATTTCTATATGATTTGCCGAACTTTCGGAGAGATTTCTCATAGGAATACCTGTCGCCACATACGGCTTGCCTTCCTCGCCTGTTTCGGGGTTTACGCGTTTTCCGTCAACATACTTATATACGATAAGGTTCGCATACGCGTTTTTGTTACCCGTTGAACACATAATCTGAACATTGTACCACGATTCGGTGTCAACAGCGCAGTATGTGTTTGTATGGCTGCCGTCCTGCACTATACCGAGGCTGCTGCCGGTATTAGTAACCTGCATACCCTGCTTGCCATGTCCGCTGTCCCAGATAGTCCAGCCGGCGCCGTTGCCGCCGAACTTCAAGTCGGCGCTGTAGAGAACATTTTCGGCTGTATTTTCCGGTAAGCCGACAAAGCCTGTAGCGGCGGTTATTTTATAATACCCCGAGCCGTCCCACGAGCCTTCAGCAATATCACGTCCGGTCACGATCTCCTCGCAGGCGTCGCCGGAAACAAACTCGTCCTTGTTTCCCGGCTCTCCGTCAAGAATCATTGTTCCGGGCTTAACGGTAAGCTGAATATCGTCGTATGCGCTTCCGGATTCATTTGACGCTCTTACGGTTATCTTCTGCGGAATAACGTCCTCTGTTACCTCTACAGTGCCGTTTGTGACAGTAATACCGGTATTGCCTAAGGGGCGTATTCCCGCCTCGTTAAGAACTGTCCATACAATCTCGCTGTCCGCCGGCGTGACCTCCGCATCATTCAATTTCGCCGATACTTTAATTTCAGCCGGCTCGTTAAGACGAACATAATCCTTTTCGCTTGTGATTTCTATGCTGTTAAACTTATCCTGCGATGTGTCAATAGATGTTATATTAATTGTAACCTCGCCGTATGGACTGCCCTTTGTCTTGGCGGTCGCTCTCACCTTAATCTTCTGCGACGGCGTCTGCGCGGTAGTTAAAAGCATGTTATTTTCTACCTTTATCGTCTCATCGGTAAGAGGCTCGCCGCTTTCGTTATACAGCGACCATGTAAACTCCGGAGCGGTTACCTCCCTGCCGTTTCTCTTGGCAATAGCCGAAAGCATTACGTTTTCGTTGGCTTTTATATCGGTCTTTACAGCCGATACGTCAACCGCGTTCGCGTAAAGCGATGTAACAGAAACATTATCAATGCTTATGCCCGCTGTAACTTCCAGTCTATCCGCAAGGTAGTTGTTGGAGTTACCGAAGTTTCTCAGGTTCATGCCCGTCGTTTTCTGAATCTCCGTTGGAGTATCGCCTTCAAGACTGTACAGCCAGCAGTCCGCATACGCGTTAGTAACCGCCATTGTGCCCTCAATAACGAATCTGTACCACTTGTTTGCTTCAATCGCGCCGAGATTCTGATAGGATTTTTCTCCTGTCTGTGTTCTGAAGTTTGTGCCGTCGAATGACAGGAACGGACCGGTTTTATTATTCTTGTTTGTGAATCTCATCGCAGCCTCCGAGCCTTCGTCAAACTTGAAGTCAATCGAAATACGGCTTTCCTTCTGGAGCGTCAAGCCCATGTCATTGGGGAATATATTGTCTATTTTTTCCGTGGGCGTAAGAACCCCGTCCGGTTTATCGCTATAGTCGAGCGTTAACACTTTCTCCTCGCAAAGCGCCGGATCGACCGTCGGTATGGGATCGTCCGTAAGCAAAGTCACATCGTCGTCAACCGACGCAAGCTCCGCGGTCATGGACGCGTCAGACAGCTCAACGGCGCCGTATATCGGCTCCATGCCCTCAAGCGAATCCCAAAGCATAGCCTTGCGCTCCGTTCCCGCCGACATTATCTCCGCCGGAACAGCCTCGGTAATCTCATCGCCCGCGTCAACGCTTACGCTCCTTGTCACCGCCTTCACAAGACGTCCGCCGTCATACGCCGCAAAAATGAGCGCCGCGTTCTCAATAGCCTTTTCGGATGAAATGACAACATTTCCATCCCCCCCCGAATATTTCATGCCGTAGGTCGGCTCCATACCGGGCGTTGTTATTTCAAATACCTGACCGAACTCATCCTTGCTCATTTGAACGCCGGGGATATACCCGAGAACAGCGCCGTAGTTTACGAACATATCCCCGTTCTTCGCCGTCGGATTTTCCGTAATCTCGGTATATTCTTCGCTGTCATCCGTATATATTCCGTTTATTTCATTCTTTATCGTATATTTATGCTCGGCTGTGCTGAATGTAAGCGTTATGGGCGCCTCTTCGGTAATACTGTAATCCGTTACGGCTCCGACAATCTTTAGCTTCTTTAAAATCTGCATGATCGGACCGTATACGCTTATACCCGCCGAGCCGTCCACGGCGCGCATGCCGCCTTCAAGCTGAAGCTCCTGACCGTTTACTTTTACGGTGTAATATACCGTAGTGTCCACATCAGTTACGACCTTGGTGTTGCCGTCCTCGCCGAACTTCGCCTGTACGGCGGGCGCAAGCACCTTAAACGGCTCTACCTTCTGCTCTATTACCGGCGGCTTTTCATCAGCCTTATACGAGCGCTGCATGGTCGTTGAAAGACCCGTATTGTCACCGACGCTGTTGTCAAACGCCTTTGATTCAACGCTTGCCTCGGCGCTGCCGAGATCCGCGTTGGAAACCTTCAGGGTTATCTTACCCGCATCCCTCGTTGAGCGCACGAAAATTCTGTTCGTTCCGCACTCGGCGAAGGTGTAATCCTTGTGGGTTGTAATCTTATCGCCCACGCCGCTTGTATAGCCGCCGAGAAGCACGCCGTCTCCGCTAAGCTCGAGGTCGAGTCTGCTGTAATCGAGCGGGCATACGTTTCCGTTCTCGTCGACCACCTCAACGTCAAAGTACATAACGTCGGAGCCGTCCGCGATAAGTCCGTCCGGACCCGTCACCGGCTTAAGATTTATCTTCGCGGGCGCTCCCGTTCTCGATATGGCGTCGCCGGCGACCTCGATATCGCTTTCGTCATACGCCTTTACGCTTACCTCATCGCCCTGCGTAACGTCGATGTCCGTAAACTTATATACGAAATTGTTGTCGGGCTTTGCGTTTGTTGCTACAAGGTCTCCGTCTATGTAAAGCTCTACCTTAACTATATCGGGCGAGCCGATTACATATACGGGCTTCTTTGTCGGGTCTCTCTGGAGGAATATGCCGTTAGGTTCGGTATGCGTTGTAACACCGCTTCCCACTTCCTTCGTGCCCTCGTACCAGTAATTGCCGTTTTCTCTGTCGTCCTTTATATATTCGGGATAGCTCCAGTGACCTACAATATGCACCGCCGGAGTATCGGACTGAACAGCCTGGAGCGCGTAGAACGCTTCCTTTTTGATTCTTACCGGATCTACCTTACCGGATGTACGGCAGTTTTCCGAATGTGTGTTTCTGGTGTGCATGTTCGAGTCAGACCATACCATTATAGCGGCTCCGGTGTAAAGCTCGCTTCCGCCGCCGCCGACTCTGCCCGCCCAGAACTCGTTATACGAAGACGCGTTTATTCTCGCGAAATCCTCGGAGGTTTCGTCCCACAAATCGTAGCCGTCCTGATTCTTGTCGGTTTGCGTTAGCCACCAGTTTTTATAATCGTAATCGGGCGGCGAGAAGTCGTCCCAAACGCGTCTGGGAGCCTCGTCGCGCGCGTACTCCGTTTCTATTATGGGCATATACTTGTCGCCCGCCGCCGCCATTGACGTCTTTGCATTTGCAGCGTGACGGTTAAGCATTGTGCCGACATACTCCGCAGCATTGATCTGGTCAACGCTCGAAATTGTACGGCATCCCGCAAAACGTCCGCCGTCGGGGTCAAGCTCAGCCTTTAAGTCGGTCATTTCCTGCATATGCTCGGCTGTGACAGCGTTATTGCCCGCTTCCCAGAAGAATACGGACGGGCTGTTTCTGAAATAAATCATAACGTCGCGCATAGCCTCAACGCGCTGATCCCACGATCTGCCGTCAGTATCGCCTTCCTTGTCGCCCGCGGGGCATACAACTATAATACCGTATTTATCCGATCCACGTACAGCTACGGGCTTCGGAGCGACGTGCATCCAGCGGATATAGTTGCCGTTCGACTCCTTGATAAGCTGCATATCGACATCCGTGAGCCAGTCGTTAGCCGTGCCGATAACAGCCCACTCGTTTGTCGCTCTCTGAGCGTAGCCCTTTAAATAGGTGCTCTTGCCGTTTATGAGCAGACCGCCGTTGTTTATATCGTAATCAACCTTTCTGAAGCCCGTGACCGTTTTCTGAACGTCGATCACCTCATCGCCGTTTTTGAGGATAGTGTAAACGGTGTAAAGATACGGGTCTTTATCGCTCCAGAAACGCATATTTGCCGCGTCAATCGACGTTTCGATATACGACACCTGAACCGTGCTTATATCGGTCGCCGCGGGTGTTTCCGCGTAAGCGTCTTCGGGAACCATGTTCATGAAATGCGCGCCCGCGTCAGTCGCCGCCGTAACGCTTGCCGCAGATGATTCTCTCGTGTACGCAAGCTTTCCGTCCATTCCCACAACGTCGACCTGCAGCGTCAGGTTTTCGTCGCCGCCGCTCTCGTTTCTGACCTCAGCCTTTACGTTTATCGTCGCTGATTTTTCGTCAATATTATAATTTGAACCGTAGATATAGTTACCTGTCGTCTTTAAGTTGTTGTAGAGCGGGAGGGTCTGGTAAATCTTGCCCTTTGCGTACAGATTCACGTTACCCGTGATACCGCCCTGAACCTCGTTAAAGTCCGCCGTGTTCCACTGATAGCCGCTGCCGTCTGCCGCGCCGGGAGCGCTGCCGGGCTTGGTTTCTCTTGTGTCGTTTTCGTTGCCGCGCGACGAGCTGTTATCCGTCGCGACAGCGATAACGTTATCCTCTCCCGGAGTCACGTAATCGGTGATATCAAAGCCTATCGGCGCAATACCGGCTTCGTAGTAGCCGACCATATCGCCGTTTACGTAGAGATATACCGTCTGTCTTACAGCCTCAAATTCGAGGAACAATTTCTTTCCCGCATCGGCTGCCGGGATCGTCACGTGCTTTCTGTAGAACATAAAGCCGCGGTAATAATCCTGTTCGCCCGAATCATAAGCCGCGCCGTCGAACGTGTCCTCCGCGTTTATCGGATGCGGAACGGATACGTCATCCCAGTCGCTGTCGTCGTAGTCGACCTCGTAGAAGTCTTTACCTTCCTTTGCTACGCTCTCGAGAGCCGACGCGAGCGGGTAAACCGTTCCCGAAGCTTTCTTAAACTTCCAGTCAACGTTCATGTTGTATGTAACCGCGGGGCTATCCGGAGCCGTGTACGCTTCGCCGCCCTCTTCCGCGCCGCCCTCGTCCGCAAGAACAGGTACAGCCGTAAGCGAGGTTACCGCCATCATGAACGCGATGACCGCCGAAATAATTTTTCGCATCTTTCTACCTCCTTAAAATTCCAATCCTCGCGGTTACGGCGGGTTCGGGAGAATTTATGAATGTGGCTGTCCTTTGCCGCCGTTTCCGTTCGGATTTATATGTTTTGCATAATTATTTCAACAAATAATCATGCGCCTTTGTAGCAATTATAACATAAATCCAAAAATATTAACATTTTATTTCTTGCTTTAAACCTTGCAAATCTTGCTGTGTTATGATATACTTAATCAGAGGAGGTGACACGATATGCCGGTTTCATTAAAGCGCGCCCATTTTATGTACAGCTATGACAAGTTCGCGCCGAAGGATTTAACGTTTCAGGTGCATCACTATTACGAGGTTTTGTTTTTTATGAGCGGCAGCGCGCGGTATATCATCGACGATGTGGAATATTCCGCAAGTCCCGGAGACGTGTTTATAACCGCACCGGGCGAAATCCACTCCATAGTGTTCACGGGCGATGATGTATACGAGCGCCATTTCGCGCAGTTCGATACGGATTTTCTCGCGGTTCTTTCCGCGTCCCTCCCCGAGCGCGTCGAGGATGCGGCGAAAAAGCACAAAATTTCCGCCGACGACGTTAAAAAATACGGAATCGACGCATTGTTTTCAAGCATAAACGACTGCTCTCTGAAAAGAAAGCCCGAATACGAGGTCCTGATTCAGTCTTATATAATTCAAATGGTCGTCGCGATTTGCGAGTGCATGAGCAAATCATTCGCCATGCCGGAACGCCCTTCGGAAAAGATAAGAAAGATAAAGGATTATGTCAGCCGCAATTTCACGCGCGCCCTGACGCTTGACGAAATCGCGGAAAATGTGTTCTTCAATAAATTTTATATGTGCCACCTGTTTAAGGAGGAAACCGGAATGACGGTAAAGGAATATATAGAGCTTATGCGGTTCATGTACGCGCGCAAGCTGTATTCGCAGGGGAAGAAAATATCCGATATCGCCGCGCTTTGCGGCTATAACGATTATTCTGTGTTTTACAAAAGCTTTGTGCGCTACAGCGGCGGGCTTTCGCCGAAGGAATTCTTTTCGCTGCAAACGCACGCGGATAATTCTTCACCGATGCATAAGCATAAACACGAGCCATCGTAGGCTTCTCCGCATCAAATGCAAAAGCGCGCGGGCGTTACCCAGGCGCTTGATAAAATCAGCGGGACACAAAAAAACCGGACGCACATTTTTCGGCGGTATGCCCCGCCCCGCGCCAATATCGGGAACTGCCGGACCGTCAGCGCGGAGCTTGAAGCATACGCGCGCATATACCCGGACAGTCACGGCATGGCGCGCGAAAAATCAGTATAATAATATATTTAATTAAAATAGGGAGGATAAAACTATGTCTAAAGAGGATAAAACTATGTTTAAAAACGCATTATCAAAATTAACAGGCGGTATTTTGCAGAAGCCCGGCGATAAGCTTGAAGCCCGCATTACCCCAAGCAACAGAAAAGTTATTAAGGTAAGCAAAGACAACGGTAAAGAAAAATATAGTGTTACAAAGTATTCAAACGGAACACTTGTGGAAACAAAGACTACTAAAGCTTAAGTGGGTCCTGATTCAATTGTACTCAAAAGCAAAAAAATCCCCGAAAATCCGCTGTTTATGCAGACCTTGGGGATTTTTTCATTTATTCCCATTCGCTCCTGATAAAGAAATCTTAAACAATTCTGTTTAGAGATTTTATCACGAGGTATTGTAGTTATCTGTATTATCC
>CANQQZ010000034.1 GCA_947626135.1 uncultured Clostridia bacterium
GGCGTTACCGTGATGCAGGGGACGATCTCGCCGTCCTCCGTTATCGCTCCGGCGTCGGTAAATTTCAGGGTCTTTTTCCAATCGCCCCACATGGGCTTTTCCACGGTCTTTACGTAATCCGGGGCCGAGGTTTTGAGGAACTTCACCAGCTCATCCTCATCGTACTTGATCTCCGGCGTGGGATGTTTTCTCACAAGTTTGCCGTAAAACAGCTTGTAGCTCTCCTGCGTCGGGGTCTTTTTCAGCCGGTTTTCCGGCACTTTTTCAAAATATTCCTCCAGCAGGCCGGTCAGATAGGCGGTGTTCCGCTCAAATTTTTCTTTTTCCTTTTCGAATTTTTCCTTGAGGCGGCTTATATTCAGCTCCGCCAGCTCCTTCAGCCTGTCAAGCTCTGCTTTTTCCTCGCCGATTTTCCGGACTGCCCAGTCGGCCTTTTCGTCGTTGTCGATGGTGAAGCGGTCCCGGTTGGTTGTGTCCTGCCCGTCCTCATGGGCTTGCAAATCAAAAAACTCTTCCTGTTCCATGTCATAGAACATATCATGTTCGTCATTCATTTTTATCTTCCTTTCCATTTACCACACGCTGTCCACTTGTGTCTCGTCCGTCTGTTCTTCCTGAGCGGTCGCGCTCCGTTTCGCTTTTTCTTCCTCTTCACGTTTAAATTTCTCAGCAAGCTTAAACCTCTCTGCAGCTGTAGGCGCCCCGCTGTAATCCTTTTCAACGCTGTGGGGATCATCATAGGCCGCTGTCGTTGCCGTGGTTTCCCCCGGCCTGCCGTACTCGACATACATCTCGGCTTTCCTGCTGCCGGTCTTTATCCTCTTGAGCGTCACCGTGTACCCGTTCTTGAACAATATGGTCGCCACGGTTGCCCTGTCTGCCTCGTTTGCTATCCGCAAAAGGCCGCTGCTATTTTCCATCATAATAATTTACATCCGAATTATATTTGCCCGTCTTTGTTTGTCACTAAAGGCGCGGCGTTGATTATATCCTGTCCATCTCTGGTGGTCACTAAAGGCGCGGCGTTGCCGCTAAATTTGATTACCTTCTTCGACCACCAGAGCCCGACTTTAACTATTCCTCACTCCTAATTCCTAATTCCTCATTTTCTTCACTCCACCCACATCCGCTGTGGGATGTTTTTAATTTCCGCGTCAAAGGCTTCGCCGCTCTTTCCGGTCAAATCAGTGTACAACTGGTTGATCCGCTCGTTTTTAGCCTCCAGCAACGCGCCCCGCTCGTCAAGCTCAGTGACAACCGCTGTTAAACAGTCGTGGGACGCCTTCAGGTCGAAGAATAAGACCAACGTCCGCAAAACTTGCCCGAACACCTTTATCAGCTCGTCCTTCGTCAGCCGCTTAAGCCGCTTCTCGGCCTCTTGTACGGCCCAATCCTGTTCATAGTTCAGCATATGGAAATAGTCGTATTCCCCGCTGTCGAAGCCCAACACCTCATGCGTTGCTCCCAGCAGACCGACGGTCACATCGTCCCAGTTTTCGCTCAATATGTACCCCTGATCGTCTATGGCTTCCATCATGGTGAAGGCTCCCGCCGACAGCTCGTCGAACATTTCCTTATAGTCGTTGTAATACCCTTCGTCGCCCCGTTCGTAGCCGTATGGATCGCCGTTTTCGCCGACCTCAAACAGCCAGTCGTGTATTTCCGATAAACTCAGCATTTCCAGTATAGATTTTTTCCACAAAGGTTTTTTTGACTGGTTCATGGTTTTACCTCTTTTCCGTCCCTCCGTCCATTTTGGCACCACACCGAGGGCAATAATTGAATATGCCTTCGTCGCCGTAACCTTCAAGAATTATTTCGAATTTGCAGAACGGACACTCATATTTCAACTCATATTCATCACTCGTGCTCGGTGTCTTCTGCCACTCGCCATGCCTCACCGGTTCGGCGTCTATCGTGGGTTGAGCGTCTATATAACAAGATATAAGCCCCATAACCGTACCCAAAGTTGCGCCGGGTATCTCACGATCTATGGTCTTCCGCAAATCTTTAATAACGGCTTTCGCTTCACACGCGTCAATCAGTCTCATTCTTCCTCCACCATCCTACGTACATCTTCATAAAACTTCAAAACCTCCGGCGCGGCGGCTTTTGCGGCGTACCGCGTGGGGAAGCAGTTTCCCATGGCAATCATCCCTAAGTCGTATTCGTTGCCAAAATATACGCGGCTATCAGTTATATATCCTTCGTCGTCGGTACGCTTTCTTAATACTGTCCAATACATTCCGCCCATCCCGGGTCTCCACGGTCGGCGGACAATTTCCTCATAGCCGGTTAAGATGCGCATAAGGATAATATCGAGAAAAATTGTCTGTTCTTTGTCCACCATATAGGCCAGTCCATCTTCAATCAACTTATATTTGGCGGAGCCTTTCCCCTTGATTTCAAACTCTTCGCCCAGCTCCACGCCGAGCATCTTGGCAACTTCCGCCATGTGATTTTTAGCCATATAATTCACCTCTTGACATTTTTGTTCTACTGTGTTATACTAAGAATTGAACGAATTCGTACCGGTTTTCAATAGTTTTCGTTTAATACTAACCTTTCTTACCCCGGGGTTCTTCCATTCCCCGGGGACTTTTTTTATACCACTTCTGCACCGCAAAATCCGTCATAGACATACCCTTGCATCAGCGCCATATTTTCCAGCACACGGAACACCGAACCTTGCACCCGGGGTGAGATGAATGCGCTGTCCTCGCCCAGGGTCAGAATGCTGGCCGCGCGGAGCTCCGTCATCGGCAGCACTGCGCAGGTCTCGGTCACCTCATCGCCGCAGCGCATACGGTATGTGATGCAAACCTTTTTCATGTTCTCGCCTCCTTTTTATGCAGACCCATCAACTCGCCTTGGCCGTATGAAACGCCATGTTCGCGGTCTATCCGCTGGCACTCTGCGACGGACAGTGCGGTGCCGTGATCGCTCAGCGGTTTGGCTTCTGCCTTTCTCCGATATGCTTCGCGGTGACATTTTCTGCTGGCCTCCCGGCGCGCCTCGTCCCGACAGTCGGGGCAATATTTTTGACTGTTGGACGTCTTCACGTATTCTTTGCCGCACATGCCGCAAAGAAAGGTTTTCTTGGGCTTTTCGACCGTCTCGGCAATCGTTGTGACGGTTTGAATATCCTTTGCGCTGTCAGCATTTGCATCCTGAACAGTGCCGTCAAATACGATTTCCGGCTCAGATTCAGGCTCATCCTCTGTTTGAACTACTCGAGATTTTCGAATAGTTCCATTTTCCCTCCGGGTTTCTTCCGGTTCCGGCTCAGGCTGGATGATGGTATAGGCCATATCCTCGGTGTACTGCACCATGTCCATTAACTGGACGATCAGGCCTTCCACCATACCGGCAAGCTTTACCTGGTTTCTGAAAATAGTTTTAACAAAAATTTCCTCCTGTTTTGTCATTGTCTGCCACCTTCCATAATTCCTTTTAATCGCGCTGTCCGCTCATAACATTTTTTGATGTCGGCCTCGAACTGCGCCTTTGTCTTGTAAAATGAACATTTTTCCGGCGCCACTTGGGCCAGGATCGAACACCGCCCGTCACAGCAGCCGAAGCAGTCCTGCCGCGGGCATTCCGGGAACGCATCCGGCGCGCTTTTGACGGCTCTTCCCCGGGCCCTTTCCCTTGCCCGATCACGGTTATGGCGCGCACTGCATTCGGGGCAATACTTCAGCAGCGGCTTGTACGGCATTTCCACGCCGCAATCAGCGCATTTTATAGTGTCCGGGATATTCTTTTTTGCCCTTTCCATGCCCCTTTTTTCTTTCCTCCGGGCGAGAAGCTCATCCCTATGCGCTTCACGAAACCGGCGGTGCCGTTCCGAGTAGGCTGCCTTCCGGCAATCGTCACACAGCTTCCGAACCTTAGAGTGGGAAGTTAAGACTTTGCCGCACCGCTCACAGGTTATTTCATACTCTCTTTTCGTCATCGTCGTCGCCCATCCACATTATCAATGCCGTCATAACAGCCACATAGGCCATAAGGGCCAGACCCGTCCACGGCCACCGCGCTATCATGGCGGGAATTATGCCAGCCATAAGGCACAGAGCCACAAACATTACGACCCCGACCAGCAGCCGCCAGTTATCGTCCTTTAGCTGTTGTCTCAATTTTTTCATCATTGTATCCATCCCCCTAATTATCCTTCGAATAATGCTATCATCGGTTGCCCGCACCTTTTGGCGATGCCGGCAAGCTCATCTATCCGCCAAAATCCCGGCTCTCTCAACCGCTGGTTAAGTGTCGGCAGACTGATATTTGCGGCCTTGCAGGCCTCTTCCTTGCTCACCCCGTTAACTACCAGCGCGGCTTTTACATTGCGGCTTATTCCGGCTTTAAAGTCTTCTTCGGCCTTTTTTGCCGCGTCCGCCGCTTTCTGATAAGGCAGTCTGTACGGTCTTGGCATAAATTTCACCTCCTGTTCACAAATATATCCGGGCGATTCTTCCTTCCGGCGGGTCACAGGGCGTCCGTCCCTGAAGTTTGCAATTCTTAATGTGTTGCTTCATGGCGTTTTCTTCGCACGTCGCCCGGTATGGCGTATAGCCATAGTCACCGTCCGGCCCCTTCGACCACAGTTCGTAACCCTTGAAGGTTTCGCCCCTGACACCGGATTTTTTCATCCGGCCCTCCGGAATGATTATCTCAATCGACTTTGTTCCTTTGTCGTAACTTCCGGCGACCGCCTCACAGTCCGCATATCGCTGTTTATACTGAGAATATTTCATTCGATAAACTGTCTCTGCCATCTTTGAATCACCCCTTTTCTTGATGTTTCCCCGAGCCCGACGCCAACCGGGCCGCGGTATATTCAGTGTTCATATATCACCATTGACACCCTTGCGGATTAATGTTATACTGTACATAACTACAACCGAAAGGACGACTGATCATGGAATTTACCAATTTGCAAAAACAAATCATTATGTACATTCACGAACACCCCGCCACCGAGGAAGAAATCACAGCCCGGTTTCCTGAGTTGGGCGAGAAGTACGAGCCGTCATGGTATGCTGTAATTGACCCGATACTTAATGCCAAGCTAATTGACACCGGCGCGCCCGGCGACCCTGCCGCTGTATGGACACTCACCAACTCCGGCATTGTCATCGTCGAAGCTGAGCAAAAGGCCACGGCGGAAAGGAAAAAGGAAACTCGCCGTTTTTGGCTGCAAAGTCTTATCCTTCCAGTAGTTGTTTCTTTCATTACAACAATTATCACATACAGTCTAATACCGATATTACAACAGCTGTCAGAAAAGCTGTTATCGCTGATAACAAAATAGTAAGACCGTATTCTTTGAAAAATTTTCTCATAACCTCACCTCCTTCCGCGCGGCGTCTGCGGCCTGCGGCCGCTCCTTGCGCCAGCCTTCTTGCGTTTCTTTTAAGAAACTTTTTGAGTAAAAAATATAGAGATTATTTGGCTGTCGTTCAGTCTCAGCAATTTGCTTATGGCTGAAATCTCCGATTGCAAAAACTCTGTATTACCGCTCATTTTACGGTATAGAGCCGAACGGCTAAGTCCCAAGGCACTTGCCATGTCTGAGACTTTAACGCCACATCTAACCATCTCTGCTCTTAATTCGCTATAATTCACAGGATCACCTCCTACTGCGCGTTTCCTTTAGGACACTTCAAGTATAGCATATATTTCAATCGTTGTCAATAGCTTTTTGGAAACTTTTTTCTATTTTTTTGCAAAATGTGTTGACTTTTTGAAACTTTTGTGTTATTGTATATTTATGACGAGGTGATACAGATGGCCGAAATCGGAGAAATAATTAAGAAAGCCCGCATTGATCAAGGTTTAACGCTTGAACAAGTCGGCGACTACGTGGGAGTTGGAAAAAGTACAGTTTCAAAATGGGAAACTGGGGCTATATCTAATATGAAACGTGATAAAATCGCGCTTTTGTCACGAATACTAAACTTATCTCCTGCTATTTTTATTGATAATCGCGATGAGAGTTCCGCCAATCAAATTCCGCAATTTGACAACATATATCCCATTAATTTTAAAAAAGTCCCCATGCTGGGCGAGATCGCCTGCGGGGAGCCGATATGGGCCAACGAGGAATATGGGGAATATGTGGACGTAGACGAGGATTTGGATGTTGATTTTTGTCTGCGGGCCAAGGGCGACAGCATGAGGGACGCCCGCATATTAGACGGCGACATAGTATATATAAAAAAGATGCCTATGGTGGACAATGGCGATATTGCCGCTGTGGTAATCGACAACGAGGCTACCCTCAAGCGGGTTTATTATAAACAGGAAGAAAATGAGCTAACCCTTGTGGCGGCAAATCCCAGCTACGAGCCTATGACGTCCCGGGGTGAGCAGTTGGATCATATCCATATATTAGGAAAAGCTATTGTTTTTATGAGTAAGGTCAGGCATAGAACGTAAGGAGGAGACAACATGGAAACTTTAACAATAATTTTATCCTGTATAATTTTTGCAATCATAATAATTTTTTGTGTCGGTATTATTATTGTCAGTTATCTGGCAAAGCCCAAGACGCCGCAAGTTTACCCCGAGGAATTTCGGCAAAATGACACAGACGGCAGATTTGTCTGGTCATGTAAAAAGTGTTCCCATGCCATAAGCAAAGCCGACGTGCTTTGTCCAAATTGCGGAGGCTCTCAATTCCAGAGACTTACGCAAAAACAGTTTAAATATGCGCGTATTCAACGCAAAGCGGCGATTATTGGCTTTCCTATAGTTATACTGCTTCTCATTCTTGGATTTGTTATTCTGTTTTTTATGGGGTCTTCGGAGCAGGCACAGCAAAATGCCGCCGCCCCGGCGGATGCGGCCGTTACCGATGTTGAGGAACCCCCTGCCGAGGCCGCAGACAGCCAAGATGTTGAAATGACATATAATTATTATTTTAATACCGCCCTGCAAGCGGCCAGTTCAGTATCTGTTGAAACCGTTATAAACGATTATGAGGCCAACGCCGAAGCCGCCGACAACGTTTACAAGGATAAATGGCTGGTTGTGAGCGGAGAAATTGAGTATATTGACAAGAGCATCTGGGGAGAAAGCTACATAACAATGCGGCCGGGCTGGAACGGCGACGCTTTCATATATCTCAATGATGATTTTTCCGAAAACATGGAAAAAGCAAAAAATTTAAAGGAAGGTCAGACCGTTAAAATGCTGGCCTATTGTTCGGGTCAGGCCATGGGGTCGGTACAATTTACCGAAGCTTTGGTCGCCGATAGCTCGACGTTCGCTCCGGCCATCGAAAGAGACAGCGTCAGCGAAAGCATAGAGAATACAAGCGAAATTACCTATGACGAATATTTACAGATACACGAAGGCATGACATATGCGGAAGTTTGTAAAATTATAGGCGGCGCGGGGAAAACCGTTTCATCATACGACGTCGGGAATACCACGATAGAATTATATTCATGGGACGGCAATTCTTTGGGCGCAAGTGCAAGCGTATCATTTGAAAATGGCGCCGTGACTGACAAATCGCAGTTTGGGCTTAAATAAGGGAGGTGCAAAAATGGCATTAAGAAAACAGTGCCCCTGTTGCAAAAGCAATTATATTATGGGCACGCTGATACAGGATACAGAGGTGTGCAACAGCTGCGCATCCATGCTGCTTTACCCGCAAAGCACAAATTTGGCCACGGTTCGGAAGTATTATACTATAAATATGCAGCGCGCGCTGAAGTTTAAGAAAACTTCCACGATTAAGCTGCCGTTAACCGAGGGGTTAATAATTGACAACGTAAACAAACTATTTTACATAAGTGGGGACAACGATATTTTCCCATTATATTTTAGATTTGACGAGGTGGCAGACTACAATATCAGATCGGAAGGCGGCCAAACTGTTACGGTAAATAAGATACACACCGATACAAATAAAAACGGCAGAGAAAAAACCGTTACGAAACGCAAAGGCGTACTGACGAGGGGTTTAATTGGCGGGGCGATAGGCGGTATTGCCACCGGCGGACTCGGCGCGCCGATTGGAGCCATACTTGGCGCGACGACATCAAAAAAGGTCGAAATGTCGCCAAAAGGCAGAACTTCAACGGATAAAGTTGAAACCATTACCAGCGAAACAAAGGTTGTCGGCGCATATAATGTTTTGACAATTATTCTTGACAGCCCATATGGCCCGAGAACATTTGAATTTACAAAATATCCTGACAGTATGGCCGCTTTTTTGGACAGATGCACAGCTATGTACAATGCGCTTCCGGCGCCTGAGCCGGCGGCGGCGTTGCCGGAGGCGGAAAAGTCTCAGCCAAACGAAACTGACAGATTTACGGAAATAAAAAAATATAAAGAGCTTTTGGACGAAGGTATAATATCACAGGAAGAATTTGAAAAGAAAAAGAAAGAGCTGCTCGGGCTGGAATAAGGGGGAGTGAATTAAATGTTAGATTTTATTCTGGAAATATTAGTTATGGCTTGGGTGCCGGTCTTTATCGCGGGAATTGTATTTAAAATTATTGCCTTTGTCATGAAGAAGAGGACTGTGCCGGCGTTCCCGGACGATTTCAGAAAGACCGACACCGACGAACGGTTTGTATGGATATGCCGGAAATGCCGCGAGGAAGTCGGCAGGAATGATATGCAATGCCCTCACTGCTCCGGCCTGAAATTTGACCGTGTGACGCGGGAAAAGCTGACAAAAGAGACACGTTACGGAACCATCGGCAACGTATTGTTATTTGCCGCTCTGATCATCTTTCTGGCGGCGTTTGTTCTGTCGAGTGTTCAAGTTAGTTTATCTGAATTATAACGCATAAAAATTGGGGCCCCGATGCGCCAACATCGAGACCCCGGGTGATACATGACACTAAGGGAGTGCACATGCCAAAACCATTTATATTATATCATGTGCGCTTCCTTTTGTCAAACATTTTTTTACAAAGGGAGTGCATTTTTTATGGCAACGGCTAAAAGACTGCCCAGCGGGAGCTGGAGTGTAAACGTTTATATCGGCAAGGACAAGGACGGCAAACGCAAGTACAAGCGTTTTACCGGAACTGACAAACGCAAGGTCGAGCGGGAGGCCGCCGCCTATGCCGACGAGCACCGGGGCGAGGTCAGCACTGACACTTTTGGCTATGCGGCACGGCAGTATATTGAAATGAAACGGAATGTGCTGTCGCCCACTACGGTATGCGGATATAACAGGATACTAAAAAATTATCTGAAGGATTGGGATAATATTCCGATTTATAATATTTCCGCAAAATTTATACAGGAATTTGTGAACGACAGCGTCCGGACATTATCCCCCAAAACCGTGCATAATATATACGGTTTTATTACCGCTGTTTTGTATTCGGTAAATTCCGCAATTCGATTAAATATTACGCTTCCGCCGCTGGTCAAACACTTTAAGGAACTGCCCAGTCCTGACGCGGTTATACAGGCCGTACGCGGTTCACGCTGCGAACTTGCCGCTATGTTGTCCATGTGGATGAGTTTACGCATGTCCGAAATCCGTGGGTTACGTTATCATGACATATCCGGCAATATACTTACAATCCAAAACGTTCTTGTTACCGGCGAAGGTGGAGACGTGCTGAAAAACCGCACAAAGACTTATGGCAGTGCAAGACGGCTGGTAATACCTGATTATATTATGCGCCTTATTCCCGCCTCTGAGGACGCTGAGGCCTTTGTGGTGCCGCTGTCTCACTCTCAGATATATAAAACCTTTCAAGCTGCGCTTAAGGCTGCCGGATTGCCGCCTATGCCATTTCATGACCTTCGGCATATGAACGCTTCGATCATGCTGAGCCTTGGCATTCCGGACAAATACGCCATGGAGCGCGGCGGTTGGAGCAGTACCAGCGTACTGAAATCCGTGTACCAAAACACCTTTAGCGCTGTCCGTCAGGCCGCCGACCATAAAATCGACGACTATTTTAATAGCATAATTCGTTGTTCAGAAAAATCGGTGCAACACGAAAATGCAACACGACAAGATAACATTGGCTGAATAACGCAGGTTTTGACGGCTGTGGAATGGGTTCAACTCCCCTCGGCTCCACCATCCAATTTCACGAAAGGGAGATGCCAGTCTCCCTTTTGTGGTATATGGGGTATATAGAGATATAAGGTGATAGAATGAAATGTATAGAATGTGGAAAAAATATTGAGCTAACTGAAAAAACCTATGAGGTAAACAAAAATCAGGCTCATATAAGGATAGAAAACGTCCCGGCCTATGTATGCGAGTGCGGCGAGGTATATTATTCGGATGAGGTTTTTGAACGGATAGAGAGCATACTGTCCGAGCTTGATAATACTGGTAATAAGGTTATAGATTTTAACGAAAAAAATAAATCACGCCCATAGGAAGAACCTGTGAGCGTGATTTTTGCATATATAAAAAACAATTTGCGTTTAATGTGCCCTATGTGCCCTTTGCTACTGAGGTACTGGACTTTCTCGATTTCAAAGTGCCCTAAATGTGCCCTTGAAGTGTCCTAAACTATTTTTTTACGCCCTTGCTCGCAAGAAATACGCTCACGCCGAGCATGGCTCCTTCGGCGAAGGATTCAAGTATAGCCGTTGTGCCTATGGCTCCTATAGCTAAACTTAGCATGAAACCACCTCCAGTACGGTCAAGGTAATAACAAAACCTAATAATGCGTATCTCATCAATAAATCCTCCCTTGAGTTAAAATATACCAGCATAAGGGCTTGTCCTTATGCTGGTAGTCGTATGTTTCGTTCCTTCTGAAATTCATTCTATATATCCTCCCTTATATTATTTGGTGCTATACTTAACGGCATGATAACCGTTATTGAATATTCTGTACCGACGAGATAAAGCACACTGACATAATCCTCAGATGAGGTCTTTATCAGGTCTGCAAACTCATAGATAGTTGAAGTCATGTCAACGGGGCAAAGACCCATGTCGGCATGGCTTTCAAGGATTACTATGTAGCCCCCGTCTATCCCTTTATCGTTGTAGTTTTCGTCCAATATCCCCATAACACGGCCTATCTCGCCTTGTACCTCCATAGGCAGATGAGCGGCCATGAACATATCGGACTTTGATTTTATGGTGATAATAATACCATCTCCTTATGAATTTTTTTGTATAGAAAAAGAGCTATGGAGTGTTGGCTCCATAGCTCGAAAACATATAGCCCCGGTGCGTGAGGGAACGGACTTTCGTCCGACGCACCGGGGACATCTATATCAAAGGGAATTACACCCTATTATTTTTTTGCGGATTATAACTCTAAATCCGCCTTGTTGCTTATTGGCTGCATCTTATCAAGGTCATTCCATATAAATGCCGCTATATGAGCAGCGCCATTAACATCGAGATCAAAGCTGATATCAGTGTTTTCTTTTTCGTTCAGCTTTATATCCTTGTATACAGCACTAATGAGCTTCCCGTCGCTATCGTATGCCGCTACAATAAGTTTACCACTTATGCTTGTATAGCCGGTAACATTAACAACGACATTTCCGCTTTCTGTTGTTATACTATTTACTGTATAGTCGGTGTAAGGGTTCTCCTGTGGTGATTTGCTGCCTTTAGCTATGGTAAATCCTTGATAGTTATTGCCTTGACTTACCTCGTCGCTATCTGTTGTTACCATTGCCGTAAGAGCAATAAAGCTATTGTCGGTTGCCAACTCGTTTGCGTCGATTTCAAAGGTGACTTCCATTGTGCTTTGAGCGTCTAAAACACCAACATTCTGTTCAGAAATCAACTCGCCGGATTCTGAACCGTTAAATATGGCAACTTTAACATTTTGGGCATTTGTATAGCCTGAATTTTTAACTGTGAGAACAATGTTATGGCTGTCTCCGTCAGCCGTGTCAGCAACATTTGTTACTTCAACATCACTGAGACCTACGGCTACGGATGCCTCATTATTTTCCTCGTTGTACTCCGAGCCGGTTTCCGTGCTAACTTTGACGGTTATTTCTCCGCCTATAACGGTATCATCAACTGTGTAATGACCTTCAAGTTCGACAGACTCTCCGGGCTGTAAAGTTTGCTCAAAATCAAAGGTGGCATTAGACTCCCCGTTCACCCCAATTATATTGGCAGAAATATCATTGACGGGGAGTTCTCCGGAGTTTACAACAGTGAAGTATACCGGTACATCGGTATTTGGCGCGAGTTCGCCAATGTACACATCTTCAACAGAAATATCGTAAGAAGGAGTAACATTTATCACACAAAGATCCGCACGACCGTCAACGAAATAGTCGCCTTCCTCCACATTCTGTATTCTGTTAAAGCCGATAATGAGTTTTCCGTCGTCTTCGATAACGCCGTCCGGATATCTCGCAGACTGACCTGTTTGTGTGATTGTCACGTCATTACTCCACTGTGAGCCGTCATAAAGGGCTCCGTGTACTTCGGAAACGCCGTTCATTACAGAAGTCCAAAGGACAGCGGTATTATCACCATTGGAAATAATAGAATAATCGTCAGTAAAGCGTTCAATTCCATCGGCGGATATTGTGTTGTAAACTATGTCGTCCAAATCAGTGACGTAATATACGTTGCTGCCACTGTACCAGAACAGAGCTGGTGTGCCGTTGATGTCCTCAATAATGGGGTTAGAATCAAGCACATCATTGTTTGTAAACCTTGTTGTAGCTCCGTCCCTTATTAAGTATATCTCTCTGTCGTTAATGGTATTAAGGTCGTTATCCTCATCAAGAGAGTATGCAACAACCGTTTCATCGCCCATATAGCCGACTGTCAGGTAAGCCACGGTATTCAAGCCACCATCGAGCTTTACAGGCTCAGACCATGTGGAGCCATCAAAAGTGGACTGATAAATCATATTCGTTCCAGTGTAACCAAAGATATTGTTTTCCGTGTTCTGAGTCCATACAGCAATAGCGGCTTCTCCATTGGAAGCAATATGCGGTTGAGCGTCAATCGTGGTATTTTCAGTTAGTCTTACAGGCGTATCAAAGCCGTCGCCGTTGAATTTGGCAACGTAGATTTCGCTGCTGGCACCAACATCTGCAAGTGTAACATCTTCATTGAATACTTCTGTCGCTTTCTGCCAAACTACATAGCCATAACTTGCGGACGGGTAATAATCGGCTGTTCCATCGTCCATTATAGCCTTGGGAGTAGACCAAGTGTCGTTGGCCTCGTTATAAATGGAATAGACCAGCATAGATTTATTAACAGCTTCTCTGGATGTGTTATCCGTTATCCATACCATAACCTTTGTACCGTCTACGTCCATTATCTGCGGGCGTGCGTCAGGATATGCGTTATTTTGTAGAACACGAAGTTCCTTATTGGAATAGTCTGCCGCCATAAGAGATACGCTGCTCTCATCACCTACCCACTCCATAGGTTCATTGGCATAGCTTCTGTCTTCCGGTACAACAGGCGTGTTAAAATCTATATTTGCATAAATATCTTCAGTGTTCATTAACGAAGCCGAGCGACCATCGTTGCTGCCACTCTCGTAAATAGTCCATGTTCCGCTGGCAAATTCACGTTCGTATAGTGTAAATGAAAGTGCCTTGATTTCAAATGTAGCACTACCGGACAAATCTGCCTTTTTATAATCATGGTCAAGCGCTGTACTGAGAGTCAACTCAACTTTGCCTCTTGCTCCAACCTGACCAAGGTAAACTACGCCTAAGCCACCACCGATTTCATCATAAAGTGTAAATGCAAGATTTCCGTTGAATTTCGGCTTAAAGCCACTTCCCGGCACCATATCAGACACACCGGCCTCAACCTTAATTTCGCCGCCAGCAGTTATAGAATAGTACACGGGAACCACAACAATAAATGTTTGACCTTCATATGTATATGAAAGCCCACCTGTAATAACTATTCCGCCTTCAGTAGGAACAGGCACAGAGTTTTCATTTACTTTGCCTTCAATGTAACCGGCAACATTTATTTCGGGCTTCCAATCGCTTTTTATTTCAAATATTGTCTTGCCATCGAAACCATTTTTTCGCAACAAGCTCTGTATCTCAGTCATTGCAGTACCCGTTTGGATTTTTTTCTTAGCGTCTTTTATTGTATCCTTAAACACTTTGAATTCAGCAGGACCAAAATGTCCTTCATCGTCCTTTTCAAAGTTTGCGCCAATAACTACCTTAAAATCATCGCCGTCAATATCCACGGAATAATCAATAAGCCCCAAATCAAGACTGAACTCTTGATTTCCCAAAACAGGCTTATCATCTGGCACAGTGAATGAGAACTTGTCGAACAGGGTGAACTTATTTTCGTCACCGCCTAAATCGCCTTCGACCTTAGGTTCGAGTATCTGCATTAAAACCTTCTTCGTATCAGTTATTTCACCCTTGCCGTCAACAGCTATAACATATATTTCCTCGCCGGGCTTGAACACCTTTGCGGGCTGAACCGCCCCAAAGTTACCATCGGTAGATTCGATGTATGTTCTTGCATCTTGTGATAAGAGTATTCGTCCGGGTTTTGCATCGCCCCATTCGACCTTAGCGGTAATGTATACCGTTTCGTCAGAGTCATTTTTAAAGGTTTGCTTTGTGGTCAAGAGGCTGAAACGCTGGCCGTCACGAGTGATATTGAGTGACTTAATTTCACCCTTAGGAGCTTCTGGAGGAAGTTCCGGTTCCTCGTAGGAGGGATTAACCATTCTGAGGTATGGATAACCCCCGTTTTTATCGCTTGACATAGCCCAGACCGTGCTGAAGTCCCAATCTTCATATGTAGACTGAGTTTTTGCCTGAGCAGTTGAAACACCTATACCTTTGTCTGTATCGGAGGCTCTTGTGGTGTCTCTGTCATAATAGCAGAAAAGAATATCTGTATAACTGCCATAATTATATCCCAGTAAACCGCCATAAGTGGCATTGTCATTCTTTGTTCTTACATATCCTGTTGAATAACTCCGCTTTATATATCCACCATTGCTTTCACCGACTAATCCGCCAAGATTAGTAGATGTCCCATCTGTAAGACCTGTCACATTTGCTCTGGAATAACAGTTCTCTATATTACCATTCAAATATCCAATCAAACCGCCAACATTACCTTGCGCACTTACCTCTCCTGTTGAAAAGCAGTTTGTTACTGTGCCTCCAACATATCCAGCAAGTAAACCGGCATCGTCTGTTGTAACAGCTATATTGCCGCTTACTCCCAAGTTTGTTACTGTACCGGTGACACTCCCGAACAAACCGCTGTAAGAAAAGTTATCTTGCGTTATGTTCAGGCCAGAAATTGTGTGTCCGTTGCCGTTAAACACGCCGTCAAAATCATAGCCTGACAAATTACCACCTATTGGCGTCCAGAATACAGCGTCCAGCTTTATATCATTCTCCAGTTCATAATATGAACCGGATTTGCCCATGCTCCGTTCAGTCACAGCTATGAGGTCGTCCTGAGTACGGATAATATATGGGTCATACTGCGAACCGGCTCCCTCAAGGGTATATTCGTATGTGCCAAATTTAAGATAAGGATAGCCATCATTTATTGAGCTGTCAATACCCCACACCTCTGTGAAGTCCCAGCCGGTAAATGTTGACTGAGTTTTCATCTGAGCCGTTGTAGCAGCAAAACCTTTGTTTGTATCAATGGCTTTTGCAGTTCCTCTGTCATAGTAGCAGAAAAGAATATCTGTATAACTGCCATAATTATATCCCAGTAAACCGCCATAAGTGGCATTGTCATTCTTTGT
>CANQQZ010000035.1 GCA_947626135.1 uncultured Clostridia bacterium
GGTAAAACCCGCCTTGATCACGAAAAAACAAAAACCGCTTAAACCCAGTGTTTAAGCGGTTTTTTCTGGTTGCGGGGAAAGGATTTGAACCAATGACCTTCGGGTTATGAGCCCGACGAGCTACCAGCTGCTCTACCCCGCGATATAAATTTTCATCCGCTCATCTAAGCGTGTTGCTATTATACCACAGTTTCTTATATATGTCAAGCGTTATTTGAAAAAAAATAAAATCCTGTAGGTTTGTCAATGATGTGTTACAAAATTTCCTCAAAAATTTCGCCATTACGGAGGAAAGCATTAACATAATCAATCGGCGCTTTCCAATTCATTGGCCACATCGGAAACTTATTATATTTGCGATTATAGTTTACACAATAAAAATGTAAAATTTTTGCAATTTTGTTTTTAGTCAATTTTTACTCAATTTCCGTTCAATGTGTTTTCGGTCGGCTTCCGATATACTGATTGTATCAAAACAAAAGCAGCAATTTTCGGTTTTCATATTGATTTCCCGCCGATAGCACGGTATAATACGATTATACAAAATCTTGAATTACTGTTTGGAAAGGAAGGAAAAATGAACACAAAACAGCAACTCAACAAAGTAACCGCTCTGTATTGTAGGCTCAGCCGCGACGACGATTACACCGGCGACAGCATGAGCATACAGACACAAAAGGCGATGTTAAGGCATTATGCCGACGAGAACGGACATACCAACTGCCGCTATTTCGTGGATGACGGAGTAAGTGGAACGACGTTCGAGCGCGAGGTATTTCAAGCGATGATAGCCGAAGTCGAGGACGGCAATGTCGGAACGATTATCGTCAAAGATATGAGCCGTTTCGGCAGAGATTATCTTAAAGTCGGTTTTTACACAGAAATTCTTTTTGTTGAAAAAGGGATTCGATTCATCGCAATCAATAACGGAGTTGACAGCGAAAAGCAGACGGACAGCGATTTTACGCCATTCATAAATATAATGAATGAGTGGTTTGCTAAGGATACCAGCAAGAAAATCCGAGCAGTAGCGAAAGCTAAAGGCGAATCGGGCAAGCCGCTGAGTAATATTCCGCCGTATGGATATATGAAAAGTTCCGATAACCCTAATCAATGGATAATAGATGAGGAGGCCGCTGCGGTTGTTAAGAAAATCGTTGCTCTTTGTCTTGAAGGCTATGGTCCCAAACAGATAGCCGACAAACTGAAGGATGAGCATATTCCAATTCCTCATGCTCATTGGATAGAAACCGGAATAGTTTCCATATCGCGTCAGCCGGAAAATCCGTATAAGTGGTCTGCGGACACAGTAGCAGGTATTTTGGAAAAGCAGGAATATGTTGGCGATACCGTCAATTTCAAAACCTATAAAAAGTCATATAAGACAAAGCACACAAAGTATTATCCGAAAGAAAAACATATGATTTTCGAGAATACCCACGAAGCAATTATTGACATTGATACCTTTGAGAAGGTGCAGGAGCTTCGCAAAAATAAGCGTCGTCCGACACGAACGGGAATAACAAATATGTTTTCCGGAATTGTCTATTGTGCCGACTGCGGTCAGAAATTGTATTACAATTCAAGTCCGTATCACAAAAACCGTCAGGATAATTTTGTATGTTCAACCTCGCGTAAGAAGGGAACGGCAGTATGCCCGTCGCATTTTATCCGGGCGCTTGTGCTTGAACGCGGCGTGCTTGAGCATATGAAATATGTTATAAGCTACATTGCTAATTACGAAAATAAATTCCGTGATATTATGGGCGCGAAGCATAAAGCTGAGTTTAAAAAAGAGCTTGCCGCAAAGCGCAGAACGATAACAAAGTCGGAAAATCGCGTTAAAGAGCTTGACGGAATTATAAAATCCATCTATGAGGATAAAGTTAAAGGCATTCTTTCCGAAACCCGATTTCAGTTACTTGCCGACGGCTACGAAAGAGAACAAGCCGAATTGACAGAACGGATAAAAATACTGTCGGCGGAGATATTACAGCAGGAAGAACAAGCTGATAATATAGAACGCTTTATCACCAAAGTGCATAAATATTTTGATTTACAAGAATTAACACCTACCGTACTTCACGATATGGTAAAACGGCGTTTACGTCCACGCGCCGCAGAAAATTAACGGAAAACGGACACAGCAAATTGACATATATTATGATATGGTAGGTTATCTGCCAATATCGCTATTTCAATGAAAAATGGAAAGGGCATAGCGTAACCGCTATGCCCTGCCATGGCTCAAATTGATATTACTGTCTTAACAGTGCGGCTCTAATGTTCCCTTTTTCATTTCATATTTTATATATCTGCCGTTTATCTGTCACCCTTAAAGAAGTTCGGCACATCTATGGAGCTCATACCCGGCTTTAACCGTCTCGAGAAAATAGAGTCATCGTCAAGCGACGAGGAATATCCCGACTGCTGATGACGTCTGTCGCCGGACGCCGAGGAGTATCTCGGCTGCTGCGAACCGATTCTGTCCGAATCCTGCCGCTTAACTCCGCCGTTTAATCCGGTCGCAATGAGCGTGACCTTAATCTCGTCCTTCAAATTATCATCCATAGCCGTACCGACTATAATGTTCGCCTCCTCGGATACCATATCGCGCACAATGCTCGAAACCTCGCCCATATCCACAAGCGAGAACTCGCTGCCGCCGGTAATATTGAGCAATACATTTTCCGCTCCAGCAATACTTGTTTCAAGCAGAGGACTTTCTATCGCCGCGCGGACCGCATCGGACGCGGCGCTCTCGCCCTTGCCTATGCCTATGCCCATATGAGCTACTCCGCTGTCCTTCATAATCGTCCTTACATCCGCAAAATCACAGTTCATAATTCCGCGCTGCGTTATAACCTCTATGATACCCTGTACGCCCTGACGAAGCACATCGTCCGCAAGCTTAAAGGAATCGTTTATAGTAACCTTTTTGTCGGCGATATCGAGAAGCTTGTCATTCGGAATTGTCACAATCGCGTCAACCTTATCCGCGAGCTGCTTTATTCCCTCCTCCGCGTTTCTCATGCGCTGCGGTCCCTCAAAGAAGAACGGCTTAGTTACAACAGCCACGGTAAGTACGCCCTGAGACTTTGCCGCCTCGGCTATTATGGGAGCGGCTCCGGTACCGGTGCCTCCGCCCATACCGGCGGTTACGAATACCATTTCCGCGTCTCCCACGATATTTTTTATTTCTTCCTTTGTCTCCTCAGCAGCCTGACGTCCGATTTCCGGCTTTGCTCCCGCGCCGAGACCGTTTGTAAGTCTCGCGCCTATCTGAAGCACGGTCGGAGCCTTAACGTTGGAAAGCTGCTGCGCGTCTGTATTCACACAAATAAACTCTGCCTTTGTAATGCCCGCTTCGATCATTCTGTCAACAGCGTTGTTTCCGCCGCCGCCGACACCTATAACTTTAATTCTCGCGCCCTCTATTGTCGTGTTCTCTTCCATATCTATAGGCATAACACTCATTATTATATCCTCCTTCGTAGTTTTATTCCATACGGAACAATCCACATATATACTCTATTTTACTATCTTTTTTCAATATATTCAATAGTTTTTTTGAAATTCGTTAATTATTTTCTAAAATATCATCAAATTTAGTGCATTTTTCATAAAAAACCACGTCTTACGGTGTGTATATTGCCTCGCCTTTTTCATTAAACTCAATTGTTCCTATAGCGTCCGGACCGATATTTTCGTTTTTAACAGCCGCGCAGAATAACTGGAGCTTCCTCTCAAAATCATTTTGAGAACCGCAGTAAACCGTAATACGGTCGTCATAATTTATTGTGATATTGTTCATATTCCCAAAATCCGCGCTGACAACATTAGCCGTTTCCTCGTTTTGCAGCATTGTTTCAAAGAAAATCCTTACAGCCTTGCCCGTTTCCTCATTTTCCGGAATAAGCGTGGAGCCGGTATCGCTTTTCTTGACCTTCATGCCCACTACACACGGAAGCGTACTCAAATCAAAATCATGCGCCTCGTCTATCACATACAGGCTTTTGTCAAGAATAAGGAATTTATTGCCCGTCTGCACATATCCTGCCGGTATGTATTCCGTTACAGCTATATCCACGGTCGGAGGAATGAGCGATTTTTTTATATCCACATCGTTTATGTATTTTATTGTCTTAAGCTGCTTTTCCATGCCGCTCTTGCTCGCAAGAAACAGGTTTGTGCCCTTTGCGCTTCCGACGAGCTGCGAGACCTGGTCCGCGCTGACCAGCGTATTTCCGCTCACGGATATGCTGCGTATATCGAAAATCGGCGTCAGAAACACCACCGCCGCGATTATAACAAGTGCGGCGATGAATGCCGCCAGAGCGCGCATGCGCGCCCGGAACAATCTTTGCTCCTTCTGGCTCCGCTGATGCCGCGTGCGTATGTCGATATCCGATTTTGCCGCTCTTGAGGGAATGCGCTTTTTCCGTTTTTTCTTCCTCCTGTGCGGTTCCTTGCGATTGTCTCCGTTCTGTTCCGGCTTTTTCCCGAGCATGTTCAGGCTGTCGGCGCCGTAGCTCTCGTCGGTCGCTTCCCGCTCGAGCCGGCTCCATACATCCTCGTCCGCAGTATTGACGACCCTCCTTCCGGCGGGCTTTGTCCGTTTGTCCATATAAATACCACTTCCTCCCGGTCTGCCGTCAGTCTTCCCTTCGTATATCCGCGCCGCATTCGGCAAGATATTTTTCTATGCTCTCGTATCCTCTGTCTATATATTCCGTATTTTCAACTATTGTTTCTCCGCGCGCCGCCAGTCCGGCTATCACGAGCGCGGCGCCCCCGCGAAGCTCCCGCGCGTACACCCGCGCGCCGTAAAGCTCCTTCACTCCGCGTATAACGGCGCAGCGTCCGCTGACTCTTATATCCGCGCCCATTCTCGTTAATTCCCCGACATGGCGAAAGCGATTTTCAAATATGTTTTCCACAAAGACGCTCGTTCCGCGCGCCAGCGCCGCCACCGTCATAAACGGCGACTGAATATCCGTCGGAAATCCCGGATACGGCATTGTGCGCAGAATATGTATACTCCTGATCTCCCTGAGCGGTTTTATCCTTATCGTCTTTTCTCCGAGCTCAAACTGAGCCCCCATTTCGGACAGAGCGTTAAGCATCGCGTCCATATGCGACTTTTCCGCGCCGAAAAGCGTGATTTCGCCTCCCGTCACGGCAGCGGCGGCAAGATATGTCGCGGCAACTATTCGGTCCGGCATGACCGTATGCTCCGCCCCGTGAAGCTTTTTCACCCCGCGTATCCTTATAACCGAGCCGCCCGCTCCGGCTACCCTCGCGCCCATTTTGTTGAGCAGCGCCGCCAAATCCGCTATTTCCGGTTCCCTCGCGGCATTGGATATAACGGTGTCCCCCTCGGCGCATACCGCGGACAGCATTATATTTTCCGTCGCGCCCACGCTCGGGAAATCAAGATGAATATCCGCTCCGTGCAGCGTATCGGCGCTGCAATTCATATATCCGTGCTCCTCGGTTATTGTAACGCCCATTTTCCTGAGCGCCTTCAAATGCAAATCGATCGGTCTGAGCCCTATGGGACATCCGCCCGGCATACTTACCACAGCGCGGTGACATCTCGTAAGTATAGCGCCCAGAAATATAATGGACGATCTCATCTGTCTCATGAGATTCTCGCATATGCGGCAATCGCTTATTCCGTTTCCGTCCACCGTCACGGTCGAGCCGTCCCACTCAACGCCGCAGCCCAAATCACGTAAAACGAGTATCGTTTTGTCTACGTCCCTTAACGCCGGACAGTTTTTTATAACGCACTTTTCATCGGTTAAAATCGTCGCTGCCAGAATAGGCAGCACCGCGTTCTTCGCGCCCTGCACATATATTTCGCCTTCGAGCGGTTTCCCGCCCGATATTATTAATCTGCCCAAAACAGCCACCTCACATAGTCATCAGAATATTTCCTATGACTATAGTATGGCGCTGTTCGCAATTCTGTGAAGCATGCGCGGATATACCCGTACAGCATATATTATAATACTCCTGCGCTGAAAAGTCAATTAACAATCAGATTACATAATCCGCCATATTATGTATACCTCTTTCTTTCCGGGAGCTGAGCTATGACCGTTGCGGCAAACATCACGGCGCAGCCCGTAATTTCGCGCGCCGTCAGCGCCTGTCCCAGGATGATCCAGCCGCCTATCGCCGCCACGCACGATTCAAGGCTCATCACAAGCGCGGCTATCGTGGGATTCAGTCTGCGCTGACCTATTATTTGCAGCGTATACCCCGCCCCGCTCGACAGCAAGCCCGTATACAGCAGCGGCACTGCGCACGCCTTTACGGCGTCAGGCGAAAAGGTCTCCGTCAGGACCGCCGGTACAAGAGCCGTAAGCGCCGCAACAGCAAATTCTATACACGCGAACCTATATGCGTTTACGCGGGGCGAAAAATGCGACACCGCCATAATTTGAATCGTAAATACCGCGGCGCACATAAGCTCCGCGGCGTCGCCGCGGTTAAACGAAAACGAACCATCCGCGCACAAAAGATACATCCCGCCCACCGCCAGCGCAGCCGCCGGGTATACATGACGGGAGCATTTTTTTCCTATGAAAAGCCCCGCGACAGGTATCATTACTATATAAAGCGCCGTCAAAAATCCCGCCTTGCCGGCTGTCGTATAAATCAGCCCGTACTGCTGCAGACAGCTCGCGGCTCCGAGCGCCGCCCCGCATACGGCGCCCGCGGGAATAAGCGTTTTTAAGCCTTCCGGTTTTTTTCCGCTGAAAAGCGCGAGCGGCAAAAGCGCCGCCGCGCCTATAACATTTCGTATCGCCGTAAATGTAAACGGACCTATGTATTTCATGCCCGCGCTCTGAAACGCGAACGCCAGTCCCCATATAACCGCCGCCGCGAAAAGCGCGCTCAGTCCCTTCACATCATCTGTCCTCATATTGCGTCTCCAATGAATAAATGTAAATTTTATTGGAATTTTATCACATATTTTACGCCATGTCCACACATTTTTATTGACTTTTATGAAATTTTATACTATACTTAATATTAGTAAAATTTTTGTAAAGGAGATAGAAATATGAAAAAATTATTATCAGTCGTTTTATCCGCGGCAATGCTTTCATCCGTTATGATGATTGCGTCATGCGGAGGCTCGGACGCTCCGGCGGAAACGAGCGACACGGGCGGCATGGCGGGACGCGAGGAGCCCCTTGTAATGGCTACAAACGCGCAGTTCCCTCCTTACGAGTATTACGAGGGCAGCGAGATCGTCGGAATCGATGCGGAGATCGCGGCGGCTATCGCGGACAAGCTCGGCAGACCGCTTGAGATTGAGGACGTGGAGTTTGACTCCGTTCTTGCCGGCGTTCAGTCCGGTAAGTACGACATGGGTCTTGCCGGAATCACGGTTACGCCGGACAGACAGCAGAGCATGGACTTCACCGACAGCTACGCTACCGGCGTTCAGTCGATAATCGTTAAGGACGACTCGCCTATCGCGTCACCCGACGACCTTTCCGCGGACGGCGCATCGTATCAGGTAGGCGTTCAGCTTTCCACCACCGGCGATATTTACGCTACTGACGACTTCGGCGCTGACAGAGTGCAGCAGTTCCAGGCCGGCGCGGACGCGGTTGCGGCGCTTATGGCTGACAAGGTCGACTGCGTTATCATCGACAACGAGCCGGCGAAATCCTTTGTCGCGGCTAACGAAGGTCTTAAAATCCTTGATACCGAATATGCGGTTGAGGAATACGCGGCATGCGTAGCCAAGGGCGATCCCATTTTGGAGCAGCTTAATACTGCCATCGCGGAGCTCAAGGCGGACGGAACGATTGACTCGATTATAGCCAAGTACATTCCGGCTGAATAATATAAGGCAATGTCTTTCAACGGGGACGGCATAAGCACTGTCCCCGTTTTGCATGAAAAAGGAGGATGAAATTTTGGCTGAATGGTTTGAGAAGGTAAAAAACGATTTCATATTGAATTTCGTTGTGGATAACAGGTGGAAGAACCTTACCACAGGTCTTAAAAACACTATAATAATCACTATCTTCGCGGCAATTATCGGAGTGCTTATCGGGCTTATTGTCGCGGCGATACGCACAACATATGATAAAAACAAGGAAACTATGAAGAAAAACGGCGGCATAGGCTATTGGCTTATGACATTCTTTAACGGCGTCTGCAAGGTGTATCTGTCGATTTTCAGAGGCACACCTATAGTAGTGCAATTGATGATTATGTATTTTATAATCTTCATGTCGGCAAAAAACGGCGTAATAGTGGCTATTATATCGTTCGGCATTAATTCGGGCGCTTATGTGGCGGAAATTTTCCGCGGCGGGATCATGTCGATAGACAACGGTCAGTTCGAGGCGGGGCGGTCTCTCGGCTTTAATTATCTGCAAACAATGCTTTATATAGTGCTGCCACAGGTAATCAAAAACATACTCCCCACCCTGCTCAACGAGTTTATCGCGCTGCTGAAGGAAACGTCGGTATCCGGTTACGTCGGCATAACCGACCTCACCCGCGGCGGCTATATCATACGCGGAATAACCTTCTCGCCTTATATGCCGCTGTTCGCGATAGCGATAATTTACTACATACTTGTCATGTTCCTTACCTATATCGTAGGCATTGTTGAAAGGAGGCTGAGGAAGAGTGAGCGATAATACATTAATCCGGGTACGCGGGCTCAAAAAGCATTACAACGACGGCGCTGTACGCGCTCTCGACGGTATCGACGCCGATATAAACAAGGGAGAGGTCGTGGTAATAATCGGACCCTCCGGCAGCGGAAAGTCAACCTTCCTGCGCTCGCTGAATTTGTTGGAGCTTCCCACATCCGGTTCGATTATATTCGACGGCGAGGATATAGCCGCAAAGCATGTCAATATCAACAAGCATCGTCAAAAGATGGGAATGGTATTCCAGCATTTTAATCTGTTCCCCAACATGACAATACTTAAAAACATGACCATCGCTCCCGTAAAGCTTTTAAAGCTCCCGAAGGCTGAAGCCGAAAAAACAGCGCTCGAATTGTTAAAGCGCGTAGGGCTTGAAGACAGAGCGGACGCTTATCCGTCGCAGCTTTCGGGCGGTCAGAAGCAAAGAATAGCAATAGTTCGCGCGCTGTGCATGAACCCGGACGTGCTTCTGTTCGACGAACCCACCTCCGCGCTCGACCCGGAAATGGTCGGCGAGGTTCTGGACGTTATGAAGGGACTCGCAAAAACCGGCATGACAATGGTGGTGGTAACGCATGAAATGGGATTTGCGCGCGAGGTCGGAAGCCGCGTTATATTTATGGCGGACGGCGTTATAGTCGAGGAGGGAACTCCGTCGGAAATGTTTGACAATCCAAAAAGCGACCGATTAAAGGGCTTTTTGGCAAAGGTATTGTAATATCATGCTCGAGACTGAATATAAGAGTCTTTTGACCCGCGCGGAATATGAAAAAATCGCCGAGCATTTCATATGGGACTGCTCGTTCACTCAGACAAACAATTACTACGGCGACGCGGACGGAATTTTGGCAAAAAACCGCGTAATGGTACGCGTCCGCGAAAAGGACGGGAAAAGCGTGATCCAGGTTAAGCTGCGCAAAAACACCGGCAGCCCGCTGCAAATATGCGAAGAGCTGGAATTTCCATGCCCGGGCGCGCCCGATGAGCTCGCGGACAGCGAGCGGTACACCGGTATAAAGACCGGAGCGCTGAAAAAGCTCGGCGCGTCGGTTACGCTTCGCCGCAGTAAAATGTGGGATGATAAAACGGAAATATGCCTCGATAAAACGGAATATCTGGGCATAACCGATTACGAAATAGAGGTTGAATACACCGGCAGTGAAATGCCTGCCGCGCTCCGCGCGGAGCTCGGTACGCTCGGAATAAAATTCAAAGCCGCATCTATCGGCAAATATACGCGTTTTTTAAACGCGCTGAAAAAACAATCATAATACGAAAAGAGACCGCCGAAGCGGTCTCTTTTCTCAGGTAGGGACAATTTAATTATAGGGATAATTAAAATTATAAGACACTATTCATCATCGCCGGAGAATATGTATACCCAAAGCAGCGTAACCACCGCCGCCGTAATTCCTCCGCCGATACACGCCGCCGGAAGCTTTACCCTGTCGTCAAACACCTTGCTGACGGTAATTACCGGCTCGATAAGCCTGTCATCATCCTCCGGCTCAGCCGTTTCGATCGGAATGACAACGGTTCTGTCTCCGACCGTCACCGTGATCGGAGTTTCTCCCGGTTCGCTTTCCTGACCGGGCTCCGCCTCCTCAGCCTTTACCAGCTTTAAATTTTCATTCGATTTTTTCTGCAAAAGCGGGCTTTGCAAAAACCTTACCTTATACTGCCTCAGCTCCCTGTCGGAAAGCGGGATACCGTCAAGCCGTGATTTAAGCAGCTGGTAGCCGTTCTCCGCCTCGTCGGATTTTCTGAACATCGCGTAATTATATTTGGTCGTATCCGTATCAAACTGCGCGTAGAATATATCGTCTCCCAGATCATAGAACGCGGTGATATTCCCATACCTCGCGCCCTCGACAGTCTGCGATACGGCGGCGCCGTATTCCTCCGCCGTTTTAAAACGCGTAATATCAAAATCCGGGTACAATGCCGCGTTCTCCGCGGCTGCGGACACAGCGTTAAGATCCTCCTCCGACATCCGCGGCGCAATATCCGCATAGCTTACGCTGTCCGACGCGGTATCCTTGAGCTTTGAGAAAAACAAATCAAGCGTCTTGTTATAATCCGAAATATCAACGCCGGCGTTCACAAATGATGTGTTGAACCCCACAATGCCCGTAAATCTCGTATCATCGGGATTGTTTACAAGCATAAACGCCTCTCCGTCTATAGCCGTGTAAAACTCCTCGGTGACCGGGACCTGATTTTCATATTCGCGATATACAATATACTGCCTGTCCGCTCCCCATTCCATGCTCAGCTCTCCGCTGCGCTCGATTGGAACGTCATCCATTTTTTGCTCTATAATCGCTATACGCGACGCCTGCTCCTCACTGTCACTGTACATCCACATGTGACATGCGGCTGTTCTGCGCTCGTTATCGGCAAGAAAAATCACAAGATACGGGCAATCCGGTCTGTCAAAATTCATCACATCGGCGTATATTACGCCTCCGGGATTAACGGACGCGCCGCGGCTGTCCGTAATCGCGCCGGTCGCGCTTGTGCTCATAACTCCGTAGCTTTCTATATAATCGTTTAAAATATAGCCGTACACCGACGCCATTTTCCCCACGGGTTCATCTGCGTTTGCCGGCGACATCACGCCGAAGGACAGGCTTGACATCGCTATTACTGCCGCGCAAAACACGCAAAGAAATCTGAGCAGAAATTTCCTCAAGCCGATACCTCCCCGTATATTGCGCGTATAATAAGCGCAGTTTACATAATACATTGTTTATTATATCTGCCATTTTGTGACATTTCAACTTGTATTGCCTTAAAAACTCGTGACATTTATTACCGTATTATGTAAATCGGTTCATAATTTTGTCATATTTTACACGATTTATCCGCCTCGGTCAGGCGGTTTTTATGCGGTTGTATGCGGTTTGTTAATCCGTTTTCGGATAATTCGCCGGAGCAGCGGCATAAATTCGGCTTCCCGGGACGCAAAAAGGAGCAGCCCTCAGGCTGCTCCTTCAAGACGATACATATGTTTCATACATTAACCATAACGTTTAAAACGGTATTTTATACAATATTTAATATATTCTGCAAAACTCCGGGGCAGCCTTCATCCGATATCCCCTTTCCCCTGTGATTTTACCGTTACCGTGAGATCGTCACTGAACCACAGCCTCAAGCGTGCTGCCGTTTAAGCGCAGCTCAATAGTCATTCCGTTCGCAAGGCTGACGCCCTCCGCCGAATATTGAATACCGTTCTCATCCTCAGCAATGACCGTGATTTTCTCCGGAGCATTGGCGAACGGGAGCACCACTTCCTCTCCTTCACCGAGCGGCGTATCGCCGATTATGTTCTCTCCGGGATTGCCGTCGGAGGATGTTGACAAATAAACGGCATAAAACGGAATTGACGAACCGTTTATAATTGAAACGCTGTCAACCTCAGCGGAATCGCCGTTTTCTTCCTCCGTCCGGGCTTCCTCCCCGATTCCTTCATCGAGCTCGTTTTCCCCTGACGGCTCCTTCTCCGCCGTCTTATCCTGCGCGCTCTGCCCGGGCAACTCTGACGATGGCTCCGGCTTCGCTGTTTCCGTTACAGTTCGATTTATCGGCGACGGAGCGCCCGATACCGACGGCTTGTTTTTTTCACTGCCCTTTCCGCATGATGTCATGAGCAATGCGCCAATCAGCATTACGGGGATAATAAACTTTTTCACAGAAATCTCTCCTTTATATTTACTTATTTTATTATAACATACCCGCAAAGCGGTATATTTCAATGTTCTCCGAAACACAGAAATCTTTGATTTCGTTTTGTTTCGTGAGGTTATTATAACATGTAATCCCCGTCTTTGCAACAATCATCGGTCCAAAAATTTTTATATATTCGTAAAATTAATGCTTGACTTTAAATTACAAGTGTGGTAAACTATCAAAGTACGAAAAGGTGTGGAGAAGTATCGAAGCGGTCATAACGAGCTGCACTCGAAATGCAGTTGCCCGCAAGGGCACGTGGGTTCGAATCCCACCTTCTCCGCCATATCGGGATGTGGCTCAGTTTGGTAGAGCACTACGTTCGGGACGTAGGGGCCGCAGGTTCAAATCCTGTCATCCCGACCATAAGGGAAAACGGACGGATTCGTCCGCTTTTCCTTCTGATTTTTAATATGTACCGGGGTGTAGCGCAGCTGGTAGCGCACTAGACTGGGGGTCTAGGGGCCGTGGGTTCAAGTCCCGTCACTCCGACCATGTGGGATAACTTTCCCCGCCTTTTAAGTGCTCAATATAAGTGATTTATCCCTTTATTTATCCATATTTCGATATTTACAAAAATATCGAATGTGGAGAAATAAGGGGAGAAATCACGGACGGCGAGCAAATAGGCACAATGGTACCGCGCAAACGGTACACACTGCTATTTCGCCCCGCGTTATCCTCTCGCACTTTTCCACGGCACGATTGAGGGATAACACGGGATAGGCAGGAGCGACGCACAAGGGGAACTATTTGCGGTAGTTCCCCGCCGTTGCTTTCCCACAGCGGCGTCGGTACACTAAAAGCACTATCCAACCCGAATTATTTATACCCCGAATATTCGTTCACGGCTGACGACTTACGCGGACGCGCTCCAACGTCCTAGCGCGCAAGCCGGGCTGATTTTATGCAGCGGCACAGCCAAACCCGCCCTTATTTGACTGGACATCCCGGTAAAAAAGGGCGCACGAAAAACACCATAAGTTATTGACTTTTTTTTTCACCTATGGTACA
>CANQQZ010000036.1 GCA_947626135.1 uncultured Clostridia bacterium
TTGTGCGCAAGCCAGTAGAGCTAGGGCTATGCCCGAAAATGAAAAACCCCCGGCTTTGCCGGGGGATATTTATTTTTTGTTTGTTGTTTAATTAAATAGCATCGTCTTTGAATATTGCCTAACAATCAATTTTAAATTCTGCCGCGCCCGTTTTTCCAATAACTTAATTTGAGTAAACAATATCGTGTAAAATAATCTCGTTAATCTGATGAGCAATAATATTCATCAGCTGTACCCATTCCATTTGGTTGTTTGCTTTAAGTTGCTCTGTTACTTTGTATTTCGCCAGATATTTAGGCAATAAATTGTCCTTTAATTCGTCAGCTTGGCGGTCGATGTCGGCAAGATAGCCAAACAACTTGCCTGAAGTTAACAGACTGTTATAGAGAAGCGGTCGATGATTTTTAAGATAACTTTTACACAGCATACCGTATTTGCCGATTGGTTTGCTGTCTGGTATGGACAGGTTCGGTATAAGATAATCTCCGTCCTGCACATACGTTCCTCCGAGTTGTTCAAATAGTGTTTTCATTAACTTGTCCTCCTATGATATAAATATTTTGCAGAGGGTAAATCACAGGATTTTTGTCCTTTATTTGTCCTTTAATGTTGCGAAAAATCAATAAAAGTTGTGATAAGTTATAAGAAGTCAATCTGTCAAATATCGCATAATAGAGCCGATTTTGAGAAATTGATAAAAACCGTAAAAAGCTAATTCTACAATTATAATTTCTGAATTTTTGGAAATTGCTACGGCGTTCTTTGTATACCATAGAGCAAAAAAATAGATGATGATCTGCTGGGAACAAATTATTGGTTCTTATTTTCTCCTGTCTTTGCCATGGTAATTATCAGTTCCTACTTTTTTCATTATCATTTCCAAAGGAGCTGATATTCGAACGAAGTATTGGATTTTAGCGGCAATGATCAGTATCATAATTACAGCTGTTATTATTTTATATTTGTACGAAACTATATGTTTAATAAAGCGATAGACAACGATTTATGCGCTAAAAATCCTGTTGCTAACGTCAGGCTGCAATCGACAAAGAAACCGAAAGAGAAAAGGACGTTAAACGCCGAGGAACAAAGGAATGCAATCGAATGGGCGATTAAGAATAAACATTTTGATATTCTTACTGTGCTCAAAACAGGAATCACCGAGGTGAACTGCTCGGATTAAAGTGGTCTGATATAGATTTTGACAAAAATATCATCAGCGTCAATGAATCTATAAGCCCACCGATACGGAACGGAGACGGCATTGATTACGAGGTTAAGACATTGGCAAGTCGGCGGCAAATTCCAATTGACAAAGAATTGTCTGAATGTCTACAATTATTGCCCAAAGTTTCCGAACGGGTGTTTAACTGCACGAACGCAAATGTTTATGGCAAAAATATAAGGAAACGCTTAAACAAATGTCCGACGAGTGTAAAATCCCGCTTTTAACCCTGCACGAACTGCGTCATACCTTTGGCACGGTTCTAAGGGAAAAGGGGGTAGATATTTATACAATATCCAAATTAATGGGGCATTCGGGCGTAGATGTCACCGCGTCGGTCTATGTTCACAATGATATAGAGGTATTAAGAAGAGCAATCGGGGCGCAAATTTGACTGTCATTTTGACTGTCAAAATGACAGGTAAATACCGACAAATACCGATAAAGGTAATGTCAAATCGCTTGTGCCGACAAAAAAATAAAAGGCTCGGAAAGTGCATAAAACCTAAGTTTTTCGCATAACCAAGCCATTTTTAATGGAGGAGAGGATGGGATTCGAACCCACGAACGACTTACGCCGTTACAGCATTTCCAATGCTGCGCCTTCGACCACTCGGCCACCTCTCCGCGCATCCATTTGAGAGTATACCACAACAAAAGCCAAATGTCAATTATCAATTTCATTTTTCTGATGTATTTTTATTTTGCAGCGCAAATTTTCAAAAATCACTTGAATTTTTTGCGGGATTCGTGAGGTATTTATAATTCCGGGAGGCAGCTCCGCCTCCGCCTCTTCAGAATCCGCGCCCGCCCGCGCGGCGAATACAATCGCAAAGAGACCGCATTCGAGAAGAAACAGTATATATCTCGGATCCTGCGCCGGTATGCTGAGCAAAAGCAGAGCGGATATAAGGAGGGGCGATGCGATCGGAATAAGGTATTTATACCGTTTCTTATATATAAGCACCGCCGCGGCAAACAGCAGAGCATACAGCCAAAATCCGCCGCGCCAGTAAATTGGATTCAGCATGGGATTTTGGAATACCATGTCCGAAAAGCTCCGCGTAACGGAGGTGCTCACATTACGGCGCAGTCCGCCGTCTCCGGACACGAAATCCATTGCGCCGTTGTTTAGGGGCGCCCATTCATAGCCTCCAACGGGTCTTCCTATCTCCCATATAATAGATGAAATATCAAACGCAGCCTTTATATACCGAACCGGATATTTAAACAGCCACTTAAAGTTCAGCTTTATGATTTCTTTGGACACATTCGGATCGTTAAGCTTGTTAACATCGCCGCCGATTGTGCCCCAGGAGCGGGACATGGGATCAGCCCAGTAGTTGTTGGTTTCATACGCCTCTCTCCAGCGCTCGCGTGACATAATGCTTTCCATAACAGCGGCGTCCTCCGCGGAAATATCATCGATGCCGTATGATACGGCGCTTATAATATACATCGGTACGGAATATTTTACATATGCCGGATTTTGTGAGGCGTGTACAATATTGCGCGGCACTACGATGTTTATAAATGATATGCCGCAGGCTGCCGCGAGAATAACGGCAACGACCCTTTTTATATCGGTTTTCTTTACAATCTTATAGATTAAAAACAATATCAGGGCAAGGATTACAGGAACGAACGCGGCGTGTCTGAATATTGACGCCGATATGGCGGCTGCGGCGAGAGTGATCAATTGACCCGCGGTGGCATTTTTCACCCTTACGCAATCGAAAAGCGCTATGAGGAAAAAGAAATTGCACATACAGAAAATCGTATCTTTAACCATCATTCCGCAGTAGAGCATCGGAGTGAAAAGAGCGGCAGCCGAAACCGCGTATACGGCGCATACCTTCTTCGACTTGAACGCGCGCCAGATAACGCTTACGGCATAATTGCAAATATATATCCAGAACAGTCCGTAAAATACGGAAATCCAGTATCTGCTTTTCCCGCCAAACGAAAAAATACGGCAGAATATCGGAAAAGCGACGGTATGCCATTCGCTGAATGAATTTGCCGTAACCTGATTCCATACAGCGATAATATCGGAATAGTTGTATGAAGGGTAGCTGGCTATGACAAAAGCTGCCGTAACCGCCGCTATGGGCAGCGTAAGATAATTGAGCTTAATGAACGGGATCTTTTTGAGCGCCTCGCTGTCCGGCGTATTATCCTTTTCGCTTACGGCATATCCGAAGCAGACGCTTACCGTTATATAGGAGGCGGCAGCTAAAAATATTATAAACAGGGGTTGGAGAAGAAGCTGTATCAGCATGTTTCCGCGGTCAAATCCGGCGAAAAGCTGCGTGCACGAAAGCTGTATGAGCAGCAGCGCCGTCAAAGCCGCCGAAAACGCAACAAATTTTTTGTTTTTTAAATCGGCGGGGGTTTTATATAAGCCCTTAAAGAGTATAAATGACGCCGCGGCGAAAATGACAGCCGAAAATGCGTAGGCTCCGCTTTTAAATTGCTCCGGAGTTATAAAAATAACAACAATCCATGCAATAAACGTATATTTTAATATAGTCGAAATTATTGAATTAATATTTTTAGTTTTCATAATCTATAATACCTCGTTTGTGTTTTCACGCTGTCAGGCGCGTATAAGCTTGATTGCGAAGCTCGGCGGAACGCGCGGAAAACCTGATTGGCTTACGGACCTTGCACGCAGCCGTGTAAATCATTGCCATATAAGCAAGTATAGCATAAGTGCAATTCTTTTGTCAATGTATTTGTTCAAATTTCGGCACGCAAGCTTTCAGTCGGGTCCGCCGCGGGGAGGCTTGGCATAGAAAGCAGACATTGCCGCGGGCTCGAATACGTATGATGACGGCGCGCGTGGAATTTAACCCGGAGGAAAAAGGGTGCCCGGCATGTCGGAAATGGTATACGATTGCTTTAAATCCTTGTCTTTACATACGTATCGCTTGATTTGCACTGGTACAGAACCGGAGGTATGAACGAGGTTTTGTAAAAAAGCGATAGGAACGGGAAGCGCGTTCCTATCGCTTTTTTACTCCGGATATATTCGCGGGCAGCGGCTTGCCATGCGTCGGACTATTTCGGCAGTGCGGTCGGAGGAATCCTCGTCGCGTACTATTATACGGCTTTTCGGATACCTGTGCAGCAGCGCGCGCAGCGTGTACTCAATGTCGTTTTCGCAGTTCCTGACGCGGAGAACGATCCTTTCCGGCTCCGGAATGATCCGCGGAAAGACTATAGCCCGCGCGGCGGAATACAGACCCAGCAGCGCGAAAAACGACAGAAAAGACATAAATAAAAGACTTCCCATATATAAAACACCTCCCGAAGGTATGATGGTACCGATATATACAATATTAATATATGCTTTGCTCGCATATTTGGTGTACGTTCCCGTATCTGAACGCATCAGGAACCGGCGCCCGGGATCCGTATTATCTATATTTATGCGAATACGCTTTAAACAGCTTGACAAAGACGCCGGTTTTGTATAAAATATAATATGTGCAAATTAAGCGAAAACGGAGGTATAACATAATGGGACTTACATTAACGGAAAAAATTTTATCGGCGCATCTTGTCGAGGGCGAGATGGTACGAGGCACGGAAATCGGAATAAAAATCGACCAGACGCTGACGCAGGATGCCACGGGAACAATGGCGTATCTGGAGTTTGAGGCTATGGGAGTTCCGCGGGTAAAAACGGAAAAGAGCGTTGCTTACATAGATCATAATACGCTTCAGAGCGGCTTTGAGAATGCGGATGACCACCGCTTTATAGGCAGTGTCGCAAAAAAACACGGGATATATTTCTCGCGCCCGGGAAACGGTATTTGCCACCAGGTACATCTTGAGCGCTTCGGAGTTCCGGGCAAGACGCTTATCGGTTCGGACAGCCATACTCCGACGGGAGGCGGCATAGGTATGATTGCCATAGGCGCGGGCGGCATGGATGTGGCAGTCGCTATGGGCGGCGGCACGTACTATATAACATGTCCCAGGGTGGTTAAGGTCAATCTTACGGGCTCGCTGCCGCCGTGGGTAGCCGCGAAGGACGTAATTCTGGAGGTATTAAAGCGCTTGTCCGTAAAGGGCGGCGTGGGAAAGGTAATAGAATATACCGGCGAGGGCGTAAAAACGCTGTCTGTTCCGGAACGCGCCACAATAACGAACATGGGCGCGGAGCTGGGCGCGACCACGTCTGTTTTTCCGTCTGACGAAACGACGCGCGGATTTTTAAAGGCGCAGGGGCGCGAAGAGGTCTGGACGGAATTGAAGGCTGACGACGACGCGGTTTATGATGAAACTGTGGACATAAACCTTTCGGAGCTTGTTCCGCTTGCGGCATGCCCTCATTCGCCGGACAATGTAAAGTCAATTAAGGAAATAGGAAACATGAAGATAGATCAGGTGTGCATAGGGTCGTGCACAAACTCGTCGCTTCTCGATATGATGAAGGTGGCACACATTTTAAAGGGAAAAACCGTTCATCCGGACGTATCCCTTGCGATTGCGCCGGGCTCAAAGCAGGTGCTTACAATGATGGCGGAGCTTGGACTTCTGGAAATCATGATCGACGCGGGCGCGAGAATACTGGAAAGCGCCTGCGGTCCGTGCATAGGCATGGGACAATCTCCCAACAGCGGCGGAATTTCGCTTCGCACGTTCAACAGAAACTTTGAGGGCAGAAGCGGCACAAAGGACGGTCAGATCTATCTCGTGTCGCCGGAGACAGCGGCGGCATCGGCTGTCGAGGGCGTACTTACCGACCCGAGGACGCTTGGGGATATGCCGGATTTTGTATTACCGGATAAATTTACGGTTAACGACAACATGGTTGCCGCTCCCGCCGCGGAAGCGGATATGGACAGCGTGGAAATCCTGCGCGGTCCGAATATAAAGCCGTTCCCGGTATCGGAGCCGCTGGCTGAGACTATCGACGCGAAGGTAAGCCTGAAGGTGGGCGATAATATTACAACCGACCATATAATGCCGGCAGGCGCAAAAATTTTGCCGCTGCGCTCAAACATTCCGAAAATTTCCGAGCACTGCTTCGCAGTATGCGACGAGAAGTTCCATGACCGCGCTCTGGAGCTGGGAAAGAGCATTGTTGTCGGAGGCTCAAATTACGGTCAGGGCTCGTCGCGCGAGCACGCGGCGTTAGCGCCCTTGTATCTCGGCGTTAAAGCGGTAATAACCAAATCGTTTGCGCGCATTCACGTCGCCAATCTGATTAATGCGGGAATAGTTCCTCTTACGTTTAAAAATGAGGCGGATTATGACAAAATCGACCAGCTCGACGAGCTTAAAATTGAGCGGATAGGAGAGCAGATTAAAAACGGGAATACCATTACGGTAACAGATGTTACAAAAGGGTTCACATTTGAGACGAACGCCGATTTTTCCGACCGCCAGAAGGAAATGCTTTATGCGGGAGGTTTGCTCAATTACACGAAGCAGAAAAATTCGTGATAAAACAGGGAGAATGTTAATGAAAAAGCTTGTAATAACCGGAATGGGCGCGGTTACACCTATAGGAAACAGCGTTAAGGAATACTGGGAGAGCCTTAAGGCGGGTAAATCCGGAGTGGGTATGATAACTAAGTTTGACACATCGGACATACCCGTGAAAATCGGCGCAGAGGTAAAAAATTTTGACCCCGAAAGCTATATGCAAAAAAAGCTCTCCCGTGAGCTTGACCCGTTCATGCAGTACGCTTACGCGGCTGCGGCGGAAGCGCTCGGAGACAGCGGGCTTGTAATCGAGGCGGGCAATACCGGAATAATATTGGGTACGGCAATGGACGGTATACGCACCGTGGTTGAAACGCAGCATGAATACAGCACCGGAGCAATAAAGAAAATAAGCCCGAGATTTGTGCCGAAAATGCTCGGAAATATAGGCGCGGCGCAGATTTCGATAGCGCATGGTATAACAGGACCCTCCATGACCGTTAATACAGCCTGCTCGTCGGGAGCGGATGCGATAACTCTTGCGGCTATGTTTATCCAATCAGGTATGTCGGACGCTATGATAGCGGTCGGCGCGGACAGTGCGCTGTGTCCGGTGGTAATGGCGGGTCTTGCTACGGCAAAGGCTCTTTCCACAAACGAAAATCCGACAAACGCGTGCAGACCGTTTGATAAGCTGCGCGACGGATTTGTTATGGGCGAGGGCGGCGGCGCGATGGTGATTGAAACCGAGGAGCACGCAAGAAAGCGCGGAGCGAAAATATACGCCGAGCTTGCCGGTTATGCCAATAATACCGACGGATATCACGTCACATCGCCGCATCCCGACGGCATCGGCGCCGTAAAATGCATGAGAGACGCTATGGCAATGGGCGGGATAAAGGCGGAGGAGGTAGGCTATATCAATACGCACGGAACATCCACACCGAGCGGAGATATAATTGAAACAAAGTCGATTAAAACTGTATTCGGTGACCGCGCCTATGACATCCTTATCGACTCCACAAAGAGCATGACGGGACACATGATGGGCGCGGGCGGAGTCACAGAGGCGATAGCCTGCGTAATGGCAGTGCGCGAGGGAATCGTTCCTCCGACTATAAATTACGAGTTCCAGGACGAGCAATGTGATTTAAATTACGTTCCGAATAAAGCTGTAAAGAGAGATATAAGCGTTGCGATTTCAAACGCTTTGGGCTTCGGCGGTCAAAACGCGTCGATAGCGATTAGAAGGTATGAGGAATAATGGAACAGGAATTAATGGAATTGCAGGAACGCGCGCTTTCGGATGAAAGTCTGCGCTGCCGTCTGCTTAAAACGCGCGGGGAAAAATATCCTATGCGGGCGTTCTGTGATTTATGCCGCGAGCTTGGATACGGGAAAATAACAGTCGGAGAGCTTATGTCGGCGGGGGATGAGTTCTGCTCGGCGATGCTGCGGTCGGTAAACGGCGGCGGCGTGGAGGCGCCGGAGGGCTGGAATGATTTCTACGAAATGTTTTTCGAGGCGATAGAGCGATGACGGACTGCGATTACTGCATGTATTACGAATATGACGAGGAATATGACGAATACGTATGCACGGTGTATCTTGACGAGGACGAGCTTGCGGAATTCATGACGGATAAACGGCGCGGATGCCGTTACTATCGTCCGGGCGATGAGTACACAATTGTACGCAAACAGAATTAAAGGAGAAACGCGTGATACGAATATCGAATATCCGGTATCCGCTCGGCAAGCCGGAATCGGAGCTTGAAGGCTTTGTGAAAAATAGGTATAAGCTGAGGGAAATAACATCGTTTGAGATTGCGAAAAAGTCGGTCGACGCCCGAAAAAAGACCGATGTTCATTACGTTTACAGTGTTGATATAAGCTGCGCGGACGAGGCGCGGCTTATTTGCGTATACAAGAATATTTCAGCGTATGAGCGGGAGGAATATGTTTTCCCGCGCGGCGGCGGGATAAAAGGACCGGTGGTTATAGCCGGATTCGGTCCGGCAGGCATGATGTGCGCGCTGACGCTCGCGCAGAACGGATACAGAGTGATTGTGCTTGAGCGCGGGAAAAACGTGGAGGAGCGGCAAAAGGACGTTGACGAGTTTATCAATAACCGCAGACTGAATGTCAATTCAAACGTTCAGTTCGGCGAGGGAGGCGCCGGGACGTTTTCCGACGGCAAGCTGACGACAGGGATAAAGGACAGGCGGGTGCGCCGGGTGCTTGAAGAATTTTACCGCCACGGCGCGCCGAAGGAGATTCTGTATTTGGCAAAGCCGCATATAGGTACCGATAATCTTTGCGGGATGGTCAAAAATATCAGGGAGGATATCATAAAGCTGGGCGGAGAGGTGCGCTTTTTATCCGCGCTGACCGATATCGAGACGGAAGGGGACCGCGTTAAAGCCGTAATCGTGAACGGCACGGAGAGGATTGAAACGGAGAAGGTAGTGCTTGCGACCGGTCACAGCGCGCGTGATACGCTTGAGATGCTTTGCTCCAAGGGAATAAAAATGGAGGCGAAAACATTTTCGGTAGGCGTCCGGATCGAGCATAGGCAAAGCAGAATAAACCGCGCGCAGTACGGCGATGCCGCGGGACTGCTTCCCCCGGCGGACTATAAATTAAACGCTGTTTCAAGGGACGGCAGAGGAGTATATACGTTCTGCATGTGCCCGGGAGGCGAGGTCATAGCGTCCGCATCCGAGGAGAGATGTATTGTAACAAACGGAATGAGCCGCTATGCGCGCGGAGGAGAAAACGCGAACAGCGCCTTATTGGTTAATATATATCCGTCCGATCTCGACCCCAATGATGTGCTTGCGGGGGTTGAGCTTCAAAGAGAAATTGAAAACAGGGGCTTTTGCGCCGGAGGAAAGGATTATACGGCGGTATGCGAAACGGTTGGTCATTTGTACGGCGGCAAAAATGAAACGGACATTGTCCCTACGTACAGACCCGCGGTAAAATTCGGGAAAATCGCGGATGTTTTGCCAGAATATGTTGTAACGGCAATAAAGGACGCTCTGCCTGAGCTTGACCGCAGGCTGAACGGCTTTGCGGACCCGGAGGCGTTAATGACGGCGCCGGAAACGCGCTCGTCTTCACCTGTGCGAATTGTCCGCAGCAAGGATACGCTTGAATCGGTTTCAATCCGCGGACTTTATCCGTGCGGCGAGGGCGCCGGCTATGCGGGAGGTATAACCTCCGCCGCAGTGGACGGCATACGCACGGCGGAGGCTGTGGTGAAATAAAATCGGGATCTTATACCGCGTAAGCCTCCGCCGGCAAACGGTATTTTATCCACGTTCTTCGCGTATCTTTGCGAGGATAATGAGCGGGGATTTATTAAAGCACGTTTATTGCACTGCCAATCCTTTTAAATACACTTCTAAAAGACGTTTCTTATTATCCGGAAGCTGTTTGTAAAGTAATAAAATATGAGCTTCGTTTGTAGAAATACGGTTATTCAAGCTATTATAACGGCAGTCGGAAAGTCCTAAAATATAGTCTATACTTGCGGAAAAAATTTTTGACAGCTTTATAAGGTTAACGGCGCTCGGATAATGCTTGCCTTGTTCATATGCGCTTATTGTCTCCTGCGCGACCTCTAATTCAATGCTTAATCTAACCTGCGTCATACCGATTTCTTCGCGTAATTCTTTTATTCTATTCACAAAAACCACCTCTGCTTATAATTTCTATAAAAATTATATAATTTATACTTGTATTTTTAAGAGGCTTGTGTTATAATATTTACAGGTTTAACCTGTATAAAATATAATAAAAGGTGGTTTTTATATGAAAAAGAAATTTTTAAGCGTCGCTATGACATTGGCAATGGTTATAGCTCTATTGCCGGCGCTGCCGGCACAAGCCGCGATGAAGACCGTGACGGTATCCAACGCTGAAGAACTGCTCGCGGCGATTGCTTCGGATACGAAAATTATACTCGAGCCGGGCAAGTATGAGATAAAATATAGACAATACCGGACAGAACCTTTTTATAGTAATAGCGGCAAAAAATATTATGGAGATTTTTCTTTACTTATTTATGATATAGAAAATTTAGAATTATACGGAAATGGGCAAGCAGAAATTACGGTCGATGTCGGCTTTTTGCCCGTAATCAGTGTGCGTAATTCAAATAATATCAGCTTTAGCGGCATGACGCTGGGACACGATGTGCCGTCATATTCATGTGAAGATAGCGGATATGTTTTTTCCTTAATAGATTGTAACGGAGTTACGATAGAGAATTGTGATATGTATGGCTGCGGCATATTGGGTATAGATTCGAATGATACAAACGGAATTACAATTTCAAATTCTCTTATAAGAGATTGCAGCGAAGCCTTGCATGAGCGCCTATACGCTTGTTTCCATCTGCAAACGGATGGTTTTTAACAAGTTCAAAGCATAGGCGGGCAGCTTTATCAAGCAGTGACGGGTATAATTCGGCTCCGTCGAAGGTTTGAAATGGCGCATTGATTGCCGAATCGAGCAATCCCTAATCACGAATCAAATCGGAACCGCCAAAGGCGTTTATTAACCGGTCATGCAACAGCAGTATTTGTTGTTTTGTAAGGATCTTCATTTCGCAAGCTCCTCATATACGGCTTTATTGCGTGCTATAATTTTTTCCGAAGCCGCAAGCACATCGTCCGTGGAAGCTGACAACTGTTTGTCAGCCTGATTAAACTCTAAAATCAGATAACGAGGCGTATTGTTCTTGAGAATAATAGCGCTTCCGTATTGGTCAACAAGACGAGCGACTTTTGAGAAATTCTGGTTGGCCTCTGAGATAGAAACTATTGTGTTGGTGTCGATGTTCATAAAATGTGCCTCCAATCGTATTTGATATAGATATTATACTACGATTTTAGGATAAAATCAACCTATAATTTAACGGTAATATATCAGATAAAATTCTAATACAATGAGAGAAAAATTCAACGCTATTATAATATGATTTAAAAATATTGACAATTCGGTACGAATATGATAATATTTTACTGGTGATACACATGGAACACAGAACCGGAAAAATTATAATCAGCTCGGCAGGCGGCACGGCTTCCGCCGGGGCGAAAACGTATAAGGTATCAATCCCATCCGTATGGGTAAATGAAATGGGATTAAATGAAGCGAAGCGCGAAATAGAGCTTGCGTTCGACGGAAAAACCATATCGGTGGCGGCGCTGCTTTCGACCGAGGATTTTGTAAAGCAAAAAAAGGCGGCAAATCACGATGTCCGCAAAATAAATTTCTATGACGGGCACGAATTATGTAGCACGGTTTACGCCGATTTCAGTGACAAAACCCTCAGAGCGGAGAATTTTACTTCCGATATTGTCAAAACAGCGTTCGGAAACAACACTTTTCCCGCGTGGGAAGACTTCGAGGATTTTCTTGAAGAACGCTGTGTTCCGCGCGAACGTAGCGGCATAAGGGAATACCTTGAAGCGCTGGGACTGGAAGAATATGACCCGATTGAGATAATCAAAAAAACGGGCGGCAGAATGGCGGAGGATGGGCAATGGCTGACGATAGAAAAAATATAAGGCTTGTGTCGGGCGCGAAAATCGCTGAAACCTCATCTAAAGGAAATCAGGAAAAGTGGCATGAAGGCGGGAAATGGTACAAGCTCGATCAATTCGGCTATGAGGCGCTGAGCGAATCACTTATTTCGGCGTTGCTCGAAATGAGCAATATAGAAACCGACACACCGTTCACGTTTGTGCGGTATTCGCCGAAGCGCGTTTCGGTTCGCGGCATGACGAGGGTTTGCAGCGTAAGCGATAATTTTATGAAAAAAGGCGAATCGCTTATCACGGTGAACCGGCTTTTATCGCAGGTACTCGGCTGTCCGCTTAAGGACAAGCTCGCGTCGCTCACAAGCGACAAAAGAAGAATTGCGTATCTTGCCGACGCGGTTACGGAGTACACAGGGCTTGATGATTTTGGCGCGTATCTTACACTGCTGTTCGAGGTGGACGCGTTGTTTTTGAACGACGACAGGCATTTGAACAATATCGCCGTTCTGAAAACGGGCGGGAAGTACGATTACTGTCCGATTTTCGATAACGGCGCGGGGCTGCTGTCAAATACGCAAATGCTGCCGATGGACATTATGCCGAGGGGCTTAATTCCGGCGCTTAAAGCGCGGCCGTTTATGACGACGTTTACAAGACAGATGAACACGGCGCGGGCAATTTACGGCGGTCAGCTTGCAATGCCGAAGCTGAGCCGGACAGATATTGCCGAATATCTTGCGCCGCTGCTGGAATTTTATCCGCAGAGGGATAGAGGGATTATTTCGGATAGGGTTACGGAGTGTATATTGACGCGGCAGAGGTTTTTGTAAATCCATGCTGTTTAAACATAAAATATTGACATTATTTTTTTTGCGGTATAAAATCGAAAAAATAAGAAACAGAGGGACAGCATGGAAATATTAACCGTAAGACATACCCATATACACACTGTAACAAAAAGTCGATGTTTCATGGGCAAACGGTAAGGTTGACATACAAGAATGGGATAAGTCCTCTCGGGAACACAAAACGATTGTTGCTAACAAAAAAGGCGGAGCAAATGCTCCGCCTTTATCAAGCATCAATTATTTCATGATATTCTCGCAAAATCTCATAAGT
>CANQQZ010000037.1 GCA_947626135.1 uncultured Clostridia bacterium
AAATATATACTCGTGTCGCAGTTCAACGGAACAATTATAGCAAGCGCGGACAATCCCCTCGGACCGTTTAAAACGGAAAAAGGCTATTTCTGGGGCGGAACATCTCTCCCCGTAATCGCGAACGGCGATACGGGCGACCTTACTATGTTTTGGGATGATGACGGACAGGGGTATATGATATGTTCAAGCGCTAACGGAAGAGCGCATCTTTATGTCGCTCCCATGAGCAACGAGGTATGCGACTTTGATTTTGATAATATTAAGGAAATAGGCGGCTCGACAAGCAATTACTACGACGAGGACGGCACAGTAAAAACAAAGGACAAGGGCGGTATCGAGGGTGACTGTATGTTCAAATACAAGGGTCACTATTACTTTACCGGTTCGGACTTATACGGCTGGCACGGCTCGCGCGTTTACGTTTTTGAGTCGGACAACGGCATAAAGGGCGATTACAGTGTGAAGCCCGATTATGTCACAAATCCATCCGGCACGAACCTTCCCTACATAATGCCGGGCGTAAAGAACAACTACGCGCATAATTCGCAGACGGGATTTTACTATACGCTCCACGGCAGCGAGCAGGAGCTTGTAATATACTGCGGCGACCGCTGGACGAGCTTTGATAATTTCGGCATAGGCTTTAATCAGTGGGTACCGCTGACGATGGACGGCTACACTCCGCATTTCAACGATTTAAGCCAGTGGAGGCTTGACGCGGAAAAGGGAACATGGACGATAGGCGACGGCAATAACTACCTTTCAAACCCCGCGTTTAACGCCGACAGAGTAGCGGTCGGAAATATAGTCGGCTGGGAAGGAAGCGACAGTCTCGGCGGCGGCGCGGTAGGAAACATAAAAACGACTGCTCCGTATAACGGCGCGTGGTCGGCGAAGCATCAGGCAAATGCCGATTACACAGCGACGCTCAAACAGACCGTAAAGGATCTGCCCGACGGAACGTACACGCTCCGCGCAAGCGTTAAATCGAGCGGCTCTCAGAACGAGTGTATTCTGTACGCGAACGTAGGCGATAAGAAATATACCGCGTCGGCTAAAAACGGCAGCGGACAATGGGAAACGCTCGTGATAAAGGACATTGAAATCAAGAACGGCGAATGCGAGGTCGGCTTGTATTCCGATACCGTGGGCGGCAAGTATGCGTATATCGACGATATGTTCCTCACGAGGAATTACGACGGTACCGTGATAGACGGCAAACCCAACACAAAAGTACCCGCAGACCCTGTTGTGACTCCGACTCCCGAGCCTACGCCCACTCCGGAGCCCACACCTGTTCCCGGAATGCTTGCGACAGTTGAGGACGCATGGTATAACGCGGAGGAAGGTATGAATTTCAGATTGAATAACGCGCAGGATTACGGCAAGCTAACAGCGTATATCGCGGAATATGAAAACGGCGAGCTCATATCGGTAAAAACAGACGAAATTACCGTACTATCGGCAAAGGAGCGTATTAATCTCGATTATGAAAAAGAATCTGAAAGCTCCGAACTTAAATTGCTCATATGGCAGGATATGCTGCCGGCTGCCGAAGCGGTAAAGGTGACCGCCGCGGAAAGTAAATACCAAATCCCCGAAGGGTACACCTCGCACTTCAAATTCGACGGCGACTTGACCGACAGCAAATCGGACGCGCAGGGCGTTGTCGTTCTGTCGAAAATCACAGGCACAACGAGCGCGCAGGCGGCATACGAGGACGGCTATGACGGAAAGGCTGTTAAATTTACGGGTGCGGACGGAACGGGAATAAATCTCGGCAAGGTCATCACAAATTCAAAATACACCGTGGCGTTCAGAATGAAAGCGAACGATTTCACGCAGTTTACCTCGGCATTGTTTGTTAACAGCGGCGCGGGAGCTGATGCGGAGCAGGATTGGCTGAGCGCCCCGTTCGGAGACGCAATGGGTGGCTCAACAAAGATATGGAGCGGCAAAGGCTCATCAAGCGGTGTGAACAGATTATCCGTAGAGTCAAGTATCACAATGAAAAAGAATATATGGTATCAGGTTGCCATCACTGCGGATAACGGCAATGCGGAGTTATACATTGACGGAGTTAAAGCCGGCACAGGCGGCGCCGCGAACAGCATAAATGAGATTACGCAGACTTACCTCGGCGTAAACTTCTGGGATACGCCGTTTGACGGACTGATTGACGATTTGTATATCTACAACGGCACGACCCTCACAGACGAGCAGGTAACAAATCTGTTCGAGGCGACAAATAAATAAAGGCGTGTATTAAAACAGCGGCGGAAAATTTTCGCCGCTGTTTTCAATATTCACTTCCTTAATTCCGTGCGCCGGATTTTACCGCTGATTGTTTTGGGCAGTTCTGTTACAATTTCTATCTGATGTATATGCTTATAATACGCCAGCTTTTTATTAACGTCGCGCTTTATCATATACGCGGTTGAATTTGCGGTATCATAGCCGTCATTTACGATAACGAACGCCTTTACCGACTGTCCGCGCTCCTTGTCCGGTACGCCGATAACCGCGCAGTCAAGCACCGCCGGGTGCTCGATAAGCTTGCTCTCTATTTCAAACGGGCCAATGCGGAAGCCGCGCGATTTAATAACATCGTCGCGGCGGCTGACGTAAAAATAGCAGCCGTTTTCGTCAAAATACCCGATGTCACCCGTATGGTACACGCCGCCCTCCCAGACGCTTTTATACAGCTCGTCGTTGCCGTAGTAGCCCATAAATATGCCGTACTGCTTTTCCTTCGGGATAACGACAATCTCGCCCTCCTCGTTAGCGTCAGCGAACGTGCCGTCCGGTCTTTGTATCCGTATATCGTAAAGCGGCGACGGCCTGCCCATCGAGCCCTCGGACAGGTTATCGTTTTCAAAATTCGCAAGCATAAGAACCGATTCCGTCTGCCCGAAGCCCTCATGGATTTTAAGTCCGGTGCGGTCAAATATGTCCGACTTGACCTGCGGATTTATCGCCTCGCCCGCCGTCGTAAGGCGCGTAAGCGCGGACAGGTCGTAATTTTCTATGCCGTGCTTTGCGAAATATTTGTAAATTGTCGGCGGGGCGCAGAAGGTCGTCACGCGGTATTTTTCCATAACCGCGAGCAGCTTTTTCGGCACGAATACCTCAAAATCGTAAACCATTACCGCCGAGCCGCAGAGCCATTGTCCGTAAATCTTGCCCCATGACGCCTTGCCCCAGCCCGTTTCCGCGACGGTCATATGAAGCCCTCCGTCAATGACGCACTGCCAGTAACGCGCCGTTATGATATGCGCGAGCGTGTATGTGTGGTTGTGCAGCACCGCTTTGGGGTAGCCCGTCGTGCCGGACGTGAAATACATCAGCATCGGCTCGTCCGCGCGCGTGTCGATACGCGAAAGAGCAGCGGGCGCGCTTTCAATCGCCGCCGTCAAGTCGAAAATCCCATCCGTATTATGCTGACGCACGCCGAAAATCGTTTTCAGCGCCGGATTTTCCGCTCTCGCTTTTTTAAGCCTTTCCGGGACCTCATTTTCCGCCGTGCAGACCGCGTATGAAATATCGGCGGCGTTTATGCGGTATGCGATATCCTCGACCGTGAGCATATGCGTCGCGGGGATAATGACCGCGCCGATTTTATGGAGCGCGGGCGCGACGTACCAGTATTCGTAATGCCGCTTTAATATCACAAGAACCCTGTCGCCCTTTTTAACGCCGTTTTGTAAAAACACGTTCGCCGCCTTATTGCTGAGCCGCGCGATATCCGAAAACGTGAAAATCCGCTCGTTTCCCTCAATATCGCACCAGACGAGCGCGGTTTGCTTCGGCGCCTTTTCACTCATAACGTCAACCACGTCATAGCCGAAATTGTAGCTTTCGTTAAAATTAAGCTCAAAGCCCTTGAGCGCGCCGTTTTTATCAAATTCCTCCGTGCAGAAGCTTTTATATAATCTCATTTTTTATCCTTCCCGACCGTTTGTAAATTAAATACAAGTAAATTATACCCGACATAATATATGCGTGTCAATCGGGGGCATAATGCAAAAATCATGCAAATCGGATTGAGTTATTCAAAGATAGGATAGATGGGCGCGGCATTTACGCAGGAAAAGACGACGCATACCGAACCTGATAAATGTTACTTTAGCTGTGTCCGTTCAAATCCATGTTAAGCGAATTTTATAATTACGGCTGTTTGTATTGCTCGCGCTTGTGTATACTTACGTATTCACACGGCTATATTTTTTTCTTTTGTTTAAACGCTCTGCTGAAATAATGTAAACCGTCAAAGCCGCACAGCCCGCACACTTCCGTAAAAGGCGTTACCTTGCTTCGGCGAGATAGCGCCTTTATAAATTCTTTTATTGTTTAATATCTGTGCATAGAGGGATTTCGCCCCGTCTCCGGTGGTGTTTTTAAGCGGTGTCCTGTTTTCGTGTACGAGAATTAACCCGACGCATAATCGGGCATAAATCCCGCGGCAAAATCAATCCGCGCATTACAACAAAGCCCCAGGGGGTTATTCGCGCTTATGAGGCGCGGTTTTCTTCGGCAGAGCATCTCTTTTCTTCCTCTTTTTCTTCTCATGGCGCGGCGCGGGATACGTCGGGTTAAGGCTGTAATAGTGCGCTGTGCAATAAGACTTCTTATGGTCCGGGCTGAAGTGCCACACAATGCTGCCAGGGTCAAGCAGCAGCCCTTCAATCTCCGCCGGGAAAATGGCGAGGTCAAAGATTTCCTTGACCTTCTCACGCTTAACCGGCAGTTTTTTCGCGCGCTGAAGTCCGTGGCTGCACGTCCAGCGGCTGCCGCAAATTGCGTAATCCGTGCCTAGAAGACGGCCGGTTTCTTTTACTAGATATGCCGCCAACTTAATATAATTTTTCGATTTGCGCAGCGGCGAAATATGCACGTTTCCATACGGCCACGCGTCGCGGATTAAAGCATACGGGTTCGGGCAATCCTCCGGAATGTTGAGAATCATATGAAAATGCAGTCGCCCGTTGGTATATTCAGTCACACTAATATTCAGCAGCTTCAGACCGTACCGGTCATAGCGCGTTTGCAGACGCGCCTTGAGTCTAGAACTTTTCCGGTTGGAGAATTTCTTTAACACCGCCGTATCCGCTTTGTTATCCGCATCGTCGTCTTGCCGACACAAGCGCCGGACTGCATCGTCGATTTCCTTCGGGTAACTATCCCCGTTAAATGTAAATGACGCGAGAACCGACTGCTCCGGCTTAAAATTGTTGCAGATTGTCATTTCAAGATTCTCACAGGCAAGGCGCTCATTCTCCCTCTTCTGAGCCGCACAGGTCGGACGCCGTTCCTCAACGGAACGAACCTTCGGCGGCTTCGACGGCGAGTTGAATGATTGCCGCAAAATACCCATATTCTGTCCGAATTTGGCATATTGGTTCATTATCACAATTTTTACCTCCTAATCATCAAAATCATTAAAACCATCTAAACTTTAATAACATCCTCCTATCCAGCCACAGGAGCGGGCACTCTGTCAACCCGGCTCCCGAAGCAAGAAAACAAAAAAAGCAGACCTACATGTCCTGTAAGACACGAATCTGCTTTAAAAATTTTGAACTCTATTTTTCATATCCCCCCTGAAAAAGGGTGCACTTATCCAGGGAAAACTCAACTTCATATTGAGCTGTTACCCATAAGGGTCCCAACCAAGTTTATCATATCTCAAGTACGCGAGCTTGTCAAGTATTTTTGCAAATTTTTTTAAAAAATTTGAAATTTGGTCTAAAAACATTATTTTTTTGCACGGTCGCGCAGCATTTGCGCGTATTCGAGAACCTTCGCGCGGTCTTCCTCGGACAGCTCATTAAAGCACTCCAGCAACGCCTTTGCCTGCTTTTGCGCCTCTGTTTCGGTAAATGTCATATTCTCGCGCCCAAGAAGATAATCAACCGATACGTTAAAATAATCGGCGATTTTGTCGATGTGCTTTAAATAAGACTTGGTAGACCCACGTCTCCAATCACCAATTGCAGATTTATCCAACCCTATATCATTTAAAAATTTCTGTTTTGTAATACCATTTTGCTTAATCAAATCTAGAATTTTATCTAATGTATCCAAGTATATCACTTCTTCCAATAAAATAATTCTTAATTATCAAGAAAAATACTTGACAATCTTGATAATTCGTGCTATAATATATACGTAAGCTGAAAAGCGCAACAATCCTGACTATAGCAATTCAGCGTACAACATCAAAGGAATAGTCATGCGGGCCAATGCGGGCTATTCCTTTACTAAGAATACCACAAAACAGATGAGAATGCAAGCCCAATTAACGGTTCCGCCCACCGCGGAGCCGCGGCAATTCGCGGGCATCCGCTTTGCATATATTTCGGGGACACTAAAACTGTGTTGCCCCTGACATTTGGGGACACTAAAATAACAGGAGGGAATCATGAGGGTATTTGAATTACTGAAAAAGGTCGGGCTGCAGGCTATTCTTGACAGTCCCGGCGCGGTGGATTTTGCGGACGAGCAGGTTTCGCTGTACTGCAATCTCATGCTGCGGAAGCCGGTGCCGACAAACGGTATTCTCTGTGTGCTCCCCATATACCTTTGTGAGGATAACGAGCAGCGGGAAAACGATATCGTCTGCATGTTCCACCCCGGGAACAGGAAAATGTACGGCTGCATGTGTATCCCGCTGGAGGAACTCTTGGGCTATCATGTTTGCGAAAAAAGCTTAACTGATTACGGTGAAGCGGACACCGCCGCAAACATTCTGTGGGAAGCGGGCTTCAATGACTTTACCGATGAAATCATGCTCGATGTGTATCAGCACATCAGCCGCGGGCGTTATTACGATTATACGGTAACGCGCAGTTTTGAGGACTGTGCGGAGCTTGATGACGAGAAGCTTTTGGAACGGCTTCGGCTGGAGCAGCGGTGCATTGAGGACAGCATTAAGGCGAAAAACGAGTACATAACCGCGTGTGCAGAGCAGACGGAAAAATAGAATTAATAACAGGAGGATTTGTAATGAAAGCGATTGAATTGATGAAAAAAACGAATTTCGAGGACGTATGCGAAGCGGCGAAAAAGTATGAGCTCACGCCTACGCCTAAGGAGCGTTACCGGGAAATCTATGACAAGCTTCTTTCCGTTGAACCGAGCGATAGTGTGAAATTCCTTATTGTGGCGCCGTTTGAATATCCGGCGGAAGGAGCAATTGAAACATCACCGGACGTGCGGATAATGACGCCGGGTTCGCGTCTGCGCCGCATAGCCAACACACCGCTCGATATCCTGGCAGGCTGCGAGCTTTGCGAAAAAAGCATAGAATCTTACGGTGAGACCGACCTTGCGGCATGTATTTTATGCGAGATAGAACTCTACAGCGAGCGTGATAATATGACCGTTCAGACAGACAAAATCGCCGCACGGCTGGCAAATGATAAGGACTTCCGCGACAGCATCATAGGTGCCGACACTCCGGCAGACCGGCAGTGCGAAGCGCGCAACCGCGCGGTTATGAATGAGTACGTCATATCCTGCCTTAAGAGCTATGAGGATATGATTGTATCCGGCGCGGTATCGGACATATTACATCCGAGTGCAGTGTCGTCAACGTGACGGGGGCACTAAAACTGCACACCGTGTTAAATGTATCAACATAACGGGGACACTAAATTGCTGTGTTAGTTTGGGGACACTAAATTATCCTAGTGTTAAAACTTTGTTTAAACTATGGGGACACTAAAACGGAGGGATACTTATGGACTATTATGTGCATCTTCTCGGCCGTCCGCACATACCTGAGGATAAACGCGGGGAATATGCCGAGCGGATGCTTGAGATATTCCGCACGGGAGGGTTGTTTGATACCGTCACGGTCAATCTGACGGGCGCTCCGGTGACGCTTCTGCGTACGCCGGAGCCAAACGCGAACGGTATAGTAAACTGCCGGTTCAGCGCTTTTGACCTTGTTCTGCGCAACGCTGTAAGGCTTGATGCAAACACCGCGCGGGTGCTTATCGACCCGATACCGGGAGAGCGGTATGTCAAAGTCGTTTCCGCAGCACTGATGCTCACCGAGCTGTACTCCGACACGGGATGTATCAGCGGTATCACCTGCCGTGGACACTCTATCGAAAATAGCGTCATGTGGCTTAATTACCTGTTTGACGAGCAGTACGCTATCCCCAACAGGAACGATTACTGGCCGATATATAGGGCGGTTGATGATTGCAATTTTATGAACTATACAAACTATATTTCCGGTCACGAGCACATGTATTGCACGATGAGGGAGTTCGGCGTATACACAGCCGCGGCAGGCATAACAAAATCGATTGAGGACCCTCAGGGCCTCATGCAGCCTATCGCGAAGGAATTTCACGAGGTACTGATAAACGCGCGCGACGCGGTTCGGAGGCTTGTAGCAAACATGGACGCTGATACGCCCAATGACCGGATTTATGAAGTCATTTCGCAAAAGGCGATGGACAAATCCGATTTCGAACATATGATGCAGGCGCTTCGTTTTCTGCCGAAAATTACGGGAGCGAAGATTATCGCGGAGGAGACCGGCACGGAATTCGAAGAGCTGTATTCTCAGGTGACGGACAATCTGACGTACACCACGTTTACGGACGACGAGACGCCGTTCCCGCCGCTCGGCAAGATTACTACGCAGCGGTTTCTGGGCGTCACGGATGATGATATGCTCTATAGAATAAATTCGATAGACGAAATTTCGCCTGAGGTAATGGATGAAATCGAGGTATTCAAAACATTGTTTTCAAACGTACAAAAACAGGTCCCGCAGCCGATAAGCACACCGGAATTGTTTAACGTACTGGCAGACATCAACCGCACCTTCGGGGATGTGTATATGTTCGAGCGCACGTTTACAGAGCTTCTCAATAACTTCACCGACAGCCGATACATATCACTGTTCAGGCTTCTATCCGAGGTCGTAAATCAGGAGAAGGACGCACTTGAACGAGTGAATAATGACGATGAGCGGACGGAAGCAAGAACCACAAGCGCGAAGCGGATAAGCCGCTTGTTGGGAATTATGGCGAACAGCGTAGTCCGTGCGGAAATTTTCGGATTTTAAAGGAGGCGGTACGATGGAATTTACGCTGACCTGGACTGACCTAATGTACATAAAATCATACGACAAGAGCTACGCCATCGGCGCCGCCGAGGTGATGGAGCAGTTCACCGGCATGAACGGCGCGGAGATTGCGGAGAAGGCCATAAACGCCGGAATCCCGCCGAATGCGGTAGCGAAGCTCACCGGTTTCCCCACCTGCGGATTGAAGGAATATCTAAACATACTCGCAGCGCGGAACAAGTATGACAAACAGCATTAAACGGCAGTAGGTGCCGTTTTTTGTTTTGGGAGGATTATTATGCTAACGCTGAATAAAATGCGTACAGAGCGGTTTTAAAGCCATTTTATGCGCATTCTTTGCGTTTATCCCGCAAAGCTGACTCGGAAGAACCGCTTTTCGCTCATAAACATAAATTCAAAAGAAGCAGAGGTTTTTAACAGGCTCTTTAAGTATTTTTCCATAGAAAGAAATATCTATGAAGCTGATAGCCGCATTATCGCAAATCTCGACAATTTCCCGCTGCTCGGCGTTTTCGCTGTCCGTGGGCTGATTTTCCACAGTCATGGTAACAGTAACGTGGCTCGTATCGGGAATATCCAACACCTCATCAAACGCCACACTGTCAAGACCGCCGACAACAACATCGGGAGTATAAACAATTCATTAATATTATTACAGATTTTTGCAGTGTAGGATACGGCGAGCACGTCTTTGCTCTATGGGGCATTCCAAAGCGATGAGATTGAGTCGGGGACATATTATATTGTCTCAGACAGAAGCAACGGGAGGTCATCTTTAAAAGGTACAAAAGCGAAGCTTGTATCTTTGATATACAAAAACGTGTGTCGATGTTCTTGTTGACTTTGATGTTGATGGGAATATGAAGCCGAAGGAAATAATATGGGAGGACGGACGCAAATACACAGTTGATAAAGTGCTGGACGTCCGTCCTGCTGCTTCGCTTAAGTAGGCGGTCAAGGCGACCGCTTCACGATAATGGTATGGGGTAAGATGAGCCATTTATGGTTTGAACGCTGCGCGGCTATAAGCGGGTGTCGGCTTGGTAGATGGTTTGTTGAGAGGAAAAATTGAATTATTTTATTTTAAGTCTAAAATTGTTGAAAAAACACATGAGTGATGGTATAATAGATTAATACTGTGGATTTGCTCCGCAGGTAAAACAAGAAATACTATTAACGAGTATGCAACATCATTGACACAAATATTAGAATCGGATTGGAAAATACTATACGGCACAGAACGCCGTAAGCGATAAAATTATGAATAAGGAGTAAAAATTATGACGGACAATCAGAAACAACAGGAGAGGGACGAGCTTTTCCGTAAAATATATAAGATAGCAACAGACCTTGTTCATGCAGGTCATGTGTCGGAATGGGATTTTAAATCATATGTACTCGGCACAATGTTTTATCGTTATATTTCAGAAAATTTTACAGCATACATAAATGAGGGCGAACATGCAGCCGGGAATAAAGATTTTGATTATTCAAAAATGTCCGACAAGGACGCAGAACCGGCTCGTGAAGGATTAGTTCAGGAAAAAGGGTTCTTTATTTTGCCGTCGGAATTGTTCTGTAATATTCTTGCCGGAGCAGATAAGGACGAGAATCTGAATGAAACACTAAAACGCGTTTTTAATAACATTGAGAGCAGCGCTGCCAGCGGTGAAGCTGAGAGCGACTTTGCCGGACTGTTTGACGATTTTGATGTCAACAGCAAGGCAATCGGCGAAACGGTGGCAAAGCGCAATAAAGTTCTTGCGGCGCTTTTGAATGGCGTTGCTCAGATGCCGCTGCTTACGGCTGACGGAGTAAATGCCGACTTATTCGGTGATGCTTATGAGTATCTGATGAGTATGTATGCCGCCAATGCAGGGAAAAAGGGCGGTCAGTATTTTACGCCTCCTGATGTTTCGGAGCTTCTTGCCCGCCTCGGTACAATCGGCAAAACACGAATTAACAAAGTATATGATCCCGCTTGCGGATCTGGATCGCTGCTACTTAAGGTTGAGAAGGTGCTCGGAAAGGATAATATTGAGCGCGGATTTTTCGGGCAGGAAATAGATTTGACAGTTTACAACCTGTGCCGCATAAATATGTTTTTGCATAATATTGAGTTTGATAAATTCAGCATTGTCCGCGAGGATACTCTTATAAGCCCTCAGCATTGGGACGACCAGCCCTTTGAATTGATTGTTTCTAATCCGCCGTTCTCACGTCCGTGGGACGGCGACAAGAATCCGCTTTTAATCAATGATCCACGCTTTTCGCCTGCCGGAGTGCTTGCACCCGTATCGAAAGGCGATATGGCATTTATCATGCACAGTTTATCATGGTTGGCTTCAAACGGAGCGGCAGCGATAGTATGTTTCCCCGGTATTATGTATCGGGGCGGCGCAGAGCAAAAAATCCGCAAATATCTTGTGGATAACAACTTTGTGGATGCTGTTGTTCAGTTGCCGTCAAATCTTTTTCTGAATGTCACAATTTCTGTTGATATTATGGTTTTGAGAAAGAATAAGACAGACAACGCCGTGTTATTTGTCGATGCTTCCGGTGAATTTGTCAAAGTCACAAAGAACAATCGTCTTTCGGATGCGAACATCAATCGTATTGTTTCCTCGGTTGCCGAGAGAAAAGACGAGCAGTATTTTTCCCGACTTGTGCCGAACGCTGAGGTTGGCAACGAGCATAATAACTATAACTTGTCTGTCAGCACATACGTTGAACAGGAGGACACACGGGAAAAAATAGATATTATTGAGCTTAACAAAAATATAAAAGAGATTGTAGAACGTGAGCAGGTTTTGCGCGAGGCTATTGATAAGATTATAGCAGAAATAGAGGTGGATGAGATATGAGCAGACTGCAAGAGCTGATAGATGAGCTTTGTCCTAATGGTGTGGAATATAAACCATTACATACTATTGCTGACATTGGAACTGGTAACTCAGATCGAAAAGATGCTTCAGAAAACGGTTTATATCCTTTTTATGTACGGTCAAAAGATATTTTAAGAATAGACAAATACGAATTTGATGAAGAGGCTGTTGTAATTCCTGGTGAGGGTGGCATTGGAGAAATATTTCATTTGGTCACCGGGAAATATGCTCTTCATCAAAGAGCATATAGAATCCATTTAATAAGTGAAGAGCTACTCACAAAATTTTTATATTATTATATGGCATCTAATTTCAAAAAATATATTATGCAGAAAGCTGTTAGTGCAACTGTTACGTCTATCAGGAAACCCATGCTTGAGACCTTTCCAGTCCCGATACCTCCTATAGAGGTACAGTGTGAAATTGTCAATATACTTGACAATTTCACGGAGCTTACAGCGGAGCTTACAGCGGAGCTTACAGCAAGAAAGAAACAATATGAATACTACAGAGATGAGCTCTTGAAACCTAAAACGGATATACCTATAGTTACACTAAAGGAAATCGCCACAGATATTTACAGAGGATCAGGAATAAAGCGAGATGAAATCACAGATATCGGCACTCCGTGCGTTCGCTATGGTGAGATTTATACTACATATAATACATGGTTTGATAAGTGCATTTCACATACGAATCCGGAATATGTGTCCAGCCCCAAATACTTCGAGCACGGTGACATCTTGTTTGCCATAACAGGCGAGAGCGTTGAGGATATAGCAAAATCCGTTGCGTATGTAGGGCATGAAAAGTGTCTTGCAGGCGGCGACATTGTGGTTATGAAACACAATCAGAATCCGAGGTATGTGGCGCACGTTCTTTCTACAAAGGCTGCAAGAGCGCAAAAGAGTAAAGGAAAGGTGAAAAGCAAGGTGGTACATTCAAATGTCCCTTCTATCGAGCAAATTACAATACCGTTGCCGCCACTTGATGTTCAAAAGCGATACGCGGATGTTCTTGATAACTTTGAAAAAATTTGCAGTGACCTTAAAATCGGTCTTCCCGCAGAGATTGAAGCACGTCGGAAACAATATGAATTTTATCGGGATTTACTCTTGACATTTGCGGAGGGAGATGCGACAATCTTTAGACAGACAGACAGACAGACAGACAGACAGACAGACAGACAGACAGACAGACAGACAGACAGACAGACAGACAGACA
>CANQQZ010000038.1 GCA_947626135.1 uncultured Clostridia bacterium
GCCCCATTTACCGCCGCCTATCATGCCGCGTACCTTATCAGCGTTTTCGGTGAGATATTTCGCATACACCTTTCCGCTTAATTTGTCACTGTAACCGGCACACCGAACACCGCGCTCAGAGCCGCCTCCTCGCGTTTTTTCACCCATTCGCGGCGGCTGACGTTGCCGTATTTATCGTTGTCGAAATACTCGTCAAGCAGTATCATCTGCGGTGCGATACGCTCGCTGTAGGTTTTACCGTCTTTATTTTCGGGGATCGACTTCACCCGTATGTACGCGTTAACCATGTATTCCGTTTCCTTCCGTGCCATTCGCACCACCTCCGTTTCTATCCTATGCTGTTCCCGTTTGTCCGTTTGCCTATGCCGCCGCTATTGACAAAATCGGCGGCGTATGATATAATCCATATATCAAATGTTCCCCGGGGCGACCCGGCGCGGAGGGCTTACTCCCTCCGCATTTTCTTTATTCCACGACGATCACGTCGTCCGCACCCTCAAATGCCTCGCGCGACCTCAAGCAAATGCTTTCTGTAATTTCGCCATCATTTTCACCATTCCTGAGAAGAATAATATTCACAATTTCAGCTACGGCGGCTCCCCCGCAGTATATCTAACCGGCATATTATATTCCAACCGCAAAATTGCGGATACCATTTTGACCGGCTTCTGTCGGTGGTCTTTCGAGATGAAAAACGAAGCAGTCGTATCCCAACATCGGATAATTTTTTTGTAAAGTCTCAAAAAACCGGATATATACACTGCAATTTCTCCTTTCGTTCCCACAGCCGCTTTTCCAGATCATCAACATCAATGCCCCATACTTCATAGGCGATTTTAGTATTGACTGCATTCATCTGCATCGTCTTAACATTCCTGGCTGCCTGCTCTTCCATAACCGCCCTTTTGTATTTAGCCTGCGTTCCGCTGCTGATTTTTCCGAACAGCTCCCGGATCCTGCTGTTGTCAATTTCGGGATACCGATAGTAAATCCTTAACGCCGTTTCAATATCCGTTATCGGTTTGATTTTCATTTTGTCGCCGCCTCCTCCCCTTCATTTTTCAAAATCCGCGGAAGATACTGCCGTTTCCCGTGTTACAACATTATTGTACTTCCGCTTATCCCACAGAACAGTCCTCGCTCCCGGTTGCCGAGCTGTCTATACTTCGAACGGCGCTTGATAAATATCGTTAAAGATATCGTTTTTGCATTCATCAAGCACCGCTATTGCTTGCCCTATGGTAAGATAACCTTCTTGCAACACAAATTTGATTTCATTTTTTATCTTTTCAATATTCTCTGCGGAAATCTTGTTACCCTCCGCATTCAACGTGTTTATCGGCTCCATACTATCACCCCCCTTATGCCGCGTCTGCCGCGAATCTTGTAAACAATCAAGCGAAACTCCATGCACTGTCGTGGACGCGCATTATTGCACGGACTCAAGCAGTGTCAGTGCTTGGTGGGTCGCTTTAGTAAGACATACGGAAATTGCATCACGCGCCTCTCTCTAATGTCCAAAAAATGATACAATGAACGCGATTACCGATACGATTAAGGCTATTTTGCTCATTGTAGGCTGCGATTTAATGTAATCAGAAAATCTTTTCATCACCGTTCCCCCCTTTACGCTACCGTCTTTTTAAACAAATACTGAAAGTCGGCATATTCAAAAAACGCATTTCTAATCTTTATGCCTTCCTCAATACTTAATGGAGTTATTCCGTTAATTTTATTGCTTACAGTGTTGCGGTGAAGGTCAAGTCTTTTTGAAATGTCATCAATTGTAACGCCGTTCCTGTCCATTTCCTTTTTTAAATTCAAATACATTTCATCACTTCCTTTCTATGCATTTGCATAACTCTATTATGATTATATACGCATTTGAATAGTTTGTCAACACTTTTTTATGAATTTGCATAAATTTTTGTTGACAAGCATAAAAAACAGTGCTATTATTAATATTGAGGTGATACTGAGTGGGCATAGGTGACAAATTAAACTCTCTATTAAAGAAGAGAAACAGAAATATAAACGAGCTCGCGACTGCAATTAATGTCAGTCCCCAAACCTTATATAGTATATCAAAAAGGAATAATACGAAGGTTGATTTAGATATATTACAAAAAATAGCGGACGAACTTGCTGTAACGCTGGATTATTTTTGTACTGAGTCAAGAGCAAATAATTCTGCCCAAGTCGCAAGTGCCTTTGTATTAAGTGAACCAGAGAAAAAATTAGTACTTGCGTACAGGGAACATCCCGAAATGCAACCGGCAATAGATAAAATGCTTGACATAGACAGCGAAAATGAAACCTATGCCGAGGAAAAAGAAATTGGGTCACAAAGCGCGTAAATAATATAATATACGTTGATTTTAGTTAAAAATAAAATTATTATAATAACAGGAGGAAAAGACGATGGACTTCATTGATGAACTTAAACAATTTTCGAAAAGAGTGGAAAATATGAAAGATACCATTCAGACAGAAGAGGCAACAAAAACAGCCATATTAATGCCCTTTTTTCAATTAATGGGATTTGATGTCTTTAATCCCAATGAGTTTGTCCCAGAATTTATCGCTGATGTTGGCATAAAGAAGGGCGAAAAGGTTGACTATGCCATACTTAAAGACGGAAAACCCGTTATTCTCGTAGAAGCAAAATCCGTGAATGAACCCCTTGAAAACCATGATAGTCAACTTTATCGTTATTTTGGCACAACAAAGGCTCGCTTTGCCATATTAACGAACGGTATATTATACAAATTCTACACCGACCTTGACGAACCGAATAAAATGGATAGTAGCCCATTTATGACTATAAATATTTTGGATATTAAGGACGCTCAGGTAGCTGAGTTGAAAAAATTTCACAAATCGAACTTTAATCTTGATGATGTCATCAGCGCTGCTTCCGAATTAAAGTATTCTAATGCAATTAAGAAAAAATTCGGCGCTGACTTGGCTTCTCCATCTGATGAATTTGTTCGCTTTTTTGTAGGAACCATATATTCCGGACGTGCAACCGCACAAGTGGTTGAAAAGTTCAGACCTATTGTAAAAAAGGCTTTAAATCAGTACATATCCGAAATAATGAACGACAAAATCAAAAGCGTTCTTGCTGCCAACGAAAACGAGGATTCACCTTCGGAGCCTCCCACACCGGATATGGAAATCATTGATGTAAAGAAGCCGAAAATTATAACTACAAATGAAGAGCTGGAGGCGTATTTTATAGTCAAAACCCTACTTAAAGATATTGTACCTGTAGAGGATATTACTATAAAAGATACGGAAAGTTACTTAAACATATTATATAAAAATAATGTGCGCAAATGGATTTGCCGCCTTACTCTTACAGAGACACAAAAAAATATGGTATATCTCGATGATTCCAAAAAAATTCAAAGAATTCAGCTTGAGAATATATATGATATTGAAAAATATGCAGATATTTTAAAAAATGTTCTTAAACGTTTTCTAAAATAATATAGCGTATTGATTAATTATATAGCGTAAAAGTGTAAACATCTCCTACCATCGCATAGGATATAAAACGACTATGTGACCGCAAAGTGCAAGATCCATGCTTCAACGCTAAACATATCTGCTTTTGCCGCATCAGAGTCTTGTAGTGGCATAAAAACTTATAGTATTGGAGGTGCCGCGATGATAACTTCAAAAAAATTAACAACGCTGCTCACATGCGGCGAAGATGAGCGTTTTTCCATAGTGGACAAGATGAGTGAAAAAGACGCGAAGGACTTATTAAAATACCTTATCACATTTCTTCACCATTCGCCCGTTGCTGATGATATAACCCGAATCCCCGACGAGGCGGACGAGCACCGGCACGCGCTCTCTCACGCATATATATGCCAGGATAAAAGGTACATTAAATTCAGATAAATAAAAAAATCCCCCGACTGCGCCAACAGCCGGGAGAATGTGAGCGTATATGATACACCCAACCACATAATTATTGTATCATATATCGCTCCTGATTTCAATACAATTTTTTAAGAAAGGAGCGATTTTTATGAAAATTGCTGCAGCATATATCCGCGTGTCGACCGACGACCAGATTGAATTTAGTCCCGCGTCGCAGATATCGCGAATACGCGAATACGCCAAGCGCAACGACTACATTCTCCCCGATGAGTTCATATACATGGACGAAGGCATCTCCGGCCGCAAAGCCGAAAAACGCCCGCAGTTCATGAAAATGATAGGCATGGCAAAATCAAAGCCCAAGCCCTTCGATGCAATTCTGTTGTGGAAATTCAGCCGTTTCGCCCGTAACCGCGAGGACAGCATAGTCTATAAATCCATGCTCCGTAAGCAGCACGGTATTGACGTCATATCCGTATCGGAAAACCTCGGCGACGATAAAATGTCGATTTTAATTGAAGCGCTTATCGAGGCTATGGACGAATTTTATTCCATAAACCTATCCGAAGAGGTTAAGCGAGGCATGACCGAAAAGGCGAAGCGCGGCGGCGTACTGTCGATCCCGCCGTTCGGATATAAGGTGGAAAACGGCGCGTATGTTCCCGTCGAGGATGAAGCCGCCATTATCCGGCGCGTGTTCGCCGATTACTGTTCCGGCGTCGGTATGCTTCGTATTGCGAAGAACTTAAACGCGCTCGGTGTCCGCACTCATCGCGGCTCGAAAATCGAAAACCGCACCATCGAATACTGGTTAAATAATCCTATGTATATCGGCAAGATACGCTGGACGCCGACCGGCAAGACAAGCCGTAATTATCACAATAAAGACAGCATGATTGTTGACGGGCAGCACGAGGCGATTATCGATAACGAAACCTGGGAAAGGACGCAAGTGAAGATGAAGGAACAAAAGGAAAAGTACAGAAAATACTACAGTCCGCGCGATAAAATCAGTCACTGGCTCGTAGGACTGTGCCACTGCTCCCTTTGCGGCGGGCCGCTTGTGAACTGCTCCGGTTATCTCTATTGCAATAACCGAGGCAAAGGCACATGTACCGGCAACGGCAGCATTAAGGCAGAACTGCTTGAAACTCTCGTTATAGACAACATGAAAAGCGTTATCGCCGCCTCCGCCCCGACTAATATAACAATTCAATCACGGTCGTCAATCCGCAACGATAAGCCTGATATCTACGCTGCGCAGCTTGCCGCCGCCGAAAACCGCATGATGCGCATCCGCGAAGCGTATGAAGCGGGGATTGATACGCTGGAGGAATACGGGCGGAACAAGGCAAAAATAAACGTCGAAATAGCGCAGATACGAGCGCAAATGAAACGGGACAAGCCGGAGCAAACCGAAGATGATAGGTTCGACGCACTCCGTGCGAATATCAAAGACGCGCTTGATATTATAACCTCCCCCGCCGCCTCCGCCGCGGTGAAAAATTCCGCCGCCCGCGGCTTCATCGCCGATATCATCAAGCGAGATAACACCTTCGACATCGAATATTACGCATAACTGTGCCATTTTAGTATTTGGCGTATAGACCGCCGTATTGCGTTATTATAATATTGGCGAGGCGGGGATTTTTATTTTTCACCCGAACGGGATATTCCAGAAACTTATTATATTTAAACATATCAACAAACCTCCTCTCGCTACGCGTTAGCGGACATTTCCCACGGCCACGGCGCCTTATACCAGTTATATGTTTCCTGATTTGCCGCTCCCTCCATCGTGAGAGGTCCGTAGGTCTGCTGATATTCGTTCAGGAGCATCTTATATTTTGCCATAAGCTCCCTGTACATCTCAAACGCTTTTTTATCGTCCTGATGCGTGTCAAGATACAACAGCATATCATATGACGCAAAGTTATATTGCTGAATTTTTTTCAGCATTGCAAGCTTCTCATCCTCATTCATCGGACAAGTCACCCGCTTTCTTACATACCTTACCGTACTCGCAGATGTTTAAATCCAGTTCCGGAAAAACAGTGCCCCGGCATAAAGCCGTCGGCGCATCATAGGTCGCGCCCAATTCCTGCACGGGAACATACGCATAACCCACACATCCGCAAGCTGAGAAATTATTTTCCATTTCTTTACAACTCCTTTTTACATAGAGAGCAGCCGCTCTCGGTATATACTATGAAGCTGTGAAAAAATGTGTGTCAGGTACGCTTTGCCATAGCGCATAAAAGCAGACGCGCGTTTTCCTCGTAAATATCATCAAGCATACTCATCGGAAGCGGATTTTGTCCGTGTCCCACCTCGACGGTAAAGCCCGGGCGGTCAAATTCGCGTATAAACCAGTCCTTGCATCCTCCGAAAGCCGCCGAACCGACAGGCATACACACCTTATATCCGCTCAGGCGCGACATAGCTTCGGCTGTCTCAAGCGCACCCTCGGGATAATACCCTTCAAAATCACAATAGATTTCACCGCCCTGCGAATGCAGCGCTATAAGAATATCCGGACGAACACGCCGGACAAACGATACGAGCGCGCGCGTTTCCGGCTCGGATTCGGGATACTCTCCACCGTATTTTGACGGCGAAGGCTTTTCCTTCACTGCCTCCCAATGCGCGTCGTAATTATGATTTAAATCCACTCCTTTTGCGTTCGCCTGCCATTTGCCCTTAAATCCGCATATCCCGACAAGTCCCGCGATTTTCCTGTGCGCCTCCTCCGATGGGTCTATGCCGTTCACGGCAATATCCACGCCGTCCGGATTAATCATAGGCAGGACATAAAGCGTGTTCTCCAAAAACAGCCGCGCGGCATTTTCCCCGAAGAACGGGTTCCCGTTATTAATATGTTCGGAATAATCCCCGGCAAAACGCATTGCGAGCGCTGCCGTTAATGACTCCAAGCCGTGAAAGGCGGCGGCAATAAGTGTTATCCTCTGCCCTGCTCCTATCCTCAGACACGGTATGTCCCGCTCCATAACGCTCTTCCCTATCAAATGATATTCCGCAAAGCTGTATTTCCGAATTTCGCGGTCTATATCCGCCTTAAGCATATTATAATCGTAATACATATAATCACCCCCGTTTATGCTTATGACTGCCGGGGGTCATTAAGACCTTACGAGCATACAAAAACTATTCTCTCCGAATCTGCGCGCGGCGGCTCAAACGTAAGCTCGTCGTATACGTCCGTATGTTCAAATCCCGCGCGCTTCAGAACCGAGCGTATCTGCCTCTCCGTATACGCGCGCTGCAAATGACGCTCCTCAAACCGCCTGTAGCCGCCGCGCTTTTCCCTGACAAAAAAAGTGAGCAGCATATCGGACAAATCCCTGCCCTCGATATATTTGTTGCGCCACGCGTAGAATATATCCCTTTCGCTGTGTATAAACGTTTCGGAACCTATTACATTTTTCAGCTTATGCCTTGTGCTGATATCAAAAATCACGATCCCTCCCGGCTCCAGAAAGCATGTCTTAATCTTTATAAGCATATCCAGAAGAGACTTAGGGGATATAATATAATTTATGCCGTCAATCATGCATGTAAACGCGTCCATCGTTCCATATAAATCAAGGCTCGCCATATTCTGGTTCAGGAACAAAATATCAAGCTCCCCCGCCTTCTTCCGCGCCGCATTGAGCATATCGCCGGACACGTCTATACCCGTCATATCATAACCGCGCCTTGCAAGCGGTATCGTAATATTGCCTGTTCCGCAGGCAAGATCGCATACGAGCGACGGATTTTTTCCGTATCGGGAAAAAATATTTTCAATATAATCCGCCCATCGTTCATAATCCACATCGCCGCGCATCAGCTTGTCGTAAATATAGGCAAAATCCGCATAGCTGTTCATTGCTTATCCTCCTTAAGCCTGTCAAGAGCAAGCCTGTATCCGTCCGAGCCGTAATTGAGACATTTATTTACGCGGCTTATTGTCGCCGTAGAAGCGCCCGTAGCAGCCGCTATATCCGTGTACACGCAGTTTTCGTCAAGCATTCGCGCCACTCCCATGCGCTGACTCATAGATTTAAGCTCCGAAATCGTGCATAAATCCTCAAAAAATTTATAACATTCCTCCTCAGTATTAAGCTTCAAAACGGCGCGCATCAGCAAATCCGTATTATCATCCCGTATATTTTTCAACAAAATCACCTTCATAAATCAATTTGTATATATTATAGCACTTTACAGCGTGAAAGTAAATGAATTTTTTCCGCCGTTTCGCAGATAATATGCATATAAAATAAAAGAACTGCGTCCGGAGGTTTATTATGCTGATTTTAGTTATACGAACATTGATTTTATACGGCACTGTCATTGCTTCAATGCGCGTAATGGGCAAGCGCCAAATAGGCGAAATGCAGCCGTCGGAGTTAGTGGTGGCTATTATGATTTCCGATCTCGCGGCTGTTCCCATGCAGGCGATCGATATCCCGATACTTACCGGTATAGTGCCTGTGCTTACGCTCATAGTAGCGGAGGTTACAATGTCATTTATCAGCGCAAAAAGCAAGGGCTTTAGGAAAATCGTCACGGGCGAGCCGAGCGTTGTCATAATCGACGGACATATAAACGAAAAGGAGCTGTCGAAGCTCAGGCTTAATATTGACGATTTAATGGAGGAGCTGCGGCTTAACAATTATCACGATATTTCAGACGTGAGCGCGGCTATAATTGAGACGAGCGGAAAGCTGAGCGTTATTCCCAAAACAAACGCCAGAAATGTAACGGTCGAGGATATGTCGCTGAAAAATCTCCCGGAGGACGGAGTGAGCAGAATGCTCATCTCAAACGGTCAGCTTGACAAAAAGGAGCTCACGCTGTCGGGCAAAAGCAAAAAATGGCTTGAATCCAAGCTGAGACAGCAGGGTATAAAAAACATCGGCGAGGTATTTTTAGCGACCGTTAACGCGCAGGGAGAGCTGTTTGTTCAGAAGGTAAAGGAGGATGATAAGCAATGAAAAGCTTTATAACATCGCTTGTGATAGCGGCGTTTATTATAGCCGGCAGCATAGCCTACGGCGCGCATATAGATAATGTTTCGTCAGAGCTTTTGGATATAAACGCGCGGCTTACAGACGCCGTGGAGGAAGACGATTTCGACGCGGCTATGAACTCGGTCAACGAAGCGCGCGCATATTTTGACAAAAAACGCGCAATGCTCGGCGCAACGGATAATCACGAAACGCTTGACAAAATCGAATTGAATTTGCAGGAGCTTTTAAGCTATGTCGAAGGACGCGCGAAAACCGACGCGCTGTCCCGCTGCCGAGTCCTCGGCTGTCTTTATGAGCATCTGCCGAAAAATTATAAGCTGAAATTTGAGAACATTCTGTAAACACATTGTAAATTTAGCGCGAATTTTGGAATCCATATGATATTTTTTATTGACAATTCGGGTATAAACGTTTAAAATGTACCTTGCGGCAAAGCTTATTGTTAACCGTGAAGTTGCTGTTTGCCGCATGCGAGGTGCTTATAATGAAAAGAATAATGGCTTTAATATTGGCGCTTTCGTCCGTTTTATACGCTTCGGGAGCGCGCGCCGCCTATACCCTTGAGGAAATAAACTCCATATCGGGACAGGAGGCTCAGCCGCGCCCGTATTTTCGTCCCGACCGCGGCTTTACGCCGCTTGAGCCGGAAGAAATACAGCTCGAAAAACGCGGGATCTATTTCCATCTCGGAGAAAATGAGCCTCCCGTCAATATCGGCGCGAAGCTCATGCCGCTAAACTGCCGCAAGGGAAATATTACATATGCGTCAAGCGATGAAACGGTAGCGTCCGTTGACAGAACCGGAACGGTATCGCCGTCCGGCAAGCTCGGCTCCGCCCTCGTGACCGCCGAATGCGAAGGCGTAAAAGCGGAATGCGTTGTTAACGTGATAGTGGGCGTTACGGGCATAGCGATCGAACAGGCTCCCGGGATCATGTATGCCGATCATCCCGCGGCAGCCCAGCTCAAGGCTGTCATAACGCCCGCTGATGCCGGATATACCGATGTTATATGGTCATCCTCCGACAACTCAATCGCCACTGTAGACAAAAACGGCGTGGTGATGCCCTGCGGAGTAGGCGAGGTTGTTATAACGGCTAAAACAAAGGACAGAGGACTTGAAGCTTCATGCAAAATAAAGGTGACAATTATGGACACTGCGGAAAAAGGCGACTTTAACGTAAAATATACACACTATGAAACTGCTCTTAAGGACGCGGTTGATATTCAGGCGCAGGCTTCGCCGACAATCTTCACCACAGACGCTTATCCCGCGTACCGTGAAGATGTAGAATACTACATAGAGCCTTCGGCGCTGTTAAACGATTCCGAAAAATACCAGTTCCTCGACCTCTCCGAAAGCAACGGCGTTTCAGCCGATGTGCTTGATAACTACTTAAAAGGAAAGGGCGTCCTTGACGGCATGGGCAAGGTGTTTGCCGACGCGGCGGACGCATATGGTCTAAGCGAGGTATATCTCGCGGTCCACGCGTGTCTTGAAAGCGGCAACGGCACGTCGGCGCTTGCCTCCGGCGTGGAAATAAACGGCGAGGTTGTCTATAACATGTTCGGCATAGGAGCGGTTGATTCCGCGCCTCTCGCGGGAGGCGCGCAGTACGCCTATGACAACGGCTGGGTAAGCGTTGAGGACGCGATATTCGGCGGAGCGGAATGGATAAGCAAATATTACATAAACAACTCCGACGCGCGTCAGAATACCCTTTATAAAATGCGCTGGAATCCCGCGAATCCGGGCGTACACCAATATGCCACCGATGTCGCGTGGGCGTCAAAGCAGGCGGAAATCCTGCGAAATATGTTCTCCGCCTTCCCGTCCGCAAACATGTCCTTCGATTACCCCGTATACAAGGGCGAGCAGGAGGCGCAAATTACAATGGAATAAAAAAGAGCCGAATGGATACCTCACATAAGACAGTATAATCAATAATTTTATGACAGGCTGTCGGACAGGGTGCAAGAAAAGGCATA
>CANQQZ010000039.1 GCA_947626135.1 uncultured Clostridia bacterium
GTATCGCGTATGAATTTGGATAAACTCGGCTCAAAAATAAAGAACAACAGACGACTTTTGAAATTGACGCAAGAGCAGCTGGCAGAGCTGATAGACGTCAGTCCACACTATATCTACGAGATAGAAAAAGGATTAAAAACACCATCCTTGCCTATGCTGATTGCCATTTCCGAAAATTTACATGTCAGCATAGACAATCTTCTTTCCGCAACATCACAAAATGCCAATAGGAACGGTGATGAGCTTGACCGCTTAATAAATAATCTTAACGCGGAACAAAGAGCTAATCTCGCCAAGGTTATTCGCAGTCTTTATCCGTGGCTGAGGCTTTAACAGTATAATTTTTAATTAAGTTTATTAGGAAAGGGAATGTTATGAAGAAACAGGAAAGTTACTTTGAAAATTTTGTATTCAATAAGTTATTGCAACAAGCTATAGATGCGTGTTATATTGATGGTGAGATTTATAGTATTTTAAAAAAACAACATGAACAGGCAACTATAACATATAGATATACAGAAGCAGGTTTTTTCTTTGACTATACAATGAATAATATTGTCGTGCCGGCAGGTGAACGTGTACCACATGTTTTAGGCGGCGTTAATTTTAAAGTGGTTGATAACCCTAACTTGTTAATAGGAATGCTTTTGTTTATTGATAACGGAATAATTTCTTGTGCGGAAGGACACGGATATGGGGATTATATTGATGAAAAATTTTTGGATCCAACCATGTTAGTAGAAACCACCGTATAGATTGCTATATTACATGGCGAGCAAAAGCAAAAGAGCGGCTGTGTTGGAGGTAAAACCGCCGAAGGAAAATAAAACGTACAACGTGGCAGTATATACGCGGCTTTCGGCTGAGGATACGTTATACAAAAACGGAAGCGGATCGCTTGCCAATCAGCGCGAGCTTATCCTTGATTATCTGAAGAATAAGCCTGATATGAAAGTGTATTCCGTGTGCTGCGATAACGGAGAGACGGGTACGAATTTCGACCATGCCGGTTGTACGTCATATATTCGAGTGAAAAGCGGACGGCATGAGCTATGCCGCAATATGCAGGCGGCTTCACGATATGAATATCATGCCGCCATCGAAATATCGTTATGATAACGGCATAGCCTCTTTTGAACCACGCGACTATCGCGTGGTTTTCCTCAGACAAGAAATCACGTCCCGCGTATGTCCGCGGGGCGTGATTTCTTATTAACATAACTGTAATGCCTTGCCTAAAACAAAGCTCTAATCCGCCTCTGAAACGAAATCGCTTAATGCTGTCGGTTTTTAATGTGTCACAAAGAACATGACGGCAAAGAGCGCCGCGATCACCCATGTTCCAATCTTTACGTCCCTTGCCTTTCCGATAAACACGCTGATAAGCACATGAGAAATCACGCCGAAGGCGATGCCGTAAGAAATATTGTAGGTCATAGGCATCATAGCCAAAGTCAGAAACGCCGGAACCGCCTCCTCTGTTTTCAGCCAGTCTATACTTCTGGCGCAGTTCATCATCATTATTCCCACATAGATGAGCGCCGCCGCTGTCGCGCATCCCGGTACAAGCATCGCGATCGGGCTTAAAAACATACTGACAAAAAACAGCGCTCCCGTCACCATAGCTGCCATGCCCGTTTTGCCGCCCTCCGCAATGCCCGTGGAAGCCTCCACATAAGAGCTTACCGTGGACGTGCCGCAGACCGCGCCGCACGTGGTGGCTATGGCGTCCGCAAGCATCGCCTTATCCAGGTTTGGCACCTCCCCCTCTTCGGTCAGAAGGTTTCCCCTGGCGCACGCTCCGTACAGGGTGCCGATCGTATCAAACATATCCACCAGACAGAACGCGAGCGCCGTCGTCGCAATCAACACGGTAAGCTCCGGTCCGCTGTGATTTGCCAGATATGACGAAAAATCAAAGCCCTCCGTAAAAACCTTGCCGAAAGCATGCGCGCCGAAGTCCCCGAACGCCGTAAGCGGATTCAAATTCAGATTGGCTGTAAACCCCTCATAAAATCCGGGAACGGTAAAGCCAAGAAGATAATACAGCACTGTTCCCCCAAGTATGCCCCAGAGCACAGCGCCCTTTACCCGCTTGCAGGTCAGAACCGCGATCGCAATTAAAGCGGCAATTGTGACAAGCATCGGCATAATATCATTCCACGCCACATTTCCCGAAAGAAGGTTGAAGGAGGCGAGATTGACATAGGTGGAGGGATCCGCCACCACTATTCCCGAATCCTTAAGCCCGATGAAGGCGATAAACAGCCCGACTCCCGCGGGGATAGCCACCCTTACCGCAGTCGGGATCGCCTCAAATATTTTCTTTCTGAGCCCTGTCACCGTGAGCAGTATAAACAGTATGCCGTCAATCAGAATAAGCACCAGGGCATTGGCATAGCTTAATCCAAAGCCGAGGCACACCGTATAGACAAAAAATGCATTGGAACCCATAGCGGACGCCTGCGCCAGCGGCAGGTTCGCCAGAAGTCCGATCAGTACCGTCCCGATACAGGCTGAAATTGCGGTCGCAATATAAATCGCGTTGTATGACACGCCCGGAAGCTCCGCAAACATTCCGGAATTGACCATGAGTATATACGCCATAGTCATAAAGGTCGTAAGTCCCGCCAGAGCCTCCGTTTTCATTGTGGAGCCGGCTTCCTTTATATGAAATATTTTTTCCGCTGATAACTTCAATTCTTGCACCCCCACTCTTTTCTCTTTCCGCGTTGAAGCTACTCACATATCCTCTGCCCGGATAATAACCACCGTTCCGCCTATATAGTGCGGCTCACCTTTTTCCGGGAAAATCATTCAGGCTTTAATAATGCGCGCCGCCGGAGCCTTTTGCAACGACCGCGGCGATCCCGCCCGTGTAATTAGGCTCGGAGAAGTACACCTTTTCGGCTCTCTCCTCGGTCACGGTAAATCCGGAAGCCCCCAAGAAGCAGACATACCAAAATCATCGGAATAAACCGATAAAGGCAAAATTTCCTATTCAACCGTATCACCTCTCTTTTTCGGCGTGTTAATCTTTAAGGGCTGAATCCATCCAGTCGCAGGACGGCATAAAGCTTCTATCCGTATAGGCATCCTCCGCCACATCCGAAAGATTTTTTACCGTAATATTCTGTCCTGACATAACCTGCTCCTGCGTCACCACCGCGGACGGGATCTCCATCCACATTCCGGGGTTTTCATAATAGCACTGAGCCGCTTTTATATCGTCGTACTGTCCCGCCATTTCCAAAGCCAGCACACGGCAGGCAAACTCTCCGTTCAGCGTCCAGTTGGTCGTGGCGCATGCCTTCCAGTTTTTGCCCTCCGCCATAAGCCCTATATCCTCGTCACAGATATCCACCGATACCATAGGAATATCGCTGTTCAATTCCCGCAGCGCCTGATATACTCCCCTGGCATAGGCGTCATAGCAGCACCATATGGCGTCTATTTCACCGTCATTGTATTTTCCGATAATGCTCTTTGCCTTTTCCTGCATGGATGATACCGGGTCTAAGTGATCCTCCGGAGCTATCTGCTCCAGCGTCTTTATCCGCCCCTCCGTTTCATAAGGCTCATAGCCGACCTGGCGGCGGTCAAAAGCGGCAATGTAGTTTTCCTCCTGTACCTGGAGGATATTGACCGGTTCATTGTTCGCCGCCTTGTCCGGATACATGGCAAGGATCTCCTCCACCAGAGCCGACGCAAGTCCGGAATCCTGCTGGAACAGCTGAACCACACCGTCGATCGTTTGCGTTTCTCCGTTTCCATCTGTGAAAGAGGTGTCAAATGCCGCTATTTTCAGATCCGGGTATTCCTCCAGCACGTCCGTCAGAAAATCCCACGCGTAAGCTTCTCCGCCGTGTGACACCAGCAATCCGTCATAGCCGTCTTTCGCGCATTGCAAAATTCTGTTTTTCCATTCCTCATCGCTGTCCTCGCAGAAAAATGTGTCCGCCTCCATGCCGAGGGATTTAGCCGTCTCTGTAAATGACTCCGACCACAGCTCAAATATGGGCGAGGAGGACATATACATTATATACGCTGTTTTCTTTCCCTCCACCGGATTATTTCCCGCCGGATCATTCTCCTTTGCGGCGCAGCCTGCAAGACAGGCTGTTATCATGGCGGCTGTCATAAGCAATGTAATTATTTTTCGCATTTTAAATCTCCTTCACGGTTATTTAATTATAAAAGCCCCTTATCCCTTGCCAGGTTTTCAATGCTCCTGTCGTAGGTCGCCTCCGCCTCTTTTGAAAAGAAGCAGCCCGGAACGCCCTCATTGTTGTCACGGTGGTGCGCCACACATTCGCAGCATTTTCCGTGGCGCGGGCAGTCATAAGTACACGGGCAGGGTCTGTTGTTGTCACAAGTGTTCATAAATAATCCCTCCTGATTTTTTATAAAAATGATTTCGTTATATATCAGGCTCCGCTTATACACAATAAATATAACACGGCAATATTATAATGGGGAAAATTGCCGAATTCGGACGCCGAGGGATGGCAGGCTTTTCCGCATACCTCTGCATAAATACATTATATACCAATATTTGCGTCTTTGCAATAGAGATTTTTCGCAAATCTCACCTTGCACAGCGGACGCATACCCTCCGGGCTGTTCCTGATAAACTTCCTTGCACTGTCGGCATTATTGGGAATTTCGATCGTTTTTGACGTATCGCCCGCGTATATGTCTATTATTTTATTGTCAGTCATTATATCATTCCCGGAAAAAACCATTATCAGCTGACAATCATTAACAGCATCCGATAACGGGATCGTCATAGTTTTATTACCTTCATTTTCGCTGATATTTATTTCACCAATAGATATTGATGGAATTCCGCTGCTGTTATAATGTATTGCGGCGTTATACAGCTCATTGCAAAAATCATTGTATAAAATGGCTATGTCCTCCCACTGCTTTTTTGTGCCGCCGTAATATATATCTTCAGCGTTTACATCGCGGTCAAAGACCGAAAATAATATGACGGATATACAAAAAACCAATAAAATGCTTATAAAATTTTTCTCCTTTTTTTCATAATTTGCCCCCCATTATCTTATAATTAAAAATGTGCTTTGCAATTCAATCAGCACGCCGTTAAGCCGGAATTGTTACCGCTCCTTCCGAAAACAATATCCGGTCTGCGGCAAGCGCGGACCGGATATTAATCAATAATTTATTTACAGAAGCGCGATCGCGCTTATTATCGACGCGAATTCCGCGCGGGTTATATCCGCCTTCGGTGCGAATGTTCCATCGGGATAGCCTTTCAGAACGCCCGATTCATACGCCCATGTAACCGCAGGTACCGCGTATTCGCTTATCTCACCCGCGTCATTGAAGCTTACGCCCTCACTTCCGCCGTTCCATACAGTCGCACCGATATATTTCATATATCTGTACAATATCGCCGCCGTCTGCTCGCGCGTGACGCCCTCATCAGGCTTGAATGCGCCGTCATCAAAGCCTGTTACTATGCCGTTTTCAGCCGCCCATGCGATATACGGAGCGTAGTAAGCGTTTTCGTCAACGTCGGCGAACGATGCGTCCGGCGCCGCTTCAGCCGCGCCCATTCTGCCTATAATCGTCACAAGCATTCCGCGTGTCAGTGCGGCGTTCGGTGCAAATTCCGTATCGCTCACGCCGCTCATAATACCCTCGGCGTAAACCACCTTTACGGGGGTGTAGAACCAATCCGATTCCGCAACATCCGTAAACGGCATTGATTTTTCCGTATTGTCCGGTTCTGCCGTGGACTGCGGTTCCGCAGCCGGCTCAGTTGTCGCGCCCGGATTTTCTGTTGCGCCCGGATCGGGCGCTGCCGCGGGCTTCGGGGTTGCCGTCGCCTTCGGCTTGCCTGATCCGCCGCCGCTGCTGTGCGCGGCGGGAGCCGACGCCGATTTCTCCGCCGTCGGGCGGAAGGATAAGCTCTTTATGGGATCTCCGTCCGCATCGGCGTAGCATCCAAGCTCGCTGTCAAATGTCACAGCATTTTCTCCGGACATTGCCGTTACTCCTTTGAGCTCGGCATATCCCGCCACATCAGCGTCTGAGGTAAAGGTGCAGGTATCGTCCATTTCCGCTTTTACGGCGCCGCCGAACGGTCCGTCAGGCAGATAAATACCGTAATCATTTGCCGAGTTTGCCGCCCTTACCGTGAGAATGCTGTTATTCTCGAGCCTGATCCTGCCCTTGTATATTGTGCCGTCATTATCGGTAACATCACCGTCAAGGCGAAGCCCTATGTGAATCATGCCCCTATCTCTGACTGACGAGGCGGTCAGGCTCGAATTATCCTTTATGACGAGCTCCCCGACCACACAGCCGATAGCGGCACTGTCTCCCGTTGTGTCCGCACTTGAGCCGCCCTCCGCCGTAACGCGGGCACCGTCTCTGATTGTGGTGGAACAGTTCTGCTCGGTTAATATTCCGTAGCTGTTGAAATATGCGTTTCCGCCATACGCGTTTACCTCCGCGCCTGATATATCGAGATTTTTCAGGACGCATATTCCGATTGATTCTGTTTTGCTGTCCAATACATCTTCGTCATACGAGATGTTTCCTCCGAAGGCGTTGAGAGTGCCCGTTCCTGTTATTTCCATGTTGCCGCCGCAGATAACACTCCAGCTGTTAGTGTTTACTCCATTGCCAGACATTACCGTGAGAGTGCCGTCTATGTCAAACGTGCAGTCGCCGTCCGCAAATATTCCGGAGGTCGTATTGCTGGTTTCGGTTCGGGTAAATCCGTCCGCGCCGCTTTGAATATACGGAGTCTCGCCCTCCGGAACGTGAAGTGTTGCGCCGTCACTTAAATACAGTCCGTCCTCATATGTTGTGACAAAACGGAAGTCCGAGGTGAGCGTCAGCTTATTTCCTTCACATTCGGCGCCCTTGACTTCAACCGGGTCGGAATATGTTACCTCGCCCGTCAGGGGATCAAAGCTGTATTTATAAAGCTTTCCCGTTGTGCCGTCGAAATAGAGCGGATAATCCACCTCAATATCCTTCACGTTTTTAAACGTGATATATTTTGCGATATTTCCGTTCGCGTCAACGTAGCTGTTCGTCAGATTGTCCTCGCCTCTTGTATACGTCAGGACCTCACCGTCCGCCGACTCTGCCGTAACACCGGTAAGCTTGGCGTAATGCGCCGCCTTCGTCGAACCCTTGGCGGTAAATGTGCAGGTGTTGTCCATTTCCACAGGTACCGATATCGTACTCCAAATACCGAAGCTTCGGTCGGAGCCTTCGGCATTTACCGTGAGTGAACTGTTGTTTTCAAGCGTAATGCTGCCGTCATAAATTGTGCCGTCTCCGTGAACGTCGCCGCAGAGTATGATCAATCCGTAGTTGTCGCCGTCGTTTTCCTCCGTTGCCGAGGCAACAAGCCGCGAATTGTCCCTGACCGTAAGATTGCCCGCCTGACACGCGCCGCTGTAAAATTCATCGTAAGGGTCTCCTTCTCCGCTGTTTTTGCCGCCCTGCGCTATGACCGAGGCTCCGTCGCTTATTGTCAGGGAACGATCCTCGTCGGTTACTATGCCAAAGCTTATTCCGTGCGCGCTGCCGCCGATAAAACGCACGTTGGCAACGGATATATCCAAATCTCCGTATATGTATATACCGAGTGAGTCCCTTCTGCCGACTTCCGCCGTCTCATCGTGCTCCGTGTTTCCGCATATCGCTTCAAGACTGCCGTTTCCGGTTATTTTGAGGTCGCCGTCCGAGAGAATAGCGCGTCCCGAAGCGTCCGTTCCCGTTCCCGATTTTACGGTTAAAGTGCCGTCTATATCTATCGTACTGCCGTCTGCGGCGAATATGCCGGTGTACTCGTTAAGCGTATCGCTGCCCTTAAATCCGTCGGCAGCGCTCATTATAGACGGGCTTTCGCCCTCGGGGACATAGAGCGTTGTGTTTCCGTCTATGAACAGTCCGTCCTTAGCCGTCGTCACAAACTGGAAATCCGAGGTTAGCGTCAGCTTATTCCCCTCGCAAATCGCGCCCGGGAAGCTGTCTATCGGCCCGGAAAACTCCTTTGTGTCATAATCCATCTTCGTGTAAAGCCTGCTTGTCGCGCTGTCGTAATAGAGGATATGGTCTCTTTTGACAGGTTCCGCGATAACCGTTATCGGGAAATTGTCCGTCACCCATAAAGCGGCATCGCTGAAGTCTGCCGCGTCCTCGGGAGAGAAGAAAGCCGTCATACCGTTTTTAATCGCCATCTGGAACATATTGAGAAGAAAGCCTTTCGACTGCCATTCATCATAAACCTCTTCAAGTTCCTCAGGAATGTCCTCGTCTTCGTTCTTTGGGTGATCCTTATAGTATTCATCGGCGGCGCTATTGTACGCTTCACGAGCGGCTTCCGTGTCCTCGAGCATGTCCATAAATTGGATCTTTTTGAGAAATGCCTCGCTTATCTTCTTATCCTCGGCTATTGTATCAGCCCAGTCAGCCCACTCGGATTCGTTGTGTTCGTTTGTGGTCTTTATAAAGCTTTCGCCTTCATTTACAACCGCCCTCCCGTAATCACCGCCGGCATTGTACAACGCCTCGCTTATCTTCGCGGTCAGCTCGGACTCGTACTCCTGGTTTGTTATCTCATATTTGCCGTCCGCGGTCTTGTTGGTCACAACAACGGAAAATTTTGCGTTTGCCGGTATGCAGACCGGTTCCTCCAAATCAAATCGATGATAACCGCCGTACTCATACGTCTTTGTTCCTTTCGCCAGCAGTTCTCCGTCGGTCGGAGAAGTGCTCCGGTCGCTCAGCATATACATCTCGAATGTGGTTTCCGTGTTCGGAGCTCCCGTGTGAAATGTCAGTGTTTTTGCCGTTACCTCCACATCATCGTTTTCAAACGTGTTTGCCATCGACGCAGGGGCGTCAAAGATATTATGCTTATACGACTGGAAAGCGGGCATATAATCATACTTAAAGCTGTAGTACGCGCCGCTTGCGTTCTCATCGTCATTGACGTCAAAATCAAGCGCTTCCGCCTCGGATATGGTATGGTCGTAGTATGAGATATAAAAATATCCGTGGTCGCCCCAGTCGAATTTATTCGGGAATTCGCTCTCATCGCTGCCCCAGCTGTTTTTCACTATCCATGCTCCGTTTCCCGGAGGCGCTTCAAAGAAATTTTCCTTCGGGAAGCTGTCGTCCCAGCCGACTATCGTTACGCAATGGCTTGCCGCTTCGCCGTCGGCGCTGTCCTCGTTTATGCTTAACGGAACATAATGCGCCCATGTGGCGGGATTGATATAGTGGTACTCGCTTATCTCCTCCGATGTTGACGTGTCAGCCGCAACGGCGACAGTTACCGGGCGCCCTTTCATGAGCTGCTCCTTTATCGCGTCCGTTCCGGCTTGGTTATATATGTAATTATATTTGTTCTCAGCCTCATCATATTCAAATTGAGCGGGGGACGGGAGCAGGAAGCTTTCCTCGAGCGGATATACCGTGCCGAAGCGTTCTGTCTCGTCCAAACTCCAGTCGTCGAGGTCGCTGTAGGCGTAGGGCTCATATCCGTCCTTCGGCTCATAGGCTGCTTCGAGCTCATCATTTATATATATTATATTGCCCTCCTTGCCGCGGTAAGGATACATATATTCCGGCGCGGGATCTATTCCCGCCGAGTACACCGAAGTGGCGGTGGTAAGCTTTCCTCCGTCATCCAGAACATTGCCGGTGCTTACGTTCGGGTCAAGAAAATGTATTCCCTCTCCGCCCTGATCACTGCCGTCATCGGGAAGGTGCATATTCGCGAACCACGCGAGGTGATGCTCGGATAGATCCATATCCCACGTCATTTTATCGTTCCATTCGTCATACGACATTCCCGTATCCGTCAATATACTCGTTTCCGCCGCAGCTGTTGCCGCAAATCCCCAGCAGGTGCCGAACGCGCCCTGGTTCTTTACGGGCGTGACGTAGTTCTTTTTCACTCCGCTTCCGTCAAGGTCGGCGCTGCGCAAATCAAATTCCGCAGGATAGTCGTTACCCGACGCGAGAGTAACGCCGGACGGATTATAGAAATATGTTTTGCTTTCTATCAGTTTTTCCGCCGCTCTGTGAGCCGCGCTGCCCGGCAAATCCCCGGCAAAAACCGGCGCCGCCGGCAAAAGCATAGCGAACGCCAGCGCCGCCGGCAAAATTCTTTTCAAATGCTTCATAATTATCACATTCCTTTCCACAACAATATTTTATAATATTTTCTCCTATCCTTCAAGGCATTTTTCATTATCCTCCGCCGTTTGGCGGCACGGGGTTTGTGCCTGCCATGACTGCGATGCCGAATACCATCACCATAACGAGACAATATATCGCGCATGGGATAATATTGCTGCGGATAAGCCTCCCCTCGCTGCCCACGGTGCCGGTGGCGGCGCACACGAAGACCACATTATTTACACAGACCATATTGCCGACATTGCGCCGGACCGCTTCAGGGTATTGATAAGAATAGCGCCGAAGATTATACAAAGCGTCTCAACAGCGCTCAGAAAGCCTGTAAGCGTATATGCCATCCATGAAATTCATTTTCCAGATGACAAACGCGACAGCGCAGGACCAAAAGCCATGTCAGCGGCAGGGTGCGCCTGGCGGGACAATTAAAGACCACCATAAGCACAACGGTAAATATCATCGGTATAAATGCGAACAATGCGTACATGCTTTTTCCTCCTTCAGTCAATTTCGTTGTTCCTCTGAAAACTGTTATTTATTATTTTATCATACATTCAGCGACAAAACAATCCCCGTTTACGTTATCAACAGAATGTTTTACGCCTTTTCCCGCATTATACACAAAAAAGGCGGAGCAAATGCTCCGCCTTTATCAAGCATCAATTATTTCATGATATTCTCGCAAAATCTCATAAGT
>CANQQZ010000040.1 GCA_947626135.1 uncultured Clostridia bacterium
TGCGGGGCGTGTGAGTTGAAATTTCGACGTCGGCTTCCTCCAGCGCCTGCCAGATGGCCGCGCCCCCATGCGCCGGACGTCGCAAAACACGAAATATTTTCCGGCGGAGAAATGGCTTGTTTATCGGAAAATTTTTTTAAGGTGTTAAGCGTGACTGTCTTTTGAGGGCCGCTAAAATTGAGAACAAGGTCGAGCTTACCATCGTCATACAAGTAAGCGGCATTCAGAAACGTATCGATTATATAGGCGCGGTAGCCCTCGTCATTGATGTTTCCATTCCTGAGGCGTTTCATCATATAGACTAACTGGTCGCGGTCAAGGTTGGGCTCCTTAATGAGCTGTTGGGCTATGCCATGCTCAATGTTGACACGCTCGGCTTCTAACTCGGATAGCCGGGTCTTGGTGCTTTCGGTTATGATGCCGGCTTCGATAGCGGCAAGCATATTTTTAATTGCCTTTTCATTATCCTTTTGCCTTGCCTCAAGAGCGTGGAGGGCGCTGTCGTCCTTTTCGCGCTGTTGATATTCCATACAGCGGTCGGCAACCTCGTTAATGAATTCGTCGGAATGGAGCAGATTAAACAGGGCATTAATAATGAGATTCTCAATATAATCTTTCTGTTCGCGCTTTTTGTCACATTTATGTATACGTCGATTGTTGCAGGTGTAGTAATTATAAACCACGCCGTTTTCACCTGTGCCGGCATCGCCTGTCATGGCGGCGCCGCAGTGACCGCAGTACAGTTTTGTCGTAAGAAGGAAATGAGTATCGCGTTTGGCCGCGGGAGAACGGTGGTGGCGGGTGGTCATAGCGGCGCACTTGTCGAAAAGCTCGCGGTCAACGATGGCGGGAATCGCGTTTTCGGAGCGAATGTCTTTGAATTCGTATACGCCGACGTATTTTTCGTTTTGTACAATGCGGCGAATGCTGCCGCGGTTGAAGGGTCGGCCGGTTGATGTTTTGTAACCCTCGGCATTGAGACGGTCACAAATGTCCTTGGCACGTTCGCCGGCGGCATACTCCTCAAAGATGCGGCGCACGATCGGAGCGGTGTCGGGGTCGAGTTCAAATCGGCCGTCTGGGCCCTTGCGAAGCCCTATAAGCTTTTGGCCCAGGGTCTTAAATTCGAGGGCGCTGTCATAATATCCGCGCTTGACGTTTTGAGCGAGGTTTTCGCAGTAATACTCGGCCATGCCCTCCATTACGGACTCGAGAATTATACCTTCCGGGCCTGTCGGAATATTCTCTTTGGCGTAAAAAATACGGACACCGTTCTTTTTCAGCTTGTATTTATACATAGCCGAGTCGTAACGGTTGCGGGCGAAGCGGTCCATCTTCCAGCATATTACTGCCTCGAATATTCCTCGCTCGCTGTCCCTTAGCATTCTTTGGAAATCCGGACGCTTATCAGAGCGTCCGGTCATTGCCTTGTCTACGTACTCGCCTACTATGATGAGGCCTTCTTTTTTTGCGTATTCGTGGCAGTCGCGAAGCTGACCCTCTATGCTTTCTTCCCGCTGGCCGCTGGAAGAATAGCGGGCATAGATTACGGCTTTCATGCGGTACACTCCTTTTTTATGTTATCTTTTAATTACCGACGGCCTTCGTGGCAGACGGCGCAGGGCTGAAGGTTTCTGTCGAGGGCATATTCCAATATGCAGTGTTGTACTGACGTCGAATTAGCTATTGTCGGACAATCCTCATAGTGATATTTGTCCCCCAACGTAGTGAAATATACCTGTCGCATGGGGTCATGCTCAAAATTGTACAGTTTTTCATAATCGGCATATCCAATGCGGCAGCCGGCACGAAACGATACAATCCCGGTTGTAATGCAAATTATCGCAGCTATGACAATTGTTACAGTGACTGCGATTACAGATTTTTTTGAAAAGAATTTTTTAAGACGGGCGGCGGTTCCCGGCTTTTGTAGCGTGAGTTCGGACAATATTTGAGCTTTCACATAAGCCGCCATGTCGCGGGCATACTGCTCTTGCTTGCGTTTTACTTCATGTTCATCATCAGCCCAGAGGTTGGACAGATCAATCTCCGGGGGCTTGGGGCCAGATGGTGAAGAAGATTTTTCAGGCTTCATTTGTATCAACTCCTATATATGAAAAATATTTCATACGCTTATATTCGACTGCGGACTCTGACTACTAAGAAATTTTAATCCCCTCAGCCGTTCAATTTATGTAACTCTAATCCCCAAATGGGGATTTTAACAGAATAATCCCCATTTGGGGATAAACATAAAGAAACATCTCCATTTTTTATAATTTATGTCTTGGCAGGCAGCTTATTTTTTTATATAATCACTTAACCTGATTATGCCATTTTTGCGTCGTCTTGTCTGTATTTTTCGGCCTCAAGCATACTTTCGATATAGCCTTGCACCTTTACTTTGTCGATTGCGTCAAGGCGATTATAGAGCTTTATACCTTCATCTTCAATCATGGAGGCTTTTTTTGTTTGGACGGGATTTGCCGCCATATTTTTTTGCGGCGAATTTTTGCTATTTAAATTAGGATTCATATGAACGTGATTCATTATTTCGTCAGAATCAAAGTACAAATTTACAAGTTTATTTAAAGTTTTGCTAACGCTTTCTAATAATTGGGCGTATAGTTTAAATATTTCATCTAATAAATCATCATCAGATAAATTCTGGTTAGGATAATTTTCCTTGTATACATTTTTCATAAGTTTTAAAAATAAAGGATTGCTCTCATCAGTTATACCATTGTTAGATACTTCCAATTCGTAGTCATAGAGATCATTAACTGTATTTGTGAAAAATTTACTACGTTCATGGTCAAAATGGGCCGCCAAATTACGGACGTCTTTAAAAAAATTTTTATTTTTTTCGTAAATTTTTTCTACGTTTTTATAAGAATCTTCCATTTTAGATTTGTTTAAAATTTCTTTTAAATCCGCAATTACGGAGGAAAACTTTTCGTTTAATTTTTTGTCATCTTCTATATTTATATTTAATAGAAACAGCGCCTCATAAAGGACAATAGTAACATACTTGAAAACAGGAATAAAATCCGCATATCTTTTTTGAGACCAAAATTCAATGAATATGCGGCTAATATAATATACATTGATTTGAGTTTCCCATAAGTGGGACATATACAAAGCTTTATTGTCAGAAGGATTAAATATTTCAGCTAAATCAACTACGCATGGCAGAGTTTTAAAAGTAGAAATGCCTAAAAGATAATCCGAAGTTGTGTTAAAGTGCCTTGATATACGGTTTATATCATCGAAACTTGGGGCACAACCATTTCGCCATCGTTCAATTTCAGACAAATCAATGCCAAGTAATTCAGCCACTTCTGACAGTTTCATACGCCTACTTTCATATAGTTCTTGAAATCTATGCCAGAAAGTAGTTCCATCAGCAGAGTCAACATGATCGAGCAAATAATCAACGGAGACGTCAAAATAGTCGGCAATTTTTATCAAAGTTTCAGCGTTTGGAAGAGTTCCGTTCTTCCATTTAGTTGCTGTAGCGGATGATAAATCCAATTCACTACATACTCGATTAGGTTTCTTTTCCTTGCTCTCACACAAACTGCAAAATTTTTCCCAAAACATTTTCATACCTCCCTGTCGTAAATTTTAACTAAAGTTAGAATAAAAGAATTGTGCAACACTTACAAATCTAATAAAAGTTAGATTTTTCTATTGACATCTTACTTCGGTTAGATTATAATATAACTAAGGCAATACAGAAAATCTAAAAATAAGGGAAGATCTTCCCGTATAGCTATGGTTATATTCATTGTATAACAATTTTGTCGAAATGTCAATAGAAAAGTGAGGTGCGAAAAATGAACTTCGGAGAAAACTTAAGGCGTATAAGGCTTGAAAAAGGCATGACGCAGGTTGAGCTGGCAAAGGCGGTAGAGGTAAAACAGCCGATAATCGCCCAGTACGAGCGCGGAAGCAAGCAGCCCACCGTAGCCACGGCTCAGGCGATTGCAAGGGCGCTCGGATGTGAGCTTATGGAGCTGGTAGGCTGAACACGGTTGCTGAAGGGCGGCGAGAGTGAAACTATTAAGCGAGGTGAGGATATGAGAAAGGATAAGGATTACAGAACGTTTTATGAAAGGCACCCTAATTTGCCGTTAGTAATTTCAATAATTTCAGCAGTGCTCGTCCTAATTGAGCCAGTTCTTCACGATAAGCTCCTGGGATGGTTATCGCGGTTGATATGATGATAGGTAGCCAGAAGTGCCGACGTTCATTTCTGATACGGAGAGGATATTCGGCGGCTTTTTCAGTAAGGGTCAGGTATGGAGAAGTATTTTTTGGCGAGAGAGCATCGTTTTTGTTCCTCGGATGATAAATCAATATTAACTCTCTTGCCTGTAATATGTTGAGGATTTCATTGATTTTGTCCCTGTCAAGTTTATCGAATGAGGCGTAGAAGTTTTTATCGATTAGAATTATACCTTCTTTGTTTCCGAGATTGTATGTGGGCCGGTAATGGTTTAGTTTTGAAAGAAATTTATTGACCTGTCGTTCGGATATTTTATCCACGTTTAATCACATCCCATAAGAAAATTTTATAGATGATTTTGTCGTTTGATCGTTTAAATGGTGAAAAAAAGAAAATTAGTTATTCTCATATTATCACTTATTAAGGCAAAAGTCAAGGAGGTTAAAGCATGAACAGTATTAAAAGGCACAGAGAAGCGGCGGGAATGCTGCAAGAGGAGGTTGCGGGCAGGCTTGGAGTGCACCAGACGGCGGTGTCACAGTGGGAAGTCGGAAACACACTGCCGCGGGCGGCGACGCTGAAAAAGCTGGCCGAGCTCTACGGCTGCACGGTGGACGAGCTGCTGAAGGGCGGCGAAGAGGAGTGAAAAATGAGGAGTGAGGAATGAGGAATGAGGAATGAGGAATAGTGGGTAGTGGACAGTGGACAGTGAGCAGCTTCTAATCACTAACCACTAACCACTAAGCGACCCGCAGGACGGGCAAATAAATCAATGGAGGTGAATCAAGGATATGACGGCGGAGGACGTTTGCACAAGTGAAGATGTAAAGATTGACTTAAAAGCGGTGCCGGACTATGCGATGGATACACTCTGCCGGATAGTGATAGGCCTGACCCGCCGAATGTTTGAGGACCCGGAGGTGAGGGCGGATTACGAGCGGTGGCGGAAGGAAAATGAGGAATTAGGAATGAGGAATTAGGAATGAGGAGTTAGGAATAGAGCGGGCCCGTCAGTGATGGTCGAAGGGAGTAAATAAGATTTAGCGACAACGTCGCGCCTTTAGTGACCCGCAGGACGGGCAAATAATATCAAGGAGTGATACATAATGATGAGAAAGTTAAGACAACACCTGAAGGACGAAAACTGGCGGCTGCTGGCCGCAACGACGATGCTGGTGGCAATGTGCCTGTTGGCGGGAGTTATCCCCGCCATGATAGCGCGGTGGCCGTGAACGGGGGCTCCGGTGATGGCCTATGTGTGCGTGATGATCTGGCTGATGAGGTCAAGCGGGGCAGGCGACGAAGACGATGACGAAAAGAGAATATGAAATAACCTGTGAGCGTTGCGGCAAAGTCTTAACTTCCCACTCTAAGGTTCGGAAGCTGTGTGACGATTGCCGGAAGGCAGCCTACTCGGAACGGCACCGCCGGTTTCGTGAAGCGCATAGGGATGAGCTTCTCGCCCGGAGGAAAGAAAAAAGGGGCATGGAAAGGGCAAAAAAGAATATCCCGGACACTATAAAATGCGCTGATTGCGGCGTGGAAATGCCGTACAAGCCGCTATTGAAGTATTGCCCCGAATGCAGTGTGCGCCGTAACCGTGAACGGGCCCGGGGAAAGGCCGTCAAAAGCGCGCCGGATGCGTTCCCGGAATGCCCGCGGCAGGACTGCTTCGCCTGCTGCGACGGGCGGTGTTCGATCCTGACCCGAGCGGAGCCGGAAAAATGTTCATTTTACAAGACAAAGGCGCAGTTCGAGGCTGACATCAAAAAATGTTACGAGCGGACAGCGCGGTTAAAAGGAATTATGGAAGGTGGCAGACAATGACAAAACAGGAGGAAATTTTTGTTAAAACTATTTTCAGAAACCAGGTAAAGCTTGCCGGTATGGTGGAAGGCCTGATCATCCAACTAATGGACATGGTGCAGTACACCGAGGACATGGCCTATACCCTCATCCAGCCTGAGCCGGAACCGGAAGAAACCCAAACGGAGGGCGAGCCTGAGCCTGAACCTGAGCCGGAAATCGTATTTGACGGCACTGTTCAGGATGCAAATGCTGACAGCGCAAAGGATATTCAAACCGTCACAACGATTGCCGAGACGGTCGAAAAGCCCAGGAAAACAGGCATTTGTAAAATGTGCGGCAAAGAATATGTGAAGACGTCCAACGTTCAAAAATATTGTCCCGACTGTAAAAATGAGGCTTATCACTTAAGGCAAAAAAAGTGGCAATTTCAGGCATACAAGCGGGAACAGGCTGAAGCCAGACAGGAGGCGAGAACATGAAAAAGGTTTGCATTACATACCGTATGCGGTGCGGCGATGAGGTAGAAAAGGCCAGCGTGACGCTGCCGATGACGGAGCTCCGCGCGGCAAGTATTTTAACCCTGGGCGAGGACAGCGCATTCATATCGCCCCGGGTGCAAGGTTCGGTGTTCCGTGTGCTGGAAAATATGGCGCTGATGCAGGGGTATGACTATGACGGTTTTTGCGGCGCGGAAGTGGTATAAAAAAAGTCCCCGGGGGATGGAAGAACCCCGGGGGAAGAAAGGTTTGAACGAAAGCTATTGAAAACTGATGTGAATCCGTTCAATTCTTAGTATAGCACAGAAAAATGAAAATGTCAAGAGGTGAATTATATGGCTAAAAACCATATGGCGGAAATTGCTAAGATGCTCGGCGTGGAGCTGGGCGAAGAGTTTGAAATCAAGAGGAAAGGCTCCGCCAAATATAAGTTGATTGAAGATGGACTGGCCTATATGGTGGACAAAGAACAGACAATTTTTCTCGATATTATCCTTATGCGCATCTTAACCGGCTATGAGGAAATTGTCCGCCGACCGTGGAGACCCGGGATGGGCGGAATGTATTGGACAGTATTAAGAAAGCGTACCGACGACGAAGGATATATAACTGATAGCCGCGTATATTTTGGCAACGAATACGACTTAGGGATGATTGCCATGGGAAACTGCTTCCCCACGCGGTACGCCGCAAAAGCCGCCGCGCCGGAGGTTTTGAAGTTTTATGAAGATGTACGTAGGATGGTGGAGGAAGAATGAGACTGATTGACGCGTGTGAAGCGAAAGCCGTTATTAAAGATTTGCGGAAGACCATAGATCGTGAGATACCCGGCGCAACTTTGGGTACGGTTATGGGGCTTATATCTTGTTATATAGACGCTCAACCCACGATAGACGCCGAACCGGTGAGGCATGGCGAGTGGCAGAAGACACCGAGCACGAGTGATGAATATGAGTTGAAATATGAGTGTCCGTTCTGCAAATTCGAAATAATTCTTGAAGGTTACGGCGACGAAGGCATATTCAATTATTGCCCTCGGTGTGGTGCCAAAATGGACGGAGGGACGGAAAAGAGGTAAAACCATGAACCAGTCAAAAAAACCTTTGTGGAAAAAATCTATACTGGAAATGCTGAGTTTATCGGAAATACACGACTGGCTGTTTGAGGTCGGCGAAAACGGCGATCCATACGGCTACGAACGGGGCGACGAAGGGTATTACAACGACTATAAGGAAATGTTCGACGAGCTGTCGGCGGGAGCCTTCACCATGATGGAAGCCATAGACGATCAGGGGTACATATTGAGCGAAAACTGGGACGATGTGACCGTCGGTCTGCTGGGAGCAACGCATGAGGTGTTGGGCTTCGACAGCGGGGAATACGACTATTTCCATATGCTGAACTATGAACAGGATTGGGCCGTACAAGAGGCCGAGAAGCGGCTTAAGCGGCTGACGAAGGACGAGCTGATAAAGGTGTTCGGGCAAGTTTTGCGGACGTTGGTCTTATTCTTCGACCTGAAGGCGTCCCACGACTGTTTAACAGCGGTTGTCACTGAGCTTGACGAGCGGGGCGCGTTGCTGGAGGCTAAAAACGAGCGGATCAACCAGTTGTACACTGATTTGACCGGAAAGAGCGGCGAAGCCTTTGACGCGGAAATTAAAAACATCCCACAGCGGATGTGGGTTGAGTGAGCAATTAAAATAATACAGGAGGTAGGCCATGACCCTCGGCAGTTTGTTTGACGGCATCGGGGGCTTCCCTCTCGCCGCCGTGAGGCACGGCATAACGCCGGTATGGGCGTCGGAAATCGAGCCGTTCTGCATAGCGGTGACGCGGCGGAGGTTCCCGGACATGACGCGCCTCGGCGACATCACCAAAATTGACGGCGGAAAGATACCGCCGGTGGACATCATAACCTTCGGCAGCCCGTGTCAGGATTTGAGCGTGGCCGGTGCCCGCGCGGGATTTGCCGGAGAACGCAGCGGCCTGTTCCGTGAGGCCGTGAGGATAATTTATGAAATGAGGGAAACGACAAATGGAACAGCTCCGTCTTACATTGTCTGGGAAAACGTGCCCGGAGCCTTCAGCAGCAATCATGGGCGCGACTTTCAGGCCGTACTCCAATCGGTCACAAAGGCCGATATTCCAGTTCCTCCAAGTGGAAGATGGGCGGATGCCGGAGTGGTTCGAGGGCGCGGAATTACTTTCGCATGGCGGGTGCTTGACGCTCAGTATTGGGGCGTTCCCCAGCGTCGGAAACGCATCTACGCTGTCGGAATTTTTGGAGACCGAAGTGCCGGGGAGATACTATTTAAGCCCGACGGCCTGCCGGGGAATACTCCGCCGGGCACAGCGGCGGGGAAGGGAACTGCCGGAGATTTTGCGGGCGGCGCTGGAGAATGTCATTGTTACGACGCCCGGGGAAACGTCGGCGACATAAATCGGACGCAAAGTCACGGCAGCCGGCCGGTTTTTACAATCGACCGGGCAGCCTTCAGCCAGGGCGCCAACGCAAAGTATGATTTTGAAATATCCGACAGCGGAATAAATCCGAACATGAACGACGAGGATGGGCAGGATACAATCAACCGTGACGGGTTCCATATTGACAGCGACGAAAAGGCGGACTGGGCCGTGAGGAAAATCGGCGAGGACAAGGCCGAGTTTGACAGTCTAAAAGAATTGGCGGAGCTGAACATTGACCGACTGAAGGAGAAACTGGAGCAGGAAAAGGCGAAGTTTGAGCGGAACACCGCCTATCTGACCGCCCTTCTGGAGGAGTATTTTGAAACGGTGCCGGAAAGCCGGTTGAAAAAGTCTCCGACGCAGGAGAGCTACAAGCTGCTTTACGGCAAGCTGGTAAGGAAACACCTTGAGCCGAAGGTCGATTACAAAGAGGACGAGCTTGTAAAGTTCCTTAAATCTTCGGCTCCCGAATACGTAAAGACCAAGGAAACGCCCATGTGGGATGAATACAAAAAGACCCTGAAATTTACCGACGCCGGAGCGATAACGGAGGACGGCGAGATCGTCCCCTGCATCACGGTAACGCC
>CANQQZ010000041.1 GCA_947626135.1 uncultured Clostridia bacterium
CAGATGGCGGCAATTTTGTACAGATACGCGCAGTATAAGGGTATTGACGTATCGGCTCAGGCTGATTTGTCCAAGTACGCCGACGCGGCGGTGGTAAGCGGTTGGGCGAATACATCGCTCAGCTGGGCGAACGCGGCAGGATTGGTTACCGGCATGAGCGATACCGAGCTCGCGCCTACAGGCACGGCTACGCGCGCTCAGGCAGCGGCGATACTTATGAGATTTTGCGAGAATATCATGAAATAATTTATGCTTGATAAAGGCGGAGCATTTGCTCCGCCTTTTTTGTGTGCGAAGTTTGTTACAAGTGCATTTCTACAGCCGCCGGTGTGATTGGCTTGTGCGGCGGCAGTATTCATTTTCCCACCGCCTTTGCATTCGCAAATCTCAGGCATAAATATCAAAATAATAATATCCGCTTGAAAGAATGATTGATACGGAGCTAATGTAAACTGTAGTTGTGTTGTAGTTAAATTTTCAGACACAAAAACACCATGAATCGTAGGTGATTCATGGTGTTTCGCCGTTTTCACCCGCGCAGAACCAAAGCCGATAGAGAGAATACTTGTACTGCATCTATCCCATTTAGTTCGGTAAACCCCAGCGCTTCCCGGAAAGCATTTCCGTCTTCGTTACGGGCAAAAACGACCAAATTGACTTTTGTAATGTTCTGCTCCTTCAAGGCATGCAGCGCAGTCTCAACCAGTTGTTTGCCGATACGCCGAAGATACTGCTGTGTGGCTGATATAACCTCTGCGGCTGTCATGACCCGCGAGAATTGCGCCTATGATACAGTTCTGCTCCACGGCGACAAAACATGTTTTCGGATTTCGGGCAAGATACTTCTCAATGCCTTCCCGCGAATCGTCTATGTTGTTCAATCCCATTCCGGCACAGGACAGCCATAACGTGTATACTTCCTCATAATCATCTATTAGCATTTTTCGTATTTGCATTTGATTCACCGCCGTTCAATAACTGTTTGCCCCTTACCTAACAATATTTTTCATAACGACATTGCTCCACAACCTCATCCCCCAGAAGTGTAATCGCTTTTTGTGGGCAGCGGCTTATGCAGCGGTAACACATTGTACACTTGCCGCCCGCGACAGCCCGATTGTTTTTGACGGAAATATTTTTCATCGGGCAGAGCGATGCGCACAGTCCGCAGCCCACACAGTCGGCGCTTATTTTCAGATTATCGGTGTAGCCGGCTGTCTTTTTGTAAAACCAAAGCCGCTGACCGAAAAGACCTGCCATATGAGAAATCGGCGTTATACCGTCTTTTGGATATTTACCCTGTTTGATTTGCTCCGCTATAAACTCAATCTTTTTATCGGCTTGCCTGATTATTTTCCGATTTTTCTCAATACTCTTTTTCAGAAGCTTGCTGTCGCATACGGAATCCGGCATTTTAATATGCACGCCGCCCAAAATTACCGCACCGTACTTTTTGAAAAGCCGCGCCGTACAGCCCGCGCCGTCTCCGCTGAAAGCGCCCATTGTGGCAACGCACAGTATTTTCTTATTTTTCCAAAGCAAACGGTTTTTGTTAATAAAGTCCCTGACCATATAGGGCGCGTTTGAAAATTGCGTCGGATAACCGAATATTATGGTGCTGTTGCTTTTTATGTGCTTGATAACACTCGGATCCTCCAAGGGCAATGCTGACGCAGTCTTGTCCAGCAGCCCGACTATTTTTTCAACACAATGCTTTGTGTTCCCCGTTCCGCTTAGGTATATTCCAATCATGTTTTCTCTCCTATAAATTCTGAATTTGTTATATTATTTCAATTATCACCTTGGCAAACGGGAATTTATAGCCGTTTTTCCATAACATCATAACACAAAAAATCATTACCGGCTGTGGGAATGATATTGTACTCAATAGATTTATATCCTCGCTTTAGATATAAATTTTTAGCGGGAAGTGATGCAGCCGCCACAGCGTTTGAGAACTTATTTGAAATTACTTGCTCCGCATAGTCAAGCATTTCAGTGCCATATCCTTTTCTCTGATATAACGGCAATACAAAGAAACGGCATATTTCATTATTTTTTATGGTAATTGTGCCCACCGCATTTTGCTCCGTATCAAAGTAAAGATAAACCCGCCGTAGTTTAATATCATTACAAATATTGGAATTACTATGATGCAGAAGAAAAAACTCAACTGCGCCTTTAGGATAATAATGCGGATATATTTCAGAAATTGTGCCTTCCGAAATTTCCTTAACCGTATTCAAATCCGACAATACAGCTTGTATTATGCTCATTTTGTATCACCGCCCAATGCCGAAATTTGCCCCTCACTCAATACTGTCGAGCAACCGCTTTACGCAGCCGTAGGTTATATCGTAGACTGTCATTTTCGGATAATCCATACCCGCGTCCGTCATAGCCTGCTGCTGCTTGTCCGTCAAGACCGCATACGGATATATCCCGAACATGAACGGGAAAAACAGATATATAAACTCATGAAGCTGCTCATCCGTAAGCTGCGGGAAATACTTTTTCACAAACGCGCGGACGGTGCATATCGAGCGGTTGTACGCAACCTTCATATCCGTCAGACGGTCAAGGGAGCTGTTTTCCTCCATGTCGTAGTGGTTCATCGACAACAGCTTCAAAAGCTGCGGACGACGCTCAAGTGAACGTGCAAGCGAGTTGGCAATCTCATCCTTTGTCATGGACTCGGTTCCCTGCATCGTCTTTTCCAGATCGTCGCTCCAGAGGTTGTATTCGCGTTCGATAAGCGCGAGGAAAATCTCCTCCTTCGTCCGGAAATAGTTGTAGATAGACGTGCGCGTAAACGAGGTTGCGCCGCCTATCTCCTTTATGGTTATTTCCTTGAAGCTCATAGTTTTGTACAGCTTTTCGCAGGCATTTATGATTTCCTCTCTGCGCGCGTTGGTTAATTCGGGTGATCCTTTCGGCATAAATTTTTCTCCTTTAATTCTTATTTCATAATTATTTTAACACATTTCTGACATAATGTCAACATTTTTTGAAAATCTATTGACATTGCGTCAACAATATGCCAAAGCGACAGGATCATATTTTTTACTCGGCATTTTACTCAGTGTACAGGATAACGGAAATTTTTTAGAAATTCTATTCGGCAGATTGACGAAATATGGCAGTGGTGTTACAATAAAAACAAACAGGCGCAGCTTTTCGCGTGCGAAAAGCTGCAAATTGAAAGAATAGCTGAGTAAAGAATTTTATGGGAGGCTGTTATGGCATCGGTAAAAAATATGACGTCCGGTTCACCGCTGCGAATACTTTTTTCTTTCGCGCTGCCGCTGATGATAGGCAATGTATTCCAGCAGCTTTACACAATGGTGGACTCAATGGTCGTCGGCAAGGTGCTCGGACTGAACGCGCTTGCGGCGATAGGCAACGGCGAGTGGCTCAACTGGCTTGTTTTGAGTATGGTGCAAGGCTTTGCACAGGGATTTTCCATCCGTTTGGCGCAGAATTTCGGCGCGGGCGATGAAAGGAGCCTCAGGAAAACATATGTTACATCGCTGAAGCTATCTGTTATATGCGCCGCGGTTATTTTGTGCTTTGCGTTCGCCGCTTTAAGACCGGTTCTTCGTTTGCTCAATACTCCGTCGGAAATATTTCCGATTACCGTAACATATCTGAGCGTAATTTTTGCGGGCGTACCTGTCGTTATGGCGTATAACTTTCTCGCGTCCGTTCTGCGTTCTCTCGGCGACAGTAAAACGCCTCTGCGCGCCATGATTGCGGCTTCGATTTGCAATATTGCTCTTGATTTGCTGTTTGTCATCGTATTTCATTGGGGCGTCGCGGGCGCGGCGTTTGCCACGCTTATCGGTCAGGCAATATCGGCGGGTATCTGCTATACGGCTCTGAGGAAAATCGACGTAATACGCGTGCCGAAAAGCGAGCGTGGTTTTGACAGGGAGCTTGCCGGTAAGCTTTTGAAGCTCGCCGCGCCGTTTGCGTTCCAAAATCTTATTATCTCGGTCGGCGGGCTCGTAGTACAGTTCGTTATTAACGGCTACGGCGTTTTATACATCGCCGGTTTTACGGCGACAAACAAGCTCTACGGAATCCTTGAAATTGCCGCTATTTCCTACGGGTTCGCGCTCACAACATATGTGGGGCAAAATTACGGCGCCGGTGAAATTAAGCGTGTCAGTAAGGGTGTTCATATCGGTGTTCTGATGGGCGTTGTAACGGCGGCGGTTATCGGCGCGGCTATGCTCATTTTCGGCAAAAGCATAGTCGGCGCGTTTATTTCGGGGAAACCGGAGGACGCCGCGGCAACAATTGAAATTGCATACCACTATCTTTGCATTATGTCGGTATTTCTGCCGGTTCTTTACATTCTGCACATCTACCGTTCCTCGATACAAGGTCTCGGCGATACTATAATGCCGATGGCTTCCGGTGCGGCGGAGCTTGTTATGCGAATAGTTACTATCGTGTTCCTCCCGGGGCTGATAGGAACGGAGGGGTTGTTCTGGGCGGAGGTTCTCGCGTGGGCGGGAGCCGATGCGGTGCTTCTTGTCAGCTATTATATTAAAATGGCGGGTATAAAAAGGAATCATTGAAGGAGTGTAAATAAATTATTCGTCCCGTACCGAGTTTACCGGCGGTGAAAACGGTTATAGCCGGCGAATCAAACACGAAATTCCATTCGCGTTATTCCATATGACTTTTATGTCAAAGCATTGAATCCAATATGAAAAAATGTTAAAATAATTCTATATCTTTTAAGAACAAAGCAATATAGGAGGAATTTATTTTGGACGAAAAGCAAAATTTGAGAGAAAGGACAAACCCGGTATTCAACACAGCGAAGGCGACTGTTTTGAATATCTGTCTTGCGGGCGACTCCGACGCGCGTCTGCTTACGGAAAAGCTCGGCATAGATGCTGATTCGGTCATGCATAGCGGCGACGACCAAAAGGCAGTGTTTGACACGGCTAACATAGCCGTAATTGAAACCCGCTACAGAACCATGAATAATCTTATAAAGGCTTCCGGTAAAAATACAGTTCTTGACATTCCCTGCGGCTATACTCCGCGCGCGCTTAATGAAATGTTTAAGGATACTCATTACATAGGCTGCGATCTTCCCGCGGTAATTGACGAGCTGGCTCCAATCATGGACGGTATGCTCAGGGAGCGCGGGATAAAAAACAAGGAATACAAAAGCGTTGATGCTACGAACTATACGTCGCTCAGAAGCGCGCTCGATTCCGTTGATGGTGAGATCTGCGTCACTACCGAAGGGCTTATTATGTATTTAAACGATTCCGAGCTTGCGGAGCTTTGCTCGAATATCAGAAGCATATTAAAGGAATTCGGCGGCTGCTGGCTGACATACGACCCCGAATCGAGTTCTCTTACGCTTTCGACGATGAAAGCGATTATCGGTGCGGACGCAATGAAAACGATGATGAGCTCGTTAAAAGCGTTTTCAAACAAATCGGATATAGAAATGGGAAAGAACATTATGAACGTCAGTGTGTTTGACTATCAGAACGGGGTTGAAAAGCTGACAGAGTTTTTGAATTCTGCGGGCTTCAGCGTTGAACGCATACCCGTAGTTAAGTATATGCCCAAGCTTAACAGTACGGCAAATATGCCCGATGAAACCAAAGCGGCTCTCGCCGAAGCGATAAAGCCGTTCTGCGTATGGAAAATGACTCCCAACGAGAATTATAAGGAATCGGAAGCGGACTTTGAGGATAAAAATTTCAGTGTAACCGCAAAATCCCACGGAGGCAAAATGAAGATCACGCTGCGCGGCAGGCTCGATTCCATAACCGCGCCGGAATTTCTCGCCGTTTACGAAAAAAACGCGGCGGAAGAAAAGCCCGAGAAAATTACCGTTGACGCGTCGGGGCTTGAATATATTTCGTCCGCCGGACTGCGCGTTCTGCTTATAATGATTAAGCAGGTCGGAAACGGCAATCTGACCGTTACAGGGCAAAACGAAACGGTACAGACGATTTTTGAGCAAACCGGGTTCGCTGACCTTGTATCATAATGCGGAGCTGTTAAGATCTCCCTCGGGACAGGACATTGCGACTCGGATGCGATATGCGGAGGCGGTCCGTATTGGGAAATTATAGAAAAAATCTTGTAAAATTATCCCGAATATGTTAAAATAATTTCACGCTGTAACAAAATCAAAGATTTTGACAAAGGGCGTTGACCCGATCGATAAGCATATCGATTTACGGTCTGGTGCCGCAAAGACGGCCCAGGTCCGTTGTTAAATGGGTTGGAGCTCAGAAGGGACTTCTTGCGGACGGCAGCTGCTTGATGTATTCGGTTGGCTATGACGCTTCGGAGATGACGGATGGCGGCACAATAGCTCTCGGCACAGATGATGTTGTTGCCGGCGCGGATACGCTCAATGAAGCGATGACAGAAGAATACGCTTGGAGATAAGATAACCGTTACAATCGGCTATGACGGCGATTACAGATATGGGTATGGGAACAATAAAATGAGCGAAAAAACAAAGGGCATAATATTTATAATAATGTCAGCGTTTTCCTTTGCGCTGATGTCGGTTTTCGTAAGGCTGTCGGGCGACGTGCCGTTTATTCAGAAATCATTTTTCAGAAACGCCGTTGCGGTAATTATTGCCGCGGCGGTTCTTGTCAAATCCGGAGCGGGATTTAGGTGGAAGCGTGAAAACACGCGTGATTTGATTCTGAGATCGGTATTCGGGTCGATAGGAATATTCTGCAATTTTTATGCCATAGGAAAGCTTATGACGGCTGATGCGTCTATTTTAAATAAGCTGTCGCCGTTTTTCGCTGTGATATTTTCATATTTCATATTAAAGGAGCGCGTCAAGCCGTATCAGGCGGCAGCTGTAATAATAGCTTTTACGGGAGCGCTGTTTGTTATACAGCCCGGAGCGATAACGTTTGAGCCGGCGTCGCTTATAGGCGCGGCGGGCGGCATGGGCGCGGGCATAGCGTATACGTATGTGCGCAAGCTCACGCGAAACGGCGAGAAGGGCGCGGTGATAGTATTTTTCTTTTCCGCATTTTCGTGCCTGATATCGCTGCCGTATCTGATATTTTCGTTTTCTCCGATGACGGCGCGCCAATGGATGTTTCTGCTCGGCGCGGGAATATCTGCGGCAATGGGGCAGTTTACGATAACAGCCGCTTATTCGCACGCTCCGGCGCGTGAAATTTCCGTTTATGATTACACGCAGATAATTTTCGCCGCGATGCTCGGATTTTTTATATTCGGGGATGTACCCAATATTTTAAGCGTGGCAGGCTATGTAATAATCGTGGGCGTTTCGGCGGCAATGTTTGTGCTGAACAATCAAAATAACGCAAATTTGCCGAAAACAGTTGAAAAAAAATAATTATTCTGTTATAATATATTTCAGTAAATTTTTTAAGTAAGGAGAATGGCTATGAAAAAATTTATTGCTATGTTAGCCACGGCTGCAATGCTCTTTACAGCGTCGGCGGCTGTAGCGGCGGATAATGAGCCGTCGGTATATTTAAACGGTGAGCGGATGACGTTTGATGTAAATCCATTTATTGAAAACGACAGAACACTTGTGCCAATGCGCGCTATATTCGAGGCTGTCGGCGCCGTCGTACAGTGGGATGATGACGACGATACCGTTCATGCTATTCGTGAAAAGGACGGGGAATTGTCGCTTGTATCGCTGCAAATCAACTCCGATACGGCTTTTGTGAACGGAGAGGCTGTATTGCTTGATATGCCCGCGAAGCTTGTGAATGACAGGACATTTGTTCCGCTTCGGTTCGTGGTTGAGTCTCTGGGAGAAAAGGTAGATTGGGACGGCGATAACTACTCGGTAATTATTACCACGGCAGAATGAGTTTAAGATGAGACGAGGAGAGACGAGAATGGAAAAGAAGGGCAGATACGGAGAGTACGGAGGTCAGTACGCTTCGGAAACGCTTATGAACGCACTTATAGCGCTTGAGGACGCGTTCAAACGGTATAAGGACGACGAGGATTTTAACACCGAGCTGAATTTTTATCATAAGCAGTACACCGGCAGACCATCGGTATTGTATTTCGCGAAAAAGATGACCGAGGATCTGGGCGGCGCGAAAATATACTTAAAGCGCGAGGATTTAAATCATACCGGCGCACATAAGATTAATAACGTGATAGGTCAATGTCTGCTGGCGAAGCGTATGGGAAAGAAAAAGGTAATAGCCGAGACCGGCGCAGGTCAGCACGGGGTTGCTACAGCGACATTCGCCGCGGTGATGGGGCTTAAATGCGACGTTTATATGGGAGTCGAGGATACAAAGCGCCAGGCGCTTAACGTATTCAGGATGAAGCTTCTCGGAGCAACGGTGGTGCCGGTTCACTCTGGAACGGGCACACTTAAGGACGCGACAAATGAGGCGATGCGCGCATGGTGCGCGAATGCCGACGATACGTTCTATGTGCTCGGTTCGGCTGTGGGACCGCATCCGTATCCCGCGATAGTAAAGCATTTTCAAAGTATTATTAGCATTGAGGCGCGGCGGCAGATTATGGAAATGGAGGGACGCCTGCCCGATGCTGTAATGGCGTGTGTCGGCGGGGGTTCAAACGCCATAGGTATGTTCGCGGATTTCATAGACGAGCCGGACGTCGCGCTCTACGGAGCCGAGGCGGCGGGCGACGGAGTTGACACGGAACGCCATGCGGCGTCTGTAACAAAGGGGACGCTGGGAGTTCTGCATGGTATGAAGTCGTTATTTTTACAGGACAACGGCGGCAATATTATGCCGGTATATTCAATTTCGGCAGGACTGGATTATCCGGGTGTGGGACCGGAGCATGCGCATCTGGCGGAAACGGGACGCGCGGGCTATTATCCCATAACGGATAAAGAGGCTGTAGACGCGTTTGTGTATTTGTCGCGCACGGAGGGCATTATTCCCGCGATTGAATCCGCTCATGCCATTGCGCTTGCGCGGAAAATCGCTCCGGCTATGGGAAAGGATAAGATTATGATAATATGCCTTTCAGGACGCGGCGACAAGGATGTGTATTCTGTCGCCAAATATCTCGGCGAGGATATAGAGGAACAATAGGAGCTTAAAAAAATGTGCATAAATAGAAAAGAGCCTTTAGAGCCGTTCACATAAAACAGTAAGATTTGTTTTTGCGGGATAGAGTCGCATTATGCGACCCTATCCTGTTTTTCATTTTGAAACAATGACATTGGCAGAAATCCTACCAAGTCGTAGTAGATGTCGATTTGCTGCGTCCGTTTGCCGTTAATCTTTTCCGGCGCGTGGACGTAAATCCGTTGAACCATATCGTTTAAGATTGTCGGCGTTAGCTCCTGCAAATCAAAGTATTTGTGGATTTTTTCGATGAAACGTTCCACATTTTCGGATTGCTCCTCTTGTTGTGCAACTTCAACGGTCAGCATGTCAATGGATTTTTTCAAATCCTCCTGCTCTCGCTCGTAATCGTCGGCAAGCATTTTGAAGCGGCTT
>CANQQZ010000042.1 GCA_947626135.1 uncultured Clostridia bacterium
CGAGTGTTCACATTGGATTTGAGTAATCCAATGTGACACTCGGTTTTTTTATTCGCATAAATCCGTCTATGCCGCATCTTTACCCATAAATTTATTATAGTAGGAGGGATAAAGATGAAAAATGAAACTTCACATATTTTTTCTGAAGTAATAAAAAAGACACAAAATGGTACAGCCATACCTATAATTAACAAAAACGGTGTTCTTGTCCGCAAGTTAACAATCTTTGAAGATATTTGTATACGAAACAAGTCTAATCTGGACATAGCAGCGTTGGAAATCAACGGAAATCAAATGACATATGCAAAATTGTTTCGTGAAGTAGAGAGGTATATACGTGCTTTTGAAAGTCTTGGTGTTAAGAAACAAGATATTATTACCCTATATTTACCTGTAGGTGTAGAGTTCATATGTGCATGTTTTGCGTTGACGACAATAGGTGCTACGTGTAATGCTGGCTCCATTATTCTTAGTTGCAAGCCACGATTTGATAGAACGTCCGGACGAGTTGGTAGGCGACAGAAATTTAATTACAATACCGTTTCAACATCATACAGGATTGTTTTATGCGATGGTATTACAGTTTGCTTGCGGAAAAACATTGGTTTTAGAACCCAGATATGATAAATCTATATTTTATTCTGATATACGTGATTTAAGAATAAATCACGCTGTACAAGCTAAGCCTTTTTATGCGCAGTTAATAGAGGATAAAGCTGCCGGACGTATAAAGAAAGATGATTTTAAATTATTTAAACATCCATACAGCGGCGGCGAAGGAATCCCCAAATCTGTGTGCGAAGAAATAAATAAGACTTTGCATTTCGCCGGCTGCAAGAAGGATATTACATTGGCGCATAATAAAGACGGGTATTTGCAATATAAAGACGAAGTAATTAGTGTTATCAATTTCTGAAATATAAAAAGGCGAATTAACCATGTCAAATGAAAACTTAACCGGCTATCAAGTCTTTTTTCATCGTCGGATGCCGTACATTATAGATTAACATCTTTACGCCGTATTATTGAAAATTTAAATACGCGGTGATATAATACATTAAGAAAGAATATTGCATGATCAATTTTAAGATGAGGAAATGATATGAAAACAGCATTGATTTTTACCGGCGGCACAATTGGGAGCGCTGTCGGCAGCGACGGATATATATCGCCGTCCGGCGCCGGAAAGTATGATATTTTAAAAGGCTTTGACAGCGAAATGTTTGATATTTTCGAGCCGTATACAATTCTGAGCGAAAATCTTGACGGCGCATATATCACGGCGCTTTTGGAATGTATAAGAGAAGCGCTTAAAAATCATGGCGGCGTTATAGTGCTGCATGGAACGGACACGCTTCAGTATGCGGCGGCGGCAGCGGGATACGCGTTCGGGCTCGGCTCGCCGCCCATAGTGTTTGTATCGTCGAATTATATTCTTTCGGACAGCCGCGCCAACGGGCGCGATAATTTTGCCGGGGCGGTTGATTTTGCAGCAAATGCCCGCGGCACGGGCGCGTTTATCGCGTATAAAAATCCCGGTGAGGACGTGAAAATACACCGCGCCGCGCGCGTGCTGCCGTATGCGCCGTACAGCGATATAATAGAAAGCGTCGGCGGAGAATACGGACGGTATGAGAACAAGGCTTTCATACCGAACGGCGCGTATTCCGAGCCGCCCGATGAAATTTTGCCGTTCGGCATTCCGGATATGTCACGCGCAAAAATACAGCGGCTGTGCGCATATCCGGAAATGGAAATCGGAGCCGCGGACGCGGTTCTGATTGAAACGTATCACTCCGGAACGGTATGCGAAAGCGTTATGCGGAACACGGACGCGAAAATTTTTCTGCTCGGACATGAAAACAGAGTCCAATACGCAAGCGTAAAATCGCAGCTTCGCGGGAATATAACCGTTCTTGAAAAGGCTGCCGCTCCGGCTATGTATATAAAATTAAAAATGGCTTTTGCCGCCGGACGTCAGAATGATGTCACAAAGCCGCTGGGCGGGGACTTTGCGCGAAACTGATCCGCCGGCTCTCCGCGCGGCGGCGGGGCAAGCTTTTGGTATTCCGGCTTAAGATAGCCGGAAATATCCTCGTAGTCTATCGTGAACTCTACAAATCCGCGGGCGTAATACGACAGATCGTAAGGCTGATAAAAAATGACAATGCCCTCGTCCGTCACGTAAAAATCCTTTTGATTGCTTTCCTTGATCTGCGGCTTTTCCCACAAATCCGAATATTCATCGGGATTATCCCTGACCTCGTTTTCTATAAGGCGGTCAAGGAGCGTCTTATAATTATTATCGGAAAACAAATCTCCCAAAAGGACGTCTTCTCCCGTGAGAGTATTAATATTTCCCGCGCTTCGCATACTGGAGCCGTGCGCGCCGCCGGTATATTGATAAATTTCCGAAACTATGCTTACAAAATCATTTTTATTGTACTTTATGTCCCGGCGCAGTTCAAAAACATATTTGTTTCCGCCGCGTATTTCCGCGCCGTCCCGCGCAAGCTCTTCAAACGCGGCGAGCGCGTCGTCTGCTTCCTTTTCGTATGCGGCGTTAAGCTCGTCTGCGAGAGCCCTGTTTTTCATCAGCGAAAATACGGGGCGCTCGGCATACACGATCGCAGTGTCCGTTTCATATTCCGCCGTTTCCAGCCTGATCCCCGCGGCGGTGTTTGCGGCGCAGCCGCAAAGAACAGCCGCCGTTAAAACGGCGGCTGAGACGCGCGCTAAAGAATTATACATATGAGACCTCCGCTTCCCTCGTTAATGATGCGTTCGAGCGTGTCTCTGAGCTTATTGCGCGCCTCGTCCGGCATTCGCGAGAGCTTGTTGTTGAGCCCCTCGTTGACCAAATCGTAAAGAGATTTTCCGAAAATGTTGCTTTCCCATATTTTCTGCGGATCGCTTTCAAATTCAGACAGCAGATAATGCACCAGCTCCTCCGATTGCTTCTCCGTACCCACAATCGGACTTACCTCTGTTTCTATTTCAGCGCGCATCATATGTATTGACGGCGCCGAAGCCTTCAGCTTCACGCCGAAGCGTCCGCCCTGCTTGACGATTTTAGGCTCGTCGAGAGCCATCTCATCCGTTGTCGGATACACAACGCCGTATCCCTTTTCCCGTACCTCATGCAGCGCGAATTCCACGCGGTCATACTCCTTTTTCATTTGCGCGAGTCCGCGCATGAGCGCCATAAGCCCCTGCTGCGAGCTTATTTCAAATCCGCTCTGTTCGCCGAGTATTTTATAGAACAAATCGTCGGGCAGCTCCATATTTATTTTAACGGTGCCTTTACCCAAGTCTATGCCTTCGATATACGCGCGTTTCACGAAGCCGCGCCCGTTCAGACTGTCGGCGAGAGAACGCGTATGGCGTATTTTTGACACGCTGCGTATTTCATCCATAACCGCGCCGTTTATATCGCACCGGAGCCAATGCTCGGGACTTACCGACTCGATCCATTGCGGTGTTACAACGCGTATTTCGCGGAGCGGAAATTCAAACAGAACCGTTTCGATTATACCGTTTATGTCCTCGGCGTTCAGCTCGGCGCAGTTTACCGGAAGCACCGGTACGGCATACGCGTCCTGCAATTCGTCCGCAAGCGCAAGCGTTTCGCTCCTTTGAGGCGATACGGAGTTTAAAAGGATGATAAACGGCTTATTTATCGCCTTCAGTTCATTTACGACGCGCCGTTCCGCGTCAACGTAATCCTCCCGTTCGAGTTCCGTTATCGTGCCGTCGGTAGTCACCACCAGCCCTATGGTGGAATGCTCATTTATTACCTTTTTAGTGCCTATTTCCGCTGCCTCGTTAAACGGGATTGCCTCATCGAACCACGGCGTGTTGACCATGCGCGGACTGTCCTCCTCAACATAACCCAGCGACGCATCCACGACATAGCCTACGCAGTCGATCATTCTGACCTTCATGTGCGCGTTGTCGCCCAGTGAAATTTCCACCGCCTCATTCGGAACAAATTTCGGCTCGGTCGTCATAATTGTGCGTCCCGCCGCGGACTGCGGCAGCTCGTCGCGGGCGCGCTCGGCGCGGTATTCGTTGTCGATGTTCGGAATTACAAGCATATCCATAAACTTTTTTATGAACGTCGATTTTCCCGTTCTTACCGGTCCCACCACGCCTATATAAACATCGCCCTGACTGCGCTCCGATATGTCGTTGTATATATTATACTCCTCCACTGCTTTATCCTCCTTTTGTCCGATATACGTTATTATGTATATGCGGACAGGATAAAATTATGTGAATATTATTGCTGGTATGCGCTTTTTATCCGCAGGCGGATTTTTACGCCGTCCGAACGCCGCGGAGAAGATGTATATTTTATTATGGCTTTCGAGCCACCGAACCGCCGGATAAGCATATGCGGCGGCGCCGATATGCGGTACAGATTCGTCAAATCTTGCCTTAGGATAATGCTGACTGTATATATATCCGTCCCTCGGGCTTCCTGCTGTGGGAAATATGCTCACGACAGGGACCTCATGGCTTAGCGAAATCCCCGCTGCTGCCGCCGGGCTTCCCGTCCGATATGGCGGAAAGCTTTATCGCGCCGCTCCAGCGTTTGCGGCACAATTGGAGGACAAGTGGAGGACAAAACCGCGGCTGCCGGAGCTCCTTATTTACCTTATCAATGCAGTGAAAAAATAGTACAAAAATAAGTCAATCACGATTTATCAAATTATACTTGACTAAAAAAATGAGTGATACAATATAAATATCAAAATAATCGGAGGCTGTGGTATGTTTATAGGCAGGGAACGGGAGCTTTCGGCTCTCGGCGGATTATACGATTCGGGCAAATTTGAATTTGCGGTTATTTATGGCAGACGGCGCGTAGGAAAAACCGCGCTTATCAATAAATTCATCGACGGTAAACGCGCAATATATTTTACGGGCGTCGAGAGCAGTGAAAAACAGAATCTTGAAAATTTTTCAAGAAGCATAATTGAATATATGAGCGGCATCAACGCGGAAGTGGCTTTCCAATCATTTCAGGCGGCGCTTGAATATGTTTTTGAGCTTGCAAAAAACGAACGGCTTGTTCTTGTGATTGACGAATATCCGTATGTTGCCCGTTCGTCAAAAAGCCTCGCGTCTACACTGCAACCTATAATTGATAAATATAAGGACACATCACAGCTTATGCTGATTCTGTGCGGCTCGTCAATGTCATATATGGAGGATAAGGTGCTTGCGTATAAGGCGCCGCTGTACGGCAGGAGAACGGCTCAAATGAAGCTTCTGCCGTTTGATTTTGACGAAGTATGCCGTTATCTCAAACACTTCTCCGATGAGGATAAGGCGCTGCTCTACGGCGTTGTGGGCGGCACTCCGCAATATCTTTTGCAGATTGACGACAGACTGAGCGTTGAGGAAAACATAAAAAATACATTTTTGAATCCTGTTTCGTTTTTGTATGAAGAGCCGATAAACCTATTGAAGCAGGAGGTCAGGGAACCGGCAAGCTACACGGCGATTATCGCGGCAATAGCCGCGGGAGCGTCGAGGATGTCGGAGATTGCCGGCAAGGTCGGCGAAGCCGCGAACGTATGCGCGATGTATTTGAAAAATCTTGTCAATCTCGGCATCGTGAAAAAGGAAGCGCCTTACGGAGAAAAAATATCCCGCAAAGCAATTTACTCGATTGAGGATAATATGTTCCGGTTCTGGTATCGGTTTGTGTTTGAAAACAATTCGGTTATCGCCCGCGGCGCGGCGGACCTGGTATATAAGCGCATTGAGCCGCAGTTTTCGGAATATATGGGTAAGGTTTTTGAAGAAATCTGTAAGCAGTATCTTTGGAAAATGCTTTTAAACGGTAATTGCCCTGTGGAGTTTTCTTCCCTCGGCCGCTGGTGGGGCAATAATCCTGAAAAAAGGCGTCAGGACGAAATCGACATTATGGGCGAACAGGATAAAACCACGGCTCTGTTTGCGGAATGTAAATGGACGAACGAAAGTGTTGACACAGGTGTTCTGGAAACGCTCGTAAATCGGAGCGGGTTGTTTAATTATAAGGCGAAGCATTATTACCTGTTTTCAAAATCCGGCTTTACAAAAGGATGTACCGATAAGGCAAGGGAGATGGGTAATGTGACGTTGGTTGAATATGACAGCATGGTAGAGAAAATATAAAACGGCAAAAATCAACCTTACCAGTATAAACCTCGTTGTCAATATGCTCTTAAAATTGTACTATGGCTGTGATGTTCGAGGTTATGGATGAAATATAAATATATTAATATATCGGTTGAGATTTGTCGGTTTTTGTGTTACAATAGTCTTAATATTTATTACTCTACAATTACGCAGGTTACAACGGCGCATCAGAACAGCTGCCGAAAGCTCCGGAGCTGCAGAATTGATAAAATGTATGTTGAGAAGTTGAAAGGTTTATTCGCACCGCTATGGAATATATAACTCTGCCCGAACTAAAAAATCCAATAACCCGTCTCATATTCGGCACGGCGATTGACGTTATGACCTCCGGCAAAGAAGCCGGAGGTATTCTTGACGCGGCTTTTAACAATGGAATAAACACATTCGACACTGCCCGCGTGTACGGCATGAGCGAGCGTGTTTTGGGCGAGTGGATACGGTCTCGGAATATACGCGATAAGGTTAATATCATAACAAAAGGCTGCCATCACGATGACAATCGTAAGAGAGTGACGCCGGAAGATTTATTCGCGGATGTCGAAACATCCCTCGCCGAGCTTGGCACCGATTATATTGATTTGTACCTACTCCATCGCGACGACGAAACAAAGCCCGTATCGGATATTATCAAGGCGCTCAACGAATTGCAAGCTCAAGGAAAAATATCAGCGTTCGGCGCGTCAAACTGGACGCATACCCGAATTGCTGAGGCTAATAATTATGCGAAAAACCACGGCATAAACGGCTTTTCCGTATCAAGTCCGTGCTTCAGCGCGGCGCACCGTATTTTCGATCCGTGGGGCGGGAGCGTTGATATATCCGGAGATGAAAGTGCCGCCGCGCGTGAGTGGTACATTGAGAACAATATGCCCGTAATCGCATATTCAAGCCTCGCGCGCGGATTTCTGTCGGGTAAGTTTAAATCCGGCAGCTTCACAGCTGTTTACGAAAACAACGCGCCCGCCGAATATGTTTGTTCCGAAAATATCGAACTTCTCAAACGCATTGAAACTACAGCGAATAGTCGCGGCATATCCATTGCTCAAGCCTCTGTCGCATGGCTTATGAGCCACAAAATGAATATATGCGCTGTACTCAGCCCGACCTCGGAAAAGCATATCAAGTCCGACATCGCTGCGGCGGATATACGGCTTACTGATGAGGAATTTAATTATATAGCGGGCGGGGATTTATAAAACTCGTCATGCGGCTTAAATATGGCTGTGCTTATTTTTCAAAAATCGGCAATGAACCATAGTACATATTAGTAGGACGGCGTAAATTTCATATTAAAAATTCCTTACGCTGATGAAGGGTGATAAGGTTGTCAATGGAGCGGAAAAAGCTACCGATTTGCTTTTGT
>CANQQZ010000043.1 GCA_947626135.1 uncultured Clostridia bacterium
GCCGGTTTCGGTTGATTCAACTGAACCCGCGGGAAAATTTTACGCGGGGAGGAATAATCTCGGGATTCCGGCATATACATATATTGGAAAAAAATATATTACGGGAGATGATCAACATGGGAAACGAATTGGACAAGAATATGGCGGCGCGGGCGTTCAGGCTGCGCGAGGCGAGACGCCGCGAGCAGATAAGGCTCACAAAATTCCTCATAGGACTCGGTGCCGCCGAGCTTTTTATAGCGCTGGTATTTTTTGTGCGCTAAAAAACGATAGCCCGAGAGTTGTTTTTTTATGAATTATGACAGTTTTTTATTTTCCTATTGCTTTTTTTGTAAAAAGAGAGTAAAATTATAGCGTGTTCATATAAAGCGGCTTGCGGATGCCCGAGTATAATTCCTCTCCGACATCGCAAAAATCCGGGAGCCCCTCAGCACGCGGCGCGGGGGCGGAGCATGAATGAACCTGCCGAAAAACGCGATTTCGGTTTTATATGAGCGCGCTTTAAAACAGATTACGGATTGGGAGGCTGAAAGGGCATATGAGTGACGGGAATATGATTATTCCGGTAATAAGCCTGATTTTGCAAATATTTTCACTTTCAATAGGTTTGTATTATTTTTTTATCGGTTTTGTCGGATTTCTTCCGATTAAAGACAAAAATAAACCGATAAAGGATAAAAATCATAAATTCGCGCTGCTGGTCGCGGCGCATAACGAGGAACAGGTAATCGCCAATATGGTGAAATCCTTGCAGGCGATCGATTATCCAGCGGAGGATTACGACATTTTCGTGATTGCCGACAATTGCACCGACGCAACGGCGAGATGCGCGCGGGAAGCCGGCGCGATCGTATGCGAACGGTTCGACGCGGCGCGGCGCGGCAAGGGCTACGCGCTCGAATGGATGTTCAGCAAGCTGTTTGATATGGAAACAAAATATGACTACGTAGCGGTTTTTGACGCGGATAATCTTGTGGATTCCAATTTCCTCCGCGCTATGAACAAGCGCGCGAACCAGGGCTTCAAGGTGGTTCAAGGCTTTCTTGACAGCAAAAATCCGTATGATTCGTGGATTACGGCGTCATATTCCTATTGCTTTTGGAGTATTAACAGGATTTTCCAGCTTCCCCGCTATAAACTGGGCTTATGCTGCGAGTTGTCCGGCACGGGATTTGTCATTGCTCTTGACACGCTTAAAAAGCTCGGCTGGGGCGCGACATGCCTCACGGAGGACATGGAATTTACCATGAAGCTATGCCTGAACGGCGAGAAGGTCGCTTTCGCATATGACGCGAAGGTGTACGACGAGAAGCCGCTTACGCTGCGTCAGTCGTGGCGTCAGAGAACGCGCTGGATGCAGGGGCATTGGGATGTGGCTTCAAGATATTTTTGGAAGCTTATAAAGCGCGGAATAAAGGAGCGCAGTTGGTCGTGCATAGACTGCGCGACATATCTTGTGCAGCCGATACGCGTCATAGCCGTAGGCATAATAACCTTTTTCGCGTATGTCGAAACGTTCGGCGGAGATTTCGGATTTATACAAATGGGCGATCTTGCGATGACTGTCATACCGGGCTGGATATGGCAGGCGATTGTAATAATACAAATGCTGTATATGCCGTTTGTCGTATGCTTTGAACGGCGCGAGATACGTCTTAATATGCTGTGGTTCTACTTCGGCTATGTGCTGTACAATTTCACATGGGTGCCGATTGCGGTCGTCGGCTGTGTAAAGAAGAACAAGACCGAATGGGCGCACACCCAGCATACGCGCACAATTTCGCTCGAGGAGCTGAATCTTGATAAGCGAAGATAAATTTATTCGGGATATTGACGTATCCCGATTTTTGGTGTATACTATATATAGGTGAGTTCGGCGCGGACAAGCGCAACCTGTTCGATTTTACCGGACTCGAGTGGAAATATTGGGGAACGTAACATGACGATAGATGAATTCGGACGAGCGTTTTTGGAGCTTATAATCTCGGTCGGGACCGGAATAGCCGGAGTTTTCAGATTTGCCGGAGATATACTCATCGACCGCGCGTCGCCTTCGGGTCCGGCGCTGCCTTCAAATTCGCTGAAGCTTTTTTCCAACGTCACGATAAACAGGATCGTATTTTTCCTGCTGGCGGCGTATATTTTGTTCATAAATATTTTCACGTTTATAAGCTTTGCGACTGACAAATCCAAGGCAAAGCGCAAGGAAATACGGATAAGCGAAAAACGGCTGATGCTGCTGTGTGTTATCGGCGGCGCCGCGGGAGGACTTCTGGGTATGCGCGGCTGCCGGCACAAAACACAAAAACGAAGATTTTCCATAGGCGTGCCCGTGCTTATGATAATACAGGCGGCGCTGTATTGCTTCGCGCTCGGATTTCTGGGGTTTTGGGCGTTTTTTTAGGAGGAAGATATGGACGACAAGCAAAGGATTATACAGGAGCTTGTACCGGGCAAGCAGATCACGCTCGCGCATATTATCGCGAGCCCCGATCCCGTGCTTTACAAAAAGCTGGGCTTAAATCCGGAGATTGACTACAGTAAGGCGGCAATAGGAATATTAACGGTGAGTCCGGCTGAGACAGCCGTGATCGCGGCTGATATATCGACGAAAAGCGCGAACGTCGATTTGAGCTTCGTGGATAGGTTCAGCGGCACGCTGATTATAACCGGCATGGTGGCGGACGTGGAATCGTCGTTCCGCGCGTCGTGCGAATACATACGCGACACGCTCGGCTACAGCGTGTGCCCGATAACAAAGACATGAAAAAAATAATTTTCGTCGGACGCTCCGAATGCGGGAAAACCACGCTTAAACAAGCGCTTCGGGGCGAAAAGATACACTATCACAAGACGCAGTACGTCAATCATTACGATGTGATAATCGACACGCCCGGCGAATATGCGGAGACAAAAACGCTCGGAGCGGCGCTGGCGATGTATACGTTTGAGGCGGACGTTGTGGGACTTCTTTTGAGCGCGCGGGAGCCGTATTCGCTGTACCCTCCGGCAGTTACGCCGGTAGCGAACAGACCGGTTATCGGGATCGTAACGCAGTGCGGGCGCCCGGGAGCCGACCCCGACATGGCGGAGGAGTGGCTGCGGCTTGCCGGCTGCGAAACGGTGTTCCGCGTTGATTCCAAAACGGGCGAAGGCGTGTGGAGGATACTGGAATATTTAAGGGAACCGGGCGACATTATGCCGTGGGAGAAGCCGTCGTAAGACGGTTTTTTTGATGTAAAAAAAGGAACGGCATAGCCGTTCCCTTTTTTTGTCCCGTATTTTATTATTTATTCTTATTCACTATTCTCGTCTCGGTGTTCCCCGTTTCGATATCAATGTACCTTACGAACAGCGATACCTTGTTATCCTCGTTCAGCGCGTTCCAAAGCCCATCCGTAAACGCGTCGATTCCGCAGTCAATACCTACTCTTTTCGGCTCGCCCTCAAACGACAGCAGCGGATTTCCGTCGCCCATATACGTATGTATAAAGTGTCCCTCTCCGGCGATAGGATTGTTGTAAGCGAACGTAAACCTTTGACACGAGGACGGGTCGCCGCCGGCGCTTTTTATGATTGAAAGCGCGTAGTTGAAGGCGTCGCCGCAGCGGATTATTCCGGAAATACGCGGCGTGTAGTTGGGCGCGTCATCCTCAAATTCGCGCGTTCTGAGCGCCTGCTCAAACGTATATTGGCGGTCCATAAAATCATATATCGTGTCTGTCTGATTGCCGTTTGTTACAATCGTTTTATTGCCCAAAACACGCACCGGAGCGTAAATAATAAGGTGCGGATCCTTCATTTTCGAGGGGTCGTGAGCCTCGGTGCGGATTCCGCCGCCGTCCCCGACAAATACGCGGTTGCGGCTGTTTTCCGAGCGTCCCATAATAAAATACGCCGCCACCGCCGACCCGCCGTCAGCCGACTTGCCGAGAATTATTCCGCGCCCGGGATATTCGTTTGCGCGCAATTCATCGTAAATGTTCAGTTTTTTCATTGTGTCATCCTCCTTTTATGTTTTAAAATAAATCGGGCTTCCGGTTCCTGTTAAATATAAAACAGAGCACCATCGGTTGTTTCGCAAATCAACAGCCGATCCGGCGCCGGAGTTTACGGCAGCCCTCATGTCGGTCCCATCGTCAATACAACAGGCACATGAATTTTACATTTCCGCGCAGAATTTTTCCACCGCGCGCGGCAAAATTATCCATTCCGCCTGCTCCATCACGCGCTTTTGCAAAATTTCGGGCGTGTCGCCGTCCTGTACCTCGACAGCCTTTTGCATCAGTATTTTTCCGCCGTCCACGATCTCATTCACAAGATGTACCGTCGCGCCGGTCACCTTTACGCCGTAGTCGAGCGCCGCCCGGTGCGGCTTTAAGCCGTACATGCCCTCGCCGCAGAACGACGGTATCAGAGACGGGTGTATGTTTATTATTCTGCCCGGGTATTCCTTTAACAGCTCGCCGCCGAAAATTGCCAGAAATCCCGCGAGCACCACAACGTCAACGCGCATTTCCTTCATGTACGCGCAGATTCGGCGGCTGAATTCGTCTATATCTCCGCCGCAATCGGCGTTTTTACGAATTATTTTTGTCGGGATCCCCGCGTTTTCGGCGCGGGTCAGACCGTAGGCGGAGGCGCTGTTTGAGCATACGCAGACAATTTGCCCGCTTTTTAAAATGCCGCTTTTTTGCGCGTCAATTAAAGCTTGCAGATTCGTGCCGCCGCCGGATATTAATACTCCTATTCGTTTCATTTTGTCCTCCTTGTATGTTAGCCTCCCTTTGACAATGGAGGCTTATGCCGCATTACACAATTTCAACACCTGTGTCGCCTTCGGCAAGCTCTCCTATAACATACGCGGTTTCGCCCGCGTCGGTCAGGCACTTTACAGCCGCGTCAGCCTTATCCGCGTCTACGGCGGCGATCATGCCGATACCCATGTTGAATGTGTTGTACATATCGCGTTCGGGGATGCTGCCCTTTTCCCGCATCAGCTCAAATATCGGCAGCACCTCCCATGTTCCCTTGTGGATTACAGCCTTTAAGCCGTCGGGGAGCATTCGCGGCACGTTTTCGATAAAGCCGCCGCCGGTGATGTGCGATACGGTGTTTATGCCGACCTCATCTATAAGCTTTAAAAGAGGTTTAACGTAAATTTTCGTCGGTGTCAGCAGCTCCTCGCCTATCGTTTTGCCGAGCTTTTCCGAATAGGTATTAAGCGTTTCCTTCGCATTCGCGTCGTTCAAGCCGAACAGCTTTCTTACCAATGAATAGCCGTTCGAGTGAATGCCGCTCGACGCTATGCCGATAAGCTTATCGCCCGCCCCGGCGTTCGCGCCGTCGGTGATTTTGCTTTTCTCGACCACTCCGACGGAAAATCCCGCGAGATCGTACTCGTCAACCGGATAAAATCCCGGCATCTCCGCGGTCTCGCCGCCCACGAGCGCGCATCCCGCCTTTACGCAGCCGTCCGCTACACCTTTGACGATTTGAGCTATCTTTTCCGGAACGTTTTTTCCCACCGCCAGATAGTCGAGGAAAAACAGCGGTTTCGCGCCCGAGCAGGCAACGTCGTTCACGCACATTGCAACGCAGTCCTGACCTATCGTGTCGTGCTTGTCCATCAGGAACGCGATCCTAAGCTTCGTTCCTACGCCGTCCGTACCCGACACGAGCACGGGGTTCTCGTAATTTTTCGGCATTTCAAACAAGCCGCCGAAGCCGCCTATTCCGCCGATAACTCCCTCTATCGCGGTGCGCTTTACGTCGTTCTTGATAAGCCTTACCGATTCGTAGCCCGCTTCAACGTCTACGCCCGCCTGTTTATACGCATTTTCACTCATAATTATGTCTCCTTTATTTTAATATTCGGTTTTTTCTATTTCGTATTCCTCCATACCGTCCGTATTCCCGACAGACACGATCACGCTTTCAATCTCACCCGCTTTATAAAGCGGAATGTCGGAAAATTCCAGAATATAATCAGTATGGTTATTGCCGCCCCACTTTCTTACGGCAACCTTTTCGGCTTTATTACCGTTTATTATCACGTCCACATTTGCGTTTACCGTATCATACAAGTCCTCCGGCGCGGCAAGCGTTTCACCGCGGTCGGAATAGCACATCGATCTCATCAGCTCCTGAACCGCATTGGTATAAAATAATCCGCCGCTGGCGTTAAACTGCATTTTAAGATTATATCCCGTGCCGTCGCAGGAAATGTCAAACATAACATACCTCGCGTCGCCGCTGCCCGTTATTTTTTGATTATCATACGAAAGCATAAGCGCTCCCGTTCCCTCGCTGTAATGCTGCTCTGTCTGAGGGCGCGCGCCCGCGGATAAAAGCAAATCATACTCGTACCCCGCATATACGGGGCTTTTTACGGAAAGCGTCCTGTCCGTTTCGTCCCAATCCACGATATAGCCGTAATCACGCATATCCTCAGCCGGAATGTACATTCTGCCGTCAATATTGTACGAGGGGATTTGCCGTCCGTCAAGATATGTGACAATATCCGTCTCATAATAATTGCCCAAAACCGTTCCGACAGGATAATCCGCGGTCGTCGGCTCATACGAGCCTGTTACGGGCACGTTCATGCTTGACACATAAGCCGAGTGCGTTTCCTCCTCCCACGAAACCATAAACGAATAATTTTCCATATCACGCACTCTTATAAGCGTCCGTCCGCCTATGTTTACAGCGTTGATTTCCGCGTCATTTAAGCAGGTGCGTATATCCGTGCTGTAATATTGCCCCGCAATGTCGCCGCTCGCCGCGAATGCCGACAAGGAGCACAGCGCTATAACCGCCGCGGCTGAGACCGCCGTCAATCTTTTCATAGTTATTGCTCCTTCTGTTATTACAGCTCCGCCGCCATTTGCTTTATTTTCGCGTCCTTTGCCGCCACGCCGTCAGCCATTTTCGCCTTTGATGCACGCAGCATATCCTTTAGATAATCGTATTTGAGCGATAATATCTGCGCCGCTAAAATCGCCGCGTTTGTGCCGTTGTCAAGACCCACGGTCGCAACGGGTATTCCCGGCGGCATCTGCACCGTCGCCAGAAGCGCGTCCAGTCCCTCAAAGGTGGATTTTATCGGTATTCCTATCACCGGCACGATCGTGTGCGCCGCGATTACGCCCGCGAGATGCGCCGCCATGCCCGCCGCGCAAATGATTACGTCTATTCCGTTTTCCTCAGCCGATTTTGCGAACTGCGCCGCCCTGTCCGGCGTTCTGTGCGCGGAAATTACGTTTACATCAACGTCTATGTTAAATTCTTTTAGCTTTGTTATGGCTCCCTTCACTTTGTCAAAATCTGAATCTGAACCCATAATAAGCGCTGCTTTTGGATTTGCCATTGTATCGTCCCTCCGTGTATGTATTTCTCTATATTATAGTACCAAATTTACCCGCGGTTGTCAATCCCCCGCGGGTTCAGTTGAATCAAC
>CANQQZ010000044.1 GCA_947626135.1 uncultured Clostridia bacterium
TCGGCTGATTCTCGGGTATGATCGCATTTCGTAAACGAAATGCTAGACCTGCACTATTTATCTTTCAATGTACAATCACTGTCGTTAAACGCATCCGGGGTTTCCGGCGACAGCTTTAATATATTACCACACTCTTTCCCTATTGTCAAGCATTTTTTTCGAAAATTTTTAAAATTTTTTTATTACTGTGCATAAAACAAACCGCGCCCGAAAAAGCGCGGTTTATTCTACTGTTTTTCATATTCCCAGAGCCTCTTTCGCAAGGCTGTCGGCAAGGTCGTTATACGTATCTCCGGAATGGCCCTTCACCTTATTAAAGCTCACGCTCAGCCTATTCCTGATGCTTTCGTAAAAATTTCTGTATGCGATTGTGCCGCTTTTATTCGCCTTCCATGCGCCGGTACACCATTTTTCCACGCCCTCGTAATCGTAATACAAATCCAGCTCGGCAACATTGTTGTTGAGACAAAAACGCATAACCGCCTCGGCGCCTTTTATTTCGCCGGCAACATTGCGCATAGACGACATATTCGGGTCAAAAAATTTTTCCGATATACGCGTTTCCCGCCCGTGCGCGAAAATCACCGCCCCGTATGAAAACTCGCCGGTATCGGCGTTATAGCTGCCATCTGTATACGCGACGGCTGTATTATCCGCCATATGCGCATCTTCAAACAAGCTCAGCTGCTCGTTAACTCCCATATATGTGCGCGCGTCAGCTTCATTTTTAAAGCTCTTATATTCCGCGCCGCTGTAGCCTTCAACCTGCTCCCGGCATTCCTCCCATGAATTGAAAATGCCGACTCTGCGTCCGTTTTTTACAGCGTAAAATTTAGCCATTATTTTACTATGAGGCTTTCGCCGGTCATTTCCTCAGGCTGCTCAAGCCCCATAAGCTCAAGCATTGTCGGCATAAGGTCGCATAAGCGTCCCGGTTTAAGCTCCATATCGCCCGCGCCGATTACGATCATCGGCACCGGATTTGTCGTATGAGCCGTAAACACATCCTTTGTCACCGGATCAATCATGCAGTCCGCATTGCCGTGGTCGGCTGTGACAATCGCCGCGCCGCCTTTGGCAAGAATCGCGTCAACCATTCTGCCCACGCACTCATCGACCGCCTCGACCGCCTTAACAGCCGCGTCGAACACTCCGGTATGACCAACCATGTCGCAGTTTGCGTAGTTTAGAATTATAACATCGTATTTATCGGAATTTATCGCGTCAACAACCGCGTCGCAAACCTCATAAGCGCTCATTTCGGGCTTTAAGTCAAATGTCGGTACATCAGGGGATTTAATTAAAATCCTGTCCTCGCCCTCGAACTGGCGTTCCTCGCCGCCGTTGAAGAAAAACGTAACATGCGCGTACTTTTGAGTTTCCGCTATACGAAGCTGCTTCATGCCCATCTTGCTCACATATTCGCCAAACGTCATATGAAGCTGCTCCGGCGGATACGCGACGGTAACGTTAGGCATTGCCGCGTCATACTGCGCCATGCATACGTATTTCACCGGGAAATATTTGCGCTCGAACCCTTTGAAATCGGGGTCAACGAACGTCCGCGTGATCTGACGCGCGCGGTCGGGGCGGAAATTATAGCAGATTATGCTGTCGCCCTCTTTTATAAGCCCGTCCTTGTCAAAAACGGTCGGAACTATAAACTCATCGGTGACGCCGTTCGCATACGAAGCCTTCATAGCCTCAACCGGATCATCCGCCTGTATGCCCTCGCCCTTTACGAGCGCGTCATAAGCCTTTTCTATTCTGTCCCACGCATTGTCGCGGTCCATAGCGTAATAACGACCGGACATAGTGGCGACCTTGCCGACGCCTATCTCGTTCATTTTCGCGATAAGCTCAGCCATGTACTCCGCGCCCGCCGTAACCGGCGTATCGCGGCCGTCAAAGAACGGGTGAACATACACCTTTTTAACGCCGACTCTCGCCGCCATTTCAATCAATCCATAAAGGTGTGTATTGTGCGAATGTACGCCGCCGTCGGATAAAAGTCCGTAGAAATGCAGCGCGTGGTCTGTATCGCGCGCGCTTTCCATCGCGGCGAGCAGAACCTTATTATTGAAAATTGTGCCGTCCTTAATATCCTTTGATATCTTGACAAGCATCTGATATACTATTCTTCCCGCGCCGATATTTGTATGACCGACCTCGCTGTTGCCCATCTGACCGTCGGGCAGACCAACGTCCAGACCGCTCGCGGACAAATGCGTGTTCGGATACTTTGCGAAAAACTCGTCCAGCCGCGGCTTTTCCGCCGCCGCGATAGCATTGCCCTCCTCGCTCGGGTTCAGGCCGTAGCCGTCCATAATTATCAGCGCCACAGGTTTCTTTGCCATGTGCAATTCTCCTTTTCAATTGTTGTGGTAAATTTTAGTTTATCGGGGTATTTGCATACGGCGGGCGAAAGCCTCCCTTGTCAAAGGGAGGGGGACCGCCGCAGGCGGTGGAGGGATTCATTTTTACAGAAAACCACACATTTGAGCGATTTGTTGTAATTATGGAATCCCCCAGTCAGCTACGCTGACAGCCCCCTTTGACAAGGGGGGCCTTAGTTGAGCGCCGCTATATGCAAAAGTGCGATAAACTAAAATTTACAATATTTATTTCGCTGCGGCGGTAATCACCGCGAAATCGGGCGCTTTCAATGACGCGCCGCCAATCAAGCCGCCGTCGATATTCGGCTTTGAGAGAAGCCCCGCCGCATTCTTCGCATTCATCGAGCCGCCGTATTGGATTGTAATCGTCTTTGCGGTTTCATCATCGTATAAATCCTTAAGCAGCGCTCTTATCGCGCCGCAGACCTCCTCCGCCTGCTCATCTGTCGCGGTCTTGCCCGTACCGATCGCCCATATGGGCTCGTAAGCTATCACGACCTTCTTCGCGTCGTCCGCGCTTATGCCCGCAAACGCCTTTTTGATCTGGATCGCGATCCAGTCCATCGTAATTCCCGCTTCGCGCTGCTCTAACGATTCGCCGCAGCATACGATTGGGACAAGCCCTTTTTCAAGCGCCTTTTTAGCCTTTAAATTAACCGTCTCATCTGTTTCGTTATTATACTCGCGGCGCTCGCTGTGACCCATGATAACGTATTGTACGCCCAAATCCGCAAGCATGTCCGCCGATACCTCGCCGGTATACGCGCCCTTGTCCTCGAAATGAAGATTTTCCGCGCCGATTTTTACGTGTGTTCCCTTCGCCGCCTCGATTGCCGGAGCAAGGCATACATACGGTGTGCAGCACACTACCTCGCATTCGGCTCCCTTCGTCGCCTCGACTACCTCTTTAACAAAATCGTATGTCTCCGACGGGAGCTTATTCATCTTCCAGTTTCCCGCGATTATATATTTTCCCATTGCTCAATCTCCTTATTTTAAATTTTTAAACGCGTCGATCCACGCTCTTTTTATAAGCTCGTGACCCGGCGCCTTAGGGTGAATGCCGTCGATGAGCCAATATTCCGCCGGCGCTTTTTCAAGCGCCTTGTCAAAATACTTTTGAAGCGGAATAAACGGCAGATCATATTTCACCGCAACCTTCTCCGCCTTTTCCGCGCGTTTTTTCACCTCGCCGGAAAATTTCTCCCACGCGCCCTCTGTCGCGCTGCCCTTAAGCACGAACGGTGAAAGAATTATTATCTTCACCTCCGGAACCGCCGCGCGGATTTCTTCGATAAGCATTGAATATATTGTAAAAAACTTATCCGCATCAACCCCGTTGCCGTCGGCAAGCTCATGCCAGACGTCATTCACGCCGATTAAAATACTCATTATATCCGGATGCAGATTAATGATATCGGATTTAATTCTCGCGTAAACGTCAACGCTGCGGTTGCCGCTTATGCCCCGGTTATAAAACTCGTATTGGTTGGGATAATCAAACCCTATTTCAGCCTTTACCAGATTCGCATAGCCCGAGCCGGCAAAATTATCGTTATCATACAAGCGTTTCGCGTCGGTTATGGAGTCGCCCTGAAATAATATTGTTTTCATTTTATTTATCCGTCAGAGCCACGATACCCGGCAAATCCTTACCCTCGAGGAATTCCATAGAAGCTCCGCCGCCGGTTGAAATATGGCTCATCTTATCCGCAAGTCCCGCCTGATTGACAGCCGCAACGCTGTCGCCGCCGCCGATAATCGTTGTAGCGTCAAGGTCGGCAAGCATCTGCGCTATTACATTCGTACCCTTCGCGAAATTAGGCATCTCAAACACGCCCATAGGACCGTTCCAAACGACCGTCTTGGCGTCCTTGAGCGCATCCTTGAACAGCTCGATCGTCTTGGATCCGATATCAAGTCCCATCCAGCCGTCGGGGATATTGCCCTCAACGACCTTCGACTCGGCGTCATTGGCAAATTCCTTCGCGACAACCGTATCGACCGGAAGCACTATCTTGTCTCCCGCCTCGCTGAGCATCTTTTTCGCGTAATCTATATAATCCTCCTCGAGCAGCGACGTGCCCACGGTCTTACCCTGAGCCGCGAAAAACGTATACGCCATACCTCCGCCGATAATGAGCTTATCGACCTTCTTCAGCAGATTCTCGATAACCGATATCTTCGAGGAAACCTTCGAGCCGCCCAGAATAGCGACGAGCGGACGAACGGGATTATTGACCGCGTTTCCGAGGAACTCGATTTCCTTTTGAATAAGATAACCGGCAGCCGCGGGCTTTAAGAACTCTGTAACGCCGACATTTGAGCAATGCGCTCTGTGAGCCGTGCCGAACGCATCATTTACGAACAGATCGGCGAGCGACGCGAGATCCTTCGAGAAATCCTCGATATTCTTCGTTTCCTCCTTGCGATAGCGCGTATTCTCCAGCAGAACAACATCGCCGTCCTTCATCGCCGCGACAGCTGCTTTGGCATTGTCCCCCACAACGTTATCATCCGCCGCGAAAACAACGTCCTTGCCGAGCTTTTCCGAAAGCGATTTTGCGACCGGCGCAAGCGAAAGCGACGGAACCGGCTCGCCCTTGGGTTTGCCCATATGCGAGCAGAGTATGACCCTCGCCCCGTTATTTACAAGATACTCGATCGTCGGCATCGCGCCCTTAATTCTCGTATCATCGGTGATGTTTCCGTTCTCGTCAAGCGGAACGTTGAAATCGCATCTTACGAGGACCTTCCTGCCCTTTACGTCAAGATCCTCGACCGTTACTTTGTTGTACATAATTAAAATCTCCTTTTTTGTATATTTGCGGAAACCCGCCCATAGTATTAATCATATTATATATAAAACGAGGGAATTTTTCAAGTAATATCCGAAAATTTCCGTTAAAAATTAAACAATTTTACAAGAACGGTACCGACGATTATCCCCGTCATATCCCCGAGCAGCGCGCAGGGTATGACCCTAATGTTATTCTTAACGCGCGTCATTGAAAAATAGACGCAAAGGCAGTAAAAAGTCGTCTCGGTCGAGCCGCATATAACGGACGCCGTTTTGCCTATATCGCTGTCCGCGCCGTATCGGCTCAGAATATCCGAGAGCACGCCGAGCGCGCCCGAGCCCGAAAGCGGGCGGATCAGGGCAAGCGGCATAACTTCCGGCGGCATCCCGATAAGCTCCGTTACGGGGGAGATAAGCCCGAGCAGCCAATCGAGCAGCCCCGACGCGCGCATCATGTAAAACGCCGTCACCACCGCGATTATCGGCGGGGTTATGCGGACGAGCATTTTCAATCCATCCTCCGCACCGCCTATGAACTGCTCATACGCGGGCTGTCTGCGCCAAACGGCGGCAAGCACCACGGCGAAAATCATTGCCGGAATTATATACTGCATTATGCCTCTCCCCTTATGATGTAAATTTAATTTTGCGCGGGCAATCCGTATCGCCGCATTCCCCGCAGTCCATATCCCCGGCAGCGTCTATGCAGCACAGCATATAATTGCACTCGTCGCAGCAGCATTCATACGGGCGTCCGTTTTCGTCGAAATGCCGCCCGTTTCCCAGGCAGTCCCGTCCTCCGTTGCCCGGCGTGAGCTTGATCCCCGTCACATCTATGATCATCGCTTTTCCTCCCCGAATCAAAAAATGCACCGCTCTATCCGGAGCGATGCATGAAAAACACTTATCCGGGTAGATATAGTGCGACCTATAATCTATAGTACTAATAAGCAGATACCAAAACCCCATACGAATAAGCATTTTTACCGTATATAGGTTTTGGTAAACATGTTAAAAAAATTATTCAAATTACCGGTAGTTTCTATAAATTATAAGGTCGCAGAATTATTTTACCATAATATTTCGTATATTTCAAGGTAAATTTTAGTTTATGCGTGTAAATAGCCTTCCCCTTGAGGGGAAGGGGGACCGCGTAGCGGTGGATGAGGTGTAGC
>CANQQZ010000045.1 GCA_947626135.1 uncultured Clostridia bacterium
CCGTTTCCCATATGTCAAAATCATTCGTGCATGAGGCGAGTATATCAAAATATTCCTCCGGCGGCAGAGTGGCGATGGTTCTTATTTCCTTACCGGCAAATCCCCAGCGCGGCTCGGACAGAATCTCGTTTTCAACCACAAACAGCGGCTCTTTATAATTCATAGGTATTTGAACAGCCAGTACGCCGCCGTCGTTAAGCTTGCCGAATAGTGCCGGAATCAGCTCCTTGTGGTCGGGAACCCATTGCAGGCAGGCGTTGGAAAAGATAACGTCATAGCTTTCCAATTTTTCCATATCCGCCGCAACGTCACATAATTTAAATTCTATATCCGCGCATGATGCTCTTGCTTTTTCTATCATCTCCGGCGAGCTGTCTATTCCGACAACGCGAGCCGCGGGAAATGTATTTTTCAACACGGTCGTACTGTTTCCCGGACCGCAGCCTACGTCAAGAACCGTGCGCGGATTTTTACCGGCGATTCTTTTTGCCAGGTCAATAGCAGGCTGCGTCCGCTGATTTTTAAATTTTAAATATTGTTCGGAACTCCATTCAGACATAATGTATCCTCCTTTGAATTTTTTAGTCATACTCCACAGCGCGAGAATAGCCGTCCCCGCCGTGATCAAAGCCGCACTCCGCCTCCATAAGCGGCTTGTGCGTGTCTCGGTTTTTTCACGGGTTCCCATTAATGAGTATTTTTCATCGCTGATTCCCTTCTTTTTTATTTTACCACTCTTTTCAATTAGGTTCAATAGAAATATAAAATTGAGCAAAAGATCCCAGAATCTGTTTGACTTCGGAATCTTTTAGTCATTTTGGATAAGTTTTACAATGGACAATGACAAAGACACTGACAACAGTAACGAAAACCCTGCAAAGACAAACAAGGCGTTTCCTATGCGTTGATTGAAACTTTCCACGAGCCGATAATCGAGCGTTGATGTGCTTTTCGAGAAGATCTACGAGGATAACGCTATGGGACGTCTTTCCGATGAACGCTTTGGCAAGCTGTCCGTAAAATATGACACGGAGCAAAAAGAACTGAATAAACAAATTACCGCGCTTCAGGCGGAATTGGACAGCGATAAAAACAAAAGCGTTTCCGCGGACGAGTTTATGGCAATAGTCCGCAAATACACGCAGGCGAGAAAGCTAACGCCGAGAATGCTCAACGAGCTTATAGAGAAAATCGAAGTCTGTCAGGCTGAGATAATCGACGGAAAGAAGGTACAGCGGCTGAAAATATATTACAACTGTATCGGCTCAATAGAGATACCGGACTTTGATTTGATACCGGATAACGCGGTGACGGTAAACACGCGGCAGGGTGTGGATATAAATTTCGCGGGCGCTGTTGTATAAACAAAAGAAAAATGAGTGTTCTTACAGCTTTAAGTTCTGTAAGAACACTCGGTATGGTGGAGATGAGGGGAATCGAACCCCTGACCTCTTACATGCGAAGCAAGCGCTCTCCCAGCTGAGCTACACCCCCATGACACGACTATTAGTATAACATAAACAATTTCATTAGTCAATATAAAATTTAAGAAAATTTTCAAAGCCAATCCATATCCGTAAAAGCGCCTTTCCGCCGTGACTTGCTTTAACGCTATGCCGCAAAAAAAGCAAAATTTACCAAATCTCACGCAGTTTTTATGGTTAAAACATAGAAAATATGCCGTCACGTAACAAAAACGAAAAAATTTTACAAAGAAATTGTAGACATTTCAGCATTTTATGTTATAATAATTGGGAAAGACTGTAACCGTTTTTACAGCAGAAAATAAATAACTTTCAGGAGGGAAAGATATGGCAAAAAAATATGTTTACCTTTTTACCGAAGGTAACGCAAACATGAGAGAGCTGTTGGGCGGCAAGGGCGCGAACCTCGCCGAAATGACAAATCTCGGACTGCCTGTTCCGCAGGGATTTACTATCTCGACGGAAGCTTGTACTCAGTATTATGAGGACGGCAGACAGATCAACGACGAGATCCAGGCTCAAATTAACGAGTACATCGTAAAAATGGAGGAGATTACCGGCAAGAAGTTCGGCGATCCGGAAAATCCGCTGCTCGTATCGGTCCGCAGCGGCGCGAGAGCGTCAATGCCGGGCATGATGGATACGATCCTTAACCTCGGCATTAACGAAACGGTTGTTGATTACATGGCTAAGGCTTCGCAGAATCCCCGCTGGGCATGGGACTGCTACAGACGCTTTATCCAGATGTATTCCGACGTTGTTATGGAGGTCGGCAAAAAGTATTTCGAGGAGCTTATCGACAAGATGAAGGCGGAAAAGGGCGTTAAGCAGGACGTTGAGCTCACGGCTGACGATTTGAAGGAGCTCGCTTCGCAGTTCAAGGCTGAGTACAAAAAGGTTCTCGGCGAGGACTTCCCGACAGATCCGAAGGAGCAGTTAATGGGCGCTATAAAGGCTGTATTCCGTTCATGGGACAACCCCAGAGCGAATGTTTACAGACGCGATAACGATATTCCTTATTCATGGGGCACGGCTGTCAACGTTCAGATGATGGCGTTCGGCAACATGGGCGACGACTGCGGCACGGGCGTTGCGTTCACGCGCGATCCGGCTACTGGTGAAAAGCACCTCATGGGCGAATTCCTGACAAACGCTCAGGGCGAGGACGTTGTCGCGGGTGTGCGCACACCGATGCCTATCGCCGAAATGGAGCAGAAGTTCCCCGAGGCGTTCTCGCAGTTTAAGACAGTCTGCAAGACTCTCGAGGATCACTACAGAGACATGCAGGATATGGAATTCACCGTCGAGCACGGCAAGCTCTATATGCTTCAGACAAGAAACGGCAAGAGAACGGCTCAGGCTGCTCTTAAAATCGCGTGTGACCTCGTTGACGAAGGCATGAGAACACCCGCCGAGGCTGTAGAGATGATCGATCCGCGTAACCTTGACACGCTGCTCCATCCTCAGTTTGACGCGGCGGCTCTGAAGGCTGCCGAGCCTGTAGGCAAGGCTCTGGGCGCGTCGCCCGGCGCTGCTGCCGGTAAGATTGTTTTCTCGGCAGATGACGCGAAGGCTTGGGCTGCGAGAGGCGAAAAGGTCGTACTCGTTCGTCTTGAGACCTCCCCGGAGGATATCGAGGGCATGAAGGCTGCTCAGGGTATACTGACCGTTCGCGGCGGTATGACGTCCCACGCGGCGGTTGTCGCGCGCGGAATGGGTACGTGCTGCGTATCGGGCTGCGGCGACATCGCTATGGATGAGGCGAACAAGAAATTTACACTCGCAGGCAAGGAGTATCACGAGGGCGACACGATTTCGCTTGACGGCTCCACCGGTAACATTTATGACGGTATTATCCCGACGGTCGACGCTTCGATCGCGGGCGAGTTCGGCAGAATTATGAGCTGGGCTGACGAATACAGAACACTGAAGGTTCGCACGAACGCCGACACTCCGGCTGACGCAAAGAAGGCAAGAGAACTCGGCGCCGAGGGTATCGGTCTTTGCCGCACGGAGCATATGTTCTTCGAAGGCAACAGAATAGACGCGTTCAGAGAGATGATCTGCGCGGACACGGTTGAGGAGAGAGAGGCTGCTCTCGATAAGATTCTTCCGATGCAGCAGGGCGATTTCGAGCAGCTTTACGAGGCTCTCGAGGGCAACCCCGTAACCATTCGTTTCCTCGATCCCCCGCTTCACGAGTTCGTTCCGACGGAGGAAGCCGACATTGAGATCCTCGCAAAATCGCAGGGCAAGAGCGTTGAATCCATCAAGGAGCTTATCGCAGGCTTGCACGAGGCTAATCCGATGATGGGTCACAGAGGCTGCCGTCTTGACGTAACGTATCCGGAAATCGCGAAGATGCAGACAAAGGCTGTTATCCGCGCGGCTATAAATGTTCAGAAGGCTCATCCGGAGTGGACTATCGTTCCGGAGATAATGATCCCGCTCGTATGCGAGCTTAAGGAATTAAAATATGTTAAGAAGATTGTAGTTGAGACAGCCGACGCTGAGATCGCGGCTGTGGGCGCTGATTTGAAGTATGAGGTAGGTACGATGATAGAGATCCCGCGCGCGGCTCTTACGGCTGACGAGATCGCATCGGAGGCTGACTTCTTCTGCTTCGGCACAAACGACCTCACTCAGATGACGTTCGGCTTCTCGCGCGACGACGCGGGCAAGTTCCTCGACGCTTACTATGACGCGAAAATATTCGAGAACGATCCGTTCGCGAAGCTCGACCAGACAGGCGTGGGCAAGCTGATGGAAATGGCTATCAAGCTCGGCAAGCCCGTTAACCCGAACCTCCACGTAGGTATCTGCGGCGAGCACGGCGGCGATCCCTCGTCCGTTGAGTTCTGCCACAAGATTGGCTTGAACTACGTATCCTGCTCACCGTTCAGAGTTCCGATTGCGAGACTTGCCGCGGCGCAGGCTAAGATCAAGGAAGGTTGATATAACCGGTTGAAATTAAAGAAGCCGCCCAATATTGGGCGGCTTTTATTGCGCGGGTTATTTCCCATTGTCAAGCCTTTCGGCAATTGTGCGTATCAATTCGAGATTTTCCGGATTCAGGGATTTGAGAGAGTTGTAGACCTCGTTTAAAAGCGCGGGCTCGTGTATCGCCGGATCGAAAAATTCCGCCGGGGTGATGTTGAAATAGTCGCATATGTTGAAAAATCCCGCCATCGACGGCATCGCCTTCCCGGAGGATATGGACTGGATATAGCTCTTACTTTGCCCCAAGTCAAAACTCATCTGATATTCGGACACATTTGCCTTTAATCTCAGCTCCGTTATTCTGTTTTTTACAAATTCCTTGCCCTCTTTTATTTTTACGTCAATTTCATCCATATTCATATATATCACCTTTTTTAGTTTATTACAAGTATAATTTGTCGTATAAAAATTATACTTGTTTAAAAATATATATTTTCTTGACATAACAAATTAAATTTGTTATAATTATTATAGTATGTGTATTTATCACAAATTTAATTAGTAATAGGGGGCAATATTATGAAAAAAATGTTAAAGGGATATGTTTTAGGCTTGCTGTCGGCGGCTATGCTGACCGGCAGTGTCGCGTTAGCGAAAAATTATTCGGACTACATAGATGTAACGTATTCGGATATTAAGGTGTATGTCGATAACGTATTAACCACGTTGACAGACTCAAACGGAAGCAGGGTCGAGCCGTTTATTTACGAGGGCACGACATATATTCCCGTGCGCGGCGTGGCGCAGGCGCTGGGCTGTCAGGTCGATTGGGACGGAAGTTCGAAAAGCGTATATATTTGGGATAACCAGTCGTCCGGCTCGGATTATCTCGTGGACGTCTGTCCGCCGTATGAAACAAGTGGCTGCTCCGTATATTCCGCAAGTTCCGGAAAAAGCTTCAAAATGGCGGGGAACAATTACAGCAACGGATTTACGTTTACTGGATACTCAGGCAGCAATGCTCTTATAAATTTAGACGGTGAATACAGCGCTCTTAAATGTATTTTCGGACATATAGACGGATACAACGATCGTGAAAGTTTCGTTACATTTATTGTAGACGGAAAAGAAGTAAAAACCGTTGAATTGGAAAAAAATGAGCTTCCGAAAGAAATAAGTATTCCGTTGTCTTATGGGTTACAGTTAAAAATTGTAAGTGATCGATATGTGGGTCTTGCGGATATGATTCTGGAATAATTTATACGCGCAAACGGGGCGGTCAAACCGCCCCGTTTATTTTATCCCGCTTTTATCTCAGCTGCACCCTTATACATACGCAGCAAAAAACGCGGAGCCTTTTCGCTCCGCGGGATTTGGTGCCGATGACCGGGGTCGAACCTATATTGCAGTAAATCGTCCACCCCTTATACATACGCAGCAAAAAACGCGGAGCCTTTTTGCTCCGCGGGATTTGGTGCCGATGACCGGGGTCGAACCGGTACGAGAATCGCTTCTCACGGGATTTCAAGTCCCGGGCGAAAAAAGGGGATAAACCCGCATAGTTATCCACATTTTTCAGGTTTTACAGAAATATATAAAAAAATCGTTTATTTAAGGGGGTGTTGCACGTGAAAAAGGTTATTTTGATTGATGAGGTCATAGCGAGAGTCGAGGCGCTGATGAGCGAGGCGC
>CANQQZ010000046.1 GCA_947626135.1 uncultured Clostridia bacterium
GCCGGTATGTTGCTTAATGGTACTATTTTACCATAGACTCTCTTTTTTGTACTGTCTGTATATTCTGGGGCAGTTCACCATTTATGCGCAACGGGCGAGGGAAAGAAAAAGAGAAATGCACGTCAGGCATATTTGAAAATCAAGCATGATTGTTATGAGAATTTTGATTTGGGCGATTACTGGGTAACGCTGACATATAAAAAATGGCATGAGCCTGAAGAAGCGGATAAAATACTCCGCAAGGTCTTAAGCAAAATGCAGAAGCGGCTTAAGCGGCGTAATATTCCGTTTGTATGGTATAAGGTAACCGAGGCGTCCGACAAACAACGAGTGCATCATCATCTGCTTATCCGCAACACAAGCCCCGAGATTATTTCAATGCTGTTTGAATATTGGGACGAGTATGGAAAAGTAAAAGACGTGTCGAAGATAAAGGACATGGAGAGCGGAAAGCTGATTAAATATTTCTTGGACGGCGGCAAACATAAGAATTTGACATATCAGAAATTCGGTCACAGCAGGAATTTACGTAAGCCGAAGGTTATCAAGCGCGTCGTGCCGATGAGCGCGATACGCGAGAACCCGAAACCGCCGAAGTGCGAGGAATACGGGTACAGATACGAGATAGCAAAGGGAACGCTGTTTACGGGCTTTCCCGATTTGGATGGATTTACATATCAGGAATATGAATTGATTAAGGTGAGAGAGACTCCGCCGGGCGGTGGGGATTAAATATATTGTTTTTGAGGTGCGCGGTGCGTGCCGTAATTTGCGTTGATGAAAAGGAGTGCGGAAATGACTAAAAAGGAATTGGAGCAGTATCGCTCCGTGGTTGCGGAGATACGCGAGACGGAAGAGAGGATAAAAGAAAATACGGTTACGGACACTGTGAGCGGTTCGGACGCTGAATTTCCATACACAAAGCACTCGATGAGCGTCGCAGGGCTTGAAAAGAATGAATACAACAATATGCTCATGGCGCGGCGTAACAAGCTGCAGCGTCAGCGGCGGAAAGTCGAAAGATACGTTGACGGTATTGAGGACAGCCTTACAAGACGCATATTCCGCATGAGGTACATAGAGGGTGAAGTGCGCCCGTCGTGGCAGTGGATCGCGTTTCGGATTGGACATCACGATGAGAGTTATCCGCGGCGAATACATAATAAATTTTTAATCAAACAGATTGACAAAAAGCAAAGAATATGATATATTGTAGATAATAAAGGAGCGGTTTTGACCGTTCCGCAATTAAAAGTTTATTTTGGCATAAAGCCAAAAGCCGCTCCTATTCACGGTAGGGGCGGCTTATTTTTTTTATGTTCCTGATGATTTCCAATATGACAATTAAAATTATCAACTGAAATATTATGTCCATCATAACACCCCCTTTACGAGAGTGTCGGAACAGCCGCCGCCGCTCCTTATGTTACCCGCCGTAATTCCTTACGGCAAAATCAGTATATCATATCAAATTGCACATTTCAATAATTTTTTTAGATTTGCCGAAAATGCCGAAAAATTCATGTTATAATTCAAAATGGGAAAAATATAACAGTTTACGAGAGATGAGCGCAATCGGCGCGAAATTCCTTTCATCGGCGCGGGCGAGTTTTCCCGGAAGGGTTTCAACCCGCGCCAGACTTTTTTTGTGTAATGGACTACTTTGGACTACCTCAATGCGCATACGCCCGCGCGCGATAATGGAAAAAACACGCTCGGCGGCGGAATGAGGTAATCCATTTATATATTTTCGATCGGAAGGGGGCGGCAAAATGGCGCTGACAGGGAAGAAAAAGCGATTTTTTGATGAATACATAATCGACCGCAACGGGGCGCGCGCCGCAACTGCCGCCGGATATGCGCCCGGGAGCGCAAAACAGAGGGCGTACAAGCTGTTACGCGATGAGGACGTCGCCGCAGCCGTCAAGGAATGGGATGAACGGCAGCACGAAGAAAAAACCGCCGAGCGCAACGAGGTCATAGAGTTTTTGACCGAGGTAATGCGCGGCGAAAACGAGGTCGAGAACATCTCTATATTTGTCGGCGAGGGCATACAAACATTCAGAAAAGGCTTACCGTCGGCAAAGGACAGGCTCAAAGCGGCGGAAATGCTCGGGAAATATTACGGTATGTTTACCGACAAAACACAAATTGAGGGCATAGAACCCGTTACAATCATAAACGACATACCTCGAAGGGGTGATAACGTTGGAAAGACTGACTGACGTTATCGCTCCTTCGTTTTATGATTTATATTATGACGTGACTGAAAACGCTCACACGCACTACTGGCTGAAGGGCGGGCGCGGAAGTACAAAATCGTCGTTTGTGTCGGTAATGATAATACTCGGAATAATGGGAGACGCGGCGGCAAACGCCGTTGTGATACGTAAGGTAAGTCAATCGCGGAATTGCGCGGGTACGGATTTAAGGTACGCGCCGCGAAAAAAGGCCCTGACAGCATAGAATATGGTATTAAATTTTTGCAGTCGTTAGAGGAAATCATAATTGACAGTGCGCGGTGTCCGCATACGTTCGAGGAATTTTACAACTATGCGCTTGAGCCGGACGGGAACGACGGATTTAAAGCGGAATATCCCGACAAGGATAACCACACTATTGACGCGGCGCGGTACGCGTTAGAGGATGAAATAACGATGAGAAAGGCAAAGATATACTCGCGGAAGGAGTTTGGAATATGATAATCGACAAAAACATAATAGCGGACGGCATTACGGCTGAAATTCTGGCAAAGCTGATACATTTTCACCGCGGCGCGGCGGAAAGGTATGCGCGTCTGCGCGACTACTACGCGGGCAGGCATACGATATTAAACCGTAAGCGCGTATCGCCCGACTCGCCGAACACGAAAATAGTATTAAACCATGCGCGTTACATAACAGACATGACAACATCGTATTTGATAGGCAACCCCGTAACGTATGCCGCGTCGGAAGAATTTGACATCGAGGCGCTGAAGAATAATTATCTGATACAGGACATCGCGTCGGTGGACAGCGAAATCGTAAAAAACGTCAGCATTTACGGGCGGGCGTATGAATATGTGTACGCGAACGAAAACAGTGCGCCGGAAAGCGCGGTACTGCCGCCGGATAGAACGTTTGTTGTATACGGCGACGACTGCCGGCATACGCCGCTGTTCGGCGTGTATTATTTCGAGCGCCGCGACCTCGACGGGACTGTTACCGGTACGGAATGTATTGTGTGCGACGCATACGACATATACACGTTTACGGGGCAGCACAACTTTGACAACATGGAGTGTACGGCGCAAACGCCGCATTATTTCGGCAGCGTTCCGCTCATCGAGTATTGTAACAACGGCGAAAAGCAGGGAGATTTTGAGCAGCTTATACCCGCGATAGACGCGTACAATACGCTGATGTCGGACAGAGTAAACGACAAAGAGCAGTTTGTGGACGCGTTTTTATTTTTGGTAAACCTCGACATCGATGGCGACCAGGCTAAAAAGCTGCGTGAAGAAAAAATCCTCATGGGATATGAGGGCGCGAGTGCGCAATACCTGTCAAAAATCATGCAGGAAAGCGATATTGAAGTCTTGCGTAACAATTTGAAGGACGATATACATCGTTTCTCGCTCGTTCCCGATTTGACGGATGAGAGTTTCGGTAACAATCTTTCGGGCGTGGCGATAAAGTACAAGCTCTTGGGCTTTGAGCAGAGCGTTAAAAACAAAGAACGGCAGATAGCTAAGGGGTTAAAGAGCCGTTTGGGATTGTATATAAATTTCCTATCGCTTAAAGGCGCAATGGCGCTTGTGCCGATACACAGGATTGACGTTGTATTTACGCGCAATCTGCCGGCGAACGAGTTGGAAATATCGCAAATGGCTATGAATTTAGTTGACATCGTATCAAACGAAACGCTATTAGAGCAAGAATGAGATTGTGGACGGCAACATGACCTATTCACAATGGATTGACAGCCTTACGCCGGAAGAAAAAGCCGCGCTTCCGGCGGTCGTAAACGATTATATATCGCAGGCGCAGAAGATGAACGTACCCGCCGAACAGATAGTCGTGCATGACACGGGCAACACCGACAAAGGCGCGGATGCGGAGCGGCATTATCAGTATTTTAACGGCGGCAACCGCGACAGCAGCGCGGACGTGTTTGTTGACGACCGTCAAGCGATAAAGGTCAACGACTGGAACAAGTATTATACATGGCATTGCGGCGACGGTCACGGAAAGTACGGCATAACGAACGGCAACAGCGTCGGCGTGGAAATGTGTATCAACTCGGACGGCGATTATGACCGTGCTTTTAAACGGACGGTCGAGGTTGTTAAAGAGCTTATGCAGACGCTCGGCGTTGACGCAGATCACGTTGTGCGGCATTACGACGCGAGCCGGAAGGACTGCCCGATGAGCATGAGCGGAAACGGTTGGGCGCGGTGGAACGAATTTAAGAAACGGATTACAGAAACGGAGGGATTAACAGTGACACAGTACGAGGAACTTAAAGGCGAAATCAACGGCTTAAAACCGATGATTTACGATTATATGGACGACAATATGCCGTCATGGGCGAAGCCGACGGTGCAAAAGCTCATGGACAAAGGCATACTTGTCGGCGATGAATACGGGCGGCTCGGTCTGACGATGGATATGCTCCGCATATTCGCGGCGAATGACCGCGCGGGACTGTATGATTGATGTAAGACAACATAAGGGAAAGATGTGGGTACGATTTGTTGTTATAGCAAAACCGTACCCACACCCAACATAAGTATCTTGACAAGATATAAAATATATGGTATAATATATAATCATGATACTAAATGTTAAATGAATGTTACAAATCATACTATAAGTTGACATAATTATCAAAAAAAAAATTTTTAAAAATTATGAAAAAAATGTTGAAAAATAAGATAATTTATAATATAATTTATAAAGAAAATTAGGTAGATGTTTCAAATTTTGACAGAAAATACTTCTATAATGTGGTAAAATATTATAGAGGTGAGATGATTTGCTTTATTTATTTATCATTATTAAACAAGTGAATGAAATGACAAAGGAAACAAAAGAGGATAAAGCCATGAATACAGTATTAAACAAAATGAAAAATAAGAGTGCTCAAGATATTTTAAAGGAATATGGCACTGGGAAAAAAATTCCTGTTGATATTGTAAGTATCGCAGAGAATATAGGTATTAAACTGCATAGTGTTAATTTTGAAACATTAGAAGAAACAGATGCGTTTAAGGAAAGAACCGAACAAGAGGATTTTATATTGGGTGCTGCGTCCACAGATGAAGACAGTGTAACAATATTATATAGTAACCGATTTCCGACTAATAAGGGATATGAACATATATCTGAAGCGGTTCGTGAAGAGAATTTAAAGAGAAGACAACGACTTACTATTGCTCATGAAATTGGGCATTGTTGTCTTCATATGAAAGAGGGCGATTATCATGTCGAATTTAGAACGGATCTTAGGAACAACGATAAGGATAATGAGAAAGAAGCCAATATCTTTGCGGGAGAACTCTTAATACCGGAAAATATGGTACGAGATATATATTCTTTGTGTTCAAGAGCAGATGTTAAACCTACCATTCCCTTACTTGCTACATTATTTAGGGTATCTAAATCTGCCATGACAGCGCGAATAAAGCATCTCAAAAAATCACCCGAATCATTCCTGTATGAGGGGTAAAATATATGGGAACAAAAGATAAAAAGGAACTATTAACGAAAAGAGTACAATAAAAAATTTCTTTGAAGAGGGTCCGCTTGATGATGACAAACCTATTATAGAAACTTTGTCGTT
>CANQQZ010000047.1 GCA_947626135.1 uncultured Clostridia bacterium
CCTGTCGGACCGGGGATCCCTATTGCTGTTCCGGTCGGACCTGTCGGACCAATTGGACCTGTGGGACCTGTCGGACCGACCGCGCCCGGCGCTCCTGAAGCTCCAGTTAATCCTGTCGGACCTGTGGGACCTGTCGGACCGGGGATCCCTATTGCTGTTCCGGTCGGACCTGTCGGACCAATTGGACCTGTGGGACCTGTCGGACCAATCGCACCCGGCGCTCCTGCAGCTCCCGTTAATCCTGTCGGACCGATCGGACCCGTGGGACCTGTTGCGCCTGTTGAACCCGGCATTCCGGCGGGACCCATCGGACCTGTCGGACCTACTGTGCCGGCAGGACCTGTCGCGCCCGTGGGACCTGTCGGACCGGGCATACCCGGAGGTCCGGGGTAGCCCTGAGGTCCCATAGGTCCGGGGCATCCTCGGGGACCGGTAGGACCGGCTATAGTGTATCTGTTTCTGTTACAGTCGTTATACATGATTAAGCTCTCCTTTCCAAATTCATTAAAAGCTGTCTTTTGTGTCTTTTATACAATATGCCGGATGCGTGAAAAATGTTTGCGGCGATATAAAAATTGCCGCGGATCGTTTTATAATTTGATTATACAAACAACCGTATTCGGATCTAACGCTTTCAACCGTAAGATTAAAAAAATCCTCGTATACGGCAGCCGCTGTGACCGTGTATTCCTTTGTTTCCTCCTCGTTAAGAGCTAACCTCTTCGCCTTTGCATCGTTCTGAGCGATTAAGTCCTTGTACGCGAGTCGTTCGTCAAGAGATAATCCTGCATGATCGTTTTCTTGTCCGCACCGAGCATACAGTACCAGCAAGTTTTTTTATGCCAAATACAAAGCATTTTACGCCTATGTATTGAATTTTTGGTTCCGCCGCGTTATAATGATAATGAGTTGTTATAACTAAAATTTATATGGAACATTAAAACGGAATAATTGTACAATGTTAGATTTTTAAGCGGAGAACACATTGGATTGTGCCGCGTAACGGATAAGTAATTTTAATCCGCAGACCGATGGGGGAGGAAGAGAAATGAAGCTAAAAGCAATTACAGCCGCGCTCGCCGCGGCAGCGATTATACAGCCTGCCGCGTATGCCGCGGAAGAAGCGATTTACATATGCGCGTACTATGACGATTCGGGAGCGCTTCTGAATACAAGAGCCGTTGATGAAGGTGAATTGGAAAACGTGTCGGGCTCATTTGTTCCGGACGGCGCCGTAAGGGCAAAGCTGTTCCGATGGGATGACGCTTTGCTGCCGGCGGGCGAGCTTTCCGTATCAGATCATACGCAAGTTGACGCTGCCGCGCTTCAAAATATAAGCGCCACAGCCAAAGCTCCGAACGTCACATCCGAAATGTGCGCGGCGTCATTCTGGCAGCAAAAGGACAGCTGCTCGGACGAAGTCATTATGACAGCGGATGAGATTGACGAATTCAACCAAAAAATCCTTGAAACAGCGGACACACATATGAATGACCTGACCGCCTTTGAGGGAACATACGACGGTGTGTCTCTCGCAAAGCTTTACTCCGATTTTAAATCGCCCGAAAATCTGTATTTAAACGGTGATCCCGTTCCGGAAAGCTATTATAAGGCGATACGCGATAATATACGAAACGCGCCGGTCAGTAAAGCAATGCCGTATAAATTCGGATTTGCCGTAAACAGAACGATTATTAAGGAATATCCGTATGAGGATTATTTGTCCGATGACCCGTCCGACCCTGAATGGGATGAGCTTGTTTCAACCGGCGTATCGGTAAATGAGCCGCTTGTTATATTGTTTGCCACAGCTGACGGAAAATTCACCTTTGTATACAGCCAATACTATTCGGGGTGGGCGCCGACGGAGGATTTCGCCGTATGTAAGAGCCGGGAGGAGTGGGAAGGCTTCTTAAATCCCGAGGATTTTATTGTTGTGACGGGAGAGAAGGTATACCTTGAGCCGAGCGCGGACAAGGATCTAAACGAAAAGCTGCTGACTATGGGAACGGTATTGCCGCTCGATACGGAATACACGGACGGCGCTGTAGCGCATCGCCTTCCGTGGAATAATTACGCTGTGAAAATACCCGCGCGCAGCGAGGATGGCAAATTTTATCAGAAAAGCGCGCTTATTTCGGCAAACAGGGATGTAAACGCGGGATATCTGCCGTATACATCGGCAAATGTCCTGACGCAAGCGTTTAAATCACTCGGAAACCGCTATGGCTGGGGCGGTATGCTGAATTCTCAGGACTGCTCGGCGTTCGCGCAGGATGTATACAAATGCTTTGGATTTAAGCTTGCGCGCAACTCATCATGGCAGGCGGCGATGCCGGCTGACGTTACAGATATGAGCCAAATGACTGACGATGAGAAAAAAGCCGTTCTTGACGCGCTTCCCGCCGGAGCGATACTTCTGATGCCGGGGCACGAGGTGCTTTATCTCGGCTCCGAAAACGGACTCTATTATGTAATAAATGATTCGGGCTCGTTTGTTTCACCCGACAATCCGGATATAATCATGAAACCGAAAAGCATAATAATAAATGATTTGTCCGCGCTCAGGAAGGACGGAAAAACATGGCTTACAAGCTTAAACCGCGCGGTTGTCATAAGATAATATCCGATAATTATCATCAAAATATGACAGCATTCCGGCTATAAACGACGGCTTTTATATATAATTTAACGATAACATACAAATAGGGAAGGGGAGATTCGGCATGTTCAGCGGACGCGGAAAACAGTATTGTATTGGAGGAATAGTCCTTGCCGCTGTTGCTGTTTTCATTGTGGCGGTATTCGCATTGTTAAGCCGGACAAGTCTGACCGAAGTATCAATGGAACCGGGGAAGGACGGCATAAACTGGAGCTATGAATTGATTTCGGGGTCCGAGCCGAGAGCGGTTACGCCGAAGCTTATTGATGATTTTAAAATCAGCTTTCCCGGGGAAAGCTGCCGCGCCGCGCGGATACGGAGAACGCTTAACGAGGAGCTTGACGGCGCGCAAATTGGTGTATACTTATATGATGTGGTATGCGGAGTTGATGTGCTTATTGACGGAGAAATGCTTTACACATCGTTTACGGGCGCAAAACGCGATGCAAACGGATTTGCGGTTACAGACGGTCTCTCTCCGTCTCAGCCGGAGACGATAGAGGTTTACCTGCCCAAGGATTATAAGGGCAGGGAGCTTACGGTTGTGAGCTATTTCCCGTCGGAAACAACGGAAATCGTTCCGATTTTTCCGTATCTGTGCAGCCCGGATACGACCTTTGCGATTACATCCGTAGAAAATGTTCTGCCGGTTTCCCGCGCTACGCTGTGCGCGATTATGGCATTTTTCACAGCGTTGGTATATGTGCTTGATATATCCAACGGCAAGGCGGATAACAGGATACTTTTCCTGACGATATTTTACGTTATGCTGTTTTTGGATCAGTCTTTTTCGTCTATTGCCGGCAGCTACAGCCTGCTTATGGAAAAGCTGAATATTCTGGACTTTGCGAGTGAGCTATATATTGCGCCGCTGTTTTTCTTTGCGGCGTTCAGTATGACGTCATGGCGTAAATGGATTCTCGCATCGGCAACCGGAATGTGGCTTGTATATGACCTTATACGGCTCACGCATATACATCTGATTGTTGGACCATTTTACGGTCATGCATCGGCGCCCATAATACTGCTTCTGTATCTTTTGACGGCAGCGATGATAATAATTGAGCTTAGGATAAGGAAACGGCGATTCAGAAAAAGCGATTTGATATATATAGGCATTGCGGCGATAGCTGCCGTAAGCCGTATAGTTATATTCAGCGCTGAATGGGGAGGCAATATTTGGATGTATATTGAGCAAATCTGTATAGAGCCTCTGCGCGGATATTTCTATCCGCTGTTTGTGTTTATCGCATATGTCTGCGCCATTACAGCCACGGTAGTGGTTATAATCGAGTTTGCAAAGCGAACGCTTCGCACAAGAGAGCTGATTAACTCGCTCGCCGAACAGAACAGATACGCTATGGAAAGCTACCGGCGCATGACCGCGGCGGAGGAAGCGACATATTCCGCGAGACATGAAATGCGCCATCATATGATAGTTTTATCCGGAATGCTTCGTAACGGCGCGTCTGACAGAGCATTCGACTATATTTCCGCGCTGTCGGAAGAATACAATGAGCTTCCGGAAGGACAATACAGCAAAAACACTATGGTAAACATTATCGCCGGATCATATCTGGACAGAGCCAAAGCGCAGGGGATAAACGTAAATTACAGCTTCAGCCTGCCTGAAACTATACCCATAGCCGATACGGATTTATGCGTTTTTCTGACAAATATGTTCGAGAACGCTTTAAACGCGTGCGAAATGGCAAATTCGTCTGAAAAAAGATACATCAAATCTAAAATGTATATAAACGGGAATTATCTGTTTATAGGCTGCGAAAACAGTATGCCGTATCCGAAACAGAAAACAAAAAAAGTCCGCGATCACGGTTACGGACTGGAGAATATGAAACGGATTGCGGAAAAATACGGCGGAATGTTAAAAATTGACGAGACAAAGACCTCTTTTTCATTGAAAAGCGGATTTTACCTGGGAAGCCGTACATAAAATACGCCGTTAACACGGACGTATTTTATGTAAACAGACCATTGTGCGCGAGATAATCCACAAATTCAAGCTGGGTTTTATTGTACAGCGCCTTGCTTATCGGAATAATTTCTCCGTTTGTCAGCTTGAGGCGGTAATGCATAATTTCCGAAATACATTGTACGTTTACCAGATAGCTCCGGTGGGGACGTATAAACAATCCCTGCGGGATCTGCGATTCAATGTCCTTAAGAGACCCACGAAAATCAGAGTGGCTTCCCTCGTTTTTATGGATAATCACGCGGTGTCCGTAAATTTCAAAATAGAGAATATCCGAAATATTCATTTTAACTATGCCTCTGAGCGAATTGAAGCATATGTACTGCGGAGCCTTTTTTTCAAGAAAACGACTGAGCGCGGCTGTCAGCTTTTCCGGTTCAATCGGCTTTAATATATAGTAAAGAGGATTTACGTCAAAGCTTTCTACAGCATATTCCTTGCAGACGGTTATAAAAATAATATCAAAGCTGTAATTAAGGGAGCGCAGCTTCTTCGCACGGTTTATTCCATTATCGCTGTCAAACATAATATCAAGAAAAACCAAGTCATATTTCGCGCCCGATCTCACGGACGCGTCAAATGCCTTTATATCCGTAAAGGAAGCAACGGAATATTCCAATGCCCTATCCGTGAAAAAGATTCGCAGCAAGCTTTCCAGCGAATCGCAGAAATTCGGGTCATCATCGCATACGGCAAGTTTATACATGGCTTTTCCTCCCAAATCATAAACTGTATCCATATTATACCAATATTTGCGGACTGCGGAGCAGTCGGCGCCGCTTGCGAAGCGTTTCGAAACAGTGGCGCGCAAAGTATGATAAAATGTTCTCCGAAACACAGAAATCTATGACTTCGTATTGTTTCGTGAGGTTATTCTAACATAACAGCAAGGCGGCAGAGTCGCCGCAGCGTTATGTTTCAATGTTCTCACAGGCATCGAAATCTATGACTTCGATTGTTTCGTGAGGTTAT
>CANQQZ010000048.1 GCA_947626135.1 uncultured Clostridia bacterium
ACGTCGGTAAATCTTGCCGACGGGCAATTTTCCTCCGCGTCGGAACCAGGAGCTGTCGTACCCGGAACGTCGGTTGCCGACGGTGCATTGGTCGCGCTCGGTGCGTCTGTTGCACCCGGAGCCGCCGTCGCCGTTCCTTCCTCGACAAACTCCGCGTCGATCGTTACCTTCGAATCGGGCATTACAAACGAGTATGTGCCGTCACCGTTATCCGTAACCTTAACTACATTGCCTTTTGCGTCCTTAACGGTTACGCTGCCTGTCATATATCCCTTATCGGGCGTAACGGTAATAGTTACCTTCGAACCCTTCTTCGCATTCTTTGAGCTTACGCTTACCTTACCGTTAGCCGATGATGATGTTGACGGGGTGCTCACGCTGTAGCTCGGCGTTGTTCCGCCGCCGCCGGAATGAGCGCTGCCGCCGCCGCCCGGTATGATTGTCGGTGATGCCGACGGTGATGCCGACGGTTCCGCCGACGGTTCCGCCGAAGGTTCAACTGAAGGCTCTATCGAAGGTTCTACCGACGGTTCAACTGAAGGCTCTATCGACGGTTCCGCCGAAGGCTCTATCGACGGTTCCGCCGAAGGCTCTATCGAAGGTTCTACCGACGGTTCAACCGACGGTTCAACCGAAGGCTCTACCGACGGCTCTGCCGAAGGCTCTACGTAACACGATACACCCATCAGGTCGATTGTGTATTCATACTGATCATTTTCAGTCGTATCGTCAGCGTCCCAATCGATTACAATTGTGTATATGCCGTCGCCGTCGTCCTCGGGCTCATTTCCTACGTTAAAGTAGATTATAGCGCCCATTTTGTCTGCTTCATCAGCGCCGGTAACATGCTCAAGCTTTTCAAACTCCGAGCTGCCGTTCTTATCGCCGCTTACCGAATATGTCTTGCCTGCACCGGTATCAACGCCGGTCGGAGCTTCGATCTCAATACCGAACCAATAACCCTCGTCGCCGTTGATGTTCTGGTGCTTCTTAAGGTTAGAAGCTGTACCTATTATCCTGTCTTGCGCTGCGTCATAGCTCGCTGCATAACCCGGATCTACCACGCTGGTATCTCCGCTCTTGTCCGCAATGTTCGCCTGTGCGGCATTGGGCACATAAGCGACAGCGGAAACGGTCACGTTATATTTATAAGTATCCGCGGAATCCACCTCGGCATCCGCCGCAAGCGTCGCTCCCGCGTTGTCAGCCGTAAAGCCTGACACATCCTCCAGCGCCGCATTAAGTCCCGCTTCATCGGTATAAATAACTGTTTTTGCGCCGGGCTTGGCTGTAACGTCGGTTCCGGCTGTATAATTGATCTTGTAAATCTTAATTACCGCCGTATCGTCCGCCTTACTGTCGCCCTTCTTGGCTGCGGTCACGTCATACTGACCCTGATAATCTGTTTGCGAAATCGTGCCGCTGGTGCCCTGGTCTATGGGCGTGAAGTATGCTATGCCGCCCTTTACAACGTTTTTGATGTCGGTAGAATACTTCTGAGCTGCATCGTCATGCCTGGTGAATGTCACCGTGTAGTCAGCGCCCTCTTCACCATTGTTGGGCTCTGCCTTGAATGCCGCGTAGAATGTGTTGTCTAAGCAGTCTGTAACCACGGTATTCCACGGTCCGCCCTTTATCGCCGTCGCAAGGGCGTTAAGCTTATCATTACCCTTGCCTTCGCTCGCATCGGAGATGAAACCGAAGCTGTTCTGCCCGTCGGTATCCTCCTTAAGGAAGCCGGCGTCTCCGTAGATATTAACGCCCGTCAGGTCGATAACATATGTATACTGATCGTCCGTAGTCTCAGTAGTGTTCGCATCCCAGTCAATTGTAATTGTGTATATGCCGTCGCCGTCGTCCTCGGGCTCATGTCCTACGTTAAAGTAGATTATAGCGCCCTTTTTGTCGCCTGCCTCAGCATCGGCAACATTCTCAAGCGTGTCAAATGACGAGCTGTCGTTCTTATCGCCGCTTACCGAGTATGACTTGTCTGCGCCGGTTGCTGTATCGGCAGGAGCCTGAATCTCAACGCCGAACCAATAGCCCTCCTTCGGATTCTCTGTATCACCGTTTAAGTGCTTTTTAAGGCTGTCTGCTGTACCCTGGATATTGTATACCGTCTTTCCGTCCGCAACGTCAGATCCGGTGTATTTCACATCGGGGCTGACTATTACGTTGGTTACCGTATCCGTGCCGTTGCTGGCAACGGTCGCGTAAGAGACAACGGGAGCTGTATCCGCCAGTGTCTTGATCATTTCCTTAACCTCGACACTCTTAACTTCATCGGGAACCTTTACCGCGGTGTCTTCTTCTCCGTAGGTACCGCTGATTTCATAATTTCCGACATTGAAGCCGTTGTCATTAACCTCATCGCCGAACTGAGTTATGTTCAGGAACGACGCCGCAAAGCGCGTATAACCGGCGGCGCATGTGTCCTCATATGTCGCGTTCTTGGGACCGGTAAGGGTAATGGTAACCTCCTCCCCAAGCTTCTTGTTAAAGGACCAATAGAATGTCGCGTCTTTCCAGTCGGTGCAGGTATATTCAATACCGCCGGGAGCCTTAAAGATTTTTTTGTCTCCCTTTGTCGTTATATTCGACTGTACATCACTCATTTTTTCGATATAGCCGAAATCAACGATTGCCAGTTCAACCTCGTCCGCGTCGCTGATTGTGCCTGATGTGGGATTAAATCCCGTTGTAGCGTCGATATACTGACAAACCGAAGCGTCGGGCTTGCTGTCCACGCCCTTTGTGAACGTGCCGCCCTCTACCGTAATATTTTTTTCGCTTCCGGTTTTGGTCTCAGTGGCTGACGCCTCGTAGTTGATCGTGGGAACATCCTCACTCTTTGTTGCGAACGTACCTTCCTTGACGTCGAGCTTAGGCGCCTTGTTGCTGGCGTCGTCATCCTTATCGTTGACAACGACCGCGCCCGGCTTTACCATATTATAGGGCTCAACATCGCCGATTTGAAGAGACGTTTCGCTATCTTCAGCGGTTGATGTGATAGTGCCGCCTTCAACGGTCAGGTCGCCGCCGCCGCGGACTACGATACCCGCCGGGCCCTCGATCTCCGCGCCCGCCTTTACGGTCATTTTACCGTCGGGCAGATATACGCCTGTGTCGTCGCTGGATTTGATAACGCAGCTGCTGACTGTAATGCTTGCCCCGTCGTTTGTTCTTGCACCATTTGTGCTGATGCCGAAGGATACGGCGTCGATCGTGCCGCCGGTAATGTTCAGCGCAGCCTTGCCCTCCACGCTTACACCGATTTCATCGGCTTTAATCGTACCGCCATTGATATTTAATACGCCGGTTCCGTCAACAGAAACAGCCGCGTTGTTTTTGCTCTCATCACTGTCGGTCGTTACCACGTTAACGTACTGTTCAATTGTAAGCTTACCCGAACCGGTAGCCCAAAGAAGCGTACCTTTACCGGTAATTTTACCTGTTGTGCTTTCTCCGGCGCTGTCCACAATAGTCAGCTCGCCCTTGTCGACAACCTTCAGACCGGCATTGCTGTCATCCGTCAATGTGGCGGACTTATTTAACGTCTGTCCGTTAAGGTCAAGAATGATCTTCTTGTTACCTATCTCGATACGTCCCGTAGGATTCGAATCACCGCCTATTGTGCCGGGGAGAGTAACCTCCTTAAGCAGCTTGATCTCACCTATACCATTATCGGCTACCGCATCGATAGCGTCCTTAATGTGCTCATATACGAAGCCGTTGAGTGTAACCTCGTAAGTCTTACCGGATGTCGTCTCCGGCTCAATTTCTCCGGTGGCTCCCTTATTATAGCCTTCAGGAATGAATTTATCTATTGTATCTGTCGCGCCGCTGCCCGGCTCAAACTTACCGCCTACGATTTGAATGCTGTCCGCAGGCGGGTTAGCATCGTCCCCCGGTGTAGCACCCGTTTTGGTGTACGATACAGCCGGCTGATTGGCAGCCGTAGTTGTGACCGTAGCGTCTCCGCTGACAGTTACAGCCGGCTTGCCGTCCTTCGTATCGGTCGGATAACCCGCGTCGTCATAGACGATACCCACCGGCTTGACCGCGTATTTTTCGCCTCTCTCATTTGTAGCGTCGCCGACTGTGATGTCGCCGGTACCGTTAGCTGTAATATTACCGCCGGTTACCGCGACATTACCGCCGCGGACTACGATACCCGCGCCGCCGCTGATTTCGCCGTCTCTGACTGCCCATGCGCCTGCGGGAGCGTAAATGCCGCACGCGTTATCTGCACCTTTAATCGTGCCGCCGTTAATCGTAATCTTCGCGTTTGTGCTGGTATTTGCGCCTTCTTTGCTTCCGTTCGTGGAAACAGCGAAGCCGTTCTTGTTTTCAATTACAGCGCCTTCGTTAATGGTCAAATCACCGTATGCGAATACACCGACGTCGCCCGTGATTTTGCCGCTGATTACAGCTGCGGCAGGCTGCGTGTCACTTGCATCGCTTCCGCCGACCTGAACCGTAGGAGTTGCACTGTCGGCAGTGTCTGTGCTTATGATCTCGCCGCTTATGTTTAAGGCTCCTTTGCCGATAACCAGCGTACCCTTGCCGCTGATTTTCGCAGTTCCTTCAACATTGACTGTGCTGCCGGATTTGCCGGTAATCGCCGCAACAGCGCTGTCTGCGCTATCAGGCTTTGTTACAACGGCGCCGTCGCCAAGCGTCAGCGTTCCTGCGCTTGCAAGAATACCGCCGGTAATTCCCTCATCTGAGGGGCTTCCGCTGTTGTCTACGATAGTCAGCGAACCGCCGTCAACCTTGATGACCGCTGTCTGGTAATTGCCGCTGCCGCTGATCTCTTGTCCGTTCAAATCGAGTATGAACTCGCCGCTCTTGATCTCCGGACGGCTGGCACTTTGCGTGATTGTAACGGATTTAAGCAGCGTGACCTTGTTGCCTTCGACCTTTACCGTATCGCTTGCGGCTCCCTCCGCCGTATAAGCGGGGTCAAACGCCGTGGCAAAATCCGTAACATTGCCGTTGACGTCTGTCGCCATTGCCGGAATTATCGGCAGCAGCGACGCTGCCATAGCTAACGTCACCATGAAGCTGATAATTCGTTTCGTGAACTTTTTTGTCATTTTTGATTCTCCCTTCTGTGTCTGAACCGATTAAAAGTGTAATTTTGTTTTGCTGTGGTTCTCCACTATCCTTCCTTTCCTTTCTTTTTTGACTTATTTTACAACATAATGGAAATTATGTTGTAAAAGCCAAATAAAAACACAACATAATGGAAATTATGTTGCTGCCGTAAATA
>CANQQZ010000049.1 GCA_947626135.1 uncultured Clostridia bacterium
ATTGTATAAGTAAATTCATGTCCATAACATCACCCCCTTATTCAGAGAGTGACAAAACCGCCCTTAACGTCCTTATCCGTATTCTCTTGTCAATACCATTTTATCATATTATGTTATTTTTTGTCAATCTCCTTGTCACCTCAATTGTATAATTTTATTCCGTATCCACCGGGACGTTCTCATTTCTCGACGTACTTAACCACATAATCCACAGTAACATCTCGACTGTCTATATAACTGTTGATCCCGACCGCCGCCGTTCGGTGGTTTGGATAATGCTCCGCTTCATCTAATGCCGTATACACAAAATAGTGTTCGTCCAGAATTATGCTCGCAGTATTTATATTCACCGAAGGTACGATTTCGGGAGCCGGAAAATTAAAGAAGTCCTGTAACCTTGCATGACCGCTATGAAACACGGTCTGCCCCGCTATTACATATACTTTTTTCCCATTAATCCACGTGCCTATGACCTTCGGCGTTGTGCTGTAATTCTCCGCGCCGCCCACCGGGTAATTTTTGCCGTCGATACCGGCGTACATTGTCTTGTCGTCCATTACGATAGCCGTCTCGCCGTCCGCGAGAGTCGGCAGCGCGGACTTGTTACCGCGTCTTATCTGAATTTTGTCTGCCATATTTGCAGTCCTCCTTTTTATTTTTGTGTCACCTGCAAATACGGCTGCGGGGATCAGCTGTGTGCTACGTATCCGACAATATATGCAACACGTGCATTTTTGCCCGAACTGCAAATTTGCTGTATTTCTTTCACTGCGGCGTCATAATCGGAAAAACATGCTCTGGAATCGAACGCGATTTCCGCAACAAAATAATTCTCCCGCAGTATAAAAGTCGCATTGTCACAGTTGATGCCGGAAATCGTCGGCGTATAAACTGCCTCAAATGTTCCAAATGGCGGGTTACTGGTTGCCGCATACGTCACTTCACCGCATTTACGCATTACATCTTTCCCGTCAATCCATGTGCCGATTTTCACAGGTGTAGTTGAATATTTATCTATATCGGGATTAACTAAAGTTGAACCCCCCCCCCGAATTTCCGACGTACATATGACCCTCGTCGGTAAATGCGGGTTCTCCCGGCTTTAACGCCGGCAATGCGGCTTCCCTGCCGCGCCTGAATTGAATTATGTCTGACATAATTTTACCTCCTTAAAATGTTCCGCCGTTTATATTGTGTCTCGGCGCGAAGTCCATCGACGACGCCGTCACGATCCAATAACTTCCGTCATAAACCATTTCGACAATCTCATTCGCTTTCCACGAGAATGAGTTTGTCACATTTGCGTAATTGCTCCCGTCATAGGCGCGTATCATTTTCGCGCCGGTGGAGCTGATGTTTAATGTTGCCGCAGTGCCTGACGTATGCGCATAGCTGAATTTCACCGATACCCGCACTCCCGTTACAAGGGAAAATCCCGTAACCGACGCGGTTTTCGAATACGTCGACCCGGACGTGGTACACGAGGCGTAATGCGTTCCCGCCGGCCCCTGCGGACCCGTATCTCCCTTTGGTCCCGGCGTTAATTCGATTGTGTCGATCTGTTTTTCGACGTCTCTCATTATTTTTGTTTTAAAGCGCGTTAAAAGCGAAATATCCAGCATGTTATTGAATAGATTTATTTTCAAATTATCACCGCCTATTCGTCAAAAATAGCGTCAACCGCCGCCTCATCCGCAAGCGTAACATTCGCGACCTCCGCCGCCTCAAGCGTTTCCTCGATCGCGCTCACGCGGTCGGACAGTCCCGCGCCGCCGGTATCGAATTTCAGCGGTCCGAAATCGCCGCCGTCGACCGTTTTGCCCGGCGTATCGTCGTCGAAGAGCCCGCCGTCCAGCGTCTTTCCGACAGTCTCATCACCGAAATATCCGCCGTCATAAACATTTACGCCGAGTGCTTCAAGGATTTCATTAAATCGCCTGTCGACCTCCGCACGGTACCACGTCGGGACATCGTTCCATCGCGCAATATCTGCCGCCGTAATGCCTTCCAACAGTTGCTTGTTGCTATGTGTATGGGAATTGGCGATGACAGTTTGCGTTAAATTGTCCAGCACGGATTTATTGCTGTGGGTGTGCGCCTTCCCCTGTAACGCCGTTATGTCCGTCCACAATGCTGTATCTGCGTCCGCGCGGGCTTTAGCTTCACTACTTACCGCCGACTCACGATTAGATTTTTCGGTATCAATCCGCTGTCCTAATGCCGTGTCTGCTGATTCACGATTGGTTGCTTCCGTATCAACCCGACCGCCTAAGGCGGTATCCGCGCTCTGCCGTGCCGATGCCTCCGATGTTATTTGACCTGTTAATTTTAGTTCCGCGTTTTGCAAATCCACGGCGAGCTGATTATCCCCGTTGAACCGCGCAGTCGCTTCATTTTCGATCGCAGCGTCATTAGCATTTACAGCTTTTTGCACCTGTTCGAAATGTCCTTTGACAATCGGCCACCAATCCTTGAGCAGCGTTTTTCCTATGTATTTCGTAAAATCAAGATTTAATTTCAATCTGTACCGCCTCCCTCAGCGCTCTCTTCAAGCGCGCTTACCCTGCGCGACAAGTTTGTAATTTGCCCGCGCAGCGTTTCAATATCACCTAACGTTGCGATTTCGCCGTTATCGCCGTCGATTTGCCCGGCATAGACCTTTCCCGCAGCCTCAATAAACATCGCGCCGTCAGCCGTAACCTCAATCTGTGCCGCTATGCTCAAGTCTGGCGCGAGAAACTGTATTCCCATGCCGCCCTCGTCCTGCGCATTAAGCGTCCGGATTTTCAGCGTCCGTCCGATTGTAGCGTCCTTGTCCGTTTCAATACTACCGGCAAAAACCGCCTCGCCCGCATCGTTAAGATAAATCGCGCGGTTTCCGCGTTTATCGTAGATAATAAACGCAAATTCTCGCCCAATGTTGCCCAACTCAACCCGCGTTCTGCCGTCGTTGTCCTCGATTGTCAGCAAATCGCCGACGATTTTGAGAAGCTCGTTATCCGACCGGACATTATTGCGCGTACTGTTGAGCACACCCGACAGACTTCGCGACGCGATACCGCCGGATGTGGTCTGCGACTTGTCATACCGGTGTGTTTTCTGGTGCATCTGCCAGATGAACGAAAACGGATTTACTTCAATGTGCCCGATTTCCACCGTCGTTTCCTTCGGCTCAAGCGGGTATTCCGTGAGCTTTATTACCCGCTCCGTATACATCGTGCCGTCGTTGCCGCAAACGTGCACCGTGTCGCCGATATCGATTTTCTCAATATCGCCGTAATCGGCAAGCTTCGATAAATCGATCAGCTTGCCCGATACCGAAATCTTCGGATAAAAAAAAGAGTAGCAGTCATCTGTTACCCCTATTTCACAATATCTATAATAATTATTTATTACTCTTGCGACGGTTACAATCGGCACAAAGCATCTGACAGTTTTCTACGGTTGTCTTTCCTCCCTTGCTCCACGGCGTAATATGATCTGCCTGCATTTCTTCAAGCTCAAAATACTTTCCGCATTTCGGACAAATTCCTTTTTGCCTCTCATATGCCGCATGTGCCATTTCAGGAGAAAATGCGCGAATATTTAAATGCCGTTCCTGACCGTCAAGTAAATATTCATAAATTCCCTTTGGGTTTGAAATATAGCCATTACGATAATCTTCAATTAGTTCTGCAATGCGAGCTTCAAGTGATTTGGGATCATACTTGTTCGCACCATACTTGTTATAAAATATCCCCCAATCAAGCCCCTTCATAAACCTGCTGCGATATTTTGGAAATGTTGCTTGCACCCAATTTATAACTGCCTGAAAATATAACCATAATTCATTGCAATTGGTATCATGCTGATGCTGTGACATATAATCCTCAATTTCAATTCCGTCACGCGATGAAATCCATTTTAAAGCAGTCTCTAAATAATCCTGTCTGATTGTTGACCCGCTCATATATTTCTCGGCTATTCCATAAGCAGCACAACCTGTTTTGCTAAAATACCTTTTTGCTTCCGCAAGCCACTCTCCGGTGTAAATTGCATTTCTGAGCTCTTGCTTTGTTAAACGCTCTCCGGCGATATTTATAATTTCGAACCAATCCTGTTTTTCTTTATCGGTTCCTTCACAAATATAAATCATTAAAGGATATTCTAAAATTTGTTCCTTTTCATCTTTTGTTAAGTTATCAAATCCCCGGTGATCGATCGAAAAATCTCCCTGCACATATTGACATATGCTGATAGTACGCTGCTGCCCGTCAAGCAATTCAAAATTTCCGTCATCGCTTTTTATCCAATACATAACATTGAGTGGGAAATTTTTTATAACAGTCCTTATTACTTCGTCGCGTTGTTTGTCTTTATAAATAAATTCACGCTGAAATGCGGGGCGAATATTAAGCTTGCCGCCATATCCGACAACCCCGTTTTCCTCACTGTCAACATATCCGTTTACTATATCACGGACAGGGATTTCATGTAATTCTATCTTCATTTTTTATCCTCTTAATCAAGACCCGTTGATAGCACTATTGTTGTATATGTCCAATATTTCACAAACTGTTCTAAAATATACTGACCCAAAAATTTATCGGTACTCCCACAATACTGCTATATTTTTCTCTTAATGAATAATCGCTTGTATTTTCGTGTTCCGTACACAATCGGTTGGGCAACCCCACTGCTTGAATCCCAAAGCCCTTCGGAAAATCCTTTCCCTTCACTTTCTGTTGCTCCGATAAGCTCGAATTGATCCGGATTATATTTGTCAAGAAATGTAATCGGTACTCCCATAATCCCATTACATCTTTCGTTTGATAAGGATTCTCCCATAACGCAATTTGCCGTTAATATATGGCCCGTCTTTTCCTGTGCTGGAAACGATTCCTGCAAGTCCTCTAATATTGCCGGCTGCAAGTCCGATGATTTCAAATTGCTCCGGGTTGTACTTGTCAAGGAATGTGATTGGCACGCCCATGATACCGTTACATCTTGCGCCTGATGATAATTCTGAAGTAAGGCATAATTTCCCTTGTCTGTCTGTCTGTTTGTCTGTCTGTCTGTCTGTCTGTCTGTCTGTCTGTCTGTCTGTCTGTCTGTCTGTCTGTCTGTCTGTCTGTCTGT
>CANQQZ010000050.1 GCA_947626135.1 uncultured Clostridia bacterium
GGAGCCGCGTTCATCATGACAATGGCGCTGATATGCGCGCTCTTTGCGGTGTTTACGCATAAGGACGCGGAAACAGATACGGCGTATGCGGACGATGTGATTTATCTCACGGACGATCCCGACGCGCCGGACGTGTATATGACCACGGAAATCACTCCCGACGCGCTTGTAAAAATTTACGACAGGCTCGGATTTGAGCCGACCGGCGAAGTAGCGGTTAAAATGTCAACGGGCGAGCCGCCTAACAGCAACTATTTAAGACCGGAGCTTATCGGCGATTTGGTTAAAAAGGTTGACGGCACGATCGTTGAGTGCAATACCGCATACGGCGGCAGCCGCGCGGAAACTGAAGCGCACGAGCAAGTTATAAAGGATCACGGACTTGACAAAATATCAAAGAACGGCGTTGCCGATATTATGGACAGAGACGGCTCTAAGATAATTCCCGTTCCCACGCCCGCAACGGGCGCGTCATCGACGATAACGGAAAACTATGTCGGAGCACATCTTGAAAATTATGATTCACTCATCTCACTTGCCCACTTCAAAGGTCACGCCATGGCGGGCTACGGCGGCGCGATAAAGAATATGTCGATAGGTATCGGCTCGCAGGAGGGCAAGTGCCTTATCCATACCGGCGGTCAGTCGCATGACAGTCCGTGGGGCGGCAATCAAAATGCATTCCTTGAATCAATGGGCGACGCGACGAGCAGCGTTGTCAATTTCCTTGACGGCAAGGTCGTGTATATTAACGTAATGAATCGCCTTTCCATAGACTGCGACTGTGCCGGAAATCCGTCTGAACCGGATATGCACGATATAGGCATACTCGCCTCGTATGATCCTGTCGCACTTGACCAGGCGTGCCTTGATTTAATTCAGAAGGCGGAGGGTAACGATAGCTTCCTTCGCCGTGCCAACCAACAAAACGGTTATCACACGCTCGAACACGCGGCTCAAATCGGTCTTGGCAGCAGAGAGTACAATCTTGTTGACATAGATAATGAGGAAACGCCAACGGCAACACCTACAGTGGAACCTACGCCCACGGCGGAACCTACAGCAACTCCCACAGTAGAACCCACGCCAACGGCGACACCAACCGCAGAACCTACGGCAGAACCGACCGCGGAACCGACAGTAGCTCCCACAGAGGAGCCTACGTCCGTGCCTACTCCGCGCCCGCAGGCAAATATGACTTATACGGACGGAGAGCTTACGATAAGCAATCTTGAGGGCAGCGCAAAGCTCATTCACGCGTCATACAGTGGCGGCGCGCTTTCAAAGGTTGAAATAATCGACGCGGCAAACGGTACGCAGCAGATTGGAACGAGAAACGGCGATAAGTTTATGCTGTGGAGCGCGATTGGTGAAATGATACCGATAAGTTCTGTGGTTACGGTTGAAACGGGAACTGTTACCGAGCCCGAAGCAGGCAAAGCAATCATCGTGTACTTCTCGGCAACGAACACTACCGAGGGTGTGGCGCAGAAAATATCCGATTACACCGGAGCCGATATGTTTGAACTTCAGCCGAAAGTACCTTATACAAGTGACGATTTAAGCTGGACGACTTCCGGCAGCCGCGTTAATACCGAGCATAACGACCCTAACCGTCATGTGGAGCTTGAAACGATCGACGTTCCCAACTGGGACAGCTACGATACCGTCTATATCGGCGCGCCGATATGGTGGGGCGAATTTTCATGGGTAATCGACGATTTTGTCGAGAATGCCGACTTTACAGGCAAAACAGTTATTCCGTTCTGCACGTCGATGTCGTCGCAGCTCGAACAAAGCGCAGAAAATCTGAAAGCAAAATCAAGCAGCGGAAATTGGCTTGACGGTATGCGTTTCGGAACGAGTGCAACAGAGGCGCAGGTTCAGAATTGGATAGACGGTCTGGAGTTAAATTAAATATATAAATTTTAGTTTGTTGTAATGATTGCGGCGTGTGTTAGCCTCCCTTGCTTTGCACTTTTGCCTGTGGCAAAAGCCGCTTCGCGGGTTTCGCGCAGCGAAACTGCACCGGGGAGGGGGACCCACTCGATTTGCTTGCAAATCGAAAGGGTGGAGGGATTCATTGGTACAAAACGTTACATATTTGAACTATTTGTTGTAATTATGGAATCCCCTCGCCAACTTCGTTGGCCCTCTCCCCTTTAACAAGGGGCGCGTAGCAGAGCGTTGCCATATGCGATGGTGAAATAAACAAAATTTGTATCAATTTAAACATACATGAAGGGAGATGTCAATATGACAAAAGCAAAGAAAAGTATAGCCTTTATCACGGCTATGGCGGTTGTTTGTCTTGCGTTCGGACTGTTCGTGTGGCAGGCAAACAAGCCGAGCGGTGATTCGGCTCTTGCCGCAAGCGCGGAGCAGATTTTAACTTTACAAATCGGCAATCCGCAAATGACGGTGGACGGTGAAAGCGTCAACATCGACGATAGCGGCACAACGCCGGTAATTATTGACGACCGAACGCTTCTGCCCGTGCGCGCGGTAGTGGAGGCTGTCGGCGGCACGGTCGAGTGGGACGGCGATACGCGCACGACCACACTGACGTACAAGAGCGATGTCATAAAGCTTACTATCGACAGCACTACCGCGTATCTGAACGACGCGGCGCAGACGCTTGACGTAACGCCTGTTATCATTAACGACCGCACAATGCTTCCGATACGCTTTATTGCTGAGAGCTTTAAGTTCATGGTAGATTGGGACGGCGATACGCAAACGGTAACAATAACCGTTCCTGCTGACGCCCAGATGCCGGAGGCGACGGCGGCGCCGATTACGAACACAACCGCAAAATCGGTTGTAGTATATTATTCTGCTACAAACACCACCGAAGGCGTGGCGCAGAAAATCGCCGATTACACCGGCGCGGACTTGTTCGAGCTTGAGCCGAAAGAGCCGTACACGGACGACGACCTTGACTGGACAGACGACAACAGCCGCGTTGTAAAGGAGCA